>JAGBEE010000040.1 GCA_017937135.1 Clostridia bacterium | reverse complement strand
TTTAAATTTAAAATAATTACTTTTTTATGGTTCTCTCCCTCAGTCGCCTTTGGCGACAGCTCTGCACAAGGCATACCCACAAGGAGCACCTCGTCAGATGGAGCCTATCATAATCACGCGATAGCGTGTATGGAATCAACCGTATGGTTGTTCGGAATCACACGCAGTGCGTATGGAATCAATTTGGCGCATTGCATTGAATCACCGAAGGTTGTATGGAAATGCACGCAGTGCGCATGGTAGCAACCGTATGGTTGTTCGGAATCAATGCTTGAAATGGCAAAGGTTGTACACTTATACGTAAAAAAGGCTCTCCTTTCAGAAAGCCTTTTTAAATATAAATCACTGTTTGCTTTTATTTATAGCTGAATTTCCTTGCCTATTCTTGCCGACTCATAAAGAGCCTCGAGAATTTTAACCATATTTAAGCCCTGCTCGGGTGTAAAGTCCGGCTCAGCACCATTCGCTATTACATCGATAAAATGACGGATATTTGCTTCGTGATGCTGCATACCTCTATAGTCGTCAACGTCAGGCTTTATATTTACATTTGTATTGCATTCGGTTGTAAATATCTCAAATTTTCTGTCTATGCCTGACATTCTTGAGCCTGCCTTTTCGCCACGAAGCTCCAAGAACATTTGGTCACATTCAATATTTGATGCCCAAGAAAACTCGATTTGTAGGCATGAGCCATTATCAAAGCGAATGAAGCCCATTGCCAAGTCCTCAACGTCCATTTTGCTGTACGACGTGTGCGCAAATTTGGAATAGGTACAGCCACTAACGCTAACAGGCTTTACATTGCCCATTAAATACATAGCAAGGTCAATTATGTGAACACCAAGGTCGATAAGTGGACCTCCACCTGCTTGCTTTTTGTCAGTAAACCATCCACCCCAACCAGGGATGCCACGACGTCTTATCCAACCACAGCGAGCAGCATATATTTCTCCCATTTTGCCCTCTTTGATATACTCCTTTAAAAAGGTGGTCGATGGACGATAACGGTTATTTCTCATTACCATTAAAGTTTTTCCACTTTTTTCAGCAGCTTCCTTCATTTTTTCAGCCTCGCTAACGCTTATAGCATCAGGCTTTTCACACATTACGTGTATGCCCTTGTTTAAAGCGTATATTGCGACTGTGGAGTGAAGAATATTAGGAGTACAAATATCTACTGCGTCAAGCTCCTCAGTATCGAGCATCTGCTTGTAATCTGTATATAAGCGAGCATCGGGATATCTTTGCTTCATATCATCAAGCTTTTTACTATCGATGTCGCAAATTGCTACTATTTTAGTGTTGTCTATCTTATCATAAGCAGGAAGGTGAACGCCTTGACATATTTTACCTGCACCGATAATTCCTATTTTTATCATTATTTTTCCTCTATTCTTGCTACCCAAGGGCACTCAAGCTTAATTTTGGGACATACAGGTGCTGCCCATCTTACTGCGTTTGTAATAATCTTTTGTACATTTTCGTTATAGAAGGTTGGGAATGTTTCGTGACCCGGTTGGAAGTAAAATACCTTTCCGTTTTCTCTGTGCCATACACAGCCTGAACGGAACACCTCACCACCATTATACCAGCCTATCATAAGAAGCTTGTCAGGGTCAGGAATACCAAATGGCTCGGAATATGTTTCCTCAGCCTCAAGTTCGAAATATCTACCCTCTATGCCTTGCATAATTGGGTGATTATGGTCAAGAATCCATAGTCTTTCCTTATCATTGCTCTCTCTCCAACCAAGATTACAGGTTGTACCCATAAGAAGCTTGAACACCTTTGAGTGATGTGCTGAGTGAAGGAATATAATACCCATACCACCAAGAACTGCTTCCTTAACCTTAATAGCGATTTCATCAGGAACATCTCCGTGCTTTACGTGTCCCCACCAAATCATAACGTCAGTTTCTGCCAAAAGCTCATCAGTTATTCCACAATTTTCATCACAGAGTGTTGCTGTTTTTACAACGATATCCTCATTTGTTCCAAGGAAATCCTTAATTGCATTGTGTATTCCGTTAGGATATACCTTTTTTACATTTTCTTCTGTTCTCTCGTGAAAAAATTCATTCCATACAGTTACTCTAATCATATAAAGAAACCTCACTTTTATTATTTTTTCTCAGTATAACACACGCACTCGCGTATTTCAAGTAAGATAGAGAAAATAGTTGACAAAAAAATACAAAAATGTTACCATATATTTGTACGATGACTTTTCACTAAGCAGGAGCGATTATGATTAATTTAGGAAATGACTGGGACATTGTTTTAAAGGATGAATTCCAAAAGGAATATTATCTTAAAATAAGAGAGTTTTTAAAAAATGAATATAGTCAAAGGGTTATTTTTCCTTCGATGTTTGATATATTCAATGCTTTAAAATACACCTCATTTAGCGACACTAAGGTCGTTATTTTGGGTCAGGACCCATATCACGAGGTTGGGCAAGCGCACGGACTTTCCTTCTCGGTTAAGAAGGGAATAAAAATCCCACCATCGCTTGTTAATATTTATAAGGAATTAAATTCTGATATTGGCATGGCTATTCCATCACACGGAGAGCTAACCTCTTGGGCAAAGCAAGGCGTGCTTCTTTTAAATGCTACGCTAACAGTAAGGCAAGGAATGGCAAACAGTCACCAAAATATTGGGTGGAGCATTTTTACTGATGAGGTTATAAAAAGGCTCAACACAAGTAATTCGCCTATTGTATTTATTTTATGGGGTGCTAATGCTCGTTCGAAGAAAAAATATATCACAAATAAGAGTCATTTAATAATAGAATCTGCACACCCCTCGCCACTTTCTGCATATAACGGCTTCTTTGGCTCACGCCCGTTTTCAAGAGCAAATGAGTTTTTAATAAGCAATAATTTGCCCCCTATCAACTGGAATAGCGTAAATGAAGATAAATAAAAATAGCACCATCAACTAAAAATGATGGTGCTATTTTATTTTTTTACGAAGACTAACGGCAACGAAATACGCAAGTATGCATAATGCTATGTCCTTTAGTAAAAATGGCAGTGACACTGCTACAAGCGCATTTATAAAGGTTATATTTGAGAGGAGCGAATATTGAATTACACCTATCAAATGACACAGCATTACTCCTATAACGCCTAAAGGTATAGCTAAGTGCTTTTCTTTTGCAAGCGCGCACATTATCGCAAGGGGAAAATATCCAAAAATAAAGCCACCTGTGTAGCTGAAAAGCACTTGGACACCACCACTAAAGGATGAAAAAACGGGTGCACCTATAGCTCCTAATATGATGTAAATAAGAATTATTACAGTTGCCCTCTTAACTCCAGAATAATAGCCTATTAGGCTGACAATAAAGACTTGAAGTGTAATTGGAACAAGTGAAGGCGTAGGTATTACTATTTGAGATATCACTGCTAAAAAGGCTACAAGCAATGATATTTGAGTTAGTTCTTGAGCTTTAGTCACTTTCATTTTTACGAACACGTGCCTCGCCAGAATTGTATTTTTTTATGCCGCCCTTGGTCGCAACCACTAAGCTTGCATTTTCATCTATATCAGTAACAGTTCCACTCTCTATCTCGTTACCAATATAAACATTTACCTCTTTACCTATAAGGTTTGATTTTTCTCGGTATTTTTTTATATAATCCTTTTTTGTAAGGGTCGGATAATATTCAAAGAGCTTTTCTATTATTTTGGCACACAGCCTTGCTTTATAACCACAGGGGCGCTTGTTTTCATAAATTGCCGTGGCTATATTCTCTATCTCCTTATCAAATCCACCTTTAGGCGCTGACAGGTTTACTCCTATTCCAACTATTGCATAATCAAGCTTGCCAAGCTCAAAATCCATTGCAGCCTCGGTTAAAATTCCACATACCTTCTTATCTTTTATGTATATGTCATTTACCCACTTGATTTGACACCCTCTACCACTTGTTTCCTCTATAGCCTCACATACTGCTACTGCGCTTAAAACAGTAATGTTTACACATTCTGATGCAGAAATCTGTGGTCTTAATATTATTGACATATAAAGTCCATTGTCACTTTCTGAAATGAAGCGCCTACCCATTCTGCCACGACCTGCAGTTTGTGAGTTAACTATGACCACCGTCCCCTCGTCTGCTCCCTCGCTTGCAAGCCTTTTTGCAACAGTATTTGATGAGGTTTCCTTATCATATATTATTATCTTGTGTTCATTTTTTAAATGGCTATTTATGCTGTTTTCTGTAAAAATATCAACACTTGCATTCAGAGTGTAGCCTGCATTAGTCTGAGAGGTTATATTATAGCCATCTTCCTTTAGCTTATTTATGATTTTCCAAACGCTATTTCTACTAATACCTAAGCTTTGTGCCAAAAGCTGACCCGATACGCTTTTTCCTACATTATTATTTAATATTTCAAGTATTTTTTCTTTCATAAATGTCGTCCTTATTGTCACCCCAAATCAGAAGCCGGGTGACAATCTATCAAAATTGAAAACCGACTAAAAAGTCGGTTTTCATTATATTTAATTATTTATCAAGACCAAGAGCCTTTAAGAGTATTGCTCTTTCTGCTGCGTAATCGCATGTACGAGCAAACACACCAGCGCCACCCATATAGCTTGCTACTGCATCTGTTGATGTTCCAACATAAATTGCATCTGCTGTGTTTTCGAATACTGATACTCCAAGGTCGTAAAGTGTACCAAAGTCATCTCTTGAAACTGATGCTGACATATCGTCTGTAATTGTATCAAGAGTATCCTTTGCACCACCCATACCAGACTCAACTATCTTTGGCATAAGAGCTTTAACTATCTTTGTCATAGCAACTGCTCTGTCTTCGCTTTCAAGAACGAATGTGTAAAGTGTTTCACCTGTGTATTCCTTACCGTCGATTTTAACCTTACCATAGTTGTCAACTGCCTTCTTGAAGCCTTCAAAGCCTGTTTCTACAAAGCCGTTAACTGCTACACCGTAGTTTTCTTGAACTGTTCTTGCAAGAAGTGCTGCTCCACCCCAAGCATAAGCATCATAAAGAGGACCTACACCAACTGTTGGGATAACTACGAGGTTTGTCTTTTCGATAATTGCGTATGTAACCTTTTCGGTTGTTGTGTCAATAGAAGCCAAGAGAATAAGACCTGTTTCAATGTCCTCTTCCTCTGCGTTTGTTGCGATAATTACAAAGTTGTAAACGCCAGCCTTAGCTTTAATATCTGTAGAAGCGTTTGCATAATTTGTAAGAGCTGCTGTGTACATTGCGTTGATGTCTTTGTTAATTGTGCCATCCTTTATAGCTTGCTCTATTGCGCCATTGTAAAGTGGCTCGTTTCTATTTATAGTCTCAAGCTTTGAATCAGATGCGGCTATATTTATATCAACACCAGCATCATTAAACTTAGCAGCATATGAATCTACTATTGAATTAAGCACAAGAAGAACTAATGCGCCTACAATTACTATCATAATTGCAACCATTAAAACTCTCTTGAATACCATATTTGCGCCACCGTTTTCGTTACCCTCAGCCATAACAGCCTTGTTTTCGTACTCGGTGTTAGCGGTTTTCTCTCTTCTTTCCTGAATTTTGCTCATTAGGAAGCCTCCTTTATTATTATGAGAATATATTTCTATATGTTAATTGTACAGCAAAACGAGTTCAATGTCAACACTTTTTTATACTTTTTTAGTATATTTTTTTATAATTTGTAATATTAAAGCTGGATTTTAGAATTTGGCAAGACTGAAAACTCCCTTAAAAAATATATTGAGCTTGGCTTTACCTTGAAAATGCGCCCATTCAAATAAGAAAGAATATCGTCATACGGTAAAAATTCAAGCTTATAAGAATAAAGCGCTTGATGCTTATAGCCGATTGCCTTATCCTTTTGAATGCTTGCATATTTTCCGTCTCCTAAAAGGCTGTTACCTATAGATGCCATATGCGCTCTTATTTGATGTGTCCTACCTGTTACAAGCTCTATTTCTAAAAGTGAAATGTTAAGCCTTGCATTATGTTCAATTAAAGTGTATTTTGTTATTATTTCCTTAGCACCCTGTTGCTTGTTTTTTAAAACTCTTACCTTATTATTTTTTGAGTCCTTTATCAAAAAATCAGACAGCGTGTCTTTATTTCGAGGTGTTTTTCCGTGTACAGCGCACAAATAATGCTTGCTGATTTTATTTTCCCTTATGCGCTCATTTACTGCTCTTAGGGCAGGCGCATTTTTGGCGCAAATCACCATTCCACCTGTGTTTCTATCTATTCGATTACAAAGTGCAGGCGCAAAGGAATTTTCATTTTGCGGATCATATTCTCCCTTTTGATAAAGATACGCTTGTATGTGATATATAAGAGTACTTCTATCCTGTGTGCTGCCATCCCCACTAATCTTGCCATCGCCATCACCTGTATGCACTAATACACCAGCAGGCTTATCGCACAAAAGAATGTTTTCGTCCTCATAAACGATATTAAGATTAGGCTTAATGCTTGAAAACTCATTAGCAGTTATTTTTTCAGAAAACAAATCCTCACTTAAAAACATTTGTACAACGTCATTTTCGTTTAATATTTGCTTTTCGGTTGCTCGTTTTCTGTTAACCTTTATCTTTTTTAGGCGAATCGCTTTATACATTAGCGACATTGGCATTCCCTTAACTGTTTTTAGAATAAATTTATCGAGGCGCTGTCCACTGTCGTTTGAGTTTATTTTAAATTCTCTCATAAAACTTCTCCAATTTTCTTTATTATATTATACTGTTTATAATAGTGTTTTTCAAGTTATTTTCAATATTTTATTTACATGCCTCTTTTTTTGTGATAAAATAATAAAAATTCACTAAGGAGGCTTTTATGGATAAGAAATTTACCGCTTCCGTTATCACTCTTGGCTGTCGTGTTAATCAGTACGAAAGCGATTATATTATGAACGAGCTGGTCAAAAACGGTGTTGCTATTTTAAAAGGCTCAGATGCTTGTGATTTATATGTAATCAACACCTGCTCCGTAACTGCTGAAAGTGATAGAAAATCAAGGCAACTAATAAGACGTTGTATTCAAAAGAATCCAAATGCCAAGGTCATAGTTACGGGATGCTATTCACAGATAAGCCCTGACCAAGCCAAGGAGATAAACGGTGTTAGCCTTGTTATAGGAAACAACGCAAAATCAAAAATCCCCGAAATTGCCCTTTCGCTCTTGAAAAACGAGAAGCTATGTTGCGATTATAGCTCGGACATATATAGTGGCAGCTTTGATAATATGATGGTTGGTGCTCCTCTTAAAAGAACTCGCGCATTTATAAAAATTCAAGACGGATGCGATTCCAAATGCGCTTACTGTATTATTCCATATGCAAGAGGAAGTGTGCGCTCTGCAATGCCAGAAAATGTAATTAACGAGGTTAAAGAAATTGCAAAAAAAGGCTGCTTAGAGGTGGTGCTGACAGGAATTGAGACTGCTTCATACGGAAAAGACTTTAAAAACGGATACTCCCTCGCAGATTTAATGGCAGAGGCTAACAAAATCGATGGGATCAAGCGCATACGTCTCGGCTCGCTTGACCCAAGCGCTATAACTAAAGACTTTGTAGATAAAATTAAAGGTCTTGACAAGGTAATGCCACATTTTCACATTTCTATGCAAAGTGGTTGTACAAAAACTTTAAATTCTATGAAGCGTAAGTACAATATCGAAATGGCTCAAAGAAATATTGATTATTTAAAGGAAGCGTTTCCAAATGTTATGCTTTCATGTGATATAATCACAGGCTTTCCAGGAGAAACAGACGAGGACTTTGATAAGACCTACGACTTTTTAAAAAGCCAGCGATTTTTACATATGCATCTTTTCCCTTATTCTAAAAGGCAGGGCACGCTTGCTGCTACGATGAAGGAGCAGGTGCCAGAAAATATTAAAAAGGAGCGCTTACATTTGCTTGAATCACTTGAAAAGGAAATTAAAACTTCTCTTTTAAATGATTATGTTAAAAATAACAAGTGCATTGAGGTGTTATTTGAAACGTTTGATGGCGAATATGCCTTAGGTCACACACCTAATTTTATTGAGGTAAAGGTCCCTTGTGATAAAAAAATCAGTGGCGAAATTAGGTACGTTAAGCCAACACACACAGATGGCGAATATGTTTTTGCAGAATTTATAAAATAGGGCTGTTGTAATAAGTTTAGACCAAATAAGGACACATTCCCTCTTGAAATTAAGTATAAACATTTATTTTAGTAAAATTTTAAGGTTGAGAGCTTGCGGTTTTGTTGCAAGCTCTCTTCTTTTAATGTCTGTTTTTTAGGCGCGAGCATCGCACTCT
>JAGBEE010000039.1 GCA_017937135.1 Clostridia bacterium | reverse complement strand
TAATACGAATATCTTATATACACAGAACGCAAGGAGAAATGCAACGGCAGCGAACAAAGAGCCAAACAAAATCCAAGAGTCGATAACAAGTCCATAGTGACTATTGAAATAAGAGAGCGTAAGAACTGCTATCGGCAGACAAAAAGCAAAGGTTAAAAATATTGCGAAGAATATCTTCACCGAGCCGAACACCATACCCGTGTCCGCTTTTTTAATTTCCTCGGCGTGTTCCATTTCTTCCTCGTCAATGAGCAACCTGAAGCTCACGGTGAAGCATATCTGACATATCGTAGCTGCTACGAAGAATACGCTTGCAAGGCAGAAGCCGAGCAGACCTTTTGAGAAACCGAGATTGCATATCATAGCGACTATAAGTCCTCCGATGATAAGACCTATTGAGATAAAAGATAGGTTGGTAAACTTCTTCTTTCTGCTATGTAGCATCAGCTTGAACTGCTTGTCGCTTTTTGCCTTCTGCTTACTTACCACATCTTCCGAGGTGGCTGCTTCTCGATTGGGGTTGTTTCGTTCTCCTCGGAGAAGCTCGTCAGTGGTTATGCCAAAGATCTCCGCTATCGCAGGTATCAAGGAAAGCTCCGGTGTACACTCGTCGCACTCCCATCTGCTCACCGTTTTATCCGAAACGAAAAGCTTTTCGCCAAGCTCCTTTTGTGTCATTCCGTTTGCTTTTCGCAGAGCCGATATGAATTTACCCATCGTTTTCTTTTCCATAGTAATGCCTCCTCGCATTTCGTGGTGTTTATGTATTTACATTCTATCATTTCGCCAGAAGGAATACAACCCTCAAACAAAGGAATTACTCCCGAAACGCGAGAATACACTGTTATTTCTCATGTGTTTTATCGAAAATTCCGTATATTTTAAGATTTTATCATAATTATAGTTTTTTATGGCGCATACCACAAAAAAACAATCAGACGAAAAAGAAAATTCAAAGCCGAGCGATTCTGAGTTGTGCAATGTTTCACTTGCATAATCTCCCACATTAGCGCTCGGCATCATTTTTAATTATCTATCATTCTTTTTTAAAACGTTTATAAAAATATATGCTCCAACCAGTATAACAACCGATAAGGAAAGAACCAAATACATAACAGGAATAGACACCTGATTATCAAAGAAATATAGATTGCAATCAAGCATATCCTCCAAGCCCTTAATAACCTTGCTTGGTACATTTTGCTCTTGCATTTCATTAAACACACCCCTCATAGAATGATTTCTTATAAGAGAAGTACCATAAGTGCCTGGCAAAAACATGATAGCCTTTTGAAGACCTGTGCCAAATGAGGAAATTGGCATATAAGCGCCACAAATAAAGCCATAGCATGCACTAATAATTGTGCCAACTGCTGAAATTTGCCCCTGTGTTGATAGGAAAAAGCTTATAACAGAGGATAGTGCAGTTCCAAAAAGCACAAGAAGCAAGACATCTAAGAAGAGTAAAAGCACATCAACAAATGACATATACCATCCAACAATAGCAACATAAATAAGGCAGATGGCTGTTGCTAAAAAGCATATTATCAGCGTGGAAATAAGTGTAGCAAAATAATAGGAAAGAGAAAGGATAGAGGGCTTAATTGGAGAAATTCTTAAATCCTTAATATTACCATTAACTCTGTCCTGTACCATTAAAAAATTGGAGCAAAATGCAACAGTAACGCACGATACTGCAAGAATAGATGAGATAAGCTGAGAGCCAACTAATCCATCAATAATACTCTCTGATAATGTAATTTGTGGTGGCAAGCCAGTAACAAAGCTGTCACGATAAACATTCCCAAGAAACGTAGCATATAAAAGGAGCAAAATTCCAGGAGTAATAAGAGAGGTAAAGAACATTCCCTTGTCCTTGAAAAATAGCTTTACATTTCTTTTAATTAAGACAAGTGCTACATTCATTTTTCGTTACCTCCAATCAAGCTTTTACCTGTCACCGAAAGGAAAACATCGTCCATTTTTCCTTTAGTAATTTCATAATCCACAAAAACGCTTGGATTTTTTAAAATCAACTCAGTTGCAGCCTTGGTGTCAGGCACAAGTAAGCGATAGGCATCACGTATTTTCTCATATTCAAAGCCAAAGCCCTTAACAGTGTCCTCATCAATGCCATAAATAGTAACAAAATCACCTGTATATGTGTTTTTAAGCTGAAGTGGGGTACCCTCAGCGGCGATTTTTCCACTATCAATAATCACAACGAAATCAGCCTCGGATGCCTCCTCCATATAGTGAGTTGTAAGGAAAACAGTCATATTTTCACTCTTGCGCAGCTCAGAAATAACGCCCCAAAGAATTTTTCTTGTTTGAGGGTCGAGTCCTGTAGTAGGCTCATCAAGAATAAGAATTTTTGGCTTGTGTAAGAGCGCCCTTGCTATATCAATTCTTCTTCGCTGACCACCTGAAAGCTTACCAACAGTACGCTTTAATAAGTCCTCAAATTCAAGCATTTTTGCAAGCTCAAAAATACGCTTTTTAAAGTCCTCTCCTACAATTCCATAAAGCGCAGCACGACTCTGTAAATTATCATATACAGAAAGAGCAGAATCAAGCACAGAGCTTTGAAAAACAACACCAAGCTTACTCTTAATTTTATCAGCGCTTTTATCAAGGTCGTAGCCATCAATTGTAATATTTCCACTATCCTTAGATAGCTGAGCGCACATTATATTTATAGTAGTAGATTTTCCTGCACCGTTAATTCCAAGGAAAGCAAACAGCTCACCCTCCTTAACACGGAAGCTTAAATCATCAACAGCCTTAACCTCACCAAAGCTTTTATTAAGGTTGTTAATTTCAATGATATCTTTCATCTTATCACCCGTTAAACAAATTTTATATATCTATTTTACATCAAAATAAAAAAATTATCAATAGCTTTTAATTATTAGGTCGAATTTTTATACTATAAGGTAAATGCCTTCTCAAAAAAGAAGGCAATAAAATCATTTGATTAAATTTTGCTCTCTGCCATTTAAAAAGGCATCGATATTTGAAACAACAGTAGAAAAGCATCTTGTGCGTGATTCAAATGAGCCCCAAGCCATATGAGGAGTGAGCAACACATTATCATAATTTAATATCTTATTAAAGGGATGATTTTTTGGTAATGGCTCACAGGAGAAAACATCACAGCCAAGACCTGCAATTTTCCCCGAAATAATAGCCTCGCTTAACGCATTTTCATCCCAAATAGCACCACGCGCTACATTTATAATAATAGCGCTCTTTTTCATCATATCAAGCTCCCTTTCACCAATAAGACCACGTGTCTTATCAGTCAAGGGGCAGTGGATAGATATAATATCAGATTCCTTAAGCAGGGTCTTGAGCGAAACACAATTATAATTAGGATCAGGCGTTTGCTTGTTTACAATAACCTTACAGCCAAGTGCCTCTGCAACTTTTCCAACAGCCTTGCCGATATTTCCAAAGCCAATGATACCCCAAGTAAGTCCGTCGAATTCGTGATACACAGGAGTAAGCTGATTTGCCTTGCCACACACCTCATATTTTCCACTGTGTACAAAATCTCTGTATTCATGTAGATGCGTCATAAGCGAGGTAGCCATAGAAATTGTTACCTGTGCCACGCACGAGGTAGAGTAGGCAGGAGTGTTAGCAACACAAATTCCGTGCTCATTACAATACTTAATATCTATATTGTCATATCCGGTTGCAGTTTCGCAAATTAGCTTTAAATTTTTAGCGTTTTCAACCACGTACTTGGTCATTTTTACTTTGTTTACGATTACAATGTCAGCATCCTTAACTCTTTCTGGCGCTTCATTTTGTGTAGTTGTAGGGTACTTAATTACATTTCCGTATTTATAAACAGGCGACAAATCAAGGTCGTCACCAAGCGTTTTATAATCAAGAATTACAATATTCATAAAAACCTCATTTCAGTAGCTTTTTTCGTTCCTTATAATCAGGCAAATATTTTTCAACAATCGCCCAAAATTTCTTTGAATGGTTCATCTCTGTAAGGTGTGCAAGCTCGTGCACGCAAACATAATCAATAGCCTCGGGTGGATAAAATACAAGCCTGTATGAAAAGTTTAAGCTCTTTTTCGAGGAACAGCTCCCAAACCTTGTTTTTGCCGAATTTATCGACACTCTCTCGGGAAAAACGCCCATAATTTTGGAAAAATAAGATACACGTGGCAATATAATTTCCTTAGCCTGTCTCTTTAGCTTTTCAACCGTTTCCTTGTCAGTAGCTTCGTATTCCTTTTTGCTTTTCACACTTATAAGCTTTTTGTTAATCCAATCAGTGTGCTTATTTACAAAATCATCAATTACCCTTTCGCTTGTTTTAAACGGTGCGCGCACAATAACGCTACCATTACGCTTAATTTGCAAGCACAGGGTGCGCCTTTTTGAGCGAATAATTTCATACTCCATATAACCACCTCATATCAATTTTAGCATACAATAAAACTTTTGTCAATTACGACAAAATATGCTATTGCAAATAAATTAAAATTATGTTATACTTTTAAAAGCAATAAACGAAAGGAGAAGATTATGCCCGAAAAAAGTGTAAAAATAATAGCGCAAAACAAAAAAGCATATCACGATTATTTTATAATCGAAAAATATGAAGCTGGCATTGAGCTTTTTGGCACTGAGGTGAAATCCTTGCGCCAGGGACAAGTTAATCTTAAGGACTCCTTTTGCAAGGTTTATGCAGGCGAGCTGTATGCCATTGGCGTGCATATAAGCGCCTATGAAAAGGGGAATATCTTTAACAAAGACCCATTAAGAGAAAAGAAGCTTCTGATGCACAAAAAGGAAATTATGAAGCTAAATGGCTTAGTAGGTCGCGACGGATATTCACTTATACCCATATCCTTGTATTTTAAGGGCTCACGCGTGAAAATGGAAATTGGCGTGTGCAAGGGTAAAAAGCTATACGATAAAAGAGAAAGTGATGCGAAGCGCGATGCACAAAGAACAATCGAGCGTGTCACAAAGGGAGGCAATGTATGAAGGAATACGTAAAGAGCTTTTTAAAGGATTTTGAATATCAAGAAAAGGATGCGAATTTTCTATATGCTTCCTTCTGTCGTATTGTATTAAATGAAAAAGCAAATGCACTCTTTAATGAAGCTATTCAAATGTACAAGGACAATATAAAGTGCGATTATGGAAAGGTGCTTGCATTGTCAAAGGAGGCAGGGGAGTGTGTAAATGTTCACGAATACACAGCAGGCCTTCTTGTTTTTATCTGCCTTTCAAAGCATCTTAAGGAGCTTTACAAGGAAAGAGGTCTTAGCGATGAGCTTTTCCACAACTCAGTGCTTGATTTAAGATACAAGCTTGAGGAATGTAAGCTTGTTAAGGGAATAGTTGGCTCTTTTGTTGCTTGGTGGTTCCCTGGCTTTTTTGACCTCACAAGATTTGCCTTTGGCAGACTTCAATTTGAGCTTACCGAATTTGCAGCCGATTCGTACGAAAAGGATGGTAAGAGCCTTAAAAGAGGAGATACTGTAATTGGTGTACATATTCCAAGAACAGAAACTCCAATAGACAAAAAAAGCTGCGATGATGCATATAATCAAGCGAAGGAATTTTTTAAGGACAAAATTACAAATAATGATATAGCATTTGTTTGTCATAGCTGGCTTTTATATTCAAAAACCTTGAATGTATTTCCAGAAAAAACAAATACAAGAAGATTTGCATCAGAATTTGAAATTCTTTTGGATACACACGACGATATTGGCGTATATAACGATGCATGGCGTCTTTATGATATGGACTACACAGGTAGCGTAGAGGATTACCCGGAAAACACAAGCATGCGTCGCGCATACAAGCAATACTTGCTTGAGGGTGGCAGAACAGGCGAGGGCTATGGAGTATTCTTTGCCAAATAATAAGCATAATAATTAAAAAGCCCGAAAGGGCTTATATGGGACCGTAAAGGCTTCGACGGGGACCATGAGATATGATAAGCGTAGCGGGCTGGCTAATCCCGTCACAATGGCTAAACTTAAATAATAAACGACAACAATAAAGTTGCAATGGCTGCCTAACTAATTGCCCCTCGGGGCGATTAGTGGCAGTGCTGTGGTCAATGCACCACCCGTTCCTCTTAGGAGTACCTCGACCTAAGACTGAGCGTAACCAGAGAGGTGAACTTGAATTGAGAGTTTTGTCTGTATCAATCAAGCATTAAGGCAATACCCGAATGAAAGCCTGTTAATCGGCGTTTTGTAGGGGAATCACCAATAGATTAACTGCCTACGGAGAAAGTTGTGTCAAGTGATTTTCGGACAGGGGTTCGACTCCCCTCGAGGACACCAACTGTACCTACGTCCCGAATGCTTGAAGACCAGCATTTTTGGGACGATTTTTTCATTTTCAATGGCAAAATCCCTTATTCTCCAACTCCAAAACAAAAAACACCTAATCGTCCTATGCAAGTTCTGCTTGAAGTGCTTTCTTGCTTGGCTTTCAACACCATATCAAATCCTTGACTTTCAAGGGGAGTTCGCTCCCTGCCTTAAATTTCAAGTGGTTTGGTAGGAGTTGGCAAACTTTGGCTCTCCCCGAAAGGGGTAAACAGATAAAAGCTTTGTCTGTATAAACAAAAAAGCTTGCTTGGGGGCGGGGTGGGATGAGACAGGCGAGTTTTTGCAATTTCTCAAAAAACGGTCGTTTTTCGGGAATTTCAAAGGCACGAAAAGAAATTCTATATCAAAATTTAGAAATAGCCCTTGATTTCCAAGCGTTTTCCTGTGTCCTGTGAAAATCTTGGGGATTTGGGGAAATTTCACAAGTGATTTAAAAAATAAAAATTTTGGCATAAAGAAATATGTTATTGACAAAGTGTCAAGAATAATATATAATTGAAACACAAAATCCTATATGGGACTGTAAAGGTTTCGACGGGGATTGTGAGATATGATAAGCGTGGAGGGCTGGCTAATCCCTTATAATGGCTAAACTTAAATAATAAACGACAACAATAAAGTTGCTATGGCTGCCTAACTAATTGCTCCTTTGGGAGCGATTAGCGGCAGTGCTGTGGTCAATGCACCACCCGTTCCTCTTGGGAGTACCTCGACCTAAGACTGAGCGTAACATCAGAGGTGAACTTGAATTGAGAGTCTTGTCTGTATCAATCAAGCATTAAGACAATACCCGAATAAAAGCCTGTTAATCGGCGTTTTGTAGGGGAAATTCCAATAGATTGACTGCCCACGGAGAAAGTTGTATTAAGTGATTTTCGGACGCGAGTTCGACTCTCGCCAGTTCCACCATTTCAATGGAAAATGCACTCTAAGCATTGAGCTTAGGGTGCTTTTTTCGTTCCATTAGTCCTCAAAAAAATTGGGGAATTTGGGGAAATGGGGAAAATAAAAGAAAGGACAGATTTATGATTATCAATCTCTATTTTATAATCGATTGTTCAATGAACATCACAGAAAGCGAAAAGCTTAAAATACAAAAAGCTCTCATAGGCTATCAAAAAGCCTTGAAAGCATTACCATTCAACACAAAGGCACACTATATAGGCTTCTCAAATGCTGGCTTTGTTTTGAATCCGTATACTATGGAACGAAGAAAAGGCACACCCCGTATCGAGAATGCCTTTGAACTATTAAGTGCTATTATGAAATTAGACAGAGGAAAACCAAAGACAAAAAGTGTCTTTATGCTGTTTTCAGCGACTAACCCTACATACGAGTTTTACCAATCCATCAAGGCTCTTGAAAAGCTACCAGAATTTGCAAACGGGCTTCGCTATTCCATTTGTATGCCGAACGCAAAAAACGGCGAAAAAAAGACTCTCTTGCGATTTTGCGAATACCCCGACCGCCTGTTGTACTATTTCTCCCCGAAACGTCTTCAAGGGCTGGTATCTATGCTTTCCAAAAGAATATGATAAAATCTCCTTATCAATAAATGAGAGGAGATTTTTCTATGAAGTACAAAGAAATCTTAAACAAATGGATGAATGAAAAGCAAATTTATGCCCTGAAGCACAGGACATTTCTGCGTTATGAGGAAATCATAAGAACGCAGATTGAGCCATGTATTGGAGAGTATGAGTTATCAAACCTAAGTGTCCCTGTTTTGCGTGAATTCCAAAGTGATAAATTATCTTGCGGAAACAGCAAAAACGGACACCCCCTCGCCTCAAATACAGTAAAAAACATAATGTCAATCGTGCGAAATTCGCTAATTTATGCAAAAAGTAATGGCTACATAATCCCCGACCTTACAGACCTTGAAAACATCAAATTTTCGGAACGAAAAATCAATGCTTTTACTAAGGCGGAACAAAAAAGAATTGAGGACGTGGTTATAAATAGTACAAAAAGCAACCATTTTGGCATAGTGCTTTGTCTATACACTGGGCTTCGTCTGGGCGAGTTGTTGGCTCTTAAATGGACTGACATTAACTTTACCCACGGGACAATAAATGTTGACAAAACCAGTGCCTTTTTGAAAGACACGGACGGAGACTATCGTTTCTATGTTGACACACCCAAAACGGATTCCTCGGTTCGTACAATTCCGTTACCGAGAGAGCTAATTCCTTATCTTCGTAAAATGAAAAAAGAAAGCAAAAGTGATTATGTTATTTGCACAAACAAGGGTACACAAGTAATAAATCGCTCCTATCAAACAACATTTGCTCGAATACTCAAAAAAGCAAAGGTTGAGTACAAGAATTTTCACGCACTAAGACATACCTTTGCTACAAGAGCTTTAGAGTGCGGAATGGACATCAAAACTCTTTCGGAAATCTTGGGACATAAGTCCCCCATAATAACGATGAACCGCTACGTTCACAGCCTTATGGAAACCAAAAGAAAAATGATGAACCACCTTACCAAAAGTCTAAATTTCGGTAATTAAAAATAGTGCACCTTTTAATATGAAAGGTGCTCCTTTTCACAGTATTTTTATCAATTTTGCAATTATTTTATGCGTTTTTATATAATATATTGACTTTTTTATCCTCTAATGGTATAATCAAGTCAATAGAAAAGTGCACCAGTCATATTATTTGATGCACAATTTAAGGAGGGTCAAAGATGACTAACGTAAACAAGAAAATCACATTGCTAATCTGTCTTGTTTTATCACTTTTGATGATATTTGTTCTCTCATCCTGCGATAATGGTGAAACACCTGCAGATAGTAGCACAAATACAGGTAATTCAAGCACAAATACCGACACAAGTACAGATTCAAACACAGACACAGGAACAGATGACAATACACCCGATGTTCCCACGGATTGTATCATAGAAGAAGCTGAAGGCTTTGACTTTGATACAACTGGTACAACGCCAAAAATCTATAAAAATGTTTCAAACACAACAGACATTATAGATTTAAGTGGTTCAATCACTGTAACCGAGGGTTGCACTTGGAGAATGTACAAGGACTTCTTGGGTGAAGATGAATACAAGCTAAAATCTATGTCCTTGGCTATTGGAGAAAATAAGGCATATATAGTTGTATATCACCCAGACGGTGAAACATTTACACGATATGAGCTTGTTTTGTACCGACTTGATATGAAAGACTATTCTTTCATAAGCGATATTGCTCAATACGAAAACGGTACAATAGAGGAGCTTTCAAGCGTGGAAGCACCAACGACAAATCCGCAAAAGACAGGCTACGACTTTATGGGTTGGACTGTTAACGGTGAATTTGTTTCATTCCCTTATCAAGTAAATGTAGATACTGTATTTGAAGCGGAATTTGCTCCAACCGAATACAAGATTGAATATAATCTAAACGGCGGTACAAATAATGCGGAAAATTCCCTTAAATACACTATTGAACAAAGCATTGCTCTCTTAGCTCCTACAAGAGATTTTTACACTTTTGCTGGCTGGTATGAAAGTGATAATTTTGAGGGTAATGCAATTACTGAAATTGCAGGGGGCTCTTATGGCAATAAGACATTCTATGCCAATTGGAGACCTATAACATACGATATTAACTATGTATTAAATGGTGGCACAAATGACGCAGAAAACCCAAGCATATACAATACAGAAATTAGTGTTGAATTAAAAGCACCTACTAAAGCCGGTTATACCTTTGGCGGTTGGTTTATCGACGAAGACTTTGAAAATCAATCAAGCGGAATTTCTCTTGGTGAGGGTAATGCAAAAACATTCTATGCTAAATGGAATGCAAACGAAAACACTATTGTTTTCAATGCAAATGGCGGAAACGGCTCAATGTCTAATATGATAATCTCAACAGATAGCCAAGTTAAATTGACAATCAACGCCTTTGAGAGAGCTGGCTATACGTTTGTGGGTTGGGCAACAACTGCAAACGGCGAGGTTGAATATACCGACGGTGCAAGCTACACTATGGGTACAAATAACTCATATACCCTTTATGCGGTATGGCAGGTTAACACATATAACATCACATATGTACTAAACGGAGGCACAAATAACACGAATTCAACTACTTATACAGTAGAACAAGAATTTGCTTTTAAGGCTCCCACTAAAACGGGCTACACCTTTGCAGGCTGGTATAGTGATAGCACATTTAATAACAAGGTAACAGGCATTTCTCTTGGCACAACGGGAAACAAAACCTTCTATGCTAAGTGGATTGCAAACGAAAACAGTCTTGTATTTAACGCAAACGGCGGCAGTGGCTTAATGTCTAATATGACTATTGCAACAGATAGCACAGCTAAATTGACAAGCAATGCTTTTACAAAAGCAGGCTATACATTCAAGGGCTGGGCAACCTCTAAGGGCGGAAACGTTGTATGTACAGACGGTGCAAGCTACAAAATGGGTACAAATAGCTCCTATACACTCTATGCAGTATGGGAAGCTAACAAGAATACGCTTGTATTTAATGCAAATGGTGGCACAGGCTCAATGCCTAATATGACTATTGCAACAGATAGCACTGTTAAATTAACATCAAATGCATTCACTAAGGACGGATATACATTCATAGGTTGGGCGACCTCAAAGGACGGAAGCGTTAAGTATTCCAATGGTGCAAGCTACACTATGGGTACAGAAAGCACATACACTCTCTATGCAGTATGGAAAAAGAACATAAACGGACTTGTATTCAATGGTAATGGAGCTACAAGCGGTTATATGTCAAGCGTAGAGATTGCCACAGGTGAAACTGCTTCAATTCCAAATAATTCATTTATAAGAAACGGCTATACATTTATCGGTTGGTCAACAGGTGCAAGCGGCAGTGTCGTTTACACAAACGGCGCAAGCTACACTATGGGCACAGGCTCAACGTATGTTCTTTACGCAGTATGGCAAGCAAATGAAAACACGATTGTTTTCAATGGCAACGGTGCAACAAGCGGCTCAATGTCAAGTATGACCGTAAAAACCGATGAAACCGCAACCTTGTCAAGCAATAAATTTGCAAAGACTGGCTATACCTTTAAGGGCTGGGCGACTACTGCAAACGGTACTGTTGCGTACAAAAACGGTGCAAGCTACACAATGGGCACAGATAGCGTTTATACACTCTATGCAGTATGGGAAGCTAACCTAAATACAATTATCTTTAATGGCAACGGCGCAACAGGTGGCTCTACACAGAGTATGACCGTTGCAACCGATAGCACAGCTACACTTAACTCAAACGGATTTGTAAGAGCTGGCTATACCTTTAGAGGTTGGTCAACCACCAAGGACGGAAGCATTAAGTATTCTAACGGCGGTAGCTACACTATGGGTACAGATAGCACATATACTCTCTATGCAGTATGGCGTGCAAACGAAAACACTCTTGTTTTCAACGGAAATGGCGCAACAAGTGGCTCTACACCAAGTATGACAATAGCTACTGACGATACTGCTATTCTTACGCAAAACGGCTTTGTAAGGGACGGATATACATTTGTTGGTTGGTCAACAAGTGCAAGCGGTAGTGTAAAATATACTGACGGTGCAAGCTATACAATGGGTACAAGCACACAATATACTCTTTATGCCGTATGGGAAGCAAAGGAAAACACCCTTGTATTTGACGGCAATGGAGCTACAAGTGGCTCAATGTCCGATATGATTATTGCAACCGATAATACCGATATTCTCTTAAATAACAAGTTTGCAAAGACAGGCTACACCTTTAAGGGTTGGTCAAGCACTAAAAACGGAAGCGTTGAATATCAAAACGGCTCTGCGTACACAATGGGTGCTGAAAGCGTTGCCACACTTTATGCAGTATGGGAAGCAAACAAAAATACTATTGTATTTAATGGCAACGGTGCAACAGGCGGCTCTATGGTAAATATGACTGTTGCAACAGATAGCACGGCAGCCCTTACAAACAACTTATATACAAAAACGGGCTACCACTTTATAGGTTGGTCAACAACCAAGGACGGCAGTGTCGTTTACACAAACGGTGCAAGCTATACTATGGGTACAAATTCCTCATATACCTTGTATGCAATATGGGAAGCTAATGAAAACACACTTGTATTCAATGCAAACAGCGGTCTTGGCAATATGTCAAATATGACAATTTCAACCGATGAAACAGTAAATCTTACAAGCAATAAGTTTGTAAAGGCTGGTTATACATTTATTGGTTGGGCAACAAGCGCAAATGGCGGTGTAGTATATGAAAACGGTGCAAGCTATAAAATGGGCACAAATAGCTCATATACTCTATACGCAGTATGGCAAGCTAACGAAAACACTATTGTGTTTGACGGAAACGAAGCAACAAGCGGTTCAATGTCAAATATGACAGTTGCTACTGATGAAACTGTTAAGCTCTCAAGCAACGGCTATAAAAAGCTCGGCTATACATTCAAGGGCTGGTCAACAACCAAGGGTGGTAGCGTTGAATATGCAGACGGCGCAAGCTACACTATGGACACAAGCGAATCATATACACTCTATGCCGTATGGGAAATGGATACATACAAGATAGACTATGTCCTAAATAATGGTACAAACGATAGCTCAAACCCTACGGAGTATAATATTTATTCAAGCATATCATCTTTGGCAGACGCAACAAGAGAACATTATATCTTTAAGGGTTGGTTTACAGATAGCACGTTTGAAAACGGATTTGATTCAATTGAAGCCGGCTCAACAGGCGATATAACTATTTATGCAAAGTGGGAAGCCGTTAAATATACTATCACCTACGAAACAAACGGTGGCACACTTGATGATTCGGCAGCAACTGAATTTACGGTAGAGGATTTGCCGTTAAAAATCAATTTGCGTTCATACAGAGACAATTCTTATTTCGTGGGCTGGAGTGAGAGCGCTGATTTCACAGGTGATTCTGTAAAACAAATCACGGTGGCAAAGAATACAACACTATATGCACACTTTGAGTATGGAACGGAAGGTCTTGTTTACGAAGGTGGTACAGTAACAGGATATACAGGAACGGATACTAATGTCGTGATTCCCGAATATTACAATGGCACAAAAATAACCTCGATAAAAAAATATGCGTTCAAAGATTGCACCTCTCTCAAGAGTGTTGTAGTTCCGGATACCGTAACCTCAATAGAAAGCTATGCATTCCATGGTTGCACTTCACTTGAACGCATTACATTACCGTTTGTAGGAGCAAGTCCAACAGCAAGTAGCGGATACGACCAAGTTTTTGGATATATCTTTGGTTATGGATATGTAATTACACCAGGTTCTTATAGTGGTCCTAGAGACGCAACGTGTCAGTATACAACTTATGTAGATGGTGATAGTAAATATTATTACTACTATATTCCTACATCTGTAAAAGAGGTTATTATAACTGGGGATGCTACAAACAGCACAGTTTCTATAGCAAGAGGCGCGTTTCGTAATTGTACTATGCTTACAGGCGTAACAATCGGTGATAGCGTAACCTCAATAGGAAGCAATGCGTTCTATAATTGCACCTCCCTTACAAGCGTAACGTTTGAAAATCCAAATGGTTGGTGGCGTTCAACAAGCTCAACAGCAACAAGCGGAACGAGCATAAGCTCGAGTGATCTTGCAAATACCTCAACTGCGGCAAAATATCTTACATCAACATACTACAATTACTATTGGAAACGCAGTTAAAAACAAAATTTAAATACACAGGCAGATTAAACCCCTGCCTGTGTGAAAATGAAGGAGATTTGAAATGTACATATTTAGAGAAAATAATAACGATAGTGAATCAAAGTCATTCAATACTAAAAAAGAGTTTCTTGATTATTTGGATAATCTCTGTGAAAAAAGAGAGCTTGAATTGCCTAAAGAAAATCAAGCAATTATGCCATTTTATGAAAGATTTAACGATAGTAAAGGAAATTCGTTTGATGGAATTAGTTTAAGTGGATTTTCAAATAATGGGAGTCGAATTCTTGGCTATTGGACTAAAATTCCTTGTGAAAATTAAATTTAATTATAATCTCAAAGGGCTAACGCAAATTTCAGCGTTAGCCTTTTCTCTATTTGAAAGGAGTAAAATGAACAAATTCACTAACTTTGATGACCTCATAAAACACCTTAAAAACAATAACTACGGAAAGGAAGCGATACAAAGCTTCCTTTTCTCTATGTATGGGGTACATTTAACAAACGAAAACGGTATTAAGTCCTCACTTGTTATATTAGATAATAGCGACAATGCAACGCTAAATGTAACTACTACATTACCAGAGGTAGATACTACATTGGTACTTGACAATAATAAATGGCTATATAAGGTATATGTAACAAGCGACTACGGAGAGGGCTACATATACTACGAAAAGTTAAATGATAAATAGGTTCATCATTTACTACTACATTGTAGAGTTAAATGGTAAATGATAAATGGTAAATGTAGTGTTAAATGGTAAATGTACATTTATCACTACGCTATGAAAGGAGTATTGATGTGTTTAACAAAGAAAACCGCTATATTACGTGTGGAATCAATGAAAATCTTGATGAAGAATTACAAAGGTTTATTTGGATATCGATTGATATGCAGAATGTATTTTATGAGGACGAAATGGACTATTTGCAAGTCTTTTCGTTTGAGAAAATTGAAGAGGACGTTTTAGCAATAAAGCAATCACAAGAAAAACCGTCAAAAATGACGGTTCACTACACTAAATTCAAGCCAGAATACGAAAAAATCTTAAATAAAAAGATATATGTAATAGATGACGGCGACCATTCAACTATGTTATTTGCAGAAGAATATTAAATTAAAAGGAGATATAAATATTATGGCTACTAAGAAAACCACAAAAACAACAAAACCAGCAGAAAGAAAAAGCATTGACCAAATGACTATCGCAAGGACAATTTCGCAAAAATTTCACTTGAAATTGAGCGAGGTGGTGGCTATCATTGAAGAAGAACAGAAGCTAACGATGGAATATGTACGTAACGGCTTTCGTGTAATTAAAAAGAACTATTTAACCCTTGAAGGCAAAAAGTGTGAGGGTAAGAAAAACTGGAAAAGCCCTTTAAATGGCAAGGTATATAATCTTGCACCGACAACACGGGTGTATGTGCGAATTGGCGACGGCTTCAAACGCTACATTGACGGCAACAAGAAAATGCCAAACAAAATGTGCCGTTTTGTCAGCGAAGCCGACGTTCCACCAGCAAACTAATCTAACAATATAAAAGAGGGTGCGCCCTCTTTTTTATTTTTTGCTTATTCTCTTTATTGTTTTTATCACATCGAAAAAAGCCTGTTCGTCTATTCCGATGCTCGCGAAATCTTGTTTTGAAAAGAATTCAGCGTTAGCCTTATATCTCAACATATCGTCAACACGGGTATAGCATTTCGCTGTTTGCTGGCAAAATAACCGAACAAAAAACCTTCCTTTGCAACTCTCTTGCGAAATGTCAAATGTGTTGGCAAATTCAATGTAGGTTTGCTCCCTTATTTCCTTTTCACATTTGCTTTTTCGGTCAATAATGCGAAATTCTATCTTTTGTGTTGTTGCAAAATCGTAAATTTTTCTCCATTGGTCTATTTCATCACCTGTGAAAACGGAATTAGGCATAAGTGATATTAAGTATATTATGAAATCGTCATCATTAATAGATTGTGATTTTGTTGACTTATATTCTTCTAAATATTCTTCTATTTTCCCTTTGCAATACACCCGTTTGTTTTTTGTTAAGACGGGCATATTATTGGGTCTATTATATCTTAATATATCATTCTTTTTCCAGACACCATTTTTGTAGTACAAATTATAATAATATATAAGGGAAATAAAATCAATGCTTTTTGAAGAGCCAAAATTGCTCTTTGAAGAGCCTTTTTCTTTCAAAACATAATTTTTTAATTTTAATAATTTATATTGTACATCAACCTTATCATATAACTCATTGCATTTGCTTTGTTGCAGATGGGTCATTTCGTTAGGTTTAATGTTGTTTCTGTCGAAAATCATTCTTGACCAAATCATATTATCACCTCAAGTATATTATATCACAACCTTTCTATTTTCGCAACATTTTCCCGAATAACAGAAACGACAACACATTATACGCACATTTTGCAGTTCGTTCTGCAAAGCTTGCGTAAATAAAATTTTCGGAGGAAAAAATGTTAGAGAAAAATGAAAAAAATTTCACAATGAATTATTCGAGCAATAATCATACCGTTGAAAACATTTGCCGAATGTTCGAAGGGTGCAAAATTATTAGCACCATTGACAGCAAAGATTCTTCAGAATCGTTGCTTATTAAGGTTTGGCAGAACCAGTATAAGCAATATTATTTTGAGCTTCCAGTCAAGGAGCTGGTTAGCATTGATTCTCTTGTAGGAAAGTTTGCTTCCAATGGAGTTATGCTTGACCATTACGCAAAGCACGCCCTGTCTATGTATTTGACAAGCAATTATCGCCTTTGTCAATCAAACAACCTATACGAGTATCGCCATAGCTCGCTCGGTTGGTTTGATTTTGGTGGCAAGCAAATTTTCTTGTACGATAAGACACCCGTTGAGCTTGCCCAGATTAGCACTTGTTCTAAGCCGTTTAAGTTCACAAGCGGTAGCAAGCAAGAATATCTTGATTTTTTGCACAAGGAAATTTTACCCATTCCAACGCTTGCACTTGCTTTGTCAATAGGGTATTCTGCTGTTGTCGCTTCAAGATTAAAAGATAGTTGCGACATTGGCACAATTATTGTCAATCTCTGCGGGGCTTCAAGTACAGGCAAGACTACCGCCGAGCAACTTCTTGTGAGTCCGTTTGCTTGTCCTGCCATTTGTAACAAGTACGGACTTGTTCACACTTTTCATTCAACCCCAAACGCTTTATTTGAAAGTATGGACGGAATACACGGGCTTCCAATCGTTCTTGATGACATCACAACAAATGCGAATATCAATGCTGAAAACTTGCTCTATACCATTTCAAGTGGTGAGCAGAAAATGCGTTGCCAGCAGGATGGAACATTAAAGGAGTCAAAGTCGGGTTTTGACGGAGTAGTAGTCATTTCCAGCGAATACCCCGTCTATGAGCTTGCAAGCGAAAACCAAGGATTGAAAGCAAGAGTTCTTCATACGCAAGGCATAACTTGGACTCCAAGTGCAGAGGTTGCGGAGCGAATCAAGTACTTTGTCAGTCGAAATTATGGCTTCACAGGCATTGATTTTGCTAACTATGTTGCGAGCATTGATGACCTTGAAGCAAGATACGACCAAGCAAAGGCTTCAACGCATAAGCTAATGACAAAGCGTGATAACCTATCGGACAGGCTTGAAAGCAAGTATGCTATTTTCTATTTAACAATAGAGTTAATGAACGAGTGCTTTTCTCTAAATTTAAAGGTCGAAGATTTGATGCAAATCTTTCTTGAACCCGAACAAAGCGGTATTGATGACCGTGATATTGGTAAGAAAGCTTTAGATTTAATCAATGATTTCATCATTAAGAAGATAAAGCATTTTAAAATCTATAACCACGACCTCAAATGTCAAGATTTTATGGACTCAACGGGCGACTATTTCGGTACTATTGTGTACGAGAACGGACGTATGGATGTCTATATTCCCACATCAGAGGTCAAAAAGGTGCTTGCAGACGGAAAAATTCGTGAAATTACATCCGTTAAGAACAAATGGAAAAATGAAGGTGTTCTTGTTGGGGACAAAGACCGAACAGACTGCAAGCACTTAGGTAGAAGGTGCACTCATTTCGTATTCGATAAGAACATAGACACCGATTTTGAAGAAGTAAACAAGGTTGTTTGCCGACCAAAAGAGGATTTAACTCCGCCCGTTTCAAATTATGAAGTGGATGATACCGAGGCATTAAACGAGCTTTTCAAGGAGGTTAAATGAAATTGCACATAAACCGCGAGAAACTAATTACTACTAAGGGGCAGAACTTAAATCTGTCATTTAGTGGCTACGAAATGTCAGCCGAAGCTATAGCTAAGCTTGACAAATCTATCATAGATACAATTACTACATCTGCTATGCCAAATTTAAATGACAAGCAACAAAATAATGATAATAAGGAGAATTTATGAAACTAACAATTAACAACATATATAAGATAAAGAATAACACAAACAGTAATCTCGTAAAAAGAGCTTGTGAATATGCCATTAATGAGTGGTGCTTCGAGATAGATGATGAGGAAAACGAAGAAATATTTAGCAGTGTACTGTGTCAAGGATGTATTCCAAATTGCTTGATTTACGATGATGATATAGTTGCTTTGTATGACGAATGCAAAGAGGAAATCAATGAAATTATGAGCGAGCGTTTAATGGAGTTAAACAACTGCTCTCTTGATAGGCTATTTAGAAATGATTGGGATTTTGATGACCCACTGGTGTTGCATAGCAAAAATAAGTGCATATTGGGTAAATATTGTTTCAATGAAGCTCTTATTGAAATAGTATCACATTTTGAGGAGGTTCAGCTATGAGAACACTTGAAATCAAAGAAATTGAACACTTAAACAGAATGCTCAAACAAAGAAGCAAGAAAAAACGGAATTTCTAAGCTAAGAACAGTAATTTATGCCCGTAAGAGTGCCGAGGACGAAAGACAAACTTCTATTGACACTCAAATCAATTCGTGCAAGGCATTCATTGCTCAATATGAATTTCTTAACCTTGTAGGCACATATTTTGAAGATAATGTCAGCGGAATGTTCACCGAGGGCAGAACGGAATATCTAAAAATTATGGCTCTTGCGGAAAAGCAAGAAATTGATGTTATTGTTGTTATGAAGCTTGATAGATTGGCAAGAGACTTAAGCGACTCTGCTACCACAATAAAGCTTTTGGAAATGTATGGCACATACCTAATTGCAGGGGATGATGTGGGTAATTCCACAACCCCTGCTGGCGAGTTCCTTCGCAGCATTTTGCTTGCACAAGGACAATTTCACGCAAGGCGTGTGGCAAGTGATGTAATGAGTGCGGAATGTAATAATGCTCGTAAGGGCTTAACATCAGGACGGAGTTGCTCCGTATGGCTTGCAAATTATATGCAAGAAATACGAAATTAACCCAGATGAAGCTCCAGCAGTAAAGAAAATGTTCGAAATGACAAAAGATGGGTACAGTTATAAGCAGATTGCAGACGAGCTTTCTGCTTTCGGCTATACGACACGTGCTGGCGAAAAGTTCTCGTTTTCAACAATAAACACAATATTGCAAAACGACAAATATTATGGAACGCTAATTTACAATCGCGAAGGCTCACCGAGAAAGAAAAATAGGGTTTTGCGTGAGGAGTTTGACGAAATACGTCATACAACCGCAATAGAGCCTATTATTTCAAAGGAATTGTTCGATTCGGTTCAAAGTATCTTGGAACACAGAAAAGCGCATTCTACGCCTAAACAAAACGCCAATCCAAAATATTTCTTGACTGGCTATATCTACTGTAAGGAATGTGGCAAGCCAATGCACGGAACAACGACCAAAAGCGGAAGAAATAAGAATGTCAAGCGATATTATGTTTGCCCTAATCATAAGAAAAGCAAATCTTGCAAAACAAAAGATGTCAATGCGGAATATCTGGAAACTGCCATCAAGGAAGCAATCACATCATTTGTTAATCAATACATAAAGACCGCAAATTTGTCTAAAAAAGCTTTTGAAGCAAGAAAAAATGAAATTAATGTGGATTTAAAGAAGCTAAGGCACGATTATAACTTGATTGACAAGAAAATCAGCTCGTTTCTTATGCAAGTGAACGATAGCTCAAACTCTCCTAAGTTGGCTAAACGATACCAAGAGGAAGTCGAAAAACACCTTGATATGCTCGAAATTAAGCAATCAAAAATTGATGAATTAACCGAAAAGCTCGGTTGTCTGTCTCAGCTTGAGAATACATTTAATCAGAATAAGCAACCAATAAAGGTAGAGGAACTTTTCACTTCCTACACAAAAGCTCGCTTGTTGTGTTCGCTTTTCATTGATAAAATCGAAGTTGATGACGCAAATGACAACATCGAAATTACTTTGAAATAAGGAAAAAATAAAAATATATTATAACATTGAGAGAAAGATTCGAAAGGGTCTTTCTCTCTTTTCCTTTATGCCAAAAGAAAGGAGTACAAATGGCAAAAATAGTTGCGGTTGCCTATGCTCGATATAGTTCGGACAGACAACAAGAATCCAGCATTACAGTTCAGCTCAATGCAATTCGCAAGTTCTGCCAAGAAAACAACATCAAGCTAATTCACGAATACGTGGACGAAGCTCAATCTGGAACAAACGCAAGACGAAAGCATTTTCAGCAAATGATTGAAGACGCAAAGGAAAGAAAATTCCGTCTTGTCATTGTTCACCGTATGGATAGGTGGGCACGAAATGTTGATGACGCAAGGCACTACAAAAAGCTTCTTTTAAGCTATGGAGTAAAAATGGCAAGTGCTATTGAGGGCTTCAACGAGTCCCCAGAAGGCGAGTTCTTCGAGCTAATGTCAATGGGTATGGCGGAGCTATATTCAAAGAAGCTATCAAGGGAGGCTGTCGCTGGCAAACTTGCAAATGCAAGAGAGTGCAGAATACACGGTGGTGTGCCGCTTTTAGGCTTTAAGGTCAAGGGCAAATATTATGTCATTGATGATAACGATGCTCGAATTGCTCAAATCATATTTGATATGGTAGCAAAGAGGTATAGTTATCGGCAAATACGTGAATTTCTAATTAGCAACGGGTATAGACGTTCAAATGGTGATGATTTCAGGCGATTTCACTTCACCGATATGCTTCGAAACCGCAAATATATTGGTGAGTACGTATATAATCGTTCAAGGAGTGCAGATGTGCTTGGTAGAAGAAATAATCATTCAAACAAAAGCGAAGATGAAATTATACGAATACCGAACGGACTGCCACGAATTATAGATGATGAAACCTTTTTCAAGGTGCAAGAAATCTTAGATAATAGGCAGAAATACAAAAACTATCAACCCGAAAACCCCGACAAAAAATATGTTCTCTCTGGTCTTACAAAATGTGCAGTATGCGGACGAGCTATGAGTGGTAGGAAATCAAACGCACGAAATGGCTTTACACGTGTATATGCTTGCAATGAAAAAGGTTGTGTAACTAAGGCAATAAACATCAAATACATTGAGGAATACCTGCATTCGCTATTTTGCGATTGCTTGTTTGATGAAGACAATATCGATTCGTTTTGCGAGTTGGTACGCATTGCATATGTAAACGCCTTTGAAAAGCTCATTGATGATAGGGACAATACAAGATTTGCTATACGAAATCTTGATGAAAGCGAGTTGAAAAGCAGAATTGAGCAAGGCGACAAGCTCTATGAGTATATGGACGAAAACCAAAGCGATTACAGTATCGAAAGAGCCCAACTTATAAAAAATTTGCGAGAGCTTGAAGAAAAGCTCAACGCCTTTCCCCAGCTTGATTATCGTGTCATAAGGCAAGAAAGGTCAAGGTACTTAACAATGCTAAGAGAACGTGATGAGCAAAGGCATAAATTGGCATATAGTCGAATGATTGAAATAATAAAAATTGACAATGACAGGGTGCAAATTACATTAAAGCTTCAAACGTTCTTGAATTTCTACCTGCCAATACAAATCACGATAATTGAGGACAGGGACAACATTGCTTTGCCCAAGTTTCATCACCAGCAGGCACTTGAATTTAGCCAAATGCGAGTCCGTCTATAACTATTACTAACGGACGAGGGTTCGTATCCCCCGTTTCAAAAGAAAGGTTAAACGACAATGAAAAAGTGCCAAAAAACACCCCAAAAAGCCATAAATCATAGGCTTTTAAGGTTTCGGACATAGGTACAATTCGTATCTCATCGGTTCCACCAATAAACAAAAGGCACCATTTTGGTGCCTTTTGTTTATTGAAGTAATAGCAATGAAGATAGGGGAGTCGAACCCAAGCCGTAAAGAAACCATTCGGGGAATGGTTTTAGGCGATGACTAAAGCTTTTTCCAAGACAAAACAAAAAGCAACGAAGCATGTCTTGGAAAAAGCAAGAGGAGAACTCCCCTCGGTTCCACCAAAAAATTCGACAAGCTTTGACTTGTCGAATTTTTTTATTCAAGTCGCAGACTTGGTATATCATCACCATAGGAAGTGTGGTGGATATCATCAGCCTCTGGGCTGTATATCATCACGCATCAGCGTGCATCTTTTTGAGACTTGATGAGATACAAGGCTTGCACCTTGATGATATACGATGCTTTGCATCGATGATATACACGCCTCTGGCGTGATTTGGTCGCGTTAGTTCAAATCCAAACTGAAAAGGCAAAAATATTTTTTTGTCGCCCTTTAACAAAACGCACCCAAACGGGTGCTTTTTCATTTAGCACAAGCAAAACAGGGGAGTCAAACCCAAGATGTGTAAGTGTTAACAACAATTATTTCCGGGGAAATAACTTGTTTTATAAATCTATGAATATATGAACAAATAAACAGATGAACATATATAATATATAAAATCGAACTATTTTACAAATATTTACATAAAATACGACCATTTGGCGCAAAGACTCGCTTGGCGAGCTATTTTTATTTATCCTCTTATGAACAAGCCCCCAAAGACCTAAGCCGAAAATGTAAACCGATATAAAATATACAACGAAATGAAATATACAAGAGGCATCACGCAACTTTATGGGAAGGTTCACTGCGTGAACTATTTCTGCCGAGCCTTATGCTTGCAAGCAGACAACGGCTTTCGTCAGAAATGCGAACCCAATCCAAATTCACAAATGAATTTGGAGATGTGTTCGATTCATTGCAAGCACTAAAAAAGCCATAGCACGAAAATGTGCTATGGCTTTTTTGGCACCCGCAACGGGAATCGAACCCATAACTAACCCTTAGGAGCTTTCATAAGTGTTCGTATCTATCTGCGTGTGGGTGATTTTCTTGCAAAACAAGCGTAAAATACACCGAAAGAATGGTTTTTACGCTTGCTAGGTTGTGTGTTTTTTAGTGATTTTTGTAGTGGTGTATAATGCACGGGTTGGACAAGATTAAATTAAAACTAAATCTTGTCTTTCATCATAAGTATAAAATCCCAAACACCTGTAGTGCAATGATGAATCCATTTTTCTATAGCATCATCATTAAATCGGTAACACTGTTCAAAAATCACATCGTCAGTGATAACGTTGAAATATGTAACTTCAAGTTTTAGCACTTCATACAAATCAGACATTTTAACAGATACGAAATCACTATTTTCGATAGAGTGCGCAATATAATTAGTTCGAAAGTTTTTTACTGCATCTTCAAGGTTCTTGCCTATTGAAATGGGTTTTACACGTAAATACTCACCCCTATAGTTATCTATTGTTTTCCTATAATTCTCAAAACTATAAACATCTTTGCCTTTATCAAATAAAAGCTTTGCTATATTGAGGCAAATTGCTGTTTGTAATAAGTATTTTTGATGTTTAATGAATTCCACACAAGCAATAGACAATTTATTTTTGTGTTCATATGATTTAAAGAATGCATCCAAACCTTGCAAATAACCATAATAGGCGAAACTATCCATTATATTTTGATGTATCGTTTCTGCCCATTGTTTACAAACCTTAATTTTTTCCGTATCAACAAGCATTTAAAAACCTCTGTATAACCATTATTCGCAGTAGAGTACAGGCAACTTATTATTTTCGACAATCCAAATTGTTTCTTTGAATCCAACGACTTTTGTCCAAAAATCTTTGGATTTCATATCTCTAATGCTTGTCGGAGTTCCATCGAAACAAAGATTTACATAAGTTAGCATATCAAACTCACATGCACTATCATAACAACAATTTATTAATGCACACTCATTCGAAACTGCGATAAAGCCACCTGCATAAACATTTCGCAAAAATTCTGATATTAAAAATTCACTTATTGATACACAATCTATAATGTTTCCTTCGGTCGCTTCTGCAATAAATCCTCCATAATGTCTGCTTGAATATTTACTTGAAGAGTTCACATCCATTTTAACATTGGTGTAGCACTTTTCTATAGTTCCATTTTGCATTTCACCACAGAATCCACCCAAAAGCAAAAAATTTTGAATATCTTCACTTAAATTAAGAGTAATGTCGCCAGTAGAATAAGAGTTAATTATTGTTCCTCCGTAATTTAAACCGCAAAAACCTCCAATTTTCGTTTCACCCATAATTCTAAAAGAACTATCAAAGTTAACATCTCCAAACGAAGACTCTATGCAACCTGTATTTACTCCTACAAGGCCACCTACCATTTCGACACCTATGCTTGCACTCATAGAAGATGAAATGAAAACATTCCTAATTGTTCCGTCATTTAAAACTATACCACCCAAGATACCATGTAACTCGTTTTTTCCTCCATACGTAATCCACGGAACACTTGCCGAGTCTAAAACACAGTTAATTATTTTTACACTTTCGATAATCCCGTAGTTATTAATGACAAACGGACTAATAATGTTTTCTATTTTGTAACCGTTTCCATCAAATATTCCATAAAAGCGATCCGGCGCCTTATAATTAAATCCAGTAAAATCAATATCATTTTGGAGATAATAAAAACCATAGGGATGCTCATTTATAGAAGAAAAATCTTCTACACTTTCAATGTTCTTTGCCCATTTTGCATACAAGGTGAAATCTGATTGAGTTAAGGTAATTTCGTATAAAGAACTTTGTGTTATAACATTATTATCAGATTGCGTTTTTGTCCATCCCACAAAATAATAACCATCTTTTGTAAATCCATTTTCCGATAGTATCACTTGGGTTTCTACTTCTACAATTTGGCGTTTAGTAGATCCTCCAGTATTGTCATTGCCATCGTATGTAATGGATATTTTGTTTTTCTCCCATTTGGCGTATAGATTAAAGTTTTCATTCTTTTTTAAAATAGTTTCAGCAAATATATCTCCGTCGAACGAACTGTTTAAATACCAACCCAAAAATCTATAGCCATCTCTTTTGGGGATTGGGAGACTTCCTGATTGAAGAATAGTATCTGGATCATAATCTAATACTTTAGTTTCGTTATCGTACAAATTTAATGTTACAAGACTTTCCTTTAAAGCGTTTTTGAGATTAATCACGACACTTTCGCTATCAAAAAAACCACCATTATTTATAACCAATTTTAAATCGCTCATTGATACGTTATTGCCAATTTCAAAGAAGAGGAAATACTCTTTTGTAACTGTTGGAGATTGATTTATATCATCATATCCTTGGACATGACGTTCAACGATATTTTGCTGATAAATTTTAGTTTCTCCCATTAAAAGCCAAACATCCGTACCATCAGCAGTAAACACTTCTGAACTGCCATTATATACGCGAAGACCAATAACTAAGAATTTATCGTTTGTTGTATATTTATATAGTCCAAAATCAAGTTCCGAAGTTTCTTTATGATTGTATATTGAGAATTCCACTCCATTATTCCAAGAACCCTTTTGATTCATATAGATCTCGTTAGTACTGTTTTTTTCGTCAGAAGAATTGTCGTTAGAATTACAACTTAAAAAAATCAATGTTACAGATAAAAGCAGCAACAGTGCAAATAAAAATTTTTTCACGGTATGTCCTCCAAATATAAATATAAAAAGTGCGCCCCAACTGGAGCGCACGAAAAACGCACCTCCAATTGTTGCTACACAAATCTTCGCTACTTTCATAAGAGAACGCAGGAAAGGGAGTATGCATTTTTACCATAAGTAAAAATGCGCACTCTTAATGAAAGTTATGCGATTTGTGTAGCGAATACAGTATAGCACATTTAGGGCGAAATGTCAATAAATTCCCTAAAATATAGGGCACAGAACTCTATGAAAATATGATTTTAGGGAACAGGATAAGGAGAGGGACCAAATTGCCATCACTCTGACAATTTAACCCCTCTCCAAGACTTTCGCGAAGTGGGATACCCACCTTACAATTTGTATATAGCTTTAGTCAACGAGTATTTTAAATTCGAAGAATTCTCATTCATTTTGTAAATCCGAATGTGTTGTTCTTGTGCATACTTCACCAAGATGTCTTCATAGCACTTTGAAATTCTACACCCAAGATAAATAGCAGCAGGCTTTGCTTTTATAAAATTATCTCTGTTTGTTTTATATAACTGCAAACGCCACTCTTTTTCATAAGCCCAACTCTTTTGCTTGAATATATTGATTTTATATTGAGCGAAATCGTCTTTTAGTTGCCAAACGTTTTTTATTCCCGTCATATTAAAAATCTTGATTAAAGTGTTGTCGTATATGTATTGTGTCGCATCATACCTTTGATTTGTGTATAAAATCGGTAACAACATAACTTGCTTCCATTCTGGACAGGTAGTAAAATCTTTTCCTTGTGGGCACTGCATACAGTCTGTTTTAAGTGTGTTGGAATCGTATTCTATAACGAAACCTTTGTGGTTATCTGCGTAATGAGCCCACATTAAAACATTGTTGTATTTTTCGGATAAACAAACCAATGGCATTTCCGTTTGATAATAGTTTTTATAACTAGTCGCAAGTTCTTTTACAGTATCTTTCAAAATACTTGCGAGTGCTCCCCAAGATTCCTTAGGAATACTATCTACTATGATTTGTAGGTCTTTTCCTTTCAACGTTTCTATTAACTGTTCTGCTTTTTCTTGGGGCATTTGCACAGGTTTTGTGTTTAGAAATTCAGTAGAATTTATATTTCTTTGTAGTCTTTGGATATTGGGAAATTCAATCATATTTGTGATGTTACGACTTATTGCATCAATATCGCAATATACTAAACAATCGTATGGATCGTTGAAATTGTTTGCTGTATTGAAATATATTTTATTTTCTCTAAAAGCTTCTATGGTATATTCCGAGCAACGCCTGTAATGAAATAGTGATTTAGGCTTGTTGGTTTGGATATATTTCATCAACTCAAATATTGTATTATTGCCATTTGTATCTTTTGAGGTTCCGTTTAATAATTTGATATACTTCCTTTTGTCTATCATAGCACTACATCCTTACTTTAAATTCAAATATATTATATCAAATTAGACCTAATACATCAAGAACTTTTGAATTAATTATAACTTAAAAAAGGTAGCCATTTTTGACTACCTTTTAAGAGTGTGGCACCCGCAACGGGAATCGAACCCATAACTAACCCTTAGGAGGGGTTTATTATATCCATTTAACTATGCAGGCGTATGAAGGCTTGCACGCAAGCCTTATTTAACTAATTTAGCATTTCTAAAGAAATCTCTATTTGCTTTGCAATTATCTCTTAATCCCTCGGTTGAGTGAATTATCGTATAATAATCATTGTTCGAGATTACATAATGCTCTAAAATTTTAACATCAAAAGCATTAAATGCAGATAATAGCGAATATGTTGTTTGAACGTCCTCAGGTGACGGAACAGCACTTCCACCCGGATGGTTATGTGCAAGCACAACCATGGATGCATTATATTTAACAACTAAATCCATTATTTTTCTTGGAGAAACCATTGCCGAGTTTACGCTACCCTCATGAATTTTAATAACATTAAGTAGCTCCAAGCTATTGTTAAGAAGCATAACGTAAACTATTTCTCTTGTCTCACCAATATACTTATCAAGAAAATATTCACCAATTTTCTCAGCAGTATTAAATTTATAGCCATCCTCATATTTGTTTAACGCATATTTTCTTGCAATATTAGAAATAAGCTTAATAAGAGTAGCACTGCTTTCCTTTATTCCGTCAACCTTGATAAGCTCCTCAAAATCAGCATCAAAAACATTTTTAAAGCTTCCAAAATGCTCAAGCAGCTGATGAGCTATCTCGTTTGTATCCTTTCTCGGAATAGAGTAGAATAGTAAAAGCTCTAAAATATTATGGTCCTCAAAATTTTCAAGTCCAGATTCTAAAAATCTGTTCTTTAGTCTTAATCTGTGCCCCTCGTGTAAAGTATTTTTGTCCTTCATTATCTTTTAACTACGTTTTCCTTGTTAGTTTGGGCAATTATATAATGAGGTCGCCCTTTAACCTCGTCATATGTCCTTGAAATGTATTGACCAATAATTCCAATTGATAAAAGAATTAGTCCACCTACAAGCAAAAGGGTAAAGAGAATAAGGTTATCGCTAACACCGTTGATAGCCATACTAAAGCCATAATTTATTGCATTATAAAGCATAAATCCAAACGGAACGAAAGAGATTAGTGAAAGAATAATACCCAAATAAACAGGAATTTTAAGAGGCGAGCTTGAAAAACTAAAAATTCCGTTTAATGAATAGCTAAACAGCTTTCCAAAGCTCCATTTGCTTTTTCCTGCAACTCTTTCAACATTTTCAAACGGTAGCCAGTAGGTTTTAAAGCCAATCCATCCAAAAATACCCTTGGAAAAGCGATTTCCCTCACACATAGAAACAATTGCATCAACCATTTCACGTCTCATAAGCCTAAAATCACGCGCACCGCTGACGATTTCAACCTTTGAGCACTTTTTCATAATCTTGTAAAAGGTATTGGCAAAAAACGAACGAATGCGAGGCTCGCCCTTTCTTGAAACGCGCCTTGTAGCAACGCTATCGTATTCACCACTCTTTAAAATATCAACCATTTGTGGCAAAAGAGAAGGTGGGTCCTGCATATCTGCATCCATTACAGCAGCATAATCGCCTGTGCAGTTGCAAAAGCCTGCATACATTGCAGCCTCCTTGCCAAAATTTTTTGAAAAGGAGATATACGTAACACGTGAATCATCTTTTGCTATATCCTTAAGAATACTAAGCGTCTTATCACTTGAACCGTCATCAATAAAAATCATTTCAAAATCGTAATCAGACATATCTTTTGAAACGTTATTAAGCTCATTATAAAAAAGCAAGAGCGAGTTTTCCTCGTTATAACAAGGAACGATCAATGAAATTTTCATCATAAACTCCTTATCAAGGTTGTAAACACTAATATTTTACCATATTATTCCCAAGGTGTCAACCAAAATTTCATTAAAACTCGTACTATTGACAATAAGTTTAAAATATGTTACACTTATAATAATAAAATTAAGTAAGGAAAAAGCGATGTTTAAGATAAAGGTTGCCGATTTTATAGTTGAAATTGATAATAAATATCAATTCATAACGCAAATATGTAAGGATTACCTTTACGTAGGTGATGGATGCGATTTTAGAGTTAGCTCCACCGATGAAGAAATAGAACAACAGCAAATTAAGCTATCCAGAGAATTTCCAAACGCATCAGAGGAATTTGCTGAAGCAACCTGCATATACAGAGAGGTTTGCTTAAGGCTTCCAGAAAGAGATGCCTTTGTAATGCACTGCGCCACAATTGGCGTTGGAGACAAGGCATACGCATTTACAGCAAGGAGCGGCACAGGAAAAAGCACGCACATTAGACTATGGAAACAGCTTCTTGGCGAAAAGGTGTACGTTATAAACGGCGACAAGCCAATTGTAAGGCTTATTGACGGTGAGCTATACGCATATGGCACGCCTTGGTGTGGCAAGGAAATGTGGCAGACAAATACGCGCGCTAAATTAGACGGGCTTTGTTTTCTTCAAAGAGCAGAGAAGAATTTCATAACCGACATATCAAAGCAAGAGGCAGCAACACTTATAATGAAGCAGATTTTAATACCAAATGATCCATTGGCAGTGTCAAAAACCTTTGAGCTTGTGGATAGAATGATAAACAAAACAAAACTATATAGGCTTGGCTGTAATATTTCGATAGAAGCTGCGGAAATAGCATACAACGCCATGTGTGGAGGAAAAAATGAAGATTAAAGACGGATTTCTTTTAAGAGATATAGGTGGCAAAACATTTGTTGTAGCAACGGGAGAGCTCAGTAAGGAATTTAATTCCATGATAACCCTTAACGAAACAGGCAAATTTATATGGCAGGCACTTTCAACTGAAACAACAGAGAGCGAAGTGGTTGAAAAGCTTCTTACGGAATGTGAGGATGCAACAAGAGAAGTGGTTGAAAGAGACGTGCACAATTTTATTGAAAAGCTTGGAGCTGATGGAATCCTTGAATAATCAAATAATGGAGGTTAGCCAGCTATGGCCCTTAATCAAAGAGGTTATAGATAGTGGTGGTGAATATCGCCTGCACCCGCGTGGAATAAGCATGCTCCCGCTTATAAGACCTGGTCAGGACACGGTGTCGCTTGTGTTGCCAAACGAGATAAAAGAGGGCGACATTGTATTATATCAGCGCGAAGAAGGACACTTTGTTTTGCATCGCGTAATGTATATAAAAGATTCTGAATATCAAATGTGTGGAGATAATCAAGATTATCTCGAATTTGGTATAAAAATAGAGCAAATTGTTGCTAAGGTGAAAAACATCTACAAGGACAACGAACAAATAGTAAACACCGAGAGCAAGGAATACAAAAAATATGTAAAATCAATATACAAGAAAATCAAAAAAAGAAAAAGAAGAGTATTTTTTGCAAGTCTAAAAAACAAAATATTAAGAAGAAACAAAAAGGGGCTGTCGCATTAAGCGACGCCCCTTTTTTGAGGGATAGTGAAATATGTGCCCAAGGCGAGATTCGTACACGTAGGCGTACTTCGTACGGTAGAGTGCGAGGTCGCGCCTAAAAAACAGACATTAAAAGAAGAGAGCTTGCAACAAAACCGCAAGCTCTCAACCTTAAAATTT
>JAGBEE010000021.1 GCA_017937135.1 Clostridia bacterium | reverse complement strand
TTAGACCAAATAAGGACACATTCCCTCTTGAAATTAAGTATAAACATTTATTTTAGTAAAATTTTAAGGTTGAGAGCTTGCGGTTTTGTTGCAAGCTCTCTTCTTTTAATGTCTGTTTTTTAGGCGCGAGCATCGCACTCTACCGTACGAAGTACGCCTACGTGTACGAATCTCGCCTTGGGCACATATTTCACTATCCCCCAAAAAGGGGCGTCGCTTAATGCGACAGCCCCTTCGCTTAATCAAATTTTTTAATCGCCTCTACAACCTGTGCTGAGCAAATCTCTATCCCCTCTTCGCTCAAATGAATTTTATCGCATTCCTTTATGTATTTATGAACATCCTTGGATACAGTTTTGTGTAAGTCGTTTATAACTATGCCCATTTCCTTTAGCCTTGGGACAATGATTTCGTTAAATCTTTCAATTTTGTCGTTATGTGTATATTCAAATTCATCCCAAACAGGTGTTGTTGTTGCAAAAATTACATTTGGAGTAATTTTCTTTAGAAGTCTTGCAACGCGAAGCATATTCTCTACATATTCCTCCTCGGAGGTAAACGTTCCATCCCCAAAAATTTCAGTTGCATCCCAGAGTCCATTATTCCAATGTATTACGTCAGCACCCTTTATACCGTCCTGCCAATCAAATAATCCACGCAGAGTATATTTCACAAAGCGACAGTTATCATTTGGCTGAAACACCTCGTAATCCTCGCCTAAAAGCTCGGGAACTCTTGTTCCGTATCCCCACTCACGTATTGAATCTCCAAGTAAAACTACTTTCTTTTTCATATTGTGCTCCTTTTTAATAAGTATCGTTGATTAAATTATACGAGACTTTACTATTTTTGTCAAGAAAAAAGCCTTCTTTTGTAAGAAGGCTTTTTTAATTATTTTTCGATGTTTTCTGTTTTTGTATTTTCAGTCTTGGCGCTCTCGCTAACTGCGTTTACAAGTCCCACAACGCCTTGCAGATCACTTGGAATAATAACCTTTGTCGCCTGTCCGTTTGAAACAGTCTCAAACGCCTCAAGCTTTTTGAGTGTAAGATATGCTTCTTGTGGATTTGCATCATTTATAAGCTTAATAGACTCTGCCTGTGCTTGATTGATTTTAATAAGCGCCTCGGCTTCACCCTCTGCCTTTTTGATTTTTGCTTCCTTTTCAGCCTCTGCTTGTAAAATAGCTGCTTCCTTTTCCGCTTGAGCTGCCAAAATCTGGCTTTCCTTTTTGCCCTCAGCAACTAATATATTACTTGATTTCTCTCCCTCTGCACGAAGAATCGCCTCACGTCTTTGTCTTTCAGCCTTCATTTGCTTTTCCATAGCATCCTGAATTTCTGCCGGTGGCTTAATGTTTTTAAGCTCTACTCTGTTTATTTTAATGCCCCATGGATCTGTTGCATCATCAAGAATAGTGCGAATCTTTGCATTTATTGTATCTCTTGAGGTAAGCGTGTGGTCAAGCTCCAAGTCACCTATAATATTACGAAGGGTTGTTGCTGTAAGATTTTCAATTGCAGCTATTGGATGCTCAACACCATAAGCATAAAGCTTTGGGTCTGTTATTTGAAAAAATACTACTGTGTCAATTTGCATTGTTACATTATCCTTTGTAATAACAGGCTGAGGTGGGAAGTCTGCAACCTGCTCCTTTAAGGACACCTGCTTTGAAATTCTATCAACGATAGGAATCAACCAATGTATTCCTGTATCCCATGTTACATAATATGCGCCTAAGCGTTCAATTACGTATGCCTTTGACTGAGGCACAACCTTAATATTGGCAATTGCTATTACTGCCAAAATTACCAAAATTACAAGTATTACTATTACTGCTACTGGCATAAGCCCTCTCCTTTATTCTTATCATTTGAAATTTTGTTATTTTGAAACTATCATTTTATTTCCTGTGATTTTATTAATTGTTACGATTTCACCCTTTGAAATTTTTTCATCATTTTCGCTTCTTGCGCTCCAGGTAACTCCATTTACCTTTACAGCACCCGTGCCACTCATATTGTCTATTTCCTCTTCGACAACTGCACTTTTACCAATATGTAGCTCCAAATTTGTTTTTTGCTCATCAGTTCTCTTTATAAATTTTTTAACTAGCCTTCTCGTTGACAAAAGAAGTCCAACGGACACAACAACAAATATTGTAATTTGCCAATATAGTGCAAGCTGTGGAAAAATTGCAGATATTATAGTTGTTACAATGCCTCCTATTGCGAACCACACTGAAATAAGCTGTACTGTTGAAAGCTCAACAACTAAAAGTGCAACTGTTAAAGCTAACCAAATAGCCCACTGCATAAAAGCACCTCCTTTTTATATATTTTATCACAAATATAAAGATATGTAAATATTTTTCGAGCTATTGAGCCAAAATTTCTTGCTTTTCGCTGCTTGCCTCATATAGCTTCATATTTTTTTCGAACACTGCATCAAAGCTGTATTTTTGAATATCGTATTTAATATCCGTTTCTAATATAGTATTAACAAGCTTTACAAATTCATCCTCATTATCGGTGGGATATAAGCATTCACTTGGAAGAAGGTCGCAATGACCCTTTATGCTTGTTGCAGCTATCGGAATACCTGCCCACATAGCCTCCATTATATTAAATGGCAAGCCCTCTATTTTCGATGCGCTAACGTAAATATCCGCCCTGCTTAAATAAGAATAAACATCCTTAGTAAATCCTGTTATTTGTACACGTGTGCCGAGATTTTCTTTTTTTATGAGCTTTTCTATTTCCTTCCTTTCGGCTCCGTCACCCACTAATGTAAGCGTCATATCAGGAAGTCTTTTCATAGCCCTTACAAGGAAAATTTGATTTTTTCGTTTGCTAATTTCACCAACGAAAACGAGATTGGTTTTTTTGTTTTCCTTATTTTTTCTTTCCAATGGTATATGAGGAAATTTAACTCCCATACCATCAATTTTTTCGACACGCTCACTTGCTAAATTGTTTTTTGTTGCTATTTCATAATCCTCATCGTTCATAACTACTACTACGTCCGTTTGCTTCCTTAAAAGCCTTTCGCAACGAAGATATATAAAATTATGTAATTTGGAAAAGCCCTTTCCAAATAAGTATCCGTGCACAGTGTTTATTACACGTGGACGCTCCTTTAAGCCTCTTAATGCGTAGCGCACCCAAAATGCACAAAGCGAGGTGTGTAAATAAATTATATCAAATTTTTCTTCTTTTATTATCTTTTTTATCTTTTTACTAAGACGCCAATTTTTAAAAGAAAGGGAACGCTTTTTGAACCCGATGTCAAAATCCGCTCCCTCTCCTGACGCCATAATGTAAACATCGTGACCTTCATTTTTGAAGCCTTGTATGTACTCACGATGAAAATTATTTATGTGCACCATATTTGATGCGGCTATCAATATTTTCATTCTACGTATTTTTCGTTTCTATTAAACATTTTAAATGGTGTTAAAACTAAAATTTTTATATCGTTGAATACGCTCCAGTCCTCTATGTATTTAATGTCAAGCTCTATTCTTCTCTCAATTGAGGTGTTACCTCTAAAGCCATAGATTTGCGCAAGACCTGTAATTCCAGGCTTTACCTGGTGCTTTACCTTATAAAGCGGTATAGTCTTTGAATATTGCTCAACAAATTTCGGAAGTTCTGGGCGTGGACCAATGATTGACATTGAACCAAACAAAACATTAAAGAATTGTGGTAGCTCGTCAATTCCCGTCTTTCTCATAAATGTGCCGAACTTGGTTTTTCTTTTGTCCTCATCTGTTGTCCATGCTGTATCCGATTCGTTATTTACACGCATAGAACGGAACTTGTACATTACAAATTCCTCGTTATTTTTACCAACTCTTTTTTGCTTAAATATTGCAGGTCCTTTAGATGTGAGCTTTACTCCTATAAAAGCAAAAATCATTATTGGCAAGGTTATAATTATTATTACAAGCGATATTATTATATCCATAATCCTTTTAATAACTGCATTTACTGCATTATCAAGAGGAATTGCCCTTGTGTTGATTATCGGAAGGTTTCCTATCATATCAACCTGACACTTGGACTTGAAGTATTTATACATCGTTGGAATAATCATAGCTCTTGTTCCATTTTGATCGCAGACTTCCATAATATGCTGCATCCTTCCCTCCTCGCGAGAGCCGAGAGCTATTACAACCTCGTGAGGACGCTCAGCCTTTATTACTTCATCAAGCTCATTATATGAGCCGAGCTTCTTTATAACTGTATTTCGTGCATTTGTTACGCATCCTATAACCTTGTAACCAAAATGCTTATTTTCATTTACCTGTCTTTCATATTCAAGTGCAGATGGAGCGCATCCTACTATAAGTATCTTTTTCACTCTTTTTTGGCTTCTACCAAGATAGTGAATAAGCTTCGTTGTTACTGTTTTCTTCAAAAGCTCTATGCTTAGTGATATACCTGCCGAAATAAGCACTATAAAATACATTTCATTTTTACCCGATGCAACTATTGTTACAAGAATACATACGACAGTAAAAACAACGTGTGCAATTATAATTCTTATTAGCCTTTTGTGAAGCTTTATCAATACCTTGTTTGAATAAATATCAAATATAAAATATATAACTACGCCAAAAAGGGCTACTGCTATTGCTATGGTTTGTGCATATCCATCATTTGTCCATAGACTTTTTTTCATTATAATAAAGAAAGCAACGTATATGGATAAAAGTGTAATCAAAAAATCAAAAATAGCGCTTAATACGTGTGATAAATTTCTATTCTTTTGTCCCATTTTTTGCCTCCCTTTTAATATATTCAAAGGCTATAAAAATAACCTTCTATTCACAATATTTACCTATTATTGTGGCATAAATGATTAAAGCACTAATCCTTAGATTAATGCTTTAAGCTTTCACAATATTTTTGATATTTTTCGCAAACCTCGTTAACCTCACCATACGCCATAAGCTCAGAGTTTTCGATCCATACTGCCTTTTGGCAAAGGCTCTTTACCTGACCTATATTGTGAGAAACTATAACAAAGGTTACACCTTTTTTTCTTAATTCATCAATCTTATTAGCACACTTGCGTCTAAAATTCTCATCACCAACTGACAAAATTTCATCAACAAGTAATATATCGGGGTCAACATCAATTGCTATCGCAAAGCCAAGCCTTGCAACCATTCCTGATGAAAAGTTCTTTATTGGAATGTGCATATGGTCGTGAAGCTCTGCAAAGTCAACTATTTCATCGTATTTTTTGGCAAGCTCTTTTCTTGAGTATCCAAGAATAGCACCGTTCAAATACACATTTTCCTTAGCTGATGCCTCATGGTCAAAGCCTGCACCAAGATTAAGAAGAGGTGCAACCTTTCCTTTCACCTTGATAGTTCCTTCGGTCGGGCTATAAATACCTGTTAGCATTTTTAAAAGTGTACTTTTACCAGCGCCGTTATGTCCTATAAGAGCAATAGACTCTCCTTTTTTAACCGAAAAGGAAATATTGTTGAGTATTCTTGTTTTCTTTTTTTCAAGCTTTCCTCTTATAAGCCTTATAAAGAACTCCTTAAGGTTATCAACCTTTTCGTCACGAGAATAGAAGTCCATGCTTACATTCTTTACTTCAATTATAGTCTCAGGCTCAGGAATTTGCTCCTTAACCTCGTCCTGAGCTGTAGTAGCATCCGTTGTCTCGAATGCCTTTTCAGCCTCGGGCGCACTTGGCATTTGTTCTACCTCGGGAGCCTGATTATTTTCATTCTTTATTTCCATTAATTCCACCAATTTTAAATGTTATAAATAAATTTCTTTCTTGTTAATGAGAAAATAAGTATTCCTATTCCAAAGAACAAAATGCCTATTCCATAAATACCAAGAGTACGTCCTACATCAGGGAAAAGCACGGGGTTGCCGACACTACGATAAATTATATCTCTAAAATATTCCACAAAGTGATACATTGGATTTATTTCAAATGTAAATTCTATCAACCATTTCGCAACCGGTCCCATTCCTTTTAAAAGCGTATCCGGCTTATAGAACATAGGTGTAAGGTATGTCCAAAGTGTTAAAAATACATTGTAAAAATGCATTATGTCTCTGAAATACACATACATAGTTGTGAGTATAAATGACATTCCAAGGTTGAATAAAAATAGCGCAGGAAGCATAATAAGTGTCATTAAAATGCTCCAGCTAAATACCTGTACTCCCTGTGAAAAGGTTACCCAAACCATTACTCCTAAAAGCGCAACAAATGAGAAAAGGAAGTTAATAATTGCACTGATATTACACGAGATTGGGAAAACATATTCGGATATTTTGTTTTTTGTTAAAAGTCCTCTGTTGCGTACTATTGAAGGTAGCGACTGAGTTGTTGCAGTCCTCATTGCAGTAAATGTTATCTGCGCGCAAAGAAGGTACAGAGCATATGTTTTGTCGTCCTTACCAAAAAGTCCGCTGAACACAAAATACATAACAAGCATATTAAGAAGTGGATTAAGAATAGTCCAAAGAGCGCCAATAATGGAGTTTCTGTACTGAACCTTAATATTTTTCTTAACAAGCTCACGAACAATATTTGTGTTCTTTCTTATACTCTCTTTTTTCCTCTGCATCCATTCCTTAAAGGGAGATGGATTAGAGCCATTTATTTTTTCCATATTACATTCCTTTACATCTAATTAAAGCAGAAAAGTCACGTTGAAGTCTTCAAGGTGAAAGACGAATACACTGCTATTTTAATTGTATGCCCTTGATTCGTATTAGCATATGCATAATACAAAATTATTTTATCATATAATATTACATTTGTCAAGATAAATAGGGTTAGTTTGAAAAATTGCGAATTTTGTAAAATTTTGCTTCAAATGCTAAAGCTTTTTTCAATGATGTCAGTTATCTGTGAATACATATAAAGTGAGCCTAAGCAAAACAAGGCATACCCGTCCTTCTGCGCTTCTCTTAAAGCAAAGGTTAGTCCATCCTCGACACAAGAAAATGAGTATGCTTCAATGCCAAGGCTTTTATAAACCTCGCAGTATTCACCTGCATCAAGTGCACGCGGGTTATCCGGAGTTATAGTAAATACCTTTTTAGAAGCCTCACTGATTTTCCGAGCCATAAAGCTATAATCCTTGTCCTTCATAACTCCCGTTAAAACGTAAACCTTTTTATCACCAAAATAATGCTTTATGCTATCTACGCTTGCTAAAATGCCCTCAGGATTATGTGCACCATCAAAAATAACGAGGGGAGTGTCTAAAATTCTCTCAAATCTTGCGTGCCAAGCAGCGCTACTCATTCCGTCATAAACTGCTTTATCATCAATTTTTAATCCGTTCTTTCTAAGAATGGTTATCGCTTCAAGCACATTGGCACAGTTTAGTGGCTGATATACGCCAAGAAGATTGATTTTTATATTCTTAAAGTCCTTGTAGTCAAGTGTTGTACCATTTAGGCTCGTTTCTTTAATCTTTATTTCGCTATGGTCAGAAAAACACAAGGGTGAGTGTCTGTATTTTGCTGTTTGTTCTATAACATTTTTTGCCTCTTTATTATTTCCGCACCAAAGGCAAGGAATATTATCTTTTATAATCCCAGCCTTCTCCTTAGCTATTTCGCTGATTGTATTTCCAAGAATAGATGTGTGGTCAAGTGAAATACCTGTTATAACAGATAGCTCAACGTTTTCTACAATATTTGTTGAGTCAAGGCGACCACCAAGACCACATTCAAAAACCACATAATCGCATTTATTCCTTTTAAAATACTCAAGAGCTATTGCTGTTACAAGCTCAAATTCAGTCGGCTTGTCCTCCATTTTATCGGCGACTATTTTGACCTTTTTTGTTATCTCTACAAGCTCATCATTTGAAATCATTTCTCCATTTATCGCCATACGCTCATTAAAGCATTTGATATACGGAGAGGTATAAAGCCCTGTTTTATACCCTGCCTTAGTTAAAACCGTTGAGAGCATTGAGCAAAAGGAGCCTTTACCATTTGTGCCAGCCACGTGGATGAATTTTAAGCTTTTTTCGGGGTTTTTAAGCCCTTTGCAAAGCTCTCTTATTCTTTCAAGCCCCGGCTTGCAAAATTGCCAATTTACTGTGTGAATATATTCAAGAGTCTCTTCGTACGTCATATTTTCCTCTTTATTTTTCATATTTAGCGATATAGCCTTTTATACCTTTATTTTTCATCAAAAAGCTAATTATTAAAACCTCAAGCGTTCCTATTAGTAAATAAGTAAGTGCCCTATAGCCTAAAAGAGCCATATAGCTCATATCGGAATCGGCAAGATAAAACTGTGCAAGTCCTACCGTTTTTATAGCAACTGAGCCTAAAAGATGTGGTATTGTAACGGTCAGTAATATTCTTATATTGCTTGGCACGTATGGCGTTATTTTATAAACTACTCCACTAAGCGCGCCTATTACTGCTGCTCCTAATGTTACTATCGGGTTTATTTCATATCCTACAATTAAGCAACCAATAAGATCTGCAACAACGCCCGTTAGCATTCCCCATATTGGCCCCAATACTATTCCCGAGAAGATCAGCGGCATATTTTCCAAGCTGAATCTAATCATATTGCCGATATTAAAGGCAAGTAGCTTGCCAAGAACAATGCTCATTGCCACCATAATTCCCGAAAAAGCAAGCTTTTTTACGGTAAAAATTTTCTTTTTTGTCCTTTGATTTTCCAAAATAAAAAAACACCTCCTAAATAATACAGATTTGCATCATTTTGGAGATGAGTCCAGCGGGATGCAACATACGAATCGCAACCGAAGTTTTCGTCCCAAAGGCAACTCCCCGTCCCTTGAACACTTAACGCTCGTACATTTACTCTGTGATGAGAAGCACTTTTTATACAGCTAAAGTGCTTTCTTTGATATTAAAATCTATGACAATAATATCATATATTTTGCTTTTTTTCAATACCTTTATTAAATATTAAATATTTTTGTGAATCTTTTTCATTTTTATTATTGACAGAGCTATTTTTATCGTGTATAATGTTTTAGTAATTTGAGAAGCGTTCTCAAATTGAGAATAAATTTGAGAATTTGTTTATTTTTACTAAAGGAGGTTTTTATGCACGAGCTTTTACATGCACTTGAGCATGCTTTTTTGGATACATTAATTGCATTACCTCTTTTGTTTTTAGCATATTTGCTTATGGAGCTTTTGGAGAGAAAGGCATCCGACAAAATGGAGGGTGCTCTTAAAAAAATAGGAAGCTGTGGGCCTATTGCCGGCTCTGTGCTTGGTTGTGTTCCTCAATGTGGCTTTTCAACTGCGGGCGCTAATCTTTATTCGGCTGGACTTATTACCGAGGGTACTTTAATTGCAGTTTTTTTGGCTACAAGCGATGAGGCTGTTGTTCTTTTATTCTCTTCTCCCAACTCAATGGGTGAAATTGGCAAGCTTATTTTAACAAAAATCATAATTGGCATCGTTGCAGGCTTTGCTATCGACCTTATATACAAGGCTATGAGAATAAAAAAAGCTCCTGTTGACATGTGTAAGGATTGTGGCTGTGAGGAGGAAGGAAGCATTTGGCTCCCTGCTCTAAAGCATACTGCAAAAATTGCATTGTTTATCCTTATTATTAACTTTGCGCTTGGATATTCAATTGAGCTTGTAGGTCAAGAGGCTATTAACAGGGTTCTTCTTTCAGGTAGCTTTTTCCAACCCTTTATAACAGCTCTTATTGGCCTTATACCAAACTGTGCTGTTTCTGCTGCGATAACGGAGCTATATACGGCAGGCGCATTATCATTTGGCTCAGCAGTTGCAGGACTATGCTCTGGCGCTGGTGTTGGCTTGGCTGTTTTGTTTAGAACAAACCCTGTAAAAAAGGAGAATTTCAGAATTCTTGGGCTTATGTACGCAATTGCTGTAATTTCGGGTATAGTGCTTAATTTGATTGGGATATAAGGAGTGCTATTTGGCACTCCTTTTATATATAAAAATTAGTATTGACTTTTTTATGGTTGAGTGCTATAATATATGCGAAAGAATAAAGGCTGTGACGGAAAGAGTAGCTTAATTTTGATTTTTCAGAGAGAGTGGCATTGGTGTGAGTCACTTATTCGGAATTTTGTGAAGACCACTCCTGAGCTTTGAGACAGTAACAAGTCTCAACGTATTCCTGCGTTAAGGGTTTTGAGTTAAAAGCTAAGGTGGAACCGTGCACTATGCACCCTTAATGTCCTTTGGGGCATTGAGGATTTTTTTATTTTTACGATTATTTTGTTAAATTTAGAGCAAGCATAATTACAGCTTGCAACGGAGGTATAAATTATGAAAATTATGCAAAACAATGGCGTTGTTGCTGAAATCGACAACAAGGAAGAGGAGCTTCATATTATTCGTCATACTGCTGCACATATTATGGCGCAAGCTATAAGACGCTTATTCCCTGAGGCAATTTTCGCTTATGGTCCTGCAACTGAAAAGGGCTTTTACTACGACGTTGACCTTGGCGAGCGCAAGCTTACTGACGAGGACCTTGCTAATATCGAAAAGGAAATGAAGAAAATAGTTAAGGAAAATCTTCCTATTAAGGCTTATGCCCTTCCACGCGAGGAGGCTATTAAGCTTATGGAGCAAAGAGGGGAAAAATACAAGGTTGAGCACATTGGCGACCTTGCTCCTGATGCAACTATTACATTCTATCAGCAGGGCGATTACATTGACATGTGCGTTGGTCCTCACCTTTGCTACACAAAGGCATTAAAGGCATTTAAGGTAACACAGCAATCAGGCGCTTACTGGAAAAACGATAAAAACAACAAAATGCTCACAAGAATCAATGGTGTTGCCTTCGCTTCTCAGGACGAGCTTGATGCTTATTTGAAGCTCATGGAGGAGGCTGAAAAGAGAGACCATAGAAGAATCGGCAAGGAAATGGGCCTTTTCATGATTTGCGAGGAGGGTCCCGGCTTCCCATTCTTCCTACCCAAGGGAATGGTTCTTAAAAACACTCTTATTGACTATTGGAGAGATATTCACACACGTGACGGCTACGTTGAGGTTCAAACCCCTATGATTATGAACCGTAAGCTATGGGAAACAAGCGGTCACTGGGATCACTACAAGGACAACATGTACTCTACCCTTATTGATGACGAAACATATTGCATTAAGCCTATGAACTGTCCAGGTGGAGTTATGGTATATAGAAGCCGTCCTCACTCATATAGAGAGCTTCCTATGAGAGTTGGCGAGCTTGGTCTTGTTCACCGTCATGAGCTTAAGGGCGCTTTGCACGGCTTATTTAGAGTTCGTTGCTTCACACAAGACGATGCTCACATCTTTATGCGTAAGGACCAAATTACAAATGAGATTATGGGTGTTGTTCACCTTATTAACGAGGTTTACTCAAAATTCGGCTTTAAGTATTTCATTGAGCTTTCTACTCGTCCAGAAAATTCCATGGGTAGTGATGAGGACTGGGAAGCAGCTACAAACGGTCTTAAGGGTGCACTTGAGGCGCTTGGTCTTGATTACATTGTAAACGAGGGCGATGGTGCATTCTATGGTCCTAAGATAGACTTCCACCTCGAGGACTCCTTGGGAAGAACATGGCAATGCGGTACAATTCAGCTCGATTTCCAAATGCCAATTAACTTTGAGCTTGAATATACTGATGAAAACAATGAAAAGCAACGTCCTATTATGATTCACCGTGTTTGCTTTGGCTCAATTGAGCGCTTTATTGGTATTCTTACAGAGCATTTTGCAGGTAAGTTCCCAACTTGGTTAGCTCCTGTTCAGGCTAAGGTTCTTCTTGTTTCTGAAAAGAGCGCTGAGTACGCAAATGGTGTTTACGAGGCTCTTAAGAACGCTAAGGTTCGTGTTGAGCTTGATAACAGAAATGAAAAAATTGGCTATATGATTCGTGAGGCTCAAATGGTTGACAGAGTTCCTTATATGGTTATCGTAGGTCAAAAGGAGGCTGAGGAGGGTACTGTTTCCATCCGCATGCGTGATGGCTCTACTGTTTCTATGACTCTTGATGAATTCGTTTCTAAAATAAAAACTGAAATTTCGGACAGAATATAATTATCTCGGGGCAAATGACATTCATTTGCCCCTAATTATAAGAGGTTTATTATGGATAAAACTGCGCTTTTTAAAATAAGCTATGGTCTTTTTGCTATTACGTGTAATGACGGAAATAAGGATACGGGCTTAATTGTAAATACCGTTATGCAGGTGACGGACTCACCCTTGCGTTTAACTGTTACAATAAATAAGTCAAATTATTCTCACGATGTTATTAAAAATTCAGGAATTATGAACGTAAACTGCTTAAGTGTTGATACTCCCTTTGAGATTTTCAAGAAATTAGGCTTTCAATCAGGCAAAGATACAGACAAGTTTAATGGTCTTCTCACCTGGAAGGCAAGCAACGGATTAGTTAATCTTTCATGTGAATATATAAATGCTTATATTTGTTTAAGGGTTATTGATTATGTTGACTTTGGTACGCATGGTATGTTTGTTTGCGAGGCTACTGATGCTATGACAGTTTCCGACGCTGATAGCATGACTTACGATTATTATCACAAAAATGTAAAGCCAAAGCCCGAAACAAAGAATAAAAAAGGCTATGTGTGCAAGATATGCGGTTATGTTTATGAGGGTGAAGTACTACCAGACGATTTTGTATGCCCTCTTTGCAAGCATGGAGCAAGCGATTTTGAACCAATAAAATAAATCATTTACTTCTCTCCCTCCGTCTTTGCTTCGCAAATCCACCTCCCTCGTCAGATGGAGGCTTAAATGTGTGCAAGATTTGTGGTTATGTTTATGAGGGTGAAGTCCTACCAGATGATTTTGTATGCCCTCTTTGCAAGCATGGAGCAAGCGATTTTGAACCAATAAAATAAATCATTTACTTCTCTCCCTCCGTCTTTGCTTCGCAAATCCACCTCCCTCGTCAGATGGAGGCTTAAATGTGTGCAAGATATGCGGTTATGTTTATGAGGGTGAAGTCCTACCAGATGATTTTGTATGCCATCTTTGCAAGCATGGAGCAAGCGATTTTGAACCAATAAAATAACAAAAAGGTGGAAGACGTGTTTGTTTTCCACCTTTTATTTTTATATCATGCGATTTGCTTACCGACTATTGCCTCAATTTCTTTTTTTGTTAATGTGTCGTTAAACGTTGTATATTGAATTTCAAGCTCGTCGCCAACCTTCAAGTCCTTTCCACCGTGCTCGTCAACCTCAGAACTATGGGTCTTAGCTTTAGTCACGGATAAAACAAAGAGATTTGCAGGCCAGAAAATATCTCTTATTTGCTTGCCCACTGCAAATGCCCCCGGCATTACTGTTACACGCGCCTTTATAGTTTTTGCCTCTTTGCCCTCGTTAAGCTCCTCTATTCTTGTTTCCATAGCTGAATCGTTAATAGATTTTGCCCCAAATAGCTCAGTTACTAAGTATGAAAAAAGTGACACAATAATTACGGATATTATATTTTCATAGCAAGAAAGCGCCTCAATAGCGAATACTATTGCAGTAAGTGGCGACTTCATAAGTCCGGAAAGACATGCCACTATTCCAAGAACAAGTATTATTTGATAAAGTCCCTCATTTAAGCCAAGTGTAATGCATATCTTACCCACAATAGATGATACTATCGTGCCAAGAGCAAGAGAGGGCAAAAACATTCCTCCTGTTATACCATTGGTGTTAGCTGCAAGTGTGAGTGTAGAACGTACAAGAAGTATCAATATTAGCATTGGTATTGCTATTTGTCCACTAAATAATGTATGTATAAGCTCGTGTCCTGTTGATACATTTGATAACGAAATCATACCCATTATTACGGTTATGGCTAATATTGAAAATATTTTGTATTGGTGTGGCACTTTGACTAATACACCGTTAAAGAGTTTGTTTAGATATTTATAATATTTAAGAATTAAAACTCCAAAAATTCCAACTATTATTCCTATAATAAGCGGGAGCCACAATTGTCCTATTTCAAGCCTTGGTAAGGCTCCAATATCAAATAGAGATTTACTTACATTAAATAATGGACAGAAAATTTCTGATGCGATATTTGCAAACAACACAGAGGACGAAGCAACTATCATAATGGTAGGCGAAATTCTTTGATGCGCCTCCTCTATTGCAAACATTATACCAGAAATTGGCGCCCCTGTGGCTACAGAAAAGCCTGCACACGCACCACCCGTCATTGTGTATCTATCCCAAGCCTTGTGCTTTTTGGCAAACAAATATACGCTTCCACGGCCTATTGAGGTGCCCATTTGCACGCTTGGTCCCTCGTTTCCAAGGGGCACACCAACCAAAAAAGTAAATAGCGACATAAAAAATACGCCTATTAAGGTGCGAAGCCACTTAAAGGTTATAAGTCCTCTTAAAATTCCAACCGATGTAGGAATGCCACCACCCTTAATATTTGGCACCCTTTTGTATATATACCCAAAAAGGAATGATATACCAAATAGCACCAATAATACCGGTATTAGCATATACGGCTTTTCTCTTAAAAAAGCGTATCCTGTGGCTGAAAAATCAATTATATAGCCTGCTACAAGCTTGTATATAGCAACAACAAGCGAGGTCAGCGTTCCTGTTACAAAACCGAAAACTACAGCGGGAACTATTAAATTTATAATGAAATTTTTATATTCATTTAGCTTTGCTTTTAGCTTCATTTTTCCTCGCTCCTATAATTATTTTTAAATATTTTAGCATATTTACGACCAAAAATCAAGGCAAAAGCGAATGACGGACATAGTGTCCGTCATTTTTCTTAATTCTTATTTGGCGTCATTACCTTTAATTCAAAGCTATCTTCACCCTTAGGCAAAACGTAGTCTATGCAATAGGCGGGGTATGTTCCCTCCTGTGCGTGATATTTAAGAATTTTAACAGAAATTTGTGGTGCTATTTCAGCTGTTGGCTCTAAAATAACGTCCTCTATTATTACTCTTTTTCCGTCAACTCTTGGCTCGGTAAGTGTTACAAAGCGTTCGGTTATCTCAGATTCCTTGGTCATAGTAAACTTATCATTGATAGTTACTGATGTATCAAGTAATGTAAATTTGCGCTCTGCCTTTTTTAAATAATCTATACCATAGCCATTTGTAAAGTCCATATAAACGCTTGATTCTTCCTCGTTGTAATCGAGGTAGACATTGTCGCGCCTTACTCCATCCTGCCCTATTCCATCAAAGAATGGTATATTGTGAGAAAATGATGATGGATTAAAAAATGTGTAGCGCCTTTCGGTATGGTATCCATCTTCATATGGTCCTGCACCAATGTCGCAAAGAATTTGCTTATTATTTCTTGCAAAAATAAATGAGCCAACGTCATTATGGTTATGGCTTTCTCCATTATTTCCGCCCTTGGTTGCAAAAGCGTAGCTTGGTGTGCGCTTTACAAAGTACGCTGAATCCTTCATATTATATGTAACATTCTCTCTTACAGAATCTGATATATAATCGGGGTTAAAATAAATGGTTGAGCGAAGTGAGAAATTAAGATGCGTGTTCTCTTGAACTATAAAGCCTGCCTCAAATGGTAGCTTCTCTATATCATCGCCATATATATCGCGAAGCATATGATGTAGTCCGAGGTAATATTTTGTTGATATAGTACAGTCACTAAATGAAATGAGTGAGCTTTTTTGCAAGAACATTTTTTGTAAAAACATCGCTATTGATTTTACCTTTTCATTCTTAAACCAGTCAACCTCACCATTTGTAAGCTCCTTTTCAAGCATTGCATAGCTTACAAAGAAGCCAAAGCCAAAGCTCCAATATCCAATGCCCTCTACACAAACACCGTCGTCCTTATAGCTATCAAGGTAAACCTGCATTGCGCTATCAAGACGCTCTCTTTGCTCTAAAAATATTTCGGGACATTCATACATTAAAACTCCGCCAACACCACCCGCGCAAACAGACGCCCAGTTGTTTGGATGCTTTTCCCAAAAGTATGTTCTATTAAGAAATGGCTCTATTGTTCTGCGTCTTAATTCATCGCTTATTCTATCCTTTATTAGCTGTGGAAATCTATCTTCAAAAAGATTTTTTATTTCGGCGAGTGAAAACGCAATTGATGATGCAAAAATATCAATAAGACCTGTATCGTAGTCCTGTGGAGTTCTATTGTAATAGCTATTATAATGTCCAAGTGGTGCCCATGTATAATCATCACAATATGCCCAAATTATTCTTAAAAGGTTTTGATAATACTCCTCGTTATCGGGATATATAAGCGCCATTAGCGTTGCACTTTGAAGCTGGTTAAGCTGTAAATGCCATAGCCCTTCAGAATCGGTTCCAGAAAGCACCTCTTCTACCGAATGTGCTCTTGGTGGGCTTTTAAATACTTCCTCGTATTTTTCCTGTGCCTCCTTGCGATGGCGACTATATACATCGCTTGTGCGTATTTTTTTCCAAAGTCCTTTATTCTTTGCAAAATCAAGCATTGTTCTTCTCCCTATCTTGCGGTAAAGCTTTCATTTCCGTTTTTGGTGTACCAGTTAAATGTAACCTCTTTACCGTTGATTAAGTATCTTTCCGGACAGGTTGTTTCCATCCAGTCAAGAGGAATAAATTCATCCTTTTGTACTGATGCAACCTTAAAGGCTTCTCTTAACTCGTCTAATTGCTCTTCGTTTAAGATCCCTGGCTTACAGGAAACGAAAAGCGCGCTTGAGCTAAGGCTTAGTGCCCTTAGCCATTCTCTATTTTGCTCCCAAGCTATTGCTCCTGTAATTCCTACACAGTCAGCATCTGCACCGAAGAAATTATTGTTTTGCGCAACTCTAAACGCCAGTGTGTTTACACCCATTTTTGCAGTTCTGTGCCATTCAAAGCCACTTGTATCGTCTCCTGTACGATTTAATTGGTGAATACCTGCGCAAAGATGGCCTATTACGTTACAGCCAATTATAACTGCTCCGTTTGCGTTATCCTTAATGGTTTGATAAAAATTCTTTATAATCTGTGCACTTGTTTTTGTTCTATCAAAAAAGCCCCAGCTGCCATTTGCCATAGCATCGTTTATTTCAAAGCCCCATCTGCCAAAAATGTCAAAGGTGGAAAAATCGTGCTTTATAAGCTCATATCCCCAGTCAACTATTCTTTTGGTTGTGCTTGCAACGTATTTTAAAACCTCGGGATGTGATGGATCTAAAACCTTGTTGCATCTTGATAGGTAGTATTCCTCCGGAAAGCAATCTACCTTCCTTGGCTCGTCATCTCTACCATTTATCAAGTATCTTACCCAAATACCTGTGCGAACGCCAATTTGCTTCATTTCCTCTGCTAAGCGCTTCATATCAGGAAAGCGCTCGTTTCCTCTATCCCACGGCGCATCACAGGGATTTGGCTGCCATCCGTCGTCAATTACCATATATGGAATATTCTCGTTGTCCTTACAAAGCTCCTTAACGATTTTCGTATCGCTTATGATTTCCTCGTGTGAGCTTTTTCCATAAGCATAATACCAGTTATTTGATCCATATACAACGTGGTTGGCAAGATATGGCTTTTTGCACATTACAGCTGTAAAGCGCTTTGTTGCCTCGAAGGCTGATATATTTTCATATTCACAAAAATAAACGGTTGCACACTCAAGTGGCTCACTACCAAGCATAGTTGGCATTGCACCATTTCTTATATCAAGCCATAGAGTAACTCCTGCCTTATCATACTGCCAAAACGCAAGTGCGTTAGGTCCTGTGCCAACTCCATAGCATTCTGTTTTTCTGCCACTGTAATCAAGGCACGAATCACTACCATTAGACACGATAAAATACCAAGGCATACATCTTTCAGGACAAATCCCACGCCATTCAAGGTCGCCATATGCTCTCTCCCAGGCATCGCCAAGCACCTTTACCTCGCGTGTTGTTTTTTCATTCCAACGAAGGCGCAAAAATCTAACACCTTGATTTTTTGCTTCAAGGGTTATTTTTAATGAATCAGTAAGCTCAAATTTTACGCTTGCTTTATCTGTGGTCGGTATTTTAACAATTTCATTTTCAAGATATAGCGTGGTTATATCTGGTAATCTTAATTTCATTTTTAGCTCCTTAAATTACAGAATTGTTTTTTCTCATTATACTTTATTACAAGTGTAATGTCAATAAAAAAGAGAGGTTTTAAACCTCTCTTTATTTTAAAATTTTCATAATTGATAATTCTTATAGATATTATTTTATAGCTTTGAATATCCGTGACTATTTACAAGCGCATCTATTTTTCTGCCCTCCTTGCAAAGTGGACACTCATGCGCTGGGAAAGATGCATAATCAGCTAAGTGAGCAGGGTTAAAGCAGGAATGCACTGTGTAGCCTAAGCATTCCTCAACTGTTGCAAATATAGAGCAAATTCCTGATATGTTTCCGTTATAATATTTTATCGCCTCAATGGCTGAGCCTGCTGTATAGCCAGTTGTTACTGATGCAGCCAATATAAGCACGTTTTTACCAGAAATCATAGATGCAATATTATCACGGAAAATAATTTGGCTACCAGCGGTATGCTCAGGAGTTACTACGTATATCGTTTGATGCGCATTCATATTCATAAAATCGCCACTGGTTAGCTCATTTGCAATACAAGCACCCACAACCTCCATACCATCAAGACATAAAATGGTGTCTATTATAGTGTTTGTCTTGTAATATGCTACTAATTCCTTTGCTACTGCCTGTGCCTCTGATAGACGTGATTTTTGCATAGTAACGTCGATATAATAGTTAATATGGCTATGGCTTGTTGCAAAATGTCCCTTTGAAACGCGAAGGACAAGGTTCTTACTTTTTGTCAAAATCTTATTTGTATTGTTTGTTGGCATAATATTTCTCCTTTGTAGGGTAATATTTGGTAATTTAATTATAACACGCACTTAATTATCTGTCAAGAAAAACTGCTCTTATACGTCACTTACTTTGAAAATCATACACTCCCTGCCATTTTTATCAAAAAATCGCCCTTTCGCTTTTTTGCGTCAGGGCGCTTTTTTAATAATTCAAGGTTAAAACTACAAAGCCATCGCTTTCTACGCTTATACCTATTTTACAGCTCACATTCAACCTTGCGAATACCATTGAGCATGCGTTTTTAATAATGCGACAAAGCTCTGTATTGCTTTGAGATTGGATATCAATAAAAAACTCGTGCTTGGGTTCCTTTCTTTGTATTGCCTCGGTCAATGAGGCGCGAAGCTGACTAAGTGATTCATAGCGATTAGCCTTATTTCTTTGTGCACGCTTAGCCTTGCTTTGCTCGCTGTTGTCAGTTTTTATATCTCCTGTAAGCGCTTTTGTGCTGTCAGTACAAGCAGGCACCCACGTTTTATCCCATTTATGGTCCTGAGCTATTAAGCTATCATCATAAAAAAGATATTTTCTAAAAAGAGGCTCCTTCTTGCTCTTGTTGCACCCAAGCATATATGTTGCGTCTATATGATAGAACTTTCCTGCACACCTAACTATGTTCCAAGCGTGCTTTTCGTATTCGTTATTATCATTTATTCCGTCACCATCGACAAAAAGGCAAAAGACTCCAAGACTATCAAGAAGCACCTTTAAGGCTCTCGAAATACCACTACATTGTGATGTGCCATAGCAAAGCGCTGAGGCTGCGTTTTGATTATAAGTAAAATCTATTGCATATGTAGTATTTCTTACTATATGCTCAACACAGATAATTACCTTTTCGTAATCTGAGCGATTTAAGGTCTGCTTCTTTAAGTCGTTTATTATTGTCTTTATATGGTTTTGGCATTTAGAAACATCACTTGGCGAGTATATATTGCTTATGATAAGCGTTGTATCCTCTTTTTTAAAGCCACGTGCTGTTAGAGTTTGTGTTGAGGTTTCGGACTGGGAAGGCAGATAAAAAAGCTCCGGATGGTCCTTAGTTATTGCAGTATATGCACTAAAAACATCGTCGGACTGTATTCCACCACATTGTATCTCTGTCGCTCCTCTTTGAAGCCTACCGAGAATACTATTATAGCAACGCTGAGCATTGGTATTAAGAGTCCCTCTCCAAAATTCTATCATATTAAAGCTTCTTTCCCCATCTATCCTTAAGGTTTATAGATGCACAAGCGCTATCGATAAGCCAAAGAACCGGGTCCTCTACTCCATCGGAAACAAATGGTGTTCCGTCTTGATTGTGGCCGAGCGCTGATGAGGTGAAGAATTGAACTGATTTGAATTTTGATTTTAATGTATTCAAGAAGTTTGCTTCTCCATAGCTCTTTAAGAATTGCTCGCAAACTATATTTTGCACATCGTATCTTGACTTAACCTCATTGGACCTTATGTACTTATCTACTGCTTCCTTACCTATAAGCGAATCTATACCAGGAGCATCGCATTTACTGAATACTACTGCAACGGTAGTCTTAAGCATATCCTTTGAGGTGATGCAGAACATGTTTTCAAGAGTTGAAATAAGCATACTTAAAACCTCATCAAGTCTGTCGTTGCTATATCCATAATCAACAGGATCTGCACTCTTACTCATCTCTCTGCGGAAGCGCTCAACGCTAAGTGGGTCAACCACCATTAAGAACGCATTTGCATACTTATATCCGATTTGTCCACCTAAATTGTCCTTGTTTGAATAAACCTCTCCCGCTACGTCGCATAGTGAAATAAGGTTTTTAAGCTTTGCGTTTTCAGGACTTAAATAGAATTGGTAATATTTAAGACGAAGGTCACTTGTTGCGTCGGGCAAATAGCCTTGCTCCATTCCCTGTGCATTTTGCTCGTAATCATCGTAGTCGGTTGCTGAATACTCATATTCAAGATTTAAGCTCGGTGCACATTCTCCAATAGCTGTGATAGCTTGGCTGATAAAGCATGTTTTGCCTGAGCTACGTCCTCCTACTACAGGAATACAAACATCAACGTGATTTCCACCGTCCTTTACGTCTGTACCACAGCTTGGACAACGAGCCTCTAATTTTCCTCTACCATTAAAGAAGGTTGTTGGCAATTTACAGCCACAAAGACATTTTCTTTTCCAAATACCATATCTGCTTGGATAAAGGTGTGTATGCTCCTCGCCACAATCAGGACAAATATAAACAGGAAGTGAAAAGTGCTCTTGACAGTTAGGACAGTTGCTTGAAATTTTCTTGATTCCTCTATAGAGTGCATCTATACCGAGCCAAATCAAGAATAATAGATATGCAATTAGCATTATCACTGCCAAAACCACAACATGCAATAACGAAAACATTATGCAAATTGACGTGGTAAGCACTAAAATACAAATCAGCTTACCTATTCCATATGCGAGCTTCCAAAGCCCCTTAAAGGTCTGACCTATTGCCTCCCAATCATATGAAAACGTAAATATTCCACCTATTGCAGAGCCAAAATAAAGCGCTAAATAGAACCACGCATTAGCAATATCATGTGCTGCATCTATAATGTTATATTTTACATAAGTGAAGGTTGATTTAACAGTTCTCCAAAGGTCAACGTATCCACCCTTGAAGAAATAGTTTACGTATGCCGGTTGCTTCTGCATCTTTACTCACTCCTATTCCTTAAAACATAGATTAGTGAGCTAAAATAGCTCTTAAAGCCCTTGAATACTCCCATTACAGCGCCTAAAACAACTCCTACAAATAATGAGCCTGCACTTGTAAAAATGAATATTCCAAGGCACAATGCTATAAACAATATTGCTAATACTATAGCAAGTATGCCAAAAATTATCTCCATAAATACCCCTTTGATTTTAAAATTTATCTTCTTTGCGCCTTAGTCAAGAATGCCGACTCCGGCATAATTATTAATTCTTTTCTTCCTTAGAGCCACCAAATAATGAATCGAGCAATCTTCCTAAGAAGCCCTTCTTTGTTCCATTGTATTCCTTGACAAACGTAGAAATTGCTCTTTCAAATTTAGGTGGACAATTGCTTTCAAGCTTTTTGGTAAGCTTCTTTCTATCACCCGTTGCCATAGAATCGAAATATTCAAATATAATTTTCTTCATTATCTCAGGATGCTTTATTTTGTTGTCTTGTAAACAAACAATAGCGTTTGATAAAAAGTCATCAAATTTTTCATCCTTGCTTACACTACCAAGTGCCTTCAAGAAGTTTTTCTTAAAGCTTGGCAAGGTTTGAAGTGGCTCATATATTCCCTTGAAAACATCATCAGAGTTGATAGGCATTGACAATACCATATACAATTTGATAGTTTCAGTTAAATATAGATTACAAAAATCATCTCGTGCCGAATCGCTTGCAATCATACCATAGAAGGTGCCCTTATTTAAGGCATCAAGCGCACTTTTTGCGCCTGCTCCCATTCTGTCTGCTTTTGCATCCTTTGTTACTGAAATTATAGCCTGACCGAATTTAAGCACCTTATATTTGTTGGGCCTTTGGAAGTCACCCTTTTCAGCAACCTTCAATACTGACTCTATTCTTGCTGTGCCCTCTTGTGAGGTAAATTCCTTTATTTCAACTATATTAACAGAAAAGATTTTCTTAGCAATTATTCCAGCACACTCAATCACGCTTGGAATTTCAGGGTCCATATCCTTAAACCAAGAATCAAAGCATCTTATTGATTCTAAAATTAATGCTTTGTCCTTGTAGGTATCAAGGTATTGCTGTAGCTTTGCCGAGAATAATGTTCTTTCCTTGCCTGTTATATAATACTTATCATAGTATTCGTTGAGCATTTGATATGTTACAGTTGTTGTTCTTGAGAGCTTGGTTAGCTCGATTTTATTTATAAAGGCTGTAAATTCACTATCTCTTTGTATTGTGGAATTTATAGCCATATAAAATGCTTTGTTTGCATCTGAACGATTAATAAATGCATTTATAAAAGAACTATCCTTTTCATTTTCCCTGATAAGGGTTGTGATATATTCAACGCTTAAATCGCTATCGTTGCATATCTCAGCTATTAAGAATGTAAAATTATAATTTGTTGCGCTTGACAAGCTTCCCTTTTCACTAACGAGCCTTGAATATGCGTTCTTAATGAGCCAAGGACGCCATTTTGGTCCACATCTGTCTGCACGAGCTAATAGTAGCTGTAAGGAATTCATTGCCTCGCTCTTTATATGATGCTTAATAGTGTTAATTAAATAGTTCTTTAAATTCTCACCATCTGAAGAACCACCTACTACGCTTGCAATATTATCAAAAATAGTAGAAAATACTAAATACTCCTGATTTGCTGAGCTAATGAAGTTTAGTGGATTATTTCTAATATACTCCTCAAAAATTGCTTTTTCAAATGGAGCGTTAGCGAAAAATGCATTATAATATTCCTCTGGCTTAGCTTCATTTGATACACCAAAGGCTGTAACGTTGGCGATGTACTTCTTGACAAATAAATTTTTATCAATTGCCTTTGAGTATTTCATTATAAAGCTATAAAGTCCCCTTGCTTCCTTTGAGAATGGAAAGCTTTCCTTAACAACCACATAATCGTATAAGCCATCTGCGATTTGAGATAGCTCCTCATTATAAACGCTTATAGCGGGTTTAAGAGTTGACTCAATAAGTGATATGGTACCAAGCACACTAAAGCGCCCTGATAGAAGCTGATAAAGCTCCATTGCATTGTCGTATGCAAGACCACTCCTTATAGCTACCTTTCCTACCTCCTCGGACATCATAATAGCTCCGAATGGGTTAACTATAAACTCCTCGATTAATCCATTTACATACTTTGTAACATCTATTCCCGTTGGAACAAGATTCTTTTCAAAATCAAATGAATACTTTCCTGCTCTTGCATCATTTGGATAGCTAAAGGAGCCTGTTGTTACATCGGATGCTACGTTTCTGATTTTAGCATCTGCTGTCGAAACATCAAACGAGAAATTTGTATTGAAGGTAAGCTCCTTATATTTGCTCTTTGGTACAAATGTACATATAGCCTTATACCAATACTTTAAATTTTCTCTTTTATCATTAAATGTGATTTTGCGCTCATCAGAGAGAGCATTTAAGCACGCCTGAATAAATTGCTTCAAAGCGTCCTTTTTATCCTTAAAGAATGATGCACATTCCTGCACTGTTGCCCTTGCTTCATCTGCTGGAACATCTATCTTAGGTAGGCTATCGGGTGCATCGTTGTCATGCCACTCCTCATAAGTAAGGAAACGCTTGAAAAAGTCGCTACCTACAAAATTCATAGGCACTATTTCATCTGTTTCGTCAAAAACGAAGGCGTGAATTATATTGTTACCGAAACGGTTATCAACATCACTATACTTTTGACCTACATAGCAGGATTGTCCTAAGCACATTCTGCCTGAGGGCAATTTGAAATATGCTACCTTTCTTGGAAAAAGAGCTTCTATCTCCTCAAAGGTTGGTCTTAAAGGAAGATTAGGTCCTGTACGTGGATATCTAAGCGTATCAACTATTGATTTCTCTTCCTCCATAGTAATATCTGAGGATTTAGACCATACGGAGAAGCCACCTGTTTTATCTTTGCCACAGCCTGTATATATTAATTGACTTGCAAGCATAATTTTTCCTCCTTATTTCTTAGCTTTATCAATATATTTCTTCTCAGCAAGCAACCAAAGAAGTGGGTCGAGCACTCTTCTTGGTGCTATATCGCTAGAAAGCTTTGTTCCATTTGGAACGTTACCAAACGAGGTAATTCCAAAGAATGAATATTTGCTGAATTGCTTTGCCATTTGCTCAAGCTCTCCACCGAGCCAGTTTTCCAAAATATCCTGCATTGCCGCATTTGTATTTTCAAAGTCGGGGATAACAAAAATTCCTCTTCTTAAATGCTCACTTTCATCTCTTAATGGGCTATATTCAGGAAGTATGTCGAATTTTTCAAGCGCATCTATCTTTGTGAAAACAAGGGCTAATGGAATATCTATCATTCCCTTTATGTTTTTTACGTTTCTGATATTTTGAATTACACGGTTGAGTATTTCAGCAGCATCCTTGTTTTCCGGTGGTAAGTCCATCTTTCCCTGTAGTTTTTTTCTTATTGCAGGAACCTGCAATGGGTCAAGAAGCAATATAATACCGTCAGCGTTTGGTATGTATCTATTATAGATTTCAACGTTCTCATTTGATTCAAGATTTTCTCCTGCGGTATCGTAGAAGGTGAGCGTTGCTACCTTTGGTGAGCTAAAGAAGCCCTTCTTTGCAAATCTTAGTGGGAAAATTAGTGGGGGAATTTCGCCTCCGTCTGTTGCCTCTACTACATATCCCTGCTTAAAGAGTGGTGAGTAATAATAATCGTCATAATACTTTTTAGATTCCTCACTACAGCTTATATCAAGTGTACAGTCAAAGCTTGACGTCATTTTTTCTCTTATCTCATTTATCAAAACTGCTATGTAGTTCGATTTACCTGATGCCTTTGCACCAAGCATAGCTATAGACAAGCTCTCTCCCATAAGGAAGCCTGATGGAATTTCCTTATCAATTGTGTCACAATAATAATGCTTTGTCGCATCCTGACACTTCATGCATTTTCCCTTTGAATTATGTGGAATCCAGCCATCGTCGTCCTTCTCCACTCCGTTTTTGCATATTTTAACTGCTGTTCCTCTAACATTATAGGAGCATTTAAGTCCACACTCCTTTATCTCATGCTCCAAAAAGCAATATGGACATCTAAACTTACTTCCCATTGTCTTTTTCCTTTCAAAGAGGCTTTCCTCTTTGTTACCTTTCTTATAAAGTTTTAACCTCTCTTAGTTGTACATGCTTTTTCGTGTCATCATCCACGAAGGCGATAAATTTCATATTTATCATATCCGGATGTGATTTAACACTGCATTTAGCTGTATATGTTTTAGAGAAAAATCCCTTTTTGAGCTTTATTGGCTCTATCTTTTCCACGAGCGTTCCCGAGCTCTTATCAAGAGGACGTGGTATTCCCTTCATAATGCAAATTCGTGGAAGCTCTACCTCCTCATCACATGAGAACTTAAGGTCTATTGAAAAATCCTTCTTTGGTGATGGAGTGTAAGCAATTGTATAATATACGAGCTTCTTTCTTAAATTTCCTATCGGCTCATCACTTATCGGAACTGCATTTGTATAGGTTGTCTTTCCGTTTTGCTCTATCTCGGTAAATACGCTTATGTAGCTAAGTGTATCTGCCTTCAATTTTACAAATGCGCCACCCTCTAATTGGAATTGATCCTTTGAAACAACTATTTTATCTGAGTTGTCATTTATATCGGTTGGGAAATTTGTTGTGCTTACCTTTATAATTAAATTTTTTATTCCTTGGTCTAAAACTCCCTTTATGTGAACTGTTCCGTTAGATTCACTAAAGGAAACGTTTTTAATTCCTGCAAGGGTATTTAATAAAACAGGGGATGAAAGCATAAATAGCTGTTCATTACTTACTATTGGATATACCCAGAAAATTTGATTTTGTGGAAGGGTAAATATGGTATTATTCTGGCTATCATATGCTACGCTTGCCCTTTGAGCATTTTTACAAAGCTTATTAAAGTCCATCATTTGAAGGACTGTATCAACCTTGCATGAAAGTCTTTCCTTACTGTATATTGCACCAAGCTTGCCATTTGAGGGCTGAGTGCACTTGATAAGAAATTCGCCATAAGCCTGTGGAATTATTTCAACATTTTCAAGCTTGTTTAAGAGCGCGTATTTTTTAAATACTCGGCGAATACCATTTGAATATTTCTTTACTCCGTTAACGTCATATTGACACAAAATGAGGTAGCTATTTTCTCCATCTGCTGTATCAACAAAGCCGTCTTTATCCTTAAGCGACACCTTTGTTCCGTCATTTGGTCCTTGAGGAGCTATCGGTCCAGATTTTCTATATACCTCAACTGCCTTTACGTTATGAGGCACATCCCATTTAACACTAACCGCTCCGTCAACGACCTCTTGGCGAATATTTGTTACATCATTATATATCTCCACAGGTGTGCTTGCCACAACAAGTGGGGACAAAACGTCACATCTTGATGCAAATACTGCGTAATAGTATGGTGTTGCAGAAACCAAGTTATTATCGTCATAGAAGCCAATAGTAAGGTTTGCTTCTACAACCGTACCATCCGTTGGACTTGTCGGTCTTGAGCCTATCTTTTTAATAAGCGTGTAGGTTGTAAGATTTTGATTTGGTACTATATCCCACTCAATGTGTGCTGAATTTGACCCAACCATTTTCACCCTTATATTTAATGGCGCCTTTGGTGGATACTTTTGCAAAATTTGCTTTGCTTCTATATAGTCGTTACAAATCTCGAGCGCCTTTGCAGCTGTGGATATTACCATATTCTCATTTCTTTGAGCTATGTATGCCTTAGCTTGATTTACCTGCGCTTGAGCTTGTGTTAAATACTTATTTATTTCTGTAATAAGATTGTTTGTGTTTTGCTGATTATATGTAGGGTAATTTCTTCTAAGATTTTGTGCAAGGTTTGATGCCATCTGGAAGTTTTTAAGCGCAATTTGCCCTCTAATCTTATCGTCATCTGCCTTGTATTTTGCTCCTGTCGTTTGCTCCTCTTGAACCTTCTTGTTTATAATTCCCTCATATTCATTAACCTTTTTATATGCCAAGCTGTTTGGTTGCTTTGCATATGTTGGAACTATATTTTTAAGGTTGGTAAGAGCTGAGCGTAAATCCATTATATTGCATAGTGGAAGCATTACAAGCTTGTCAATATCAGCAATACGTGCATCAAACATTGTCTTGCTTTGATATGTACAAGCGCATGATGGACACGTCTTATTCTTTGTTGTATATGGCATTTTTCCACCACAGTTCCAGCAAAGAATTTCAAGTGGCTTTCCACAATGGGGACAGGTCTTGATGCCAGGAGTTTGCTTGTAGGCTCTGCCACACTCGGGATATGGGCATATTTCAAGATTTAATGCTCCACCCTCTGCTCCCTCTGATCCAACAACTATAATCTTATATTCCTTAAGACCAGCTGCAAGAAGTAATTCAACCTCGTCAATGTTTTTTCCAAGTATTGCCTTCATTTTTTCGGCATAGGATAAAAATTCGTCAAGAGAAATTTCCTTAATTCCGTGCTGCTGTCTTAGCTCCATTTGATCCCAAACGTCTTTCTTAACTGCTAAATACTCATCATATTTTATTTTGGAATCCTCAGTTTTAAATATAATTGATACAATACCAAGAAGCTTATCCATTGCTGTGCCCTCTGGTGTTGTTTTGTTTTTAAGGTTAGCATATACCTTGTTTTTTGCATCTGCTATTTCCTTAACGCTCGAATCCTTTGTACATCCAATAGCATCATACAGACTTGTTTTCTTAGCTGTTACGAGGTATTTTTCAACCTCCTTATACTTTCTAAAGTCAATTACAGTTTGAGAGTCGTCAATATATTTTACACCTTGAGACGAAAGAGCCTTTACCTCCGCCTCCAAATCTGCCAAGGTAAACCACTGTATTTTTTCAGCGCTTACCATTTGTAATAGCTCGCTCTTGTAAATACGTCCTTTATTTTCAGCCATGCTTACTATCAAGCGTAAGGCTGCGTTTAGCTTAAGCTTCTTTGCGTTGTCAAGCTCCTTTTGTCTTGCTCCACTTACGGAATAAGTGCCCTTTGCAGCATCGTAGCCTACGTCGTTTATCATTACGTTTTCTACGTCCGGATAAAGCTCCTTATACCTTCTTTGAATAGGCTGACCCTGTGTCCATTTATTTCTTTCAAGATTTATTGTATTTCTGATTTTTTCAACGTCCTTCTCATTAGGCTCAATCTTGAAAAATATGTAGTAGTTATAGTCGGCAAGAACAAGCTCCTCGGCTGTTCTTAGTTTTAAATCCGCCATCGTTTTAGTCCTTTTCTATTATTTATTATATTTCTGTTGCAATGCTTGAAGCAATTTCCTTAAATGTAGAGCTGAGCTTGCTAAGGTCTATCTTTCTTGCTCCCTTTTCAGATGCTATTTCGCCAAGGAAATCCTCGTCTGCTCCCTCAACACCTACTGCGTATATCGTTACGCCCTCGCTCTTGAGTCTTTTTGCTGTTTTTATTTCGGTATCCTGATGGCTCCATACACCATCTGTTAAAACAACTATTATCTTTGCTGAATCCTTGCTCTTAAAATCATTTCCTCTATTTGTAAGAGGTGTCTCTCCGTTGCATATTCCACAAGGGCCATCAACATCTAATGAGCTAATAGCTGAATTGAGCTTGCCTGAGTCATTTGTAAAATCACATACCCATCTACTCTTGTCGGCAAAGTCCAAAATAGCTACCTTAACACAGCTTAGGTCAAGACTGCTTACAAAGTCTCTCATAGCATCCTTAGCCTGTCTCATAGGACGACCCTCCATACTATATGAGGTATCAAGCATAAACATAATTTCGGCAGCGCCCTTTCTGTTCTTTGCTTCTTCTCTTTCCTTACGCAAGCGTAAAATTATCTCTGATATTGTTTCGGTAACCTCGCATTGCTTAGCTGTAAGCTTTGTTCCATTGTCAAGCACTGCGTTAACCTCTACTGTTCCGTTATTGTTATAAAGGAAGTTTACTGTAAAGCAGTTCTTTTCTCCCTTCTTCATACCAGATATTACGTATTTATAAAGGAGTGTACAGTCATATGGATCATTTGATTCGCCCTGCAATACATAAACATCAAGGTTTTCTCCCTTGAATTGATATTTTTTGCCGAACGCCTCATTCATCTTGCTATTTTTTTTGATAATAATACTATTTACATAATCCTTTTCATCACTCGCAAGAGCAAGCATACCAAGACTATGTGCAGTTATATCTTGAATATCTGTACCGCGTATTACAATTGCTCCGCTATTTTGTGGTGCTACGCTACCTCCAAGATTGGCCATTGGTCTTTGTCCTACGCTTCCGCCAAGCACAAGCATATTCTCTGTACATAGCTGCGCCTGCATTGCTGCGCCTGCTGCTACTATTGTATCTACGTCGATATTCTTTGTTATCGGTGGCTTGCCATATTCTCTTATTATCATTTCCTTGATTTGTGGCATTCTTGTAGAGCCTCCTACTAATACCACCTCGTCAAGTGATTGCCAGCCAAAGCCATTGCCTATCTCACTAAAGCATTTATGAATAAGCGAAATAGTTTCATCAAGCAAATTTATTGTTTGGTCATTGAAGAAGTCCTTTGTTATTTCGTACTTTCCACTATATCCCTCGCATTGTACGGTTACAGTAGTTGAGGATAGATTTGTTAGCTTCTTCTTTGTTTCCTCACACTTTACCTGCAATTCCTTGTATGCATCAGGATAGTCCTCTATGTTAACGCCAAACTCATCAAGAAATCTTTCACTTAATTCCTTTATCAAAACATAGTCCCAGTCCTTACCACCAAGCTGATGGTTTCCATTTGTAGAAAGAACCTGTATCTTTGTTCCATCTACCTGCGCTATCGTTACGTCAAATGTTCCTCCACCAAGGTCGTAAACCATTACGTTTTTCTTGCCTTGTCCTGTAAGACCATATGCTATTATTGCCGAGGTCGGCTCGTTGATTATCTTTAATACATTAAGTCCTGCTCTT
>JAGBEE010000020.1 GCA_017937135.1 Clostridia bacterium | reverse complement strand
AATGAAGCAATATACAAAATCCCGGCACCATATATGCTTGATGCAAACGGAGAATATAGCGAGGAAGTAGAATACACCTTAACAAAGGACAGCAAGTGGAAATATACCTTTACCGTAACAGCAAGCAAGGAATGGATAAACGAAGAGAATAGAGCCTTCCCAGTTACTATCGACCCAACAGTAGTAACAAGCGCAAGCGTGGATACCTGTGTGTTAAACGATAACGGAAATTATAGCACAGCGCCAATAATGATAATAGGAAGCTTCTGGGGCTCAGTAGATTCAACAGCATTTGTAAAGTTTAATAGCCTACCAGAAATACCAAGTGGCTATACTCTTGTAGATGCAAAGGCGATTTTATTCGCATATTCAATAGGAAACGATGACAATATTGATTTGAATGTCGGAGTATTTGAGGCAATACAAGACTTTACAAGTGCTACGTACGCAACAAGACTAAGCTATTTTGATTCAAACGCACCTGTTGACTATTTAACTATGACAAGCACAGGCGCAAAGGAATGGAATATAACCTCACTTTATGAAAAGTGGATGAACGGAACAGCAAATAACGGTATAGCTATAAAAACTGTAAATGCGCCTAACAACGCAGACAGAAATGCTTTTGTACAGCTTACAACTAAAGAAAACACCTATGATTGTATTCCCCCACAGCTTGAGGTAACGTATGCAACCATGCGTGGAATAGAGGATATATATAGCTACTTTACAAGCAGTGCAGGCTCAGCAGGAACAGGATACGTAAATGCATATACAGGAGAATTAACGTTTGTAAGTGGCTTAACCACAACAGCAGACGAAATATTACCATATAGCGTAGGCTTGGTATATAATTCAGTTAATAACACTTGGATGAATAGCTTTGACGAAAAGGTAGAAGTAGGTTCTACAACAAGCTATCGATGGACGGACAGTGATGGCACAATACATTACTTTACACCATATAGGGAGCGAAATACCTTTGGAGAAATAGTATATTATGAGGTTTCACCAATGGGAGATAAGTTTTCCACTTCAACACCAACGGAGTTTTATGACGAATTAGGACTTGGCTTAATGTTAAAAAAGGTAAATGGACAATTTGTAATAAGTGACGATAAGGGCAATAAAAAGACCTTTAACTCTAACGGAAAACTTGCGCAAATAACAGACACCTTTGGAAATAAAAGAACCTTTACATATACAGATGGCAAATTGACAGCAACTCATTTGATACCAAACACAATGAGCGCCATAGCGCAGCTTACGTTTACATATGATGCAGACGGGCATTTAATAAAAGTAGTCAACAATCAGGCAAAAATGCAAATAGACCTTACGTGGTCGTCGTCACAGCTTGTCGGTGTTAGACATACCTCAAAGCATAATGGCTCAAATGAGGTAAGCTCAATATCATATACATATGATGCTGCTGGAAGGCTTACTCAAGCAAAGGATGTTAAGACAGGTAAAGCAATAGCATATGAGTATAATAATCAAGGCAAGGTGAGTATAGTTGCAGAGCTTGCAAATAACGGAACAACCGATGTCTTAGGACAAATGGCTCAGATATTATACGAGGATTCCAAAACCACCTATGCAATAGACGGTGTAAAAACAGTATATGTATTTGACAGTAAAGCAAGGGTAGCAACTGTATATTCGTGCGATAGTGCAAATAAAACAATATATGGCTCGTCAAGCTATGCGTATTACGACAAATACTTAGAAGAAAACGTAGGACCCAAAAAGCATAACAAGCTAAAAAATGTTTCCTCGTCTGAAACAAACTCACCCAATTTGTTAGTGAATCCAACCTTTGATACTAATACGCTTGGATGGAGCGTTGAAGGTGGAGCAAATAGTGCCTATGGCTCAATAACAAATGTAAGTATAGGTAGTGAATATATAAATTCAGTAAAAATTCAGCATGCTACTAATTTAAAAACTACATTATCACAGCCTATATATTTAGAAGCAGGGGAATATACCTTCTCGGCATATTTCAATAGATACGAGGCGAGTGTAAGCTCAACGATAAAATTAAGAGTTCTTAATTCAATCGGCGCTGAGGTAAGCTCTGGAGTAGCAATACCAAGAACGCAAGAAAGCTCAACTGAGCTTGAAGACTATTGGGAAAGAGAAGAATTAAGAATAACAATTACTACAGCTGGAACATATAACGTAGCAATCGAATTTGAAAACACCGATACACAAGGAAATATAATCTACATTGACAATGCAATGCTTGAAAAGGGCTCAGGCGTAAGCACATATAGCTACTTTGAAAATGGAGATTTTGACAGCAATTCACTACCTACTGATAATACAGATAGTGAAAATTCGATGCTTGTAGCAAATAATTCTGTAACAAATGGTACAAGTGTAAAGCTTACCTCTAACCTTGCAAATCAAGCATATGTAAATCAATATATCACAATACCGGCAGGCTCAGATTTGGACGGTTGGATAATATCAGCATGGGCAAGAGCGCAAAACAGTGTAGCAAGTGCAAATAATGATAATACCACGGCAACCTTTGGTATAAGGGTAAGCTATGAAAAAACAAACGAGGATGGAACAACCGAAACGGTTGAAAACCTAATACCCTTTAACCCCGAATGTACTGAGTGGCAATATGTAACAATGCCAATTGCATATGAGAATACTAATGAAACAGATACAGAAGTAACTATATCTTTGGTATATGAGTACAATATAGGCGAAGCATATTTTGACAAGGTAACTGTATGCAATCTTGGTAGTGGCACATCGTATGAATATAACGGTAGAGGAAAGCTAACAAAGGTTACCGACCCTAACGGAATGGAAACCACATATGGTTATGCAAACGGTAATGGCTATGATGTAACCTCTGTTACAAATAATTATGGTACAACAAGCGCAAATTACGATAGTAATCATAATTTATCCGAAACAGTAACAACCTACACAAATGGAGATAGATTAACAACTGCATATAACAGAAATGCCCAAGGGCAGATTATTTGGACGAACAATATAAATTCAAATGGAACAGATAGGATTTTAACTCGAAGCACATATATTTCGTCTGCTACATCAGCTGCTTTTAGCAAAATATCAACAGTTACAGACGAAAGAGGAAATGTAACAACATATTACTACACCTCAAACGGACTTGTATCAGGTATATGCTTAAATAATGATGACGGAACTATTTATGAGTATGATGCATACGGACAATTAGTAAAGGTAAGTCAGGCTAAATACAATTCTGAAACAAGCACCTTAGAATATGCTACCACAGAAAATAGTGGAAGCATAGAGTATAGCTACAACTCTAAAAAGGAGCTTCAGTCAATTGTTACCGATACAACTGACTATAGCTTTGCATATGACATATATGGAAATTTAACCTCTGTAAAAATAGCAGAAACCGAGCTAACAACCGAGGAGCTAACAGAGTATGTAATAGCAAGCTACACCTATGAAGCAAACAATGGTAACCTTAGAAGATTAGATTATGGTAACGGAACAAAAGTTTACTACCTATACGACAATCTTGACAGGGTAATAGGTGTATGCTACAATAGTAGCACAGAGAAATCGGTTATATATACCTACGCGCCCAATGGTCAAATTTCTGCAATTTATGATTTAGATAATAGCACAGTATATAACTATTACTATGACGGAAATGGTAATTTGACAAATGAAAGAGTAAAGAAGAATGGCAAAACTCTTTACGACAGAGTATATTCATACGATAATGACGGAAGATTAACAGGCAAGTCGCTTTATTGCTTAGAACAGTATTCCTCTCCTGTAAATAACGCATGCTATACCTATGATGAGGATAACAGGCTTGAAAAGATAGAAAATGCCTCAGGAGAGGTAATAGAATATACATATGATGTCTTTGGCAGAGTGACTAACCAAAAGCATAATTACAATATGACTTTCTCATATGAAAGCTATTATCGCTATGTAACAGATGAGAATAATTACACAACAGGACTTGTTTTCGCGGAAATGCTTTCTATCAACGATAGAATATCTGATGAAACAGTTTATACATATGACGAAAAGGGAAATATTATCAAGCTCCGTTACGGAAATAGCGATATAGTAGAATATGAGTATGATGATAAAAATCAGCTCATAAGAGAAAATAACCAGCGCTTAGGAAAAACATATGTATATACATATGATAGCTCAGGTAATATACTATCAAAAGCTACATATGCATATACAACAGGCACAGTAGGAACAGCGCTAAGCACAGATGCTTATTCATACACAAATGAGTCGTGGGGTGACCTTTTAACCTCATACAATGGAACAAGCATAACCTATGACGGTATAGGCAACCCATTATCGTATTACAACGGACAAAGCTATATCTTTACATGGCAAGAGGGAAGACAGCTTGCAAGTGCTGCTATTGGAGATTCTACATATACCTATAAGTATAACCAAGATGGAATAAGGGTTGAAAAAACAGTAGGTACTAAAAAATATGAATATACACTTGATGGAAGCAAGATAGTAAGAGAGCGTATATTATCAAACAATGTTCCAAATAGGGATAGCTATTTCTACTATGATGCAAATGGACATATTTCATCAGCAAACATATTTGTATATGCTACGGATGCAACATATGAATACACCTTTATATTCAGAACAAATATACAGGGTGACGTGGTTGAAATATATCGTGAAGACGGAACAAGCGTAGTAACCTTTACATACGATGCATATGGTAATTTTACCGAGGAGTATGGAACAGAAGCAAATAGCTTAGAAAAGCTTATTGCCACATCAACACCATTCAGATATAGAGGCTATACCTACGACCAAGAAACAGGACTGTATTACTTAAATAGCAGATACTACGACCCTAAGGTTGGTAGGTTTATATCAGCTGATGATATAGGCGTAATTACAGCCACTCCCGAGGGTTTAACCGATAAAAACCTATATGCCTACTGTGATAATAACCCAGTAATGCGTGTGGATAATGGTGGCGAATTTTGGAATTTAATTATTGGTGCTGTAGTAGGTGCTGTGGTTAGTGCTGCTGTTTCCTTTGTATCTCAATTGTTAGATGATGAAGCACCGTCAATAACATCAGGAGAATTTTGGGGGCATGTAGGAGTTGCAGCAGCGACTGGAGCAGTATCAGGAGCTGTAGCTGCATCTGGAGTAGGACTTGTGGGTCAAATTGCTGTCAATGCAACGCTAGGTGCAACAGGTGCTGTAGCAGATACTGCAATTGATGATAAGGGAGATACTTCGATTGAAACATATCTTTTAAAAGCAACAGAAGGTGCAGTTATTGGCACAATTGCAGGAGCGATAGGTGGGCAGGGCTCTGCTTCAAAGCATGTTAGCAATTCGTTTAAGAGAGTTATAAAAAATCGTAATTGGCGATATTATTATTCGCAAATTAGACGGGAGTCATTTAAAGATGGAGTAAAGGCAATTCCAAGTATTTTTAAATCGTATGTTCCAAACATTGCGAAGTCGGCACTTAAGCTTGGAATACAATATGGGGGATAAATAGTATGTATATTGTATTATTTATTATCATTATTACTTTAATTTTAATTGGGCTTGAATGGTTTACAAGACTGTCTTTCTTGGCAGAAGTGTATTGTCGAAGGAATGGTCATGGCAAGTCTTGGAATAGAGCACATAAGCATTATAAGACGAATTGGACATTATTACAAAGACTATTTTGGTTGCCACTTTTTAAAGAAAAATATGAGAGAAGACACAAAATAATAGCGTATTTATCATATATACATATTGTTATTACTTTACTGACATTTATAACTTTTCTTTTAAGCGAATTGAGTTATTATAGATTTGTGTTTTGGCGATTATTTTTGATATTCGCAGTTTTATTCACTATAATGATTCTAACGCGACTGAATTACCATGTTTTTGCTATTAGCCACCAACCAATAACCTATAGGATAATTATTATAAAGATATTTGAAGGTGTATTTATAGTGGGAATAATTATTCAACTGTTTTATCAATTGTAAGACAAAGGGAGACAGGGGACGGGGGACTGTCTTGAATAAGTAAAGTCTACCATCTCCACTAACCTATGACGGTATAGGCAACCCATTATCGTATTACAACGGACAAAGCTATATCTTTACATGGCAAGAGGGAAGACAGCTTGCAAGTGCTACTATTGGAGATTCGACCTATACCTACAAGTATAACCAAGATGGAATAAGGGTTGAAAAAACAGTAGGTACTAAAAAATATGAATATACACTTGATGGAAACAAGATAGTAAGAGAGCGTATATTATCAAACAATGTTCCAAATAGGGATAGCTATTTCTACTATGATGCAAACGGACATGTTTCGTCAGCAAACATATTTGTATATGCTACGGATGCAACATATGAATACACCTTTATATTTAGAACAAATATACAGGGTGACGTGGTTGAAATATATCGTGAAGACGGAACAAGTGTTGTAACCTTTACATACGATGCTTATGGTAATTTTACAGAAACCTACAATACAGAGATAGCAGATAATATACGCAACATAGCATCAGATATACCTTTCCGTTACCGAGGCTATACCTACGATAAAGAAACAGGACTATATTACTTAAATAGCAGATACTACGATCCTAAGGTTGGTAGGTTTATCAATGCGGATAATATAGGTTACTTGGGAGCAAATGGTGACCTACAAGCATTTAACCTCTTTGCTTATTGTTCTAATAACCCTGTTATGTATGTGGATAATGAAGGGGATTCTGCAACGGCAATTTTGGGAGCCGCAATTGCCTCCACTCCAATAGGTGCTTTATTATTCTTGGGAATAGTTGCTATGAGTGCTATACTGTCTGGAGTAAAGGAAGAAGCAAAAAGCGAATCTAAGGCTGAAAATGATATAACAGAAGAAAAGTTAAAATTGGATATAGCACTAGAAAAAAACAACAGAAGAAAAATTGTATTCCCTCAAAATCCGTTTGAATTTAAGCCATTAGGATTGGTTATGAAAGTACATCCAGGAACGAAAAACGGAAGGGTGATTTCATGGATGGATCCAATAAAAAATGAAGAGGTTTTTCGATGGGATGAAAATATTAATGCATCAAATGGCCCTCATTATCATATAAACAATATTATATTTGCAGGCATACATTTTTACGCATATGATAAAATCCCAGAACCTTACAGAACTATATATTTTTCTTTTTTAAAATAAGGAGGCAGTATGTTTGTTTTTTCGTCGAACGAAACAAAAGAATTAGAAAAATTTCTTTTTAAAAGTTATTATATTCATGATGCTGAAATTGTTAAAACTACAAATCAAAACGATTCTGTTAGTATGAAGTTTTATACACCATATTTTAAGAATTTTTTCGAAATTATTTTTGAAAATGTCAATTTATTTTGTAGTTTAAATGAATTAAAGTTGGGAACTAATGAAGCAGTATTATCATTAACTGTAGGTTTTGATAACTCGGATTTTGGAACAAAATATAAACCAAAGGAAAAAGAACTATCGTTTTTAATTGAAAAGTTTTCAGGTCGAAAAATTTACATTATATGTGAGAAGATAATTTTCAAAGGGAAGACAGGTTACGAGGACTGTCTTGAAGACAGTGAAGACAGGGGGACGGGGGACTGTCTTGAATAAGTAAAGTCTACCATCTCCACTAACCTATGACGGTATAGGCAACCCATTATCGTACTACAACGGACAAAGCTATATCTTTACATGGCAAGAGCGAAGAACTCCAAAGGAAGCAAGAGCACGCTTTAATTGGGAAGGTACACTTGTCTAAAAAATATAGTCATTTAAAATTTTAAATTTAACACATAAAAAAGCATCGCACCGCAAAAAGCTGTGCGGTGTTTTTTTGTTGCAAAAGATAGAAAAAAGTTAAAATATAATTTTTTATACTTTCCATAAACAATTCAAAAAAACGGAGTAAATTTCTGCTATTTTCACCTTATTTTATTGGGGCTCCGGGGTTTTTGACTATTTTTATTTTTTATTTGTGCTATAATTTTATAAGTAATAATTTTTTAAATAAGGAGAGTAAACATTATGAGAAAAAACAAACAAAAAACAAAGGAGATTTTTAAAGAGTATGAAATGTAATTTTAAAGTTGTTCCAAGTAGAGAAGTGATAGAAAACAAGGAATACGAAACCTATGGTATATCTGCTATATGCAACGGAGTTGAAATCAGTCGCATTAATTCCATTTCACCAAATAGAGAAGAAATAGAAAGCCTTGCACAAATATGTAATGATTTTGCCCTTGACCCTGAGCATTTGAAAAATATTGTTGAGGATTTTATAGTAAAGTAAATAAAAACGCTGTTGCTTTTTGGCAACAGCGTTTTTATTATGATTTTTTTAATTTTATAATTCTATTTATAATATCTGTAATTTTACATTCACCAATATCAGCAACAGTGCTTTTTATAGTGTTATTTAATGGCTCATACCACCTTTTATCAATTTTATCAAGACCAACAGCAGCACCAATAATACTACCAACTGTGCCTGCATTACAGTCAGTATCTATGCCACACATAGTTGCAATTGTGATACTTTTTGTATAATCAAGCCCACCAGCAACAATGCCAAGCGTAACCATAGACATATTATTTAAAGTAGCAGCAAAGGGTAAATGACCATATTTTTCATAAATCTTATCACAAACCACTTCCCAGTTTTTATACTCATTCCACCAAGCGCAAACAGAGGTTACAGCCTCGTGCAAGCGTGATTTTTTAGGAATACAAGCAAGACCAGAAGCAATGATTTTTTCAACAGTTGGATTTTTTGAAAGAGCACCAGAAATAGCACCTGCAACAAACATACCACCATAAATACCATTTTTGGTCAAGCTAAAGGAGCAGTCAGTATGGGCATCAAGGGAAGCACCCTTTAAATCAGCAGGATGAATATATCCCCATAAATCAGTACGTATTTGTCCGTCAATGCACTCTCTCCAAGGATTTAGTTTGTATGGAATTTCATCAATTTGCTTATCAATATCCTTTCCCTCGTCAAGCATTACCATATGATAATACGCCTGTCTTGAAGCGCACCAGCACCAATGATAAGCAATATTATTTAACCAGTTAAAGCCAATATCGCTCTTCTTAAAGCCATTGGGATGGTTTTCTGCAAGTCTCAAATCAAGCAGAGTATAGTTAATATCATCATCTGGCTGTGCAAATTTTACATTACCCTTAGTGGAGCAAAAGCAGTCCCCACGAAGTCTTATATCGAGCTTAGGTGAATAAGCGCTAACAAAGTCATTTAAAGGAAACTCACCGAGGCTTTCAAGGTATTCCTTGATGCGATTCTTTGTCATGCCCATTTCAAGAGGCTTGCCCAAAATTACTGCTGCGCATCTGCCGAAAAACGCACCACTTATTCTTTCCTTATATTCCTCGTCAGAAAGTGGCTCAAGAATAGGTGCCTCTTCCGCCTCCTTCATAATTTCCTCATATTCATTGGGCTCATAATATGGATAATCAGCTCTTAAAGGCGTACCCATTATTTTTACAAGATTATTGTAAGCATTTTTCCAAAAGTCAGAGCTTTCATTTTCATCGTAGCTATCGCATTGGTCAGGGAAGGGTAAAAAATCCTTTGAGTCAGCACTTGGCTGAACAAATTTTTCAACGTCGTACCCCTCATCCTTTAAGCAGTTGTATTCTTCCTTATAAAGCGTTTTGTAATTTGCGTATCCTGGCATAATTATTTCCTCATTTCAATTAAATATAAAAACATTTCACTTGCGTGCCAAGAATGTGGCGCGCTAAATTTTTCATCAGCATAAATTTGTGAAAGTGGCACAATTTTTTCGTATTTTGCCTCACTCGCCTCTTGTTCCCAGCTCATAGGATACTTTATTTCGAGATATTTTGGATCTATTTTCTCATTTTCAAAGTGCTTAACAGCCCACCACAAATAAGGATATTTATCGTTATAATCGTTTTTATATGGTGTTTGTCTTTCGATTCCCGTCCTATCCATCCAAAACATACGCGCATAGTTATCAAAATCATTTGGAATTTTAATAAAGCTTGTATCAATATCAAGCCTATCAAGCGCATATTTTAGCCAAAGAGTAGAGTAAATCTCATGGTGTCCGTAATCAGTAATTCCGGTTAAAGCGCCGTCCTTAATTATTCTTTGCGCTTCATATACAATTTCCTTAATCAAAAAATAGTCCTTATCAACAAAAAACGAAAGCACAAACGCAAGCTGACCGAGATTATCAGGCTCGCAGTTACCCATGTTATTTTTGTCATATATTTCAACAACACTAAGTGCCCAATCTCTTAAAAGCTCAATATTTCCCGTCTTTTCAAGAGCAAGCGCCATCATAGCACTATCTCTATACCAAGCAGTATCATATACATAAATATTTGGCACAGGCATTTTATCAATAAAGCTTGTAAGTATTTCTTGATGTAAAATTCTTAATTGCTCAGGGTATTTATATTCCTCAAATGAGGGCAAATTTATTTTAGATGCACAAAGGCAAGTTTCGCTTATAATATCCTTTTCATCCTTGCTTGTTTGTACAACAAAAATTCCGTCCTCATTTTCTTTAATTATGTATATTTCATCATTTTTTGTCCAAATGACAACCATATATCTGTCAAAGAGAAATTTTTCCTTCAATACATCAAAGGAATATAGAATTTCATTTGTTTTAAAGCTTGTTAACTTACCATTCTTATATATCATTTTTTCTCGGTGTCCCATACCGAAAATATAAAATTGCTTTTCAGGCTTAATCATATATACCTCTCATATAAAATATATCAACCTTATTCTAACATTTTAAATATATAATGTCAAGAAAAAAACCACACAGCCCTAAGCTGTGTGGCAAATTTTAGTATAATATTACATTTTTGTCGGTTATAGTGAAATTCTCTTGATGAGTAACACCATCGCGTTCAAAGGTTAATGTAATAGTGTCGCCAATTCTTGCATGAAGAATAGAGTCAATGAGCATATACATTCTTGTAATATCCTTATCGTAATCATTTACTTTAACGTGCTTTATAACATCGTCTGCTTTTAAAACACCATCAGCTAACGAGCCCTCGGAAACACTAATAACAGTAACATCCTCAAATAGGTTAGTGTAGCCTGTTGACTCGTCATATTCAGCATATGGATTCTTACCTTGAACAGTGATTCCAACAAGCGGCTTTTTCACATTTTCCTGAGTAGTGCCAAGACAATAGTAGAGAATATTCTCAACAGCACCAATGGCAACATTAGTTGGAATAGCATATCCGATATTATCAATATCGCTTTCAACGCATTTAGCATTTACTATGCCTATTAGCTTTCCTTCAATGTCGAAAAGTCCACCACCACTATTTCCACCATTGATAGGCGTATCAACACGCATAACTCTGAATGAAACGTCAGTTACATCATCAGCCCCCTTCATATCAAGATATTCGGAATCAACGCTGATAATACCACTTGACGTAGCAAGACCAGTTCCTCTTGGGTTGCCAAGCGCAATTGCAGTTTCTCCCACGTGAATAGTATCAGAGTTTCTTATTGTAACCGCTTCAACATCGTGACGCTTTAATATATCACTATTTTTGATTTGCAAAACAGCAATATCATAGTACATAGAGCCACCAACGTATGTTGCTTCCATTACAGAGTCGATAGTTTCAGAACCATAAAGGAAAACTTGAATTTTTTCGCTAATTCCGTTTTTGTTTACAGAGCTTGGGTCATATACCACGTGGTAATTGGTAATAATGAGAGCATCTCCGTTTTCCTTATCGAGCTTATAAATAACGCCCGAGCCAGCAGAGTTAGTTTCCGTTGTCAACGTTCCATAGCCTGAGTAAACTTGATATGTACAATAAATACTTACTGAGCTTTTAAAACCCTTTGATGAAGCCAAGGCAATAGAGTTATCAGTGTTATTAGTAATATTTATTGAGCCATCCTTACCATCGGCACCATTGGTACCATCTATGCCGTCCTTACCGTCTGTTCCGTTTGTACCATTAGTGCCGTCCTTGCCGACAACCACTCCAAGATTATCCTGAGTTCCATCGGAATAGTTAATAATTAGCTCGCCATCTTCGTTTATTTCCGCCTTGGTTGCTGTGCGAAGCGTTACTTCACAGCTTGACAAAACAAATATAGATACAATGCTTATTATTAATAAAAGTAAAAGCAAAGATTGTTTTCTTTTCATTATATCCTCCATGATTAAGAGTTGTTTATAATATTTTACTACAAAACTACATTTTTTTCAATATAATAATACAATTCCATTCTTAAATTTTTCTAAAAAATAAAATATCTATTGAAATATGCAAAACAATTTGATAATATGAACTTATGAAACGAATAAAAAACAAAGGGGTAAAAAATGAAAGAGGGTAAAACAAAATTATTTAGTGAATTTAAAAAATTCATAGCAAGAGGAAATGTTGTGGATTTAGCGGTTGCTATGGTTGTCGGTGCAGCGTTTAATAAAATCGTTTCACAGCTTGTAGATAGCTTTATAACGCCGTTAATAGGCATTATTTTAGGTGGATTTAGCTTGGACGATATGAAATATGTCTACAAGGAAGCTGTTCTTGACACAGATGGAATAACAGTATTAGAGGCTGAGATTTCATTTACATATGGAGCATTTATTCAAACGGTAATAGACTTTTTGCTAATAGCCTTGACTGTATTTATCGTTGTTAAGCTCTATAATGCCTTGAAAAAGCACATTGAGGAAGAGTATATAAACGCTCTAAGTCCAGAGGAGGAGCTTGCAAAACAAAAGGCAGAGGAAGAAAGAATAGCGAAGGAGCAAGCTGAAAAGGCAGAAAGAGAAGCTAAGGAGCAGGCAGAAATTGAGCGTAAAAACGCTGAAGCTCAGGCTCAAAGGGAATATTTTATGAAGCAACAGGAGCTTTTAACAGAAATAAGAGATTCCTTACAAACAAAATAAAAAAAGGCGCTTGAGAGCTGTTAGCTCATATCAAGCGCCTTAATTTTATTTTGAGTAAGTAAGAGTAATGCTTTCGTTTTCGTTTAATGAAATTAAATGGTAGTCATTTCCATATTTGCTTTTTGATATACGCGCATCGATAGTACGTAGCTTAAAGCCATTTGAAATACCGATATTAATTTGCTTCTTGAACAATGAATGAATTTTCGCACTAACAGAGCCTTCATTCCATGAAATAGTCAAAATAAATCCACCTCTTGCGTGGATATTTTCAACCGAACCTTCCCTCCAAATATCAGGGCAAGCAGGCAAGAGCTTGATTTTATCGTTATCAGAGTACATAAGCATTTCATAAACTGCAGAAACAAAGCCCATATTTGCATCGATTTGGAATGGAGCGTGCCCCATATGCATGTATTTTAAGGTAACACCCATATTGCGCCAGTCGTTATGGTGAGTAAAGAGGTTATCACCCGTGCAGAAGCGTATAAGTAATTCAAGACATTCCTTTGCCTTTTCGCTGTTTCCGAGCCTTGCAAAAATATTTGCCATATGAGCAAAGCTCCAGCCGGTTTGCTCCTTCAAGCCAATGCAAAGCCTTTTTTCAACAGCAATTTTCATCGCATCAAATAACTTTTTATTTTCGGCTTCGTTTATTTCAAATCCAGGGAAGAGTGGGTATATATGCGACTGATGCCTGTGATGGTAATTATCCTTAAAGTCTTCGTGCATCCACTCACAAATAGCGCCATCCTCGTTAATCTGATACTCAGGAATAGCCTTTAACATTCCTTCCCATTTTGTACGTAGCTCGTTATCCAATCCCAATTTCTTGCTTGCAGTTAAAAGATTTGTAAGTAACTCCTTTAAAAGCGCAAAATCCATAGTAGGATTTATACATACGCTTATTTCCTTAGCTCCTTCAAAGTTGCCATCAGGACGGTTTTCAGGAGAGTCAGAGGGATATGATTTTAGCTTGCCATTTTCGTCACGAACCATAAAATCCTCATAGAAAAGACACGCTTCCTTCATAAATGGATAGGCTCTATTTGCAAGAAAATCCAAATCCTGTGTATAAAGGAAATAATCATAGTAAATAGCACTTATCCAAGCCGAGCTACCGGTCCAATAAAGCACATGTGGCTGTAGATTATCCTTTTTACCATTGGAGTTATCCATAAACAAGGGTAGCAAAATACCTCTGCAGCCGAATAGCTTTTTAGCATTTTCTCGGTAATCATCTTTAAATTTATCATAAAGGTTGAATAATGGTAAAACTGCCTCGCTAAGACCTCCTGCATATGCTTGCCAATAATTCATTTGAATATTTTCATTGTTAAAGAAGGTACAAGCCCAAGCAGGGGAGTAGTCGCCATTCCAAAGTCCTTGAAGGTTAGCGGGAAATTCGCAACCATAAGAAGAGGAAATAAGCAAATATCTACCAAAATCAGCCATCTTTTCAAATAGTCTTAAATCAACCTTACCGTTGTAGCTATCTAATAATAGAGCTTCGTTTGACTTGTTAGTATCATTTGTAATTGTAAGCCTTGTGGAATTAAAAAGAGCAGAAAAAGCTTTTATTTGTCTTTCCTTTAATTCATCAAAGGTAAGTGTGCACTTATCAATTTGCGCTTTCATATCGTCAAATTCCATAAAACTTTTTGATACGTCTAAAAGGAATGTAACTTCGGTAGCATCTTCAATTTTTATGTAATTTTTAAGAGATGCGTTGCCCACCATATCAATATTTAAGGCTCTGTCCTTATCTTTCGTAGAAATCTTTCCGTCTGTATTAAGTATTTTTACAATACCAGAAAAGTGCAAGCCACCATCAGTTTTGCTTTCGGAATAAATATAGCTATCCTTTGCAAATGAGCTAAACTTATCATTGCAAGGCTCATTAGGATAATCAACCATATCGTGCTTTTCTAAGGATGCAGTAAGACTGAATTTTTCGTTTTTCTTTATGTTTATAACAACATATCTATCATTCTGAGATGAAAAAATTTGGCGAGTAACTAAGCTATTATTTTCGTTATAAGAAACAGTACAAATTCCATTTTCCATATCAATACTGCGTGAATAATTTTCAAAAGCGCCATTCGTTTCAAAAATAAAATGCAAATCAAAAGCAGGGAAGAATTTGCCCTTGTTGGCAAAATAACCTCTTTCCTTTAAAGCATTGGTATAATATACCTCGGCATCCTTATATTTCTTTTGGTCCATTAAATTACGCACATCCTTTAAAGCAAAGGAAATGTCAGGAATTTCTTTATTGCAAGTCCAATTATATAGTGCTTCGTGGTTTATAAGTATTCTTTCATCATATACGCAACCGTAAACAAGCGCGCCAAGAGTACCATTTCCAACCGGAGATGCTTCCTTCCAGGTTTGTGCAGGATATGCATTTATAAGCTTTTTTTCCATAATAATCTCCCCAAAATATTTACTACAAATATTTTAACAAAATATATCTATAATTGCAAGTAAATCTATGTAATTTTAAATAGAATTACAGAAGAATGCATAAAATTCCCGAAAGTTGATACTAAATGAGCTTGAATGAGACTATCCCTCTGTGATATGCTTAAAATAGCAAAAAAAGCGAAAGAGGGGGCAAAAATGCTCCCTTTTTGCTTGACAGAATATCAAAAGAGAGGTATAATGAAGGTGGCTGAATTTAAGGAAAGCGAACACCCGAGAGATAGAGACGGTAAGTTTACCGACAAGGGAAAAGAGTTTACAACAATAAAGCTAAAGCCTGAAACAAAAGAAAAATTAAAAAGATACTTTGAGAAAATTAAAGCTAAAAAGAAATTAAAGAAACAAGATGTTCACCTTGATAAGTGGACAGAGCCACCACCATATAAGCAACAAATGGCAAATTATCTTGGAGTTGATGAATATTCTGCTAACAATATTGTTTTGGCTTTGGAACGGTGGTCGGATGGAGCATATTCTAATATAAGAAAAGCTCAACAAAACAGTAATAAAACAAGTCCTTACTATAAAATGGCGCAACAACTTGAAGAATACATAGAAAAAGCACCACTTTGGAATGGCGAAAAATTATACCGTGGTGTGCATTTAGCTCCTGCGCAAATAGATGCTTTTCAAGTAGGTAAAAAAATCAATATGAAAGGCCTGTCGAGTTGGTCAAGTGAAGAGGTAATCGCAGAAGAATTTGCTAAGAACAAAAATGAAAATGAGGAAGCTGTTGTTTTTGTAAACAATAGTGGAACTAAACAAGGGGCAAGTGTTACCCATCTTGCTGAATACCCGTCCGAAGCAGAGGTTTTAATTTCAAGCAAGGCAACATATAAGGTGCTGAATAAAAGCACGAAAACAAACAAGTACACAGGAAAAACTATTACTTATATCGAGGTGGAAGAACAATAATGGGAATAAAAGATAATAAAGATAAAAGGTCGATTTTTAATCGTTGGGAAGATAACGATTTTGAAATCTTGCCAGACGATGAAACAGAACCCATAGAGGAAAAATCAATAAAAGAGAAAAATACAAATAAATCTAAGGACACTAAATAAAGTGTCCTTTTCTTATGCTAACATTGGTATAAATCAAGAACAGCAAGCCTTGATTGAGTATGTTCAATTCATACAGTTAGCACCAAGTACTTGACTAAGTACCCTCCTTCTTTCAAAGAAAACAAAGTAGTGGAGTTTTACACAATTGGCGAGGTGGTTTTATAAGCTACAAAATACTATTAAGCAAGGAATAACCTTGCTTTTTTTATTGCAGAAAGGAGCGACTATTTGTGCCAAAGAAGCAACCAAAAAAATTGAATGATACTCAAATAGCAGAGTTGGTATTCAAGCATACTAATGGCACAAGTATATCAGCCTTAGCGAAAGAGTATGAGATAGGCTGGGAAACAGCCAAAAGATACATAGACAGTAATGGAAAAATACGAGAACAATCCGAGACTATAAAAAACGAAACCATTACAGAGTGGATAAAAAATAATTCAAGCGACCTTGCAGGGCTTTTAGACGATATTAAGGCTCATTATTAAAAACTCCGTTGTAGATATTTATCAGCCATTGACCGAGGTAAAAATTGAGATTTTGACTAAGGAAACTGTGGAAGAGAACGGAAATATTGTTATCTATGAGGAATTAGAAAAAACCTTATATATGGTAGTAGGACAAGACAAGCCTATTGAATTTCCAATAGGAAAAAGTGTCTTGACCTAATCTAAGGAGTGTGTTATAATGGCTATAAAGGATAAACAAGGCAATTTACATAGTGAAAAGAACGGGCAATTTGTGTCTAAAAATGGCGAAAGCTCTCGGCAAAAAATAGGCAATTCAAAGCTTGCTGAAGCATTAACCATATATAGTGCAAGAAAGCGCGCACCCAATGTATCATTATCAAAGCAAGAATGGGCTTTGTGGTACAAGGCAATAGGTGAAATAAAAAGGGGAATGTATGTTCCAACCAAAAGTGGAAAAAAGCTAATAGAAATAAATAACAAAATTGTTGTGACGTCAGGAACATATGTAAAACCCTATGCTGAATATGTGCTTGAATTCGATAATTGGGAAGATGTGGAGGAATTTTTGAATGATGAGTGAAAATAAAAAGCCAGTACATAAAAAAATGGATATTTACAAAGAAAAGTGTAGAAATAAAGGCTTTAGAAAAGAAGACACGAGAATTTTAGGATTGCTTGCATTAACAAAGGATGCTGTGCATGCTTTTGGAGATAGTGAAAGAGCCTTTGACTATCTTATAAATTTAGTTGATAAATATGATAACTCACAAATTATAATTGACGAATTTGGAACAAAAATAGGCTTAGAATGATGCCCAAGAGCAGTAAATTTAGTGCAGTAGTTAAAACCAAATAAAGAAAAAGGAGCTATTAAAGCTCCTTTTCTATTTCCTGTAATTGTTTTTCTAAATCAGCTTTTTTCTCAGCTTTTTTCCTTGCTTCCTTTTCAGCCTTTTTCTTTTGTCTTGCTTCTTTGTATTCTTCGTAGGTGTATTTAGTGAAAAACATAATATTTGATTTTCTTACGTACATAAAAAGCGCTAATCCAATTATCAAAGAATGCAAGATAAGCAACACTGCTGAAAAATAGTAGAAAAATAATTGAAGTTGCATTTTTTCTAATGCCTTTTCATTTCCATTAAATTGTTGATAATATTCAATATCTCCACTTACTAAACTCGCATAGTAAAACAACCCTACAACTGAAACAATTGACAAAATAATAATTAAAAACATTATCAAAATTAAGCACACATTTTTTTCATAATATCACTCCTTAATATATTTTATATCACGAAAAGAAAGAAATGTCAAGAAAGGAATAATATGAAATCTTACACACACGATTTATACTTAGTCGAAAGAACAAAATTACTTGAAGGCATACTGTGCCAATCTTTAACTTTTACAAATTCGTTAGGAGTTAACTATTTTCAAGTTGAAATACCAAAGCCTAATGTCGTTGGAGGTAATGGGGTAGCAAGTTATGATGAGGAAGTTTATGAGGAACAATTCCCAAATGTAAATTTGATTAACTTAAATGGAGAGCCTTCCCCATTTATAATTCCTCTGCCTAAAGTTGTTAACTTTCTTTCGTTTGACCAAATAGGAGAAAATATATCAGAGGCTTATGCAAAAAACAACCCATCGGACATTGAATACGAGAGTTATGGAGGTGAAGTAACAGAAATAAAATTAATTGAAAATGATTCTACCAAAACGTATACATTGGCGCAGAGTGTGGCAATTTCAAATTTAACTACATTTGTAATTAAAGCATCCCTAACTTATACAAGAATGCTTTTAGGAGAACCACTTACAAATGTTCACAATATTACAATCACGACAAAACCCTTATCAGTAGCAGAAAACCGATATCCCACAAAGCCTTGGACTATAACGAGTTGTATCAACCGAGTTTTAGACCTATGTCAACCTATTTATGAGGGGGAAAAGCCCAAGTACACATTGAACCCTGTACAAGCAAAGAAATGGGAAAATGAGCTTGCTCCCGAGTTTACAATGACACAATGCACATTAAGAGAGCAATTGAAAATAATCGGTGGATATATACACGCAGAGCCAAGACTTGGAGGATATGACGAAAACGGAGTATATCAAGAAAACTGGATATTTTTTGACGAATACGGACAAGTTGCAGAAGCCAATATAGTGTGAAATCAAAAGAAAAACGACAAATTCATTTCGAAATTTGTCGTTTTTCTGGTGCAGGCGATGAGATTTGAACTCACAAGAATTGCTTCATTGGCTTCTGAGACCAACGCGTATGCCAATTCCGCCACGCCTGCGATTATTTATACCTTTGAAGGTATGCTTTTTTGCACTTTTCGATAGATGCAATAGCCTCCTCGCGACCTACAATTTTATCAACGCGAGTTTGCTTGTTTTCAAGGAATTTATAAACCTCAAAAAAGTGCTTAATCTCATGGAATTGATGCTGAGGAAGCTCTGAAATATCACTATAAGAATTAAGAAATGGGTCGTTAATTGGAATAGCAACGATTTTTTCGTCCTCCTCGTCCTCGTCAATCATTGAAATCATACCGATAGGATAGCATTCCAAAATAGACATAGGCTCAAGGCTTTCTTGACAAAGCACCAACACATCAAGAGGGTCACCATCCTCTGATAGTGTTCTTGGAATAAAGCCGTAGTTGGCAGGGTAGTGTGTTGATGTGTAAAGGATTCTGTCAAGGCGCAAAAGACCACTTTCCTTATCAAGCTCATATTTGTTTTTGCTACCCCTAGGAATTTCTATAACTGAAATAAATTTTTCACTTTGTATTCTTTTATCATCAAAATCATGCCAAGGATTCATAATAAAACCTCCATAGTATTAAAAGATAAAATATTATACATAGAGATTATACATCAATTATTTAGTTATGTCAATTGAAATTTTTTCTAAATTTATAAGAAACCAAATAAAAATGGTGCAAAAGCACCATTTTTATGATAATTCTCGCCTTAGAACCTCAAATATCTTCTTTTCCTCTCTTGAAATCTTTACCTGTGTAAGACCAAGGATTTTTGCAGTTGTTTGCTGAGAATATTCTTTTAAATATCTAAGAGTAATAATTTTGCGCCACAATGGTGGTAATGATGAAATAGCCTGTGCAAGTGCAATATGCTCAATTTTAGCATCAATATCGCTTTTTTCCTCACTAAGAGTGTTTTCGAGGGTAAAGCTTTCATCCTCTCCATTTATTGACGCTGAAAGAGAAGTGACACTTGCTGTCGCTTCCATAGCAATAACAGCCTCCTGCGTTGTCAAGGAGCATCTTTTTGCAAGCTCCTCAATTTTAGGCTCCTCTCCAAATTCAAGCATATATTTTTCTCTTTCCTTCATTAAAAGAGCATTTTGCTGCTTGTAAACGCGACTAACCTTGATAAGTCCGTCATCTCTTATAAATTTTCTTATTTCTCCGATTATAAGAGGTACAGCATAGGTTGAAAAGGCAGTACCCTTTTCTAAATCAAAGCTTCGTATTGCCTTTAGCATACCAATAGAACCAATTTGAATTAAATCCTCATACTCAACGCCTCTGTCACGAAAACGCAGAGCAATAGAGCGAACAAGCCCTAAATTGTTTCTAATAAGCTCCTCTGTCGCCTTTTCGTCACCCTTTATTGCTAACAAAAGTAAATCGTGATTGTTATTATAATTCATTTTAGCCGAGCTTTTTGGTCATTTGGACGCGAACACCCTCACCTCTTTTAGAACGAACAACAAGCTTGTCCATAAAGGTCTGCATTACTGCAAAGCCCATTCCACTTCGCTCTCCAGTTGTGTCGGTTGTAAAAAGCGGAGTCATCGCCTCATCAACGTTTTCAATACCGCATCCATTATCCCTTATCTCGATAACCACCGTCCTGTCGGAATAATATTTGACTCCTATGTAAATTATTCCACTACTATATTTGTAGCCATGAACAATACAGTTTGTAACTGCCTCAGAAACAGCACATTTTATATCTGAAATTTCTTCTATTGTTGGATTTAACTGCGCGACAAATACAGCCACAGCTTGTCTTGCCAAGCCTTCATTTACTGAAAGAGAAGGAATATATAATTTCATTTGATTTTCACTACGCTTCATCGCTATCATCTCCTACTATTTTCATAAGTCGTTCAATTCCTGCAAGCTCAAGAATTTTTTTAACCCCTCTTGAAGGCTTATATATCTTAAATTCAGCACCTATTTCACTGCAAACAGTAAATCTTCCTAAAATTAACCCAAGGCCCGACGAGTCCATAAAATCAACAGTGCTCAAATCAAGAAGCACAGTAAGAGGCTTTTTATCAAAAATTACAGAATCTATTTTCTCCCTAACTCCTCTTGCGGAGTGGTGGTCAATATCCCCAACGATTCTTGCGCTTAATACGTTATTCTCAAAATTAAATTTGATTTTTTCCATAGTCCTTATAGTTTCACCTTCCTTTTAAATAATTTTAATATCATGAATATAAAAAAATCGTCGAAAAAAGTAATACAAAACAGATTTTTTAATGACAAATTTCGATAAATATTGACTTGAAAAATATTGTATGTTATTATATATAGAGTAAATAACGCGTAATGCGAACAAAACGAAAAGAGGAATATGTTATGTATTTAATACCTGAGGTTAAAAGCACAAAAAAATGTGAGAAATTTAAAATTGATGGTTGCACCTTTGAATTTGGTGTAAATATAGATAAAAGAGTAATAAATGCAACTAAGAATATTAAAAACGGTAAAACCAATGTAAAAATAAATGTTAGCGACGAGGGTAAGGTTGAATATAAAATGACCCTGTCAGAAAATAGCATTGAAATTGAAGCAAAATCACAAAAGGGAGCATTTTATGCCATTCAAACTCTGCGCCAAATAATAAAGAATGGCACTTGTGATGCTTGCGAGATAATTGACTCTCCTGATTTTGAAACAAGAGGCTTCTATTATGATATAACAAGAGGAAGAATACCAACTCTTGATACATTAAAAGAGCTTGTAGATAATTTGGCATATTATAAAATTGATATGCTTCAGCTCTATGTAGAGCACGTTTTCCCCTTCAAGGAGTATGACGGAATATACCAAAGAACAGGCTATATGACACCCGAGGAAACAATGGAGCTTGATAAGTATTGTCAAGAGAATTTTATTGAGCTTGTACCATCACTATCATGCTTCGGTCACCTATATGAGCTTTTGGAAAGTGATAAATACAAACATCTTTGCGAGCTTCCTGATTATAAAAATTCCACCATCTTCTGGTGTGAGAGAATGGCACATCATACAATAGATCCATCAAATCCAGAGAGCATTGAGCTAATAAAGAGCCTAATAGACCAATATTCACCACTTTTCACAAGCGATAAATTCAATATTTGCTGTGATGAAACATTTGACCTTGGTAGAGGTAGAAATCAAGGAAAAGACAAGGGGAAGATATACGTTGATTTTGTAAAAAAGGTGCTCGACTACGTAAAATCAAAAGGCAAAAAGCCTATGATGTGGGGCGATATTATCGCAGAGCATTCTGATTTAATCGCTGATTTGGGAGAAGACATTTTATTCCTCAGCTGGAGATATGACGCAAATCCCGACCCCAAAATGATATATAAAATTAGAGATGCAAAAAAACCACAATATGTTTGTCCTGGACTTAATAACTGGACATCCTTAACCGAGCTTACTCATGTATCCATTCCAAACATTACAAAAATGGCTGAATATGGCTATTCAGTTGGTGCTAAGGGCATCTTAACCACCTGTTGGGGAGATTACGGACACATTTCACCAATATATGCTTGTATGTATGGCTTGATATACAGCGCAGCTAAGGGCTGGAATGTTAAGTGCGAATATAATAATTTTGATGAAGCAATTGATAAGCTTTATTATGGATATAATGGGGCATCAAAGCTTGTTAACCAAATATCCAGAATACATCGTGTTAATTATTGGTATAACCTTGTTTGCGATTATTCAAATGAATTATATTCAAACGACGTGATGAAGTCATGGAACAAACCAAATCCAGACGATTTGAATAAGGCATTCTATGAGTGCGAGGATATTATCCCTTATCTTGAAGCAACAACCTGGGAAAATGAAAAGGCAAGAAAAGCATTGTTGGTAGTTGTCCAAGGTATAGAATATATGATTTCAATGCTTATGTCCAAAATAACAGGAGAGAAGCTTGGAGTAATTTTTAGCTATCTTGAAAAATGGATTAAGGATTATTCTGAAATTTACTTACAGGAGAGCAAGCAGGGAGAACTAAAAGAATTTATCAAGGTAATTTACGCACTTGGCGAAAAATACTTAAAATAAAAGTAGGAAAAATAATGGAATTAAGCTATAAAAGTTTTAAGGATATTCTAATTTCCGTAGTAGTAGGATTTTTTATTGGTTTATCCGTAATCGTACCTGGAATAAGTGGATCATCTATTGCCATAGTCCTTAAGGTTTATGACAAAATGATGTTTGCATTTTCCCATATATTTAAAAAGTTCAAGCTTTGCGTTATATTCTTATTACCAATACTTTTTGGTATAGTATTGGGCTTTGGATTAGGGCTATTGCTTGTTAAATTCTTACTTGAAAAATTTGCATTTATCTCGATTTGCTTTTTTGTTGGACTTATGGTAGGAACATACCCCCTTTTATTCAAGGAAATAAAGGGAGAAAAAATAACACCTAAAAAATCTATACTTTTTATATGTGGTTTAATTATTCCCCTGGTGATAACAGTAATTTCATTAGTTATAAGTGTAGATAACACGCTTATAGATGTAAGCATAGGACATTATCTGTTGTTTTTGATAATAGGAATACTAATTTCCTTAACACAACTGATTCCGGGTCTTAGTGCAACTGTTTTACTAATGATATTTGGCTATTACACTGTGCTTATGGGTTCAATTGGAATAGAGCTATTTTCAAATTTTAAGCTACTACTGGTATATGTGGTTTTAGTTGTAGGCTTTGCAATCGGTACGCTATTATTCTCAAAAATAATAAACAAGCTATTAAATACTGCCAAGACATCATTTTTCTTTGTAATTTGTGGTCTTAGTGTAAGCTCTGCGATTTCAGTATTTATAGGCAACGACTGTATGGATATATATAGAACATGGACACGGAATAATATGCTAAAAGACATTTTATTTGGCATATTACTTCTTATAATTGGCTTTGCACTATCATTTGCGTTTTATATATATACCACGAAAAAAGAGCAAAAGCAGAGTGAAACTAACGAAGAAATAAAAAATATTTAAAAAATTAAAAAAAGTATTGCAATAACGAAAAGTGTATGATATACTTATTTCGCTATAATTCTTATCAAGAGTAACGGAGGGACAGGCCCTGAGAAGTTACGGCAACCTATCTATAACGACAAGGTGCCAATTCCGAGAGATGAGACTTGCTAAAAAAGTGTCAGCCCACGGAATTTTCCGTGGGCTTTTGATATATAAAATAAGGAGAAATTATGAGAAAGTTTTTTACATCTGAATCTGTAACAGAAGGACATCCCGACAAGATTTGCGATCAAATTTCTGATGCTATACTTGATGCAATGCTTGAAAAGGACCCTAATTCACGTGTTGCTTGCGAAACATTTGTAACGACAGGCGTTGTAAACGTAATGGGAGAAATCACAACTGAGGCATATGTAGATATTCCTACAATTGTAAGAGAAACAGTTCGAGAAATTGGTTATGACAGAGCAAAATATGGTTTTGACTGCGATACCTGCGCAGTTATAACATCAATTCACGAGCAATCAGCAGATATAGCTCTTGGAGTTGATAATTCAGCAGAAACAAAGAACGGAGAGAGTGAGCAGGAGCACGGAGCAGGCGACCAAGGACTTATGTTCGGTTATGCTTGTAATGAAACAAAGGAGCTTATGCCACTTCCTATTTCATTAGCGCACAGACTTGCAAAAAGACTTACAGACGTAAGAAAGAGTGGTCTTTTAGCTTATTTACGTCCTGACGGTAAGACTCAGGTTACTATTGAATATGAGGACGATAAGCCTGTTAGAATTGAGGCAATAGTTGTTTCCTCACAGCATAGCCCTGATGTTTCCTTAGAGGTAATAAGAAAAGACATAATAGAGTATGTTATTCTTCCAATTGTTGATCATAGTATGATGGACGATAAAACAAAAATTTATGTTAACCCAACAGGACGCTTTGTTATAGGTGGACCTTGTGGAGATACAGGACTTACAGGACGAAAGATAATTGTAGATACATATGGTGGATATTCACGTCATGGTGGTGGCGCATTCTCTGGAAAGGATCCAACAAAGGTCGACAGAAGCGCTTCATATGCAGCAAGATATGTTGCAAAGAATATAGTTGCCTCAGGCGTTGCTGATAAGTGCGAGGTTCAGGTTGCATATGCAATTGGCGTTGCAAAGCCTGTATCCGTATTGGTTGATACCTTTGGAACTGCAAAAGTAGATGAAGAAAAGATTTCTGAATTTGTTTATAACAATGTAGATTTACGTCCAAGTGCAATTATAAAGAAGTTCAATCTTCGCCGTCCTATTTATCGTCAAATTGCGGCATATGGTCACGTTGGCAGAGAGGATCTTGATTTGCCATGGGAAAAAACAGACCTTGCAGAGCAAATTAAGAAGGAATTACTTAAATAATCAAAAAAATCCCGAAATTTTTCGGGATTTTTTTGTACTTGCTTGAATTGGTAATTACTATATGGTAAAATAAAAAAGAACACTATAAAAGCACGGGAGGATATATGGCAGAGTATATACATATTAACGGAACAGTTGAAAAAATTATATATCAAAGCCCTGAGAGCTGGTATAGTGTATGCGATATTTGTACTGATGGTGGCGAAGCTATTACAATAGTAGGAATTATGCCATATATTTCTGTTGGTGAGGGAATAGAAGCTGATGGGACTTGGGTATCAAGCAAGGAGCATGGAAAGCAATTTAAGGTTGAAGATTACAAAAAAGTCTTGCCAAAGCAAAAAAATAGTATTTTAAGATATTTATCCTCTGGAGCTATAAAGGGCATCGGACCCAAAATCGCTAAAAAAATAGTTGAGCAATATGGCGAGGATAGCTTTGATGTTATTGCAAATCATCCAGACTGGCTCGCTCAAATTAATGGAATTTCAAGAAAAAAAGCTTATGATATGAGCTTCGATTTTAAAGAAAAGGCCGATATAAGAGAGTTAATGGCTCTATCTAATGGGGTATTATCAACAGATAGCGCAGTAAAGATACATAAAAAATGGGGAAGAAACGCTCTTGGAATCGTAAGAGAAAATCCATATGTACTATGCACAGGGGATTTTGGAGTTGGTTTTAAAAGAGCTGATGAAATAGCCTTATCATTCGGAATTTCCAGAGAAAATATAAACAGAATAGAAGCGGGAATAAGGTATGTATTAAGCATATATGCTTCTCGCGATGGTCATACGTATGTAAAAGAAGAAATATTAAAGGATAGTGTTTCTAAGCTTTTAGAAATCGAAATAGGCAAGGTAAATGAGCTTTTTAAAAATGGGTGCTCAGTTGCAGGGGTATGCTCTTTAAATATAGAAAATTCAGCGTGTGTAGCGCTTGAAGAACTTTATTTTGCCGAAATAAATATAGCAAAGCGCTTACGATATCTTGATAAGCACGCTTCACACCTGAATGATTCTAATATAGATTATGTAGTTACTGATATGGAAAAAGCTGACGGAATAAAATACGCTCATTTGCAAAAAAAGGCGATTTTTGAGTCTCTTTCTAACGGAGTTTTTGTTTTAACAGGGGGGCCTGGTACAGGAAAAACAACTGTAATTAAAGCTCTACTTAAAATTTATGAGAAGCTTGGTATGAAATGTGCACTATGTGCCCCAACAGGTAGAGCGTCTAAAAGAATGAGTGAATCAACTCAGCACGAGGCGAAAACAATACATAGATTACTAGATGTTGCCCCTATGGGAGAAATACAAGAAAAGAATCGCTTCAATTTTAATAAAGACAACCCACTTCTAGAGGATGTTATAATAGTTGATGAAACCTCTATGGTCGATGTTGGGTTGATGAATTCGCTGTTAATGGCATTAAAAACAGGTGCTCGACTTGTTTTAATAGGTGATACTAACCAACTCCCCTCAGTGGGTGAAGGAAATGTATTAAATGACATTATAAAATCAGAAGTCTTTTCAACTGTTTGTTTGAATGAAATTTTTCGACAATCACAGGATAGCGGAATAGTTGTTAATGCACACAAGATAAATAATGGTGTTTATCCCGATTTGAAGGAAAAATTCGATGATTTTTTCTTTATACAGAAAAGCGATGATGAAATACCACCATTTATAGCCCAGCTTTGTAAAGAGAGATTGCCCAAAAAGTATAATGAAACGGTAAAGGAAGGCATACAAGTAATAACCCCTACTAAAAAAGGACTGAACGGAACTGTAAATCTAAATTATATACTACAAGAGGTTTTAAATCCACAAAAGGCATCTGAAAATGAAATCAAGCATGGACAAAACAAAATCTTTAGGCTTGGCGATAAGGTGATGCAAACCAAGAATAACTATGAAATTGAATGGATAGACCAAAGAGATGGCTTCGATATTTCAGGGCAAGGAATATTTAATGGTGATATAGGAATAATAAATGAAATTGATGATAAAATAGTAAAAACCGATTTTTCAGGAAGATTGGTTGAATATATGCATAGCGACCTTGATGAGGTAGAGCTCTCATATGCTATAACCGTACACAAAAGTCAGGGGAGTGAGTATCCAATAGTTATAATTCCTATATCAAGGGCTTGTCCTCCAATATTACAAACGAGAAATCTAATATATACCGCAATTACACGAGCAGAAAAAGTAGCAATATTGATAGGTGACAAGGAAACATTTTTCAATATGATAGAAAACAATACTCAAATTTGCAGAAACACAAATCTTGCACGCTTATTGGTAAAAGAGAAATGAAACTGTTAGAAATTTTAAAGCGTGCATTTTTAACAAGAATATGCTTGATTTGTAAGGAAGCGATATCATATGATGAAGATGAACCGTTTTGTGAAGAATGTATAGAAAAATGGAATGCCTTTTTAAAGGCTAAATGTCATGTGTGCGGATATGATAGAAATGGTTGTACATGTCTTCCTTCACAGGTGAAGCAAATAAATGATTCACTTGCTGCTTGGTGCGTGTTTTATGATCCGAGAGAAAACCAAAAGATAAATGAAATAATTTTTAAGCTAAAAAAGAATTATAACAGAGAAATAATAAATATGTGTGCCAAAAGAATGGCAAAGGCTATAATATCGCTTTGTGTAGTGCACAAAATTGATTACAAAAAATACATTATAACCTACACACCAAGAAGAATGCATAATTTCTTGAAATACGGCTTTGACCATTCTGGTAAGCTTGCAAAAGCTATAGGCGAAATACTCGGCTTGAAGGTTGAAAAGACAATTAAAAATATAGGAAAAAAGGAACAAAAGAAGCTAAATAAAAACGATAGGAAGCTAAACGCACAAAAATCATATGAAATAAGAAAGAATTTTGATGGTAATGGTAAAAATTACTTTTTAATTGATGATATAATGACAACTGGATCAACATTATATGCGTGTGCAAAGCTTCTATATGAAAACGGTGCAAAAAATGTAATACCTGTTACATTTGCAAAGGATAATAAACAATTTATAAGGAGAAACAAAAATGTTAAAAGGCATACCGGCAATAATATCGCCCGAGTTATTAAAAGTTTTATGCGAAATGGGTCACAGTGACCGAATAGTAATAGCTGACGGAAATTTTCCAGCAGAATCTATGGGAAAAAACGCAATTGTTATAAGATGTGATGGACACGGAGTTCCTGAAATTCTTGATGCTATTCTTCAGCTTTTTCCACTTGATACATATGTACCAAAGCCTGCTGTGCTTATGGAGGTAATGAAGGGAGATAATGCAAAGACTCCTATTTGGGATACATATAAAGAAATTATTTCAAAGTATGACCAGAGGGGAAGCGAAGCTGTTGGAACGATAGAACGCTTTGCTTTTTATGAGGAAGCAAAAAAGGCATATGCAATAATAGCTACAAGCGAAAAGGCAATATATGCAAATATAATGCTTCAAAAGGGTGTAATATAAAAACAAAAGGAGTGAAAATTCACTCCTTTTGTTTATTATTTACCGGAAACAACCTTTTCTGTGTCCATAGCTATCATAAGCTCTTCGTTTGTAGGAAGAACATATACCTTAACCTTGGAATCTGGTGTTGAAAGCTCGACGATGTTAGGCTGGCGAAGAGTTTTGGCATTGAGATCAAAATCTATCTTGATGCCAAAGTATTCCATATCCTTGCAAACTCTTTCGCGGAGCTCAGGATTGTTTTCACCCATACCAGCTGTAAATACAATGGCATCAAGACCATTCATAGCAGCGGAGTATGATCCAATATATTTTTTAACTTGGTATGCAAGAATTTCAGCAGCAAGCTTTGCATTCTTAGTAACTCTTGCTTTTTCCTCATCTGTTGTTGGGCAATTAGGAAGCTCCTCGTTGAATTCACCACGGATAGCAGCCTCAATATCACGGCTATCAGATGAATATTCAGATACACCAAGGAAGCCACACTTCTTGTTCATAAAATCAGCAATGTGATCAACATCAATGTTATGCTTTTTCATAATGTATGGAACTATAGCAGGGTCAATAGAACCGCAACGTGTACCCATTTCAACGCCATCGAGAGGTGTAAATCCCATACTTGTATCAACTACCTTGCCGTTTTTAACAGCGGAGATGGATGAACCATTACCGATGTGGCATGTAATAATTTTTGTATCATCTCTGCCGAGAATTTTATTCATTTCGCGAGAAACGAATTTGTGAGATGTTCCGTGAGCACCATATCTTCTTACATGGTCTTTTTCTATAATTTCCATAGGAAGAGCGTAGGTGTAAGCCTCGGGAGCCATTGTTTGGTGGAAGGCTGTATCGAATACAACAACCTGTGGAACATTTGGCATTACCTTTTGGCAACCCTCAATTCCCATAATGTGAGCAGGATTATGTAATGGAGCAAACTCAATACATTTTCTAATAGTTTCCAATACCTCATCTGTTACAAGACAGCTTTCGAAGAAGTAAGGACCGCCGTGAACAACTCTGTGTCCTACAGCTTCAATTTCGTCCATATTCGAAATGCAACCGTATTCTTTATCTGTAAGCATGCTTACAACTATTTCAGTAGCTACAGAATGGTCGGGCATAGGGATCTCCTTTTTGATTCTCTTAACCCCATCACCTTGCTTGTGGTCGATAAGACTTCCTGACATACCGATTCTTTCGCAAATACCTTTACCAAGAACCTCTTTTGTTTCAGTGTTCAAAAGCTGATATTTGAGTGATGAGCTTCCAGCGTTTACTACAAGTACTTTCATTGATAATTCCTCCAATTTTAAATGTTTCTTGACAAAACAAAATTTTTCAAGTATATTATATATTAAAAGGACAACAATTTCAAGTCTTATGAAAAAATAATTATATATTTTTGGAAAGGAGAGATAACAGTGTCAAAAATTATAGGAATAATATGCGAATACAATCCATTTCATAATGGACATAAATATCAAATAGATAGAATTAGAGAAGAGATTGATGATGCTATAATAATTATTATTATGTCAGGTAGCACTGTTCAAAGAGGACAATTTGCTATTTTCGACAAATATACGAGAGCAAGAGCTGCGCTTAAATATGGTGCTGACGCTGTTTTTGAATTGCCGTATCCTTATTCATCCTCTTGTGCAGAGATTTTTGCAAGAGCTGGTGTAAATATAGCTGCAAACATTGGCTGCGATTATTTGTATTTCGGAACGGAATCTAAAAATATCGAGCATATCGAAAGTGTGGCAAAAGCACTTGATTCATTAGAATTTGAAGAGTATTTTAAAGAAGAGCTTTTAGAAAAAAATCAAAGCTTTATAAGTGCTAAGGAACGAGCTCTAAAAAGAATGTCATACGAAATTCCAAATACATCAAACGATATGCTTGCTTTAGAGTATATAAGAGCCATTAAAGCATTAAATTCAGATATGAAGTATAAGGCTATACAAAGAAAAGGCGCCAATTATAATGATGAAAATATATGCGAAACAATGTCTGCTACTGCAATTCGAAAAAATTTCAAAGAGAATGGTAAGTTATTATCTGTTCCATGCGATGCTAAAAGTCTTTATGAAAATGAAATAAATGATGGAAATGTATTAGACGAAAGAGCATTTAATGATTTTATTTATAAGTATGCTTTAATTACTCCGAGATTTTTATTTGATGAAGCATTTGATAGCAATAAAGAGATTGGAGCGATAATAAAAGAAAGTGCCTCTAATTCAAAAACGGCAAATGACTTTATAGAGGGACTAAGCTCCAAGGCATACACTAGCTCAAGAATAAAAAGAGTAATATTATATACTGTTTTTGGTATAAAAGCAATTGAAAAAGTCCCCAACTTTACACTATTATTAGCTGCTAATAATAATGGCAAAAAAATTATAAATAAGACAAGGAAAAATAATAATTTCACCATAATAACAAAGCATTCTGATGGTAAAAATCTCTCTGTAGAGCAAAAACATTTGCTTGAAAAGAATTATGAAATATATGGCTTTTTTTCATCGTTTTTAAAAAATCCAGTGAAATTAAAGGATATATATTCAAAAAAGCCTATATTAGAATAAAACAGACCGTTTGTTAAGCGGTCTGTTTTATTATTATCTTTCCGTTTCTTCTCGAACCATGCTTTCTCTAAAAAGAAGAGAGATGCACCAAAGAGCGCATAGAGCAACTACCACATAGACAATTCTTGCACCTATACTATCGCTACCGCCGAATATCCAAGCTACTATGTCGAAGCTGAATAAACCAACGCTGCCCCAGTTGATACCGCCTATGATAAGAATAGAAAGAGCGATCTTATCTATTAACATAGAATTTTCCTCCATGATATTTGAACATATTGTTCATTCATATTTTTTGCAAAAGACAAGTTAATATGCAGAATAATTGATATAAAAATTTTCCTGACAAGCAATATAATTACTTTTTCTAAATAATATTTAACGAGGTGATTATATGGGAATTTTTTCAATGATTTTACAAATTGCATTTATGATTTTAGGAGTGGAGCCGATTCAAAAATTTCCACCGGCGCTCTCAAGGGAGGATGAAGCTAAATACTTTGAGCTTCACAAAAAAGGTGATAGTAACGCTCGCGATAAGCTTATCGAGCATAATTTGCGCTTGGTTGCACACGTAGTTAGAAAGTATTATGTAACAAATAAAAATACAGATGATTTAATATCAGTAGGAACAATAGGCCTTATAAAAGCTGTAGATTCATACAATGATTCAAATGGAACAAGATTTGCAACCTATGCAGCAAAATGTATACAAAATGAAATTTTAATGCTATTTAGAAGTCAAAAAAAGTTGGGATGTGAGGTGTCGTTAAATGACACTATTGATATTGACAAGGACGGAAATCCATTGACATATCTTGATATAATTAGCACAGAGGATACAATAGCTGATGATATTGATAAAAAAATAAAGATTAATAAAGCCTTAGGATATATAAGAGACAATCTTGACGACCGCGAAAAAACAATTCTCGTAATGAGATACGGAATAGGCAATACACAAGCTTATACACAAAGAGAGGTTGCGCAAAGGTTAGGTATATCAAGATCATATGTGTCGAGAATCGAAAAATCTTCACTTGAAAAAATAAACAAATATTTAACTATTGAAGGTTGACAATTATAATATTATATTATATAATATAAAATAGAAGTAGTATGCGCAGGAGATTAAAATGGTAAGAATTGAAAGTGTAAGTGATAAGTCCTTAGCACATTTATGTGGAATAACAAAAAATGATATATTGATTAGTATAAATGGTAACGAAATAAAAGATGTTTTAGATTATAGATTTTATTTAACAGAGGAAGAGGTTAAAATTACTGTAGAAAGAGAAGGAAAACAAATTTCCTTTAAAATAGTAAAAGAGCAATATGAGGACATAGGGCTTGAATTTGAAACCCCACTTATGGATAAAAAGCACCGATGTGAAAACAAGTGTATTTTCTGTTTTATTGATCAGCTTCCAAAGGGCTTAAGACAAACACTATATTTTAAAGATGATGATTCTCGTTTATCGTTTTTACACGGGAACTATATAACACTTACCAATCTTGACAAGGAAGATATTGAAAGAATTATAAAAATGCACATATCACCTGTAAATGTATCCGTACATACTACAAACCCTGTTCTTAGGTGTCAAATGATGCACAACAAAAAGGCAGGAAAGACACTTGAATATCTTGATATGCTTGCAAATGGTGGCATTGAAATAAATGCCCAAATAGTATTGTGTCGTAATATAAACGATGGAAAAGAGCTTGAAAATACACTTAATGATTTGGCTAAGCTATATCCACAGCTTGGCAGTGTAGCAGTGGTTCCTTCTGGATTGACAAAATTCAGGGAAAAGCTATATCCTCTCATTCCGTTTGATAAAGAGTCGGCAACAAATGTAATAAATACTGTTGAAAAGATAAATTCTACTTATAGTGAAAAGCTTGGAAAAAATCTTTTCTTCTGTTCTGATGAATTTTATTTAACAGCAGAAAGAGAGATACCTTGTGATGAATATTACGAGGAGTACAGTCAAATAGAAAATGGTGTTGGAATGCTGCGCTCGTTTGAATGTGAGGTTGATGCATTTTTAAAAACTCTTTCTTTAGATGAGCGCAACATAAAACGTAATGTAAGTATTGCAACAGGAGTTAGTGCATATGATTTTATATGTAAAATGATTGCAAAAATAAAAAGCAAATGTAATAACATAAAATGTAATATATATAAAATTGAAAATGACTTTTTTGGAAAAACAATAACTGTATCAGGTCTTATAACAGGCATAGATTTAATGAAAGAATTAAAAGAAAAGGAATTGGGAGAGGAATTATTAATTTCAAGAAGTATGCTAAGAAGCGAGGGTGATTTGTTTCTTTGTGGAACTTCTCTCGAGGAATTAGCAAATAGGCTTGGTGTATGTGTTACACCTGTTTCGCAGGACGGAGCAAGCTTCGTAGAGGCTGTGCTCGGAATTGAGGAGGTATAAATGGCAAAACCGGTAATTGCAATAGTGGGAAGGCCAAATGTTGGTAAAAGCACACTATTTAATAAGATAATAGGCGAAAGACGTTCGATAGTTGAGGACACCCCTGGCGTTACTCGTGATAGGATTTATGGAGAAAGTGAATGGTGTGGACGCAAATTTATTTTAATAGACACGGGTGGTATTGAGCCAAAAACAGATAATATGATTCTTCAAAAAATGAGAGAGCAAGCGCAAATTGCAATTGAAACAGCAGATGTTATCATATTTATGTGTGATATAAGAACAGGACTTGTTGCTGATGATAGAGATATAGCAATAATGCTTAAAAAAAGTGGAAAGCCCGTTGTTGTTTGTGTAAACAAGTCGGACAAGATAGGTGAAGTCGACCCTACATTTTATGAATTTTACGAGTTCGGCTTTGAAAAGGATCCAATAGCTGTTTCGTCCATTCATGGTACAGGTAGTGCGGATCTTTTAGATGCAGCGTTAGAGTGTGTTCCTGTAACCGATGAAGAGGATGAAGAAGAGGACTTGATAAATGTTTGCGTTATTGGTAAGCCTAACGCAGGTAAGTCCTCGATAATTAACAAAATTCTTGGCACAGATCGCTTAATAGTTTCCTCTATGGCTGGAACAACAAGAGATGCTATAGATACACGCTTTGAAAATGAATATGGAAAGTATAATTTTATTGACACTGCAGGAATTAGACGTCAAAGTAAGGTTGATGATAGAATTGAGAAATTTAGCGTTTTAAGAGCCCATATGGCAGTTGAAAGAGCAGATGTATGCTTGCTTGTAATAGATGCCACTGAGGGTGTGACCGAGCAAGACGAAAAAATAGCAGGCATAGCTCATGAGGCTGGTAAGGCTGTAATAATCGTTGTAAATAAATGGGATTTGCCAGATACGGAGGATAAAAATACCGTTAATTATTCCAAAAAGGTATATGACGCGCTTTCATATCTTACCTATGCTCCAATTATTTATGTTTCTGCACTTACAGGACAACGCATAGTTAAGCTTTTTGAGCATATAAATTATGTTTTTAATCAGTCAAAAATGAGAATATCTACAGGTATGCTTAATGATGTATTAAATGATGCTATCACAAGAGTGCAGCCACCATCAGATAAGGGAAGAAGGCTGAAGGTTTATTATATGACTCAAACAAGTGTAGCACCCCCTACCTTTGTGCTTTTTTGCAATAGTGCGGCATTATTCCATTTTTCATATCAACGATATATTGAAAATTGCTTGAGAGATACCTTTGGCTTCAAAGGGACACCTATAAAGCTTGTAATAAGACAACGTTCCGAGGAGGATGAAACAAAAATATGACATATGATATTTTTTATAGCCAAGGCGTTTTTAGTTATTATTTTAGAGACACCTTAATGGCTCACAACACGCTTTTTACAGTAATATTTATTCTTTCTTGTGCTTTGATTGGATATTTGATAGGAAGTATAAATATTAGCTTAATTTTATCAAAAATTTATGGTAAAGACGTAAGAAGCGAGGGTAGTGGAAACGCTGGCGCTACCAATATGACAAGAGTTTTTGGAAAAAAAGCAGGTATTATTACTTTTTTTGGAGACTTTTTAAAATCTGCAATTTCAACATATGCAGGTATGGCACTCCTTGGTACAACTGGCGCTTATATCGCAGGTATTTGTTGTATGATAGGACATGCTTTCCCTATTTACTTTAAGTTTAAGGGTGGCAAGGGGGTAGCATGCTTAGCTGCGCTAGTACTTGTGATGACTTGGGATGTATTTCTTATATTAATACTTTTGTTCGTTATTCTTGCATTATGCTTTAGAATGATTTCATTTGCATCGGTAATGTGTGCAATAGTATATCCATTTGTGTTATATTTGTTAAGAACAATTTTCTTTGAAGACCAATCCGTTCTTGGACATGTCTTTTATGCATTTTTAGCAGCTATATTGGTTATATTCTTGCATAGAAAGAATATTGTTCGTATATTCAATCACGAAGAGCACAAGTTTTCTTTAGGTAAGAAAAAGGACAAGGATAATGAAAAACGTTAAAAGTGAAGCACTTGAACACTTGTCAGATTTGGTAGTTATTGCATTTAATAAAAAAGCTTTAAAAAAGATTATCTTGTCAAAGCCTCATGCTGTTGATGAAATAAAGAGTGTAATTACTTCAAAAATGATTACATCTAACATAGTGTTGCAATTAGAAACCTTTTCAAAGGATAACAAGGCATACCATAGAAATATTCGCGAAAATTTCAAAAAAGAACTGCTTCGCATTTTTAGGAATTATTCACAAATTAACGTAATTACTACTGTTGGTGATTGTCAATATATGTGTGCAAAAAGTGGAAACGAAAAGCTGATAGGTGATAACAGCTTAAGAAAAATGCTTCAATCTGATGAAATAGAAACTATAAATACCAATGGTAATAATAAAATAAAAAATTATATATTGTCGGGAAACGAGGACTTTTTAAAAAAGCTTGGAGTAAGCGATGAAACTGGAAGAGTTCGCGATAAAATGCAATCAAAGTTTAGGCAAATAAATAAATTTATTGAGCATATTGAGGCAATTAAAGATAAGTTGCCGACAAATACAATAAATATTTATGATTTGTGCTGTGGCAAAAGCTACTTAAGCTTTGCAGTATATCACTATTTTAAAAATGTTCTTAAAATGAACGTTAAGATGGTGTGTGTTGATTTAAAAGCCGATGTGATAGAATACTGTACAGGTGTCGCCAACAGAATAGGCTTTGATGAAATGCAATTTGTTTGTGGAGATATCAATGAGTATAAAATGATAGACAAGCCACATCTTGTTATATCTTTACACGCTTGTGACATAGCGACTGACATTGTATTAAATAAGGCTAGTCAAAATGGAGCAGACGTAATTTTATCTACCCCATGTTGTCATCATGAATTAAATCACACGCTGAATTGCGAGGCTCTTTCTTTTGTATCAAAGCATTCTATGCTAAAGCAAAAGATGTGCGATGCAATGACTGATGCTTTAAGGCTTATGAAGCTTGAAGGCGAGGGATATAAGGTTGATGCGCTTGAACTTATCGATCCTGAGGATACCCCGAAAAATATTATTTTAAGAGCAATCAAGAAGAAAACGTTTGATTCAAAAAAGCAGAAGAACTAAAATTGAAATATCAAAATACTTTAAATTTTCTTTTAGGTAAATAGGAGCAATTATGGGACTTGATATAATAAGAGAAATTTCACATAAGTACGGAAGTAATCCAAATTATGTTTTGGCAGGTGGAGGAAATACCTCATATAAGGATGAACATTTTCTTTATATTAAAGGCTCAGGAACTTCATTAGCTACAATTGAGAACAATGGCTTTGTGAAAATGTCAAGAAAAAGTCTTGATAAAATCTGGGAAAAAACCTATTCAAAAGAGCAGGATAAAAGAGAGGCGGAGGTTCTTGCTGATATGATGGGTGCGAAATGTAAGGGAGAAGAAGCAAAACGTCCATCGGTAGAAACGCTTTTACATAATCTTTTTATTCAACCATATGTTCTTCATGTTCATCCAACGATGGTGAATGGACTTACTTGCTCAAACGGTGGCAAGGATACAATGGAAAAAATGTTCCCTAATGCCATATGGGTTGAGGAGACAGAGCCAGGATATACACTTGCGGTGAAGTGTCGGGAAAGAATAGGCGAATACGAGAAGAGAACAAACACAAGGGCAAATCTGTTATTCTTACAAAATCATGGCGTATTTTTTGCTGCTGACAATGCTATGCAAATGGATATCCTTGTAGACGAGGTAATGGATAAATTTAAAAAGTCGATAACAACATTGCCCGATTTGCAAAAAATAGACTTTGATGTCAATAAGATAGAAAAAATCGCATCAAAAATCAAAGAATGTTATGAAAAAGACGTGTATGTTAAATTTACTATAAACAAGGAAGTAGAGCGTCTTTGCAGCTCATACGATAGTTTTGAAATACTAACAAGACCAATGTCTCCTGACCACATAGTATATTGCAAGGCAGTACCTATGTTTTTAGAAAGTATTGATAATATAACAGGACAATATAAAAAATTTGTAAATGAAAATAAATACGAACCAAAAATAATATTTATTAAAAACATCGGAATGTTTGCGATAGGAAAAAGTGAAAAGGACAGCTTGGTCGTAAGCGATGTCTGGATGGATGCAGTGAAGATATCCGTTTATGCACAAAGCTTCGGTGGTGTTAGACATATGGCGCCTGATATGGTTGATTTTATTGCAAACTGGGAAGTAGAGAGCTATAGAAGTAAGGTTAATTTAAATCAAAAGGGATTAAAATATGAGAAAAATAGCAAGCTTTACTGTAAATCACGATAAAATCGTTGAGGGAATATATATTTCGAGGATTGATGGAGATATAACAACCTATGATATGAGAATGCGAAAGCCAAATATGGGTGATTATATAGATAATTTGACCATTCACTCCCTTGAGCATATGTTTGCTACTTATGTAAGAAACTCCGAAATAGGTTCAAACGTTATATATTTTGGTCCTATGGGATGCCAAACAGGATTTTATCTTCTTGTAAGAGATGAGAAGCCAGAAAAAGTGCTTCAAATAGTGAAAAATGTATTTATAAGCATAATAAATCATAATGGTGATATGTTTGGAAATACAAGAGAGGAATGCGGAAATTACAGGAATCTTAACTTGGAGAGTGCGAAGCTTGAAAGTGAAAGATATTTGAAAATTTTAAATAACGCAGTCGTTACATTTAAATATGAGTAATTTAATTGGTATAATTGGAGCTATGGATATTGAGGTTGATGGTTTAATATCATTAGCAGTAGATAAAAGCGATGAAGTAGTAAGTGGCATAAGGTTTGTAAAAGGTAAAATTGCAAATAAGGATGTTGTAATTGCTAAATGTGGAATAGGCAAGGTTTTTGCAGCAATTTGCGCACAAACAATGTTACTTCGTTACAATCCTTCAATTATAATAAATTCAGGTGTTGCTGGAACTCTTACTAAGGATTTGTCAGTCATGGATGTAGCTATCGCTGATAAAGTGGTACAGCATGATATGGACACAAGCGCATTAGGAGATCCCAGGGGCATGATTTCCGGCATAAATATCATCTACATGGAAGCAGACGAAAGAATAAAAAACACTCTAAAAAGTGCTTGTATTAGTCTTGACTGTAATGGAAAAATAGGGACTATTGCATCTGGTGATAAATTTATTGCAGAAACAGCTCAAAAGGAAGAGATAAAAACAACTTTTGGAGCAATTGCATGTGAAATGGAAGGCGCTTCGATAGGTCATGTATGTTATGTAAATAAAATACCGTTTGGAATTATTCGCACAATATCTGATGGTGAAGGTGCCGAAATGGATTATACGACATTTTCACAAGAAGCTGCAACACAATCAATCAAAATAGTGGAGAAATTTATACAAATATACGAGTGAGGATGAAATTATGAAATTGGCATTACAGCTTTATTCAGTAAGAGATGAAATGGAAAAAGATTTTTTAGGAACTCTAAAAAAGGTAAAGGAAATGGGATACGATGGTGGTGAGCTTGCAGGTTTATATGGTAAGAGTGGCAAAGAAGTAAAAGAAATGTTTGATGAAGCAGGGTTAATTCCTATTTCTGCGCATGTTTCATATCAGGATTTAATGTCAGATATTGATGGACTTGTTAGAACTTATAAGGAAATTGGATGTAAATATATAGCAATCCCATATCTTCCAGAGGAATTAAGATACGGAACTGAAAAATATCCAGAGATTGTTGAGGGTATAAAGAAAATAGGTGAGGTGTGCAAAAATAATGGTATATCTCTCTTATATCACAATCACGATTTTGAATTTGAAAAGACAGAAAATGGTGATTATGTTTTAGATGCCCTGTATAATGCCATTTCTTCTGATTTACTTCAAACGGAAATCGACACTTGCTGGGTAAATGTTGGTGGGGAAAATCCAAGTGATTATGTTCGCAAATATACCGGCAGAGCACCGGTTGTGCATTTGAAGGATTTTAGTGGCAGAAAGAGCGAAAATATGTATAAGCTTATCGGAATTGAAAGCAAGGACGAAAAAAGCGATGGCTTTGAGTTTAGACCACTTGGTATGGGTGTGCAGGAAATTCAGTCCATTGTCGATGCAGCTAAGGATGCAGGGGCAGAGTGGGTTGTCGCTGAGCAGGACGAGCCAACACTTGGTTTATCAAGACTTGAAAGTGCGCAAAAATCTATTGATTATATGAAAAATATAAATTATTAAAAATAAAAATGAGTTTAAGTGTATGCTTAAACTCATTTTTTATTATTTCTAAAAATCTCGAATGCTAAAATTGTAGAGGCGGAAGCGGCGGATAAAGCAGAATTAAACTCACGGCCATAATCGATTCTTACAATTTGGTCTGCCCTTGATAGTAATGAAGAAGAAATTCCTCTTTTTTCACCACCTACAATAAGAAAAATTGGTTTTTTAAGGTCTGCATCATATACACTTACTGAGTTTTTTATATCTGCGCAAACAATTTTATAGGATTTTCTCTTAAAGATTTCAATAAAATCATCTTTAGCAATATAAACATCTATTCGTTCGCTTGCACCAGCAGAAGAACGACAAACTACGCCTGCGGCACTTAGCCAGTTTCTTTCACTCAATATGATTCCATCAGCACCTGAGGCATAAATAGAGCGTAGAGCATATCCAAAATTATATGGATCCTCAATTCCTTCTATCATGACATAAAAGCCATTTTCTTTTATAACATCACTTGTGAGAGACTCATAATGTCTTTCTTCACAAAGAGCAATGAAGCCTCCGTGCGATGCGCCGATTGTATATCTATCAATAAAATCTAAAGATGCTTGTTCCACTTGAAAGCCATATAATTCTGCCATCTTTTTAAGATAGCTTATTTCCTTAGCTTTGCTTTTGATTTTAGCCTCATCGTAGAGTATTTTATTGATTTTTCGTGCATTTTTTTTATCATTCTTAAGGTTGTCTATTAAAGCGCGAATAGACGTCATGCCCTCAAAAATGGTAGAATCAATAAATCGTTTTTCTTCTTTTATCATTTTACTTGTTGGCATTATCCTTGAGATAAGCATTTATAAATTCGTCAATATCACCGTCCATAACAGCTTGAATGTTTCCATCCTCATAGCCTGTACGCGTGTCTTTTACTAATGTATATGGCATAAATACATAAGAACGTATTTGAGAACCCCATTCGATGTTAGTTTTATTACCCTTTATATCTTCAATTCTATCAAGCTTTTCGCGTTCTTTAATTTCCATTAGCTTTGATTTAAGCATTTTTAGAGCAGTTTCCTTGTTTTGAAGCTGGCTTCTTTCTGTTTGGCAACCGACAACGATTCCTGTAGGAATATGTGTAATTCTAATAGCTGAGTCTGTTTTATTTACGTGCTGTCCACCTGCTCCCGAAGAACGGTGAGCAGTAATTTCCAAATCCTCATCCTTTAATTCAATAGAATTATCATCATCAAATTCAGGCATTACCTCAACGGAAGCAAATGATGTATGTCTACGTCCCGAGGAGTCAAATGGTGAAACTCTCACAAGACGATGCACACCATTTTCACTCTTTAAGTAACCATATGCATTGATTCCTTCAATTAAAATAGTAGCACTTTTAAGACCTGCTTCTTCGCCATCAAGCCAATCAAGTAATTTCACGTTAAAGCCGTGCTTTTCACCCCATCTTGTATATAAGCGATAGAGCATAAGTGCCCAGTCTTGAGCCTCAGTACCACCGGCACCGGGGTGGAAGGAAATGATAGCATTATTTTTATCGTATTCACCAGATAATAAAACCTCAATACGTTGCTTTTCTTCCTCTTTAATAATAGTCTTTTGGTCTTCGAGAATTTCATCAGTTAGGCTCTCATCATTTTCCTCAATGGCCATTTCCGCCATCATAATTGTGTCTTCAAGCTTATTACAAAGAGCTTCATAGCTATCGATTTTTGATTTCATTTGCTTGATTTTTTGAAGAATTTTTGTTGAATTTTCCTGGTCGGACCAAAAATCAGGCTCGAAGGTGGTTTTTTCAAGCTCAGAAACCTCATCCTTTAGGACAGAGATTCTTAAAGCATTACCGAGCTCCTTTATATTTTCACGAAAATTTTGCAATTCGTATTTAGCATTTTCAAGTGCAATAATCAAGAGAAATATCCTCCAAATTTTGTTCATTTAGTTTCATCATATAGTATAACATAAATAACATAGAAAAACAAATATTTTTTACCAAAATATCTATTATTTGTTTAAAAAATAATAAATTATTGATTTTAACGCTTAAATATGGTAAAATTACATAAAGAGGTGATATAATGAAAATATATCTTGATAGAATAGATTTTAACCATAAGGGTGAAAAAATAGCAGTATTTGAATGTAACGAGAAAATGATCGCTTTTCATCAAAATAATATGCCCGAGGGTTTTATTGATAAATTAACAATGGGAATTATTGTTGAAGCCGAAATAAAGGATGGCGTACTTATAAATCCTAAATTGTTGATTGAAGAAACAAATGAGCGTCTAACAAAAAACAGGATGCGACTTGAAAGATTAAGAAATAGAAATAAAAACAAATAATGGGGAACGAAATGAGAGATTCAAATAAAAAGCAGGTAACGAATGCGCTAAGCATCTTCATACCGCTTGTTGCAATTGTATCAGTTGCGGTATATATAATATTTTTGCTTTATAACGTATTTGGATTTTTTCAATAAAAAAGAGCAAGCAAAAGTGCTTACTTTTAGCATTGAGAGAAGATATAAAAACAAATATGATAAAAAGTCGGGTAAATTCCCGACTTTTTAAATTATATTTTTTTCACTCCAAGTACAACCTTTTCGCCGTTTATATCCCATTCTTTAGAATTATTGAAGGAACTTGAATATTCAAATTTATCACCAAGAACAATTTTAGCAATTTCTGCTTCGTTATCTTTAATTATTCCAGCGAGCTTTTCGTTTTTATCAACATAAACAACTATATGGTCTGTAACATCAAAGTTTGAATCCTTACGCATTGTTTGAAGCTTACTGATAACCTCATTTACAAATCCTTCCTCAATAAGCTCAGGAGTGAGATTTGTATCAAGAGCAACGGTTGTGTACTTGTCAGAAACAGAGAAGTATGATTCCTTTTGCTTGATATCAATTAGTAAATCTTCTTCAGTAAGAACGATTTCGTTGCCATCAATATTAAATTTAATAGCACCTGTATTATCAAGCTCCGATTTAGCCTCATTACCATCAACAGAGGAAAGTAGATTTCTTATTTGTCCAAGGAATTTACCATATTTAGGACCTACTGTTTTCAATTGTGGCTTGAATGAATACGAGGAGAATAATGACATATCCTCAACGAACTCAACATTTTTAATGTTAAGCTCATCTTGAATAATTTCAATGCAGTAATTTGGAAGCTCTTTTTTAGCCTTTACATACATAGTGGCAAGAGGTTGACGGTTTTTTAAGGAAGAACCGTTTCTTGCCGCACGACCCATTACAACTATGCTAAGGAGTTCATCCATATTTTCCTCAAGCTCTTTATCAATCATAGAAGAATCAACCTTTGGGAAATCACATAAGTGAACACTTTCTGGAACATCCTTGTATATATTGCATACGAGGTTTCTATAAATATCTTCAGCCATGAATGGTATCATAGGAGCGCTTGCCTTAGCAACTGTAACAAGAGCAGTGTATAAAGTCATATAAGCGCTGATTTTATCATCAGTCATTGTTTGTGCCCAGTATCTTTCACGTCCGCGTCTTACATACCAGTTGGAAAGCTCATCAACAAATGAGTCGAGCGCTTTTGCTGCCTCTGGAATTTTATAATTTTCAAGGCACTGGTCAACTTCCTTAACCATAGAATTCATTCTTGAAAGAAGCCATTTGTCCATTACAGAAAGCTTGCATTTATCAAGTGAATATTTACTAGGATCAAAATTGTCTATATTTGCATATAAAACATAGAATGCATAGGTGTTCCAAAGAGTGCCCATGAACTTACGCTGACCTTCAATAACTGCTTTTCCGTGGAATCTGTTCGGAAGCCAAGGAGCAGAGTTTGTATAGAAATACCATCTAATTGCATCCGCACCATAGGCTTGAAGTGCGTCAAATGGGTCAACAGCGTTTCCTTTTGATTTTGACATTTTTTGTCCATTTTCATCTTGAACGTGACCTAAAACAATAACGTTTTTATAAGGAGCCTTATTAAAAATTAAAGTAGAAATTGCAAGAAGAGAGTAGAACCATCCTCTTGTTTGGTCAACAGCCTCAGAAATAAAGTCAGCAGGGAATTGCTTGTCAAAGAGCTCTTTGTTTTCAAACGGATAGTGGTGTTGCGCAAATGGCATAGCTCCAGAGTCAAACCAGCAGTCTATTACCTCTGGAACACGATGCATCTGTCCGCCACACTTTTCACATTTTATAGTAACACTATCAATAAATGGACGGTGAAGCTCAATATTATCTGGGCAATTGTCAGACATAGACTTAAGCTCCTCAATAGAGCCGATAGAATGCTTATGTCCACATTCACATTCCCAAATATTAAGAGGAGTACCCCAATATCTATTTCGGCTAAGTCCCCAGTCTTGAACATTTGAAATCCAAGCACCAAAACGGCCCTTACCAATAGATTCAGGAATCCAATTAATAGTATTGTTATTTTTAATAAGATTATCACGAACAGCACTCATCTTGATAAACCAAGATTCTCTTGCGTAATATATGAGTGGAGAATCACATCTCCAGCAGAATGGATATTCATGTTCGAATTTGGGTGCATCAAACAGTTTTCCTTGTTCTGAAAGGTCTTTAAGAACAAGAGGGTCTGCTTGTTTAACGAAAATTCCAGAATATGGAGTTTCCGCTGTCATTTCACCCTTACCATTAACGAACTGAACAAATGGAAGGTCGTAATTTCTGCCTATTCGTGAGTCATCCTCACCAAATGCAGGAGCAATATGAACTATACCAGTACCATCTTCCATAGTTACATAAGTATCACAGGTAACAAAATGAGCTTTTTTATTCTGCTTTTTAGCACTTTCTCCAGCGCACGCAAAAAGTGGCTCATATTCCATATATTCAAGGTCCTTACCCCTGTATTCAGCTATTATTTCGTAAGCTTTTTCACCTTCTTCTTTACAAAGTGGAGAAAGAACCTTATTTAGCAAAGGCTCAGCTATATAATAAGTACAGCCATCAACAGCCTTAACCTTGCAATATTTTTCTTGTGGGTTTACGCATAGAGCAACATTAGAAGGCAACGTCCAAGGTGTGGTTGTCCATACAAGGAAATAAGCATCTTCATTTGCGACTTTAAATTTAGCGATTGCAGAGCGTTCCTTTACTGTTTTATATCCTTGTGCAACCTCATGGGATGATAGTGGGGTGCCACAACGAGGACAGTATGGAACGATTTTAAAGCCTTTATATAAAAGGCCCTTATTCCAAATTTGCTTAAGTGCCCACCATTCTGATTCAATAAAGTTATTGCTATATGTTACATAAGGATGTTCCATATCAGCCCAAAAGCCGACAGTTGATGAGAAATCCTCCCACATTTCCTTGTATTTCCATACGCTTTCTTTACATTTTGCAATAAATGGCTCTAAGCCGTATTGCTCGATTTGCTCTTTACCATCTAAGCCAAGAAGCTTTTCAACCTCAAGCTCAACTGGTAAACCATGGGTATCCCAACCAGCCTTTCTTGGAACCATATAACCCTTCATTGTTCTATATCTTGGAATCATATCCTTTATAACACGAGTAAGAACGTGGCCTATATGTGGCTTACCATTGGCTGTTGGAGGGCCATCATAGAAGGTATATGATGGAGAATTTTCACGCATTTTTATGCTTTTTTCAAAAATAGCATTGTCCTTCCAAAATTGTTCTGTTGCTTTTTCTCTTTCAACAAAATTGAGATTAGTAGAAACCTTGTTGTACATTTTGAAATCCTTTCTTAAATAAATGAAAAATCTCGCCCTGTATGAACAGGACGAGAAAAAATCGTTTACCACCTATTCGACATACAATCATATGCGTCTCTTTTAACGGAGAGAAACCGTCAATGACTACTTAATTCGCCATGAAACTCAGGAGTGATATTCGTATTTAGTTAATCGCATCGGTCTTGCACCATCACCGACTCGCTTAGGCTTTGGCTAAATATTACTGTCTCCGTCATAGTTTTTAATATATAGTAATTTTAACACTAATATTTTATTTTGTCAACATTAAAATTGTAATTTTTCTTCAATAAAGGCTTTAAGCTCAGATATTGGAATTCTTACTTGCTCCATTGTATCTCTGTCACGAACTGTTACGCAACCATCATTTTCAGACTCAAAGTCATATGTGATACAGAATGGGGTACCAATTTCGTCTTGACGACGATATCTTTTACCGATAGAGCCTGTTTCGTCAAAGTCAACGCTAAAATATTTTGACAAATCCTCTTGAATAGTGCCTGCCTTTTCGGAAAGCTTTTTAGAAAGAGGAAGAACTGCTGCCTTGAAAGGAGCTAATGCAGGGTGGAAGTGAAGAACCGTACGAACATCGCCATCACCAACAGCTTCTTCATCATATGCTTCTACAAGGAAGGCAAGAGTTACTCTATCTGCACCAAGAGAAGGCTCTATAACATAAGGAATGTATTTTTCATTAGTTTCAGCATCAAAGTATTCCATATTTTCGCCAGAGAGATTTGCATGCTGTGTGAGGTCATAATCTGTACGGTCAGCAATACCCCAAAGCTCGCCCCAACCGAATGGGAACATATATTCAAAGTCAGTAGTAGCTTTTGAATAGAAGCAAAGCTCTTCTTTATCATGGTCGCGTAAACGAAGATTTTCCTTTTTAATGCCAAGATTATAAAGGAAATTTGCACAATATTCCTTCCAGTATGCAAACCATTCAAGATCAGTGCCAGGCTTGCAGAAAAATTCAAGTTCCATTTGCTCAAACTCGCGAATACGGAAGATAAAGTTTCCAGGAGTAATTTCGTTTCTAAATGATTTACCAATTTGTCCCACACCAAACGGTAGCTTTTTGCGAGTTGTTCTTGCAATGTTTTTAAAGTTTACAAAAATACCCTGTGCAGTTTCTGGGCGAAGATAAAGCTCGGAGGTGGAGTCTTCAGTAACGCCTTGGAATGTTTTGAACATAAGGTTAAACTTTCTAATATCTGTAAAATCACCACTACCACAAGAAGGGCATACTATCTTATGTTCTTTTATGAAATTGAACATTTCTTCATTAGACATTGAAGCGGGATTTGTGCTATCATTATTTTGCGCAGCCCAATCCTCAATAAGCTTATCAGCACGATGTCTTGTTTTACATTGCTTGCAGTCCATAAGAGGGTCAGAGAAGCCACCAACGTGACCTGAAGCGACCCAAACCTGAGGATTCATCAAAATAGCACTATCAAGACCTACATTATACTTTGATTCTGTAACGAATTTTTTCCACCAAGCTTTTTTAATGTTGTTTTTGAATTCAACACCAAGAGGACCAAAGTCCCAAGAGTTAGCTAAGCCTCCATAAATTTCTGAACCTGGGTATACAAAGCCTCTTGTTTTGCAAAGAGCAACGATTTTTTCCATTGTTTTTTCTGTATTGTTCATTTAAAAATCCTTTCAAACTGAAAAGTCAAGTGAAATCAGTTGTAATAAAATAATTTTATTTATTATATAATATTTTTATTTAGATTTCAAGTGAAATTAAAAAAAATAGAGAATAAGTTAAATATTTGTATATATATGTTAAAATTTTATATAAAATACATAAAAATATTATTCAAAAATATAAAAAACAAATAAAATTAAAAAAACTATTGATTTTTATAAAAAAATTTGCTATAATTCTAACATATTTATCAATTCAGCCTGATCTACAAGGAGATTTTTATGTTATCACGTGAAGTTACTGTCGTAAATGTTGTTGGCTTACATGCAAGACCTGCTACATTCTTTATCCAAAAAGCAAATTCTTATAAATCTTCTGTTTGGATCGGAAGGGATGATAGAAGAGTAAATGCGAAAAGCCTACTCGGAGTTCTTTCAATGGGCATAGTTAAGGGAACAGTTGTTACTCTTATAGCTGATGGAGACGACGAGAAAGAGGCATTGGATGGCCTTGAGAAGCTCATTTTAACAGGGCTTGATAATTGCGACTAGTTTTTTACATAGTAGGGCGATAGTCTTTGACTGTCGCCTATTTCTATAAAGGAGGTATTATGAATAGTGAAAGAATAGAGTATTTGAGAAAAAAGTCCTCTTCTTTACCACAAACACCTGGAGTGTATATAATGAGGGATAAAAGCAACAAGGTCATTTATGTGGGAAAATCACGTTCATTAAAGGATCGTGTTTCACAGTACTTCCATTTGCCATTGGATGCAAATCTTAAAACAATACGAATGGTTTCACAGGTTAATGATTTTGAAACTATATTGTGTGATACTGAAATCGAAGCGCTTGCACTTGAAAATGTTAAAATAAAGCAATACACACCAAAATATAATATACTTTTGAAGGATGGAAAATCATATCCATATATAAAGTTGACAATGAATGAAGAATATCCAAGACTTAGTATGACAAGAAAAAGGATTTTGGATGGAGCAAAATATTTTGGCCCATATTCAGGAGCATCGGTTGTATATAATGTTATTGGTGTGTTAGAGCGTTCACTTGGAATACCAACCTGTAAAAGAAGCTTTCCAAAGGATATTGGCAAGACACGCCCGTGTATATATAAGCAAATGGGAAGATGTGTTGCACCATGTGATAATACAATATCTCAACAAGATTATTACAAAATGATGCAGTGTGCCTCGAATGTATTGAGAGGCAATATAAAAGAGGCAGTAGCATCATTAACAGAGCAAATGTATGATTTTTCGGAAAACGAAAAATACGAGGATGCTGCTAGATGTCGAGATGGTATAGAAGCCTTAAAGCGATTGAGAGATGGACAAAAGGTTGTCGGAGCTCCTGATGATGAATACGATATAATAAATGTATATAGCGATAATTTTACAACCTGTATATCGGTGTTTTATATACGAAGCGGAATCATATCAGATAGCGATAATTTTGTTTATGGAGCAAATGAGCTTACTTATGAAAATAATTATGATTATTTAACACCTTTTATATCTGAGCTTTACTCAAAACGTGAATATATTCCAAAGGAAATATTATTAGGGTTTAATTATGAGGAAAATGAGCTTTTGCTCCTTCAAGAATATTTAAGAAATGTTGCAAAGAGGGCGGTTAAAATTAGAATACCGCAAAAGGGAGATACAAAAAAACTTTGTGATATGGTATACAATAATGCAAAGGAGCAAGCCAGTCAGTATAAACTTAAGGCAGAGCAGGATACAAAGGTTTTAATTAAGCTTTCACAAATGTTAGGACTCGAAAGTGTGGCTCAAAGAATAGAAGCATACGATATATCAAATCTTGGAAACGAGCACATAACAGCAGGAATGATAGTTAGCGAAAATGGTAAGCTTTTAAAGAGTGACTATCGCGTTTTTAAAATAAAAAATCAAAATGGCGCAGATGACTATTCAGCTATGAGAGAGGTGATTTCTCGAAGAATAGAGCATTTAAAAGATGAAAATGGAAGCTTTTCAAAACTACCTGATTTAATATTTCTTGATGGTGGAATGACTCACGTTGGGGTAATAAAGGAATTGTTTTTAAAATTAGGAATAGATATTCCTGTTTTTGGTATGGTCAAGGATGAGCATCATAAAACAAGAACGATAGTTACTGATAAGGAAGAGATAAGTATAGCAAAGGAACAGTCTGTATTTGTTTTTGTTTATAAGCTACAAGAAGAGGTCCATAGATTTTCTGTTTCAAAAATGGATAATGCTAAAAGGAAAACACTAAAAAAATCTTCTCTTGAAAATATAGATGGAATTGGGTCATTGAAAGCAAGAAAAATTTTGTCTCATTTTAAAACTCTTTCTGCGCTTAAAGAAGCAAGCGTTAAAGAAATATCAATGGTTAAGGGAATTGGTGAAAAAGACGCTCAACGAGTGTTTGAATATTTAAAGAATAATTGAGGTATTTATGAAAATCATAACAGGAATTGCAAAGGGAATGAATCTTGAAACTCTTGAGGGAGAAGCGACAAGACCTACATCTCAAAGAGTTAAGGAAGCAGTTTTTTCCATGATTCAATTTGATATAGAAGGCACCACAGTTCTTGATTTATTTGCTGGAAGTGGACAAATGGGCTTAGAAGCACTTAGTAGAGGCGCAAAAAAAGCAACATTTTGTGATGTTTCACGAGAGGCAGTAGAAATAGTTATTAAGAATGCAAAAAAATCTCGACTTTTTGATAAGTGTAGAATTTCTACATGTGATTATTCTCAAATGATCAAGGGGATTGAGAATAAAGAAAAATATAATATTGTGTTTATAGACCCACCATATAAATTGAATTGTATAGAAGATGTATTAAATAAGCTTTATAATTCAAATGTCCTCGCACCTGACGCATTTGTTATTTGTGAAAGTGGTAAGGAAGATATATTTTCTGGTGATAAAGAGCTTGAATCAAAATTTGAGATTTATAAAAAAGCTAAGTATTCAATAACATATATCACAGTGTTAAAACCAAAAATGGAGTTATGATATGAAGGCTATCGTTACAGGGAGCTTTGATCCGATTACTAAAGGACATTTGGAAATAGTAAAATACGCAAGCGAGAATTTTGATACAGTTTATGTTGTGGCATTGATAAACGAAGAAAAAGACTACATGTTTACAATGCAACAAAAAAAGGAGCTTATAAAAGCGACCACAAGCGAGTTTAAAAACGTTATCGCTGATGCTTACAATGGGTTAACTGCTGATTATATGCATCAAAAAAACATATTTACTATTATTCGTGGTGTAAGAAATCCACAGGATGAAGAATACGAACAAGCGCTTGCTCAAAAAATGAAGGAATTTGATAATAGATTCGAAACAGTTATAATAAAAACTAGTGAAGAATTTAAAAATATCAGTTCAAGTAAAGTTAGAGAAAAAATCAGGAATAATGAAGAACTAAGTTGCTTTTTGCATCAAAATGCAATAGATTTAGTAAAAAAATATCAAAAAAATTAAAAAAATAGCACTCAAAAAAATGGGTGCTATTTTTTGTTTTTATGGCTTGAAAAATAAAAAAATCAAATTTTTTAAAAAATTTTCAAAAAACTATTGCATTTTTTTAAATAATAGGTTATAATGAGAACACAAAAGTGGTGAAAAGTGGAGCGAAAACGGTTTAAAGTGGAGCGAAAGGAGGAGAAAAGTATGCTTTACGGTAGATATGAACACACTGTTGATTCAAAAAATAGAGTATTTGTACCCGCGAAGTATAAAGATTCTCTCGGTTGCTCATTTAAGCTTACTTACAATGATTTCAACAAATGCATTCTCGTTTATTCGGACAGAGAATGGGAAAAGTATGAAGAAAAAATCTCAGCACTCCCCACTTTACAATTTGAAAACTTCATTCGTGAAATTTATTCGAACACAGTAGATGTTCAGATTGACTCGCAAGGAAGAATAGTTATTCCCCAATTCTTAAAGGATAAGGTTGACATTCAAAAAAATGTTCTTTTTATGGGTGTTGGCACTCACATAGAAATATGGGCACAAGAGGTCTTTGAAGAAAAGAGAAAAACCGTTGATATGAATGAGATGAAGAATCTCATGATACAAATGGGCTTCTGAGGTAAGTAACATGGAATTTTCACATTATCCGGTTATGCTTTCCGAATGTATAGAAGGCTTAGACATTAAATCGGAAGGAATATATGTTGATTGTACCGCAGGAGGAGGAGGACACTCTGAAGAAATATTAAAACGCTTAACAAGTGGAAAGCTCATTTCAATAGATCAAGATGATGAAGCGCTTGAGGCGTGCAAGAAAAGATTTGAAAAATACAAAGGAAAATCAATTCTTGTGAAAAGTAATTTTTCAGAGCTTGATAGTGTCCTTAACAACTTAGATATTGACCATGTAGATGGTGTAATAATGGATTTAGGTGTCTCGTCTCATCAGCTTGACACTCCTGAGCGTGGGTTCTCGTACAACAGTGACGCAGAACTCGATATGCGAATGAACCCACTCTCCCCTTTCAGTGCATATGATGTAGTTAATTCTTATTCAGAATTTGATCTCAAGAGAATTATAAGAGATTATGGTGAAGAGAAATTTGCATCAATTATTGCAAGAAAAATCGTTAATGAAAGAGAGAGGTCTCCTATCAAATCTACTCTTGAATTAGCGAACATAATTAGAAGCTCTATTCCTGTTGCAGCGGCTAAAAAGGAAGCTCAGCATCCCGCTAAAAGAACCTTTCAGGCAATAAGAATAGAGGTAAATCACGAGCTTGATGTAATTGAACCCGCAATACATGCAGCGGTCAAGCATCTTAATGATGGTGGAAGAATTGTAATAATGACCTTCCATTCGCTTGAAGACAGATTAGTGAAAACAGCTTTCAACCAATACGCACAAGGATGTACTTGCCCCAAGGATTTTCCGGTCTGCGTATGTGGAAACAAACCAAAACTAAAAATAATAACAAAAAAACCTATTACCGCATCTGAAAAAGAGTTGAATGAAAATTCTCGTTCAAAATGTGCAAAGCTCAGAATAGCGGAAAAATTATAGTTGAACATGGGAGGATGTTTAAAATGTACGGTACAACTATGAGAGATTACAACGTAAATCAAGCATCCGGTTCTAAGGATGAGAAAAAAAGCATTTTTTCAAGAAAAATGAAGAATAAAGACAAAAATAAGAATAAAAAGCCACAAGATACAACCTATATGAAGCTTGAGGAAAATAACAATAAGACAGAAACCAAGGAGCATGATGCTGTTAAAGAACCATTGTTTTCTAAAAAAGATTTTCCTATTCCTACTGTAATTATTACAGTTTTGTTTACAATGATGATGTTGGTTGTATTAACTGGATTATTTTAAATTAAATAAAAAGTAAAGTCTCGGCTAAAAGCTGAGACTTTTTTCATATATTTTATGCCTTCTAAATATATATATAATATAGATTTTTTTGAGGTGTAAGAATGGAAAATAAAAAAATTAATGCAAAAATGGTAAAAAGGAGCACTTTTCTATTAATAGCTTTTTCTATTATAAGTGTTATTATAATTTTTGCACTCTTTAAATTACAAATTTTAGGTTATAGTGACTATCAAGACGAGGTAATAAATCAATTAACAGTAGAAACAAGTGTAAACCCCTTGAGAGGAAATATTTTTGATAGAAATGGAAATACATTAGCAACAAACAAAACTGTTTGGGTGCTATATTTATGTCCTAAAAATATAAAAAATCCAGAATTTATAGCAAAGGAATTATCTGATATTTTAGGATGTGATTATAATAAAGTGCTTGAAAAGGCTAAAAAGACTGGATATAAGTATCAAGTTATAGATAATGCCATTGACAAAGAAACAGCTGATAGAATAAGAAAATTTATTGATGAAAATGGTTTAACAGAACAAATTCAATTAAACGCAAGCAGTAAACGATATTATCCATTCGCTGATTTAGCATCACATGCTTTGGGCTTTGTCAATGCCGATGGAATTGGAATATATGGACTTGAAAAGGTATATAACAATATCTTAGAGGGAACAAATGGTAAATATATAACAGCGCAAAATGCTCAAAGTGGTGACATGCCTTTTCAGTATGAAACATATATAGAGGACGAAAATGGATATCATCTCGTGTCAACTATTGATATGTACATACAGTATCAGCTTGAATCACAGCTTGAAATGGCAGCAATCGAATCAGGTGCGCAAAACAGGGCTGCTGGCATCGTAATGAATCCAAAAACAGGTGAAATATATGCTATGGCTGTATATCCAAGCTTTGATTTAAATCAACCGTATATATTAGATGAATTATCAAGTTCAAAACTAAATGACTATGAGAAAGGAAGCTCGGAATACAAAAAGGAATATTTAAATTTGCTTTTTTCTATGTGGAATAATAAGGCAGTTACAGAGCTTTATGAACCAGGCTCTACATTTAAGCTTGTAACAACATCTGTTGCATTACAAGAGGGTGTAGCAAGCTTAAAAAACAGCTATACATGTACTGGTTCTCTTAAAATAGATGGATATTATAGAGCCATAAGCTGCCATAAAAGAAAAGGACATGGAACTCTAACGTTTGCACAGGCATTACAGCAATCCTGTAATCCATCAATGATGAAGCTGGCATTTAGTATCGGAAAGAACACTTTTTATGATTATTTTAAAAAATTTGGATACACAAGCAAAACAGGTATAGATTTGCCGTCTGAGGCAAATGGTTATTATCATTCATTTGACGAATTTTCTAATGTTTCACTTGCAGTTTATTCATTTGGCCAAACCTTTAAAACAACTGCGATTCAACAACTTAGAGCAGTTAGTGTCGTAGCTAATGGTGGATATTTAGTAACACCACATTTAATTAAAGAAATCATTGATAATGAAGGAAATACAGTATTTGAATATAATGTTCGAAATAGTGAACAAATTATAAGCACCGAGGTAAGTAAAACAATATCACAAATATTAAAGGAAGGTGTCGATGGAGAAGGAGGAGCAAAAAATGCTTATGTGGCAGGGTATAGTATAGCCGCAAAAACAGGAACATCAGAAAAAAAGGATAAATATGACGAAAGTGGAAATACATCATATAGAGTATCGTCTTGTATTGCTTATGCACCCTCAGAGGATGCACAGGTAGCAGTTATAATTTTGGTAGATGAACCGACGATTGGAAGTAAGTATGGAAGCGTTGTAGCTGCACCATATGTATCAAGCCTTATGGAGCTTATACTGCCTTATTTGGGATTTAAAGCTGAATACAATGAAAACGATTTAGAGCATATACAAGTAGAGGTTCCCAATCTTATATCAAAAAGCATCTATGATATAAAGAGTGAGCTGAAGGATATTTCATATGAAATAATAGGAAACGGCGATACAGTTATAACACAAATGCCTTTGGCAGGTAGTAAAATATATAAAAAGACAGGAAAAATTATATTATATACAGGAATGGATTTAGAAAGAACAGTAATTGTTCCCAATGTAGTAGGAATGTCTCCCGAAAAAGCAAATTTATTATTAACCAACAGTGGACTTAATATAAAAATAGAGGGAAGCACAAATTTTAAAATAGGTCAAGGAGCGACGGTTGTGTCTCAATATCCAAGTGCATTGACAACTGTTCGTAAAGGTGAAGTAATAACAATAAAAATACTATTTTCCGAAGAGAAGGACTAATATGAAACTTAAAAAACTATTAAATTTAGTAAATATATTAAATTGTAATGTTGATTTAGAAACAGATGTAAAGAAGCTAACATCTGATTCACGTAAGGTTAAAAAGGGATATGTTTTTGTTGCCATAAAGGGAGAAAACCATGATGGAAATAACTTCATAGCTCAGGCAATAGAAAATGGTGCAATAGCGGTTGTTTCTGAAGATTTAAATATATGTAGTAATTATTCATTACCATATATACAGGTGAAAAACGCACGAAGTGCACTTGCTAAAATGTGGTCATCATATTATAATGAGCCATCAAAGGAAATGAAAATTATTGCAATAACAGGGACGAATGGAAAAACCTCAAGTGCATATTTTTTATATAAAATACTAAGAAATGCAAAAAAGAAGTGTGGACTTATATCCACAATAGAGTGCCTAATAAATGATAAGGTAATTGATATAAATGGAGGAAGTGAAGTTTTAGATAAAGTTTCTGCTATGACAACTCCAGATCCAGAGATTTTATATTCTATATTATATAAAATGAAGAGAAAAGGCGTAAAATACGTTGTTATGGAAGCTTCATCACACGCTTTAGATCAACATAAGCTTGATGGATTAACCGTTAATATTGGTGTATTTACAAATTTAACGCATGAACATCTTGACTATCATAAAAATATGCAAGACTATTTTAGTGCAAAGGAAAAATTATTTAAAAAATGCTTAGTTGGTGTAGTAAATATAGATGATGGATATGGAAAGATACTAATTAATAAATATAAAGGAAGATTATTTTCTGTGTCGTGTAAGCAAGAAAGTGACTATAAAGCAGAGGCAATAGAGTGTGATACGAGTGGCTGTAGATATATATTGAATAAAGGTGAAAAGAAAATAAATATAGAAACAAGGCTATGTGGTACCTTTATGGTATATAACAGTATATGTGCAATTGCATGTGCTGACATATTAGGGATTGATGAAAAAAACATAAAAAATGGAATATATAATTTACTTTCGATTAAAGGTAGAGTAGAGCGTTATAAAGATAAGAATATATATATAGATTATGCACATACACCATATGCGATGGAGAATATAATAAATTCAATAAAGGAAATAGAGAAAAATAAAAAATTGATTGTTTTATTTGGTTGTGGTGGAGATAGAGATAAAGAGAAAAGAGCCGAAATGGGCGACTTATGCTCAAAATTAGCGGATATAATAATCATAACATCGGATAATCCGAGAAGCGAGGATTCTAAGGAAATAATAAAAGACATTGTCAAAGGGATTGATAAAACAAAAACGCATATAATCATTCCCGAAAGAAAAGAGGCAATTAAATATGCAATAAAAATTCTTTCTGAAAATAAGGTTTTATTACTATTAGGTAAGGGACATGAAAACTATGAAATAGACAACGAAGGAAAAAAACATTTCGACGAAAGAATAATATTAGATGAGGCATTTGAAAAATGATAAATGGCATAAAGCTATCTGCAAAGGAAGTATGTAAAATAACAAATGGAATTCTCATAGGAGAAGACAATATTACGGAAAATTTGACAATAGACTCAAGAGAAAAAAGTGATAAAATGAGTCTGTTTTTTGCAATAAAGGGGAAGAATTTTAATGGAAATTTTTTCATAAATGAAGCAATTGAAAACGGAGCAAGAATAATAGTTTCAGAAGAGGAAATAAACGCACCAGTGTCTGTAATCAAAGTAAAAAACACAAAAAAAGCATTAGGCTTAGTTGCTAAAAATAACATTAGAAGAACAAAGGTTATTGGTGTAAGTGGAAGTGTTGGAAAAACTACAACTAAGGATATGGTTACATCTGTACTAAAAGAAAAATATAATGTTAAATCTACATATCTGAATCAAAACAATGACATTGGAGTACCATTAACCCTTCTTGCGTTAAAAAATGAAGATTTTTGTGTCGTTGAAATGGGTATGAGGGGGTTAGGGGAGATAGATTGGCTCGCATACATTTCACAGCCATACATATCTATAATCACCAATTGTGGCAGCGCACATATAGAGCTTTTGGGAAATGAAGAAAACATTTTCAAGGCAAAAACCGAAATACTTAATTATTCGCCTAAATATGCACTAGTACCAAATGAAGATAGATTTAGAGGTTTTTGTTATAAAAATACAACTCCAGTTTTTGTTGGAAAGAATGGTGACTATGAAGTCGTGGACGTTTCATACAGTATGGATGGAATAAATTTTTTAATTAAAACCAAGAATAAAATTATAAAAGATATTGTGATTAAAACACCCTCGATATATGATTGTAAAAATGCTATATATGCATATGCTATTGGAAATATTGTTGGACTTACAGATAAGCAAATTAAAAATGGTCTTTATAATTACACGAATAATGAGATGCGAGGAGCAACAATAAAGTTAAATGATATAACAATTATAAACGATTCCTATAATGCTTCCTTTGAAGGAATGAAAAATTCGATTATTTCATTAAGTCAATATAGTAAGTTTCATAATAAAATACCATGTGCTTTAATCGGAGATATGCTTGAGTTAGGAGAGAAAAGCAATGAATATCATCAAATGATAGGCGAGTTTTGCAAGAAAAATAATATAGAAAAGCTTTTTGCTTATGGTTGTTACGCTGATTATATTGCAAGAGGCTTTGGTAACGCAACGGTAATTGAAGATAGAAAAAGCATAGCAAAAGATATAAGAGAAGGACTTCCTTCTAATAGTGTTTTACTAGTAAAAGCGAGTCGTGCTTTACATTTTGAAGATATAATTAAAGAATTGAAAGAGAACTGATATGTACAATTTTTATGTATTTATAATAACATTATTTTTTTCGTTATTTCTAACTATTTTAATTACTAAAAAAATAATACCTGTGCTCGCTAAAAACAAAATGGGACAACGTATTTTAGCTGATGGACCCAATTGGCACAAGGAAAAAGAAGGAACGCCAACTATGGGTGGGGTAAGCTTTGTTTTAGCTACCATAGCTTGTTTTTTTATTTTCTGTATCTTCTTAAAATCAGATACTAAAGAAATAGTTATTTTGCTTAATGTATTGGCTTATTCAATTTTAAACGCTCTTATTGGTATAATAGATGATTTTGCGAAAATTAGAAATCGAAGAAACGAGGGATTGAGTGCAAAATCTAAATTTTTTCTGCAATCAATAGCAGCAATTTTGTTTTTAATATCTTTAAGAATTACTGTTAATATAAATACTGAGCTATATATTCCATTTGTAAATGTTAAATACGATATAGGAATATTTTATTATATTTTAGCTTATTTTCTGCTTTGTGGATTTGTAAATGCCGTTAACTTAACAGATGGATTAGATGGCCTTGCCTCATCTGTGGTATTAAGCATAGGTTTGTTTTTTGCTTTTGTCTCCTTATCACTTATTAACAATGCTGTTTTAAGCTTTATAAGCGCTGTTTTGATTGGAGGAACAATTGGATTTTTAAGGTTTAATTTACACCCTGCGAAAATTTTTATGGGTGACACAGGTTCATTGTTTTTAGGATCGATGGTTGTTAGCATATCATTTGTAATTAATAACATATTGCTTGTTTTAGTATATGGCTTCGTGTTTCTTTGCGAGGCGTTAAGTGATATTTTACAGGTCGTATATTTTAAAATTACAAATGGAAAAAGAATATTCAAAATGGCACCTATACATCACCATTTTGAAAAAAACGGTTGGAGCGAAATCAAAATAGTAATAATTTTTATGTTAGTTAATTTTGCATTTTGTTTATTATCTTATTTTGGTATTGGTACGATATGAAAAGTATGATTACAATAGGGAAAAAAGAAGAAAAAAAGGTGAATGAAAACAAAATCAAAAAAAATAGGGTTGACATTAAGTTGCTAACCCTACTTCTAATAATTTTATCATTAGGAACGCTTATGGTTTTTAGTGCAAGCTATCCTTATGCCAACTCGCATTATAATGATAGCTTGTACTACATAAAAAGACAAATCATTTTTTTACTAATCGGTCTTTTTGTAATGTATATTTTAAGTCGAGTACCGGTTGGATTATATAAAAAAATTGCTCCAGTAATATATTCCATTTGTATAATTCTTTTAATTATAGTTTTGTTTGGTGGTTTTTCCGAAGGCGTAGCAAAAAGATGGTTAGGAATACCTGGAACTCCCTTATCTTTTCAGCCTTCAGAGCTAATGAAGCTTGGAATAATCATTATGTTAAGCTGGTATATAGATAAATTTAGTGAAAAAAAGAAAACGATTATAAATGAAATAGTTCTTCCGGGGTTGATACTTTTTGGCGCTTGCGCTCTTGTACTTTTAGAAAAACATTTATCTGGAACAATAATACTTGCATTAATAGGAATCTCTATTTTATTTATCGCGGGAACAAGCATCAAAAGAATGGGTTTGATATATGGAACAACTGCTATAGCTGGTGGTGCAGTTTTTTTATTAACTAATAGCTATGCAATGAAAAGAATAGAGTCCTTTTTAAATCCTAACGCAGATGTATTGAGCGATAAATGGCAAACGACGCAGGGATTATATGCTATTGGCTCTGGTGGTGTGTGGGGGCTTGGATATCTTAACAGTAGACAAAAATACAGTTATGTTTCGGAACCACAAAATGACTTTATTTTTACTATTTGGTGTGAGGAAACAGGATTTGTAGGTGGTGTTATTCTTGTATCGTTATTTTTACTTTTAGTATGGCGAGGATATAAAATAGCGTTTAGCGCAACTGATATGTTTTCATCGCTTGTGGCATTTGGAATAACAAGCCAAATAGGTATTCAGTCATTTTTAAATATGCTGGTTGTTTCTGATATGATTCCAAACACAGGAATCTCATTGCCATTTTTTTCTTACGGTGGAAGCTCACTCGTATTTTTGCTCGCTGAAATGGGAATACTATTATCAATATCGAGAAATGCTAGACAGATTAATTAGAGGTTAATAATGAGAGTATTATTTTGTGGTGGAGGCACTGCTGGACACGTAAATCCTGCTATTGCAATAGCTCAAACAATAATGAGAAATTCGTCAGATTCAAAAGTTGCTTATGTAGCAACGATGAATGGAATAGAGAATAGCTTGGTTGATTTTAAAAAGTATCACATAGATATAAGAGGAATGAAAAGAAGAATAAGTATTGAAAATGTTAAAACTCTTTTTTTACTGATGGATGCAATAAAAAAATCAAAGCAGATAATAAAAGAATTTCATCCCGATATAATAGTGGGAACAGGAGGATATGCAACTTACCCTGTTATATATGCAGGGCATAAACTAGGCGTAAAAACTGTTATACATGAATCTAATGCTTTACCAGGAAAAGCAACTAAAATGTTGCAGAAGAAGGTTGATAAAATTTTTACAAATTTTAAACAAAGCGAGAGATTTTTTAAGGATAAGAACAAAATAATAAATACGGGAAACCCATTAAGATATGGATTTGAAACATATGATAAACAAAAAACAAAACTAAAGCTTAATGTAAATGAAAAGTATGTAGTAGTTTGTTATGGTGGTTCATTGGGAGCAAGAAGGATTAATGAGTCAGCAATTGATATTATTGATAATTTCATAAGATATTCGCCAAACGTAAGGTTTATTTGGTCGAGTGGAAAAAGAGATTATTATGATATGAAAAAAATACTTGTAGAAAAACGATTTGATAAGCTAAGTAATGTTGAACTCCATGACTATATATATAATATGCCGGAAATTATGGCTATGGCTGATATAGTTATATCAAGAGCAGGTGCAATGAGTATTTCCGAGCTAGCGGCAAGTGGGAAATGTGCAATACTTATTCCTTCGCCTAATGTAGCAGATAATCATCAATATGAAAACGCAAGGGTTCTTGAAGAAAATGGAGCAGCTATGCTTATAACAGAGGATAGAATTTATACAATTACAGATGTAGTTAGAGATTTGGTTTCCGATGATGCGATGCGCTTATCAATGGAGAAGGAAATTAGTAAATTTCATAAAGCTTCGGCAAATAAAATTATATATCAAGAAATTAATAACTTGATTTCAAGGCGTTAAGTGATATATAGTATACTTGACAATAAAATATATTTATGTTAAAATCAAAATATATAATATTTGTCAAGGGGAAGCCTATGAAGAAAAAAATAATTATATCACTTTTTGTTTTGGCAATAATATTAATTTTTGTTGTTTCGTGTGGGGAAAATAGAAATCCTTTAGAGATAGAAACACAAGGATTGTCATACAAGAATGGCGAGTATTATTTTTCTGTATCAAATGATATAGAAAAATATAATTTAAAAGAAAAAATTACCTTTTCTACAAAAGCAAATGTGGAGTTTTCAAAGTCAGAGGATTTTGTCGATATTTTAGAAGATGAGGAATTCTCACTGATAGGTGGAAATAACTATTTTTACTTGAGAGTTTCGCATGAAGATTATGGAGAAAAGATTTACAAGTTTAATATTTATAAAAAGCAAATGTTCACAGTTTCATTTAATGTAAATGGTGGTACCGAGGTTTCATCCCAGCAAATTTCAGAAGGAGAAAAAATATCCAATATTCCTACTTCTGTAAGGGTTGGATATGATTTGAAATGGGATTTTGATTTTAACACACCAATAACGAATGATGTGATTATTGATGCCGAATGGACTGCGTTAAATTATCAAATTATAATTGATGCGCCTGAGACTGAAATTGATAAAACCATAATTGACGTGACCTTTAATGAGGAATATTCTCTTGAGGAATATGCCCCCAAAAGAGCAGGCTATAAATTTGTTGGCTGGACTTCAAATGATGTTTTATTTAATTCTACTGGAGTTTTTACTAAAGCATCGGATATCATAGTGAAGCCTGTTTATCAGCCGAATCAGTATTCAATTACGTATGTTATTGATGACGAAGCGATTAATCCTAACATATCAAATAGCTTCACGGTTGAAAATGTTGTAGAATTTTTAGATGCAGGATGCGAAGATAAAGAGTTTAATGGTTGGTTTACTGAAGATGGCACTAAGATAGAAAGCACTATTGGTTTAGTTGATGATTTAATAATTTATGCAAGCTTTACAGATATAGTATACAATTGTAATGTAAATTTATATATTAACGAAGAAAAGGTGGAAACTTATAGTTTTACATATAAAGAAGAGTATGCTATAGTATATGACCCCACACTTGATGGATATATTTTTAATGGTTGGTACATTCTTGACGAAGAAAATGAGGAATATAAAAAAGTAGAAGAAACTGGAGAGTGGCAATACAAAACCGACATTGATCTTGTTGCCAAGTACACAGCTATAATTCATCAAATTAGTTATGATGTGCCCATAGGCGCCGAAAACACTTCTAATCCACTCACCTTTAATATTGAAGATGAGGATTTTGTTTTGATAGAACCAACCTTTGGCTCGCATGTTTTTTTAGGTTGGTATTTAGATAAGAATTTCAATAATCAAGTTACAAAGATTACATATGAGCTTGCGAAGGATGGCTTAATTTTATACTCAAAATGGCAGTACAGATCAAAGGTTACCTTTGATGTAAATGGTGGAGATACATTAGAAGATGAGTATTATGAGTATAATTCCTCATATTCACTGCCGACACCAACGAGAGAAAAGTATATTTTTAATGGTTGGTATCTTGGTAATGTTAAGATGGGAACAAGTGGCACTTGGTCAAGCACGGCTGATCTGAACCTAACTGCTAAATGGACTCCAGTTACATATACTATCAATTATGTTTTGAATGGCGGAACTAATAATGATAAAAACCCCAACACATTTAATGTTGAAAGTGGAATAATTGTATTTAAGGCTCCAGTTAAGCTGACAACTCCGTTTGCGGGCTGGTATTCAGATCCAAATTTTGAAAATAAAGTAGAAAGTATTAATGCTGAGGATTCAACTGGAATAATTCTGTATGCAAAATGGAACGATAAAAGTGTTGTTGTTAATTATAACTCCAACGGTGGTTCTATTTCGTCAGATACCGAAACTGTAATACTTGGTAATCAATATGAGCTTTTAGAACCACAAAAACCTGGATATGATTTTGCTGGATGGTATAACACGGAGGATATAAAGGTTGAAATGAGTGGAACTTGGACTATTGATGTGACTGAAATATCATTAACTGCGAAATGGGTTCCCATAAAGTACAGTATAAAATACGAGCTTGATGGTGGAGAAGCATCTTTGGTGCATGAATACACCATGGAAAGTGATGATATAACCTTACCAACGCCTGTGAAGGAAGGGTATGGTTTTATTGGTTGGGAAGATGATAATGGTGTTATTTTCTCATCTATAACCATAAATAAGGGTAGTGCTGGAAATAGAGCATATAAAGCCAAATGGTATAAGATTCAAGACGAAAGAGGATTTGTTTACGATTTTAGAAATGGTTCTATGATTATCGTAAATTATAAAAAACAAATTTTAGATGGATTGAGCGAATATGATGAAATACAAACATTTATACCAGCTGAATACTGTGGGTATGCTGTAACAGAAATAGATTCATATGCATTCTCAGAATTTGGGATAGCATTTTCAAAAACTACATATGCCAAGGCAAATACTTATACAGTAACGTTAAGATTGCCTAAAACAATTACCAGAATTGGTGCATATGCTTTTGAAAACTGTAATGGACTTGGAGTTGCTGTATATTCTACCTCTACGCATAAAATGTCAATAAAGGAATGGGATAAAACAGTAGTTTTCGAGGTAGGAAATATAGAGGCGAGGGATTGCATTTGGGGATTTAGGCCAGCGCTTGGCTGGGCGAGATTTAGTGCAGCTCCAATACCTGAAGATTACGAATAAAAACAATCAAAAATGGTGTCGCGTTTAACGACACCATTTTTTTAATTCATTTTGAACATGGAACTTACATTATCAACTGCGTTTTCAGCAGTATCTTTGATTTTTTTTGATACCTTTGTGTTTGATAGCACCATTGTAGCAATTGTGCCTAAAACAGCCCCAAATGCGATTCCTTTTATAACACTACCGATTGTACTTTTTTCCTTGCTCATATTTACCCCCTTAAACTTTTTAATCATTATTTGCAAATTTATCAGAAATAATACATAAAAAACAAAAATTATACAGTTTAAATTTCAAATAAAAACAAACAATAATTTTGCAAAAGCGAGGTGAGATAATGAAATTTGTTTATAAAGCTTTGTGTGTGTTGTGTTCTTTTTTTATTTTAACAATTGTAACCTGTGCTACAAAAAATAGTGTTTCGTGGTATTGTAAAAGAAATTCAACACACGCACAGCCAATTTTAGGTGCTGATTTAAAATTCTGTGAGGATTATGAGGTATATTGGTGTGACAAAAACCATAAATCAATGCAGGAAAAGGATAAAGTAATATACTTAACCTTTGATGCAGGATATGAAAATGGAAATGTAGAACGTATCTTAAATGTATTAAAAGAAGAACAAGTTTCTGGAGCTTTTTTTATATTGGATAATATGATTTTAAAAAACAAAAATTTAGTTGAAAGAATGATAAACGAGGGTCATATTGTTGGAAACCATACTTTAAAACACAAGGATATGACCAAAGTAAATGATATTAACTCTTTTAATAAAGAACTAAATGATCTTGAGAAATTGTATAATGAAGAGTTTAATAAAGAAATGCCAAAATATTATAGACCTCCAGAGGGAAAATTCAATGAGCAAAATTTAAAGTGGGCAACCGAGCTTGGTTATAAGACGGTTATGTGGTCCTTCGCGTATGCCGACTGGGACAACGGTAGGCAACCATCAGCCGAGTATGCAAAAAAGAAAATTCTTGATAACATTCATAATGGAGAAGTGATGCTTCTTCACCCTACGTCTTCTACAAATGCCAAAATTATAAAAGAAATTATTCAAGAGTTAAAATCCCAAGGCTTTAGATTTGGCACACTTGATGAGCTTTGTAATCAATGAAGAAAATAATATGCGCCATTTTGTCGGCTTTTTTATTATCAAGTGTAGTTTGCTCATCTGACATTAAAAACAAACCTGTATATAGCTGCAATGAAAATATAGGTAATAAAATTGCATTAACCTTTGATGATGGACCACATCCTAAAATTACCCCCAAAATATTAGAAGTATTAGATAAGTATAATGTGAAGGCTACATTTTTTGTAATTGGTATAAATGCAAAAAACTATCCAGAAACCTTAAGTATGGTAGCGAACAAGGGGCATCAAATTGGAAACCATACCTATTCGCACAAATCGCTAAAATCAATATCAAAAGATATCGTATGCAAAGAAATATCGACAGCAGAAGATGAAATTATGCAAAACGATATAGAAATGACTAATATATTGCGCCCACCTGGAGGACTTTATGATCAAACATTAATAGATGTTGCGCTTGAAAAAAACTATAAAATCGTTTTATGGAATATTGACACTCACGATTGGGCGCACGCAAGTGATAAAGCAATTATAAAAAATGTAATCAACAATGTTAAGGGCGGTGATATCATTTTGTTTCACGATTATATAAGTGGTAGAGCAAATACGATTTCTGCACTTGAAAAATTGATTCCAAAATTACAATCAATGGGATATGAGTTTGTAACTGTTTCCGAGCTTTTGCAATAAATAAAAAATTCGGCTTTTTGCCGAATTTTTTATTTATTTTCATTATCTGTTTGTGAATTAGAAGCGTTCTCTATAGGTGAAGTTGATGAAGATTCGCTTGTTTCTTGAATTTTTTCAAGCTCGTTAACTTTGCATTCACTCGGCTGTTCATCATATTCTTCTTTATCAATCTCATCATTTTCCTTATCAATAGAACATCCTTCTACGATGGCTCTTGCATCATTTTCGTCCATCATATATTTAATTATATTTGGATAGGCAGCATATACTCCCATAAAATCCAAAATAGCAAACGTAATTAAGAAAGGTAAAATTGCTCCAAGTGGTGGAAAAATGTAAAAAATTCCAAAGTTTATAATAAGCAGCAAGATAGAACCCAGTAAACACATAGCGTTACGTTTAATTCCTAAAATTGCAAAGAAAAGTGCGTTTTTAATTATTTTTGTAATTTTTAAATCAAAAGTAAATATCATTATGTAAACGTATGGCCTTATGAATGTATAAATTATGAACATTGCAAGTGTCATAAATAACATAAAAGGGTTTACTGAATTTTCATTATAATACTCAAATAAATAATATATATCATAGGCGAACAGAGCAGTTATAATAGCATCTAATATTCCAACGATTATAGATTGCTTTTTATTCCTTTTGATAACATAAAAGAAGTCAGACATAGGGAAAACAGGCTCGCCACTCATTATATTACGATAAATGTAGGTAGTACCGACCTTTGTAAAACCCCATGTGAAGATAAGAAGCAGTCCTAAAAGGAATAAGATGATTGTTGCAGTGCTCACCTCTCTTAATTCGCCATGAACTCCATATATACCTGTTAACACGGTGGAGGATAAATCATTTTCATCAAATGACATAGCTCCTTGCATCGGTCCCCATGCTAAATATAGTGGAGAAGGAGAAAAGCTATCAAAAAAACCAGCAATTGCTAATAGTATGAATATCACTGGAAAATTGCCAAAAACAAATATTAGATTTGTGCTAATGAACTTGTTTAGCTTTTTCCAAAGGAGTTTAAAAAAATTACCGATTGAAGGATTTTTCAAAACATTAATATCTTGCTCTTGGATTTTTCCATCACGATAGTACCAATCGAATATATTAAATCGTTTCTTTTTTGGCTTGGACTCGTTGTTTTCTTGCATATTCACCCTCCTTATTTATTTAGTTCAGATAGCTCCTTTGCGCGAGCCTCACATGCTTTCATCGCATCACTAACAATACCTATAATATTTTGTTCTTCTAACACGTTTAATGCTTTTTCTGTTGTTCCGTTTGGAGATTTTACCATTCTAATTTGTTCATCTATAGTTTTGTCACCTTGCAACACCATGTTAGCAGAGCCTATTATAGTTTTGCAAATAAGATCTAATGTGTTTTCATAATTGAAATTAAGATTTTTTGCACCTTCAAGCATCGCTTTTATAAATAAATAAACGTATGCTGGTGAGCTTGATGTTATCGCTGTTAAGCTGTTTATATCTTTTTCTTCAATTTCGGTAGTTATACCAGATGAGGCAAATATTGATTTTATAAAATTAAATTCACAATCTAAAACATTTTTATTTTTACAAAGAGCAGTTACACCTTGACCAATTAATAATGGCGTATTAGGCATGGCACGAACTAGTTTTATATAATCAAAATTTTTTTCGATGGATTCCATAGTAATTCCAGCGCATATAGAAACACAAATCTTATTTCCAAGATTTTTAGGCATCAAAGAAACAACCTCTTTAATATTTTGAGGCTTAACAGAAAGAAAAATAATATCCGCTGAGTTTATGGCATCCTGTAGGTTTTGCATTTTTATGCATTCGGAATTAAATTTCGCGTATTGTTCAACATTTTTATCAAACAATAGAATGCTTTGGGCAGGAATTAAATTCGATTTGATAAGACCGGAAGCAATGGCACAAGCCATATTTCCCGAACCAATAAATAATGTTTTTTTCATATAAATCACCTTTAAAAATATTGTTATTATTTTATCACACAATTTCTTTCAATGCAATATAAATTTGTTTATTGTTGAAAATAATTATTGACTATTTTGTTTTAATGGTATATAATCATTTTGTAAAATTTCAAGCGGAGAAAAAAATGAAACTCAAATTCGTATCAAAACTTTTTTCACAAATTCCTACCTTAGAAACAGAAAGGCTTTTATTTAGAGCCCTTAAAAGAACAGATTTATATGATGTACATGAATACTCAGCAAATTCTAAAACATCGCAATACTTACTTTGGGATGCTCATAAAAACTTAGATTATACTAAAAATTTTATTGATGTAGTTATTGCAAAATACAAATCTGGTGAATATAACGATTGGGCAATTGTTTACAAAGAAAACAAAAAAATGATAGGTACCTGTGGTTTTACTCGAATCGATGAGGAAAACAGCGTGGTTGAAATTGGATATGTTTTAAATCCTGATTATTGGGGGATGGGAATAGCAACCGAGGCTGTTAAAAGAGTTATAGCCTTTGCCTTTGAGGTTTTAAATGCAAATAGGGTAGAAGCAAAATTTCTATTCGGAAATGATGCAAGTCTTGCTGTTATGAAAAAGGTTGGTATGAAATTTGAAGGATATCAAAGAGAGGCAATGTTCGTTAAGGGCAAGTTTAAAACCGTTGGAATTTCGTCTATACTCAAAAGAGAGTATGAGCTAAACAAAAAATACGAAAGCATAGAATGAGCATGAAAATGCTCATTTTTTCAAATTTTTGTTGAAAAAAAGCGAAAAATGTGAACAATTTTTAAATTTAAAATTATTTTACTATTGAAATTTAAATAAAAAAGACATATAATAAATATATAGAATAATATATAGAATTATAAAGGCGGTGGATGTTTTGGAAAATATAATGCAAAAAAATGATTTAGCCGCATATTACTTTAACCAGGGAACCAATTATTATTCTTACAAATATCTTGGTTGTCATGAAGAGAAAAGTGAAGATGGATATAAGTATGTATTTCGCGTGTGGGCACCAAACGCCGATAGCGTAATGCTTGTTTCTGACTTTACATCGTGGGATAGCGGAACCCAAATGAATAAGAATCGTGATTCTGGTATTTGGGAGCTTTTTGTTGTTTCAAATGAAAGTCTTATTGGAAAAAATTATAAATTCAAAATTTGGAATCATGGTATAGCACACTATAAGGCTGATCCATATGCTTTTCATTCACAAACATTAAAGGAAACTGCATCAATAGTAGCAAATATTGATGGCTTTGTTTGGAATGATGAAAATTGGTATAAATACAAAAAATCCATTTTAACAAAAAATAATGCAACTGAAGCTGAAAGATATTATTACTCAGCGCCATTAAATATTTACGAAATGAATTTAGGCTCGTGGAAGCAAAAAACACCTATTGCTGGTGATGATGCTTCAAAATACTATAATTACCGAGAAATAGCAGACGAGCTTGCTCCTTATCTTAAAAAATTGGGCTATACTCATGTTGAGCTTATGCCTATTATGGAGCATCCTTATGATGGCTCATGGGGATATCAAGTCACGGGTTATTATTCGCCCACATCTCGTTTTGGTAAGCCAAAAGACTTTATGTATTTTGTAAACAAGCTTCATGAGTGTGGAATAGGCGTTATTCTTGACTGGGTACCTGCTCATTTTCCAAAGGATGAGCACGGACTTTACGAATTTGATGGACAACCGCTTTATGAATACCAAGGATATGATAGAATGGAGCATAGAGTATGGGGAACGAGATTTTTCGATGTGGGTAGAGAAGAAATACAGTCGTTTTTAATTTCTAATGCGCTTTTTTGGTTAAGAGAATATCATGTTGATGGCTTGAGAGTTGATGCAGTTGCTTCAATGTTATATCTTGACTATGACAGAGAGCCTGGCGAGTGGATTCCTAATGACGAAGGAAATAATAAAAACAAAGAATCAATAGCATTTTTTAAAAAATTAAATACCGAGATTTTTAAAGAATTTCCTAACGCCTTAATGATGGCAGAGGAATCAACAGATTGGCCAATGATTACAAAACCTGTTTTTCAAGGTGGACTCGGCTTCAACTATAAATGGAATATGGGGTGGGCAAATGATATGTTTGAATACATTTCTACCGATCCTGTTTATAGAAAATATATTCACGACAAGCTTACTTTTCCAATGATGTATGCGTTTAATGAGAATTACGTGTATCCTATTTCTCATGATGAGGTGGTTCACAGTAAAAAGTCATTAGTAGATAAAATGTATGGTAATTATGATGAAAAGTTTTCATCTATGCGTGCATTTTTAGTATATATGATGACGATGCCTGGTAAAAAAATGACCTTTATGGGTACAGAGTTTGCGCAGTTTAGAGAGTGGGATTATGAAAATCAGCTTGAATGGTTTATGTTAGACTATCCAAGGCATGCTGAAATGCAAAAATTCGTATCTGTATTGAACAACTTCTATTTGGAAAACAAGCAGTTATGGGAAATTGATAATTCATGGGATGGTTATGAATGGATAAATCCCAATGATAAGGATTTTAATATAATATCATTTAAACGAAAAGCAATTGATTCTTCGGAATTAATGGTAATAATCAATTTTTCTCCTGTTACAAGAGAAAATTATCAACTAAATGTCAAAGAAGAAGGAATTTATCAAGAGGTATTAACGACTGATGAATTTCAATTTGGTGGCAAGGGTGTAACAAACAGTAAAGTTTTAAAATCAGCAAAATACTCAGATCAGTCCGGCAAAAATAATTATTTTATAAATATAAATCTTCCAGCACTTGGCGGTGTGATCATTCGCAAGCTTGAGGGAAGGGCAAGGAGAGTATAGCAATGTTTAAGAAAAAAGAATGTGTAGCAATGTTATTGGCGGGAGGTCAAGGAAGTAGACTTTATGCTTTAACTGAAAAAACAGCAAAACCAGCTGTTACCTTCGGAGGAAAGTACAGAATCATAGATTTTCCAATGTCAAACTGCGTAAACTCTGGAATAAATACCGTCGGAGTTCTTACACAATATCAGCCCTTGGTTCTCAATGAATACATTGGAAACGGTCAGCCGTGGGATCTTGATAGAATGAGTGGTGGTGTTATGGTACTTCCACCGTATCAAGGAAAAAATGGTGCAGACTGGTATAAGGGTACAGCAAATGCTATATATCAAAATCTCGATTTTATAAGAAGATACGCCCCTGATTATGTTTTAATACTTTCAGGTGACCATATTTACAAAATGGATTATAATGCTATGCTTCAAGATCATAAGAATACTGGTGCTGACTGCACAATTGCAGTACTTGAGGTTCCACTTTCTGAAGCAAGCAGATTTGGAATTATGGTAACTGACGAAACGAGAAAAATTACTGAGTTCCAAGAAAAGCCAAAAAATCCCATCAGCACAAAAGCATCGATGGGTATATACATATTCAGCACAAAAGTGTTAGAAAAATATCTTATAGACGATGAAAATACTCCTGGTTCAAGTAATGACTTTGGTAAAAATATTATTCCTAATATGCTCAATGATGGTATGAAATTATATGCATATCCATTTGAGGGATATTGGAAGGACGTAGGAACAATAAGTAGCCTTTGGGAAGCTAACATGGATCTTCTTGGCGAAAAACCAGAGTTCAATGTTCATGATAAAAAGTGGAGAATTTTTTCACGCAACTATGCTGCCCCTCCACATTACATTGGAAAAGAGGCAACTGTTTCTGATTCTATTATTTCTGAGGGATGTGAAATTCAAGGTAAGGTAGAGCACAGTGTTTTATCTAGTGGTGTAATAGTTGAAAAGGGTGCTATTGTAAAAGATTCTGTGATTATGAGTGGAACCGTTATAAAAGCGGGTGCGAATGTTAACTACTCAATTATAGATAGTGACAGCGTTATTTCTGAAAATGCCAAGGTTGGCGAGGAAAGAGAGCTTGCAAAGGGTATAGCGGTTATAGGAAGTGGTCTTTGCGTAGAAAAAGGCGTTGCAATCGCGTCTGATGCAATGATAAATGATGATTCTGTAGATGGCGTAAGTGCCATTGAGAAATGATAGGGGGATATAATTATGTCAGCAGCAGGAATAATTTTTTCTAATATACATGATAACAATATACCCGAGCTTACAAGAAATAGAACAATGGCATCTGTTCCATTTGGATGCAGATACAGACTTATAGATTTTGCACTTTCAAATATGGTAAACTCGAATATTAGCAATGTTAGTGTTGTTACTCACTATAACTATCAGTCTCTCATGGACCATATTGGTTCTGGTAAGGACTGGGATTTGGCAAGAAGATCTGGAGGTATAAAAATACTTCCTCCATTCATAACAGCATATGCAAATAATGTCAACTCTCTTTATACAACACGTTTGGAAGCGCTTAAGAGTGTAAACTATTCAATTAGCAAGATAACAGACGATTATGTTGTTCTTTCTGACTGTGATGTTATATGTAATATTGATTTAAATGATATGATAAAGAACCATATAGATAACAATGCAGATTTGACAATGGCTGTTAAGAAAGTTTATCTTAACAAGGCAAAGGCGAAAATCAATGTATTGGTTGATTCCGATGAAGATGGTAAAATTACTGATGTTCAAGCATATCCAACATCATTTGAAGGAGAAGCAGACATAAATTTGAATATTATGGTAATGACAAGACAATATTTGCAAGAGGTTGTTCTTGATTCAATTGCTCATAACTACACAAGTCTTACAAGAGACATTATTTTGCGTAATATAGGCAGAAAGGTTTATCGTACATATAGATATGATGGATATTTCGCTTGTATTAATTCTTCTCAAGATTATTATACATCAAGCATGGAGCTCATCAATGATAGAGAGGTTAGAAACCAATTATTTGGTATTAAAAACAGACCTGTGTATACAAAGGTAAGAAACTCAGCTCCAACATATTACAGCCCTGAGGCGAAGGTGAAAAATTCTTTGATAGCAGATGGATGTGAGATTTTTGGAGAGGTTGAAAACTCAATTATATTCCGTGGTACTAAAATAGGAAAGGGCTCAGTAGTTAAAAACTGTATTCTTTTCCAAGATACATATACAGGTGAAAATGTTAAGCTCAACTGTGTAATTGCAGATAAAAACGTAGTTATAAGAGATAACAAGAATCTTTCAGGTGATGAAACCCTACCTTTCTATTTATCTAAAGGAAAGATGATTTAAGGAGCAGAATATGAAAATATTATTTGTAGGTGCCGAGGCTATTCCTTTTATTTCAACTGGTGGACTTGGCGATGTTCTCGGTTCACTTCCACAGGCTATATCTGCATCTGATCCAAGTGCTGATGTTCGTGTTGTATTACCTCTTTATAAGAAAATAAAGGAAAATTTTGCAAACGAACTTGAATACGTGGGTAATACCACGGTAGGACTTGCATGGAGAAATCAATATTGTGGTATTTTCAAATGCGAAAGAGGCGGAGTAACATATTATTTCCTTGATAATGAATATTATTTTAAGAGAAATACTATTTATGGAGATTTTGATGATGCAGAAAGATTTGCTTTCTTTGGAAAAGCAGTTCTTGATATAATGCCGATTATTGATTTTTATCCTGATATTTTAAATGCAAATGACTGGCAGAGCGCTACATCAGTGATTTATTTAAAGAGAAAATATCATATGAATCACTATTATCAGGACATAAAAACCATATATACTATCCATAATATAGATTACCAAGGTATTTATTCTATGTCAATCTTAGGCGATGTTTTTGGACTTGATTGCTTTGGAGATCGTAGCATAGTTGAATATAATGGAAATATCAACCTTACTAAGGGTGCATTAGTGTGCACAGATATGATTTCTACAGTTAGCCAAAAATATGCTGATGAAATTCAAACAGAATTTTATTCAAGTGGCTTGCATTATATTTTACATCAATATAGTGAAAAGCTTACAGGAATTGTTAATGGTATAGATGTAGATTATTATAATCCCGCAAACGACACCGTTATAGCAAAAAAATTTGATTCAAAGAGAATAGAAGGAAAATGCGAGTGCAAAAAAACGCTTCAAGAAATGTGTGGTCTTGAAATGAATCCTGATATTCCTGTAGTTTCAATGATTTCAAGGCTTGCTTCGCATAAGGGCTTTGATCTTGTTAAATATATTTTGCCAGAAATCCTTGAACTTGGAGTTCAATTTGTGCTTCTTGGAACGGGTGAATATGAGCTTGAGGAATATTTCAAAGCTATTCAAAATCAGTACCCCGATCAGGTTAAGGTTTTTCTAGAGTTCAACAAAGATTTATCTAAGAAAATCTATGCAGGCTCGGATATCTTTTTAATGCCATCTAAGAGTGAGCCATGTGGTCTTTCACAAATGATATCATCAAGATATGGGGCTGTGCCTGTAGTTAGAGAGACTGGTGGACTTTATGATACTATAAAGCCATATAATATTTATAATGGAGAAGGAAACGGATTTACCTTTACAAATTATAACGCACACGAAATGAAAGATGCCATTGAGCGCGCTGTTAAACTTTTTAAAGATAAGGAAAAATGGTTAGCTTTAACAACAACAGTTATGGAAACGGATTTTTCTTGGAATGTTTCTGCCAAGAAATATCTTGATTTGTATAGGAGTATAGCAAACAAATAAACGTGCTGTCCCGTAAGGCACTTACGGGACAGCTTGTTGATAAAACGGCAAAAAATGTAAATTGCTGTTGTATTTAATCAAAAGGAGTAAAAACCAATGAACGATAATTTTACAAAAGAATCTGTAAGAGAAGCGTTGGCGCTAAAGCTATCAAGATATTTTGGCGTTAATCCTGAAGACGCAAATAAAGAACAGATCTATAAAGCGACAATTCTTACAGTAAAGGACATACTTACACAAAAAAGATCAACATTTAAGCATAAGGTGAAAAAGGCTAAGGCTAAAAAGATTTACTATCTTTGTATGGAATTTTTAATAGGTAGATCTCTTAAGAACAACCTTCGCAATCTTGGGCTTGCTGATTTTTATTCGGATGCGCTTAAGGAATTTGGCTTTGATATCAATGAGATATATGAAATGGAGCCAGACCCAGGACTTGGAAATGGTGGCCTTGGACGCTTAGCAGCATGCTTTATGGATTCACTTACATCACTAAACTATCCTGGTGATGGTTTTTCCATACTTTATGAATATGGCCTTTTTAAACAAAAAATCATTGATGGTAATCAAGTAGAACTTCCTGACACTTGGCTTCCTGGTGGAGAATCATGGTTGGTTCCAAGAACTGATAAGAAATTTACAGTTCGTTTTGGTGGACATATAAAAGAAGAGTGGGAAAATAATAAGCTCGTAGTTAAATATGAGAATTACGAAGAGGTAGAGGCTGTTCCTTATGATATGATGATTTCTGGCGCAGATGATGCTGTAAACAGACTTCGTTTATGGAAGGCTCACGATGTAACCAACTTTAATATGAATCTTTTCTCACAGGGACAATATGTTAAAGCAATACAGCAAACAACTAATGCAGAGGTAATATCAAAGGTTCTTTATCCATCAGATGAGCATACAGAGGGTAAACTTCTTCGTCTTAGTCAGCAATATTTCTTAGTTTCAGCTTCATTACAGAGCATTATAAGCGACCATATTGCTGCATATGGCTCTATGAATGGCTTCGCAGATAAAGTTGCTATTCACATCAATGATACTCATCCCGCACTTTGTGTTCCGGAGCTTATGAGAATTTTGATGGATGTTTATAACTATACATGGGATGATGCGTGGTATATTGTAACTAAAACTGTATCATATACAAACCATACAGTTATGCCAGAGGCACTTGAATGCTGGAACGAGGATTTATTTAGCTTTAAGCTACCAAGAATCCATTCTATAGTTAAAGAAATCAATCGCCGTTTCTGCGAAAATCTCTGGGAAGCATATCCTGGAGACTGGGATAGAATTTCCAAGATGGCTATTATTGGTTATTCTCAAGTTAGAATGGCAAATTTGAGCGTTGTGGCTTCTCATACTGTAAATGGTGTATCTGAGCTTCACTCAAATATTTTAAAAAAGACTGTTTTTCATGACTTCTATAAAAAAGATCCACAAAAATTTACAAATGTAACTAATGGTATCGCTCATAGAAGATGGTTATGCTATTCAAATCCTGAGCTTTCAAGCTTAATTACTGATTGTATTGGTGATGGATTTATAACTAATCCCTGTGAGCTTGAGAATTTGATGAAATATGTTGGAGACGATACAGTAACCAAGAGACTTCATGAAATAAAAGAAAACAACAAGGTTAAGCTTTCTAAATTTGTATTCAATAAGACAGGTTATTCACTTGATACATCATCAGTGTTTGATGTGCAGGTAAAGAGAATGCATGAATACAAGCGTCAGCTTCTTAACGCACTTAAAATTATTTGTTATTATGTTGATATTGAGGAGCACCCAGAAAGAGAATTTACAAAGAGAACGTTTATTTTCGGAGGTAAGGCAGCGCCTGGATATTACATGGCAAAGGATATTATTAAGCTTATATGGAATCTTGGAGAAGATATAAGAAAAAATCCAAAGGTTAAGGATAAGCTTTCCGTGGTATATCTCGAGGATTACAATGTTAGCACAGCTGAGGTTCTTATGCCTGCTTCTGAAATTAGTGAACAAATTTCTCTCGCAGGAAAAGAGGCAAGTGGTACTGGATGTATGAAGTTTATGATGAACGGAGCACTTACAATAGGTACACTTGATGGTGCAAACGTTGAAATGAAGGAAGCAGTTGGAGATGAGAATATCTATATCTTTGGTCTTACTGCCAAAGAAGTAGATGAGCTTTGGGAAAAGGGCTATCGTTCTATCGACTTCTACAACAACAGTGTACGCATTAAAAAGGCTGTTGACCGTTTAAATAAGGGCTTTAATGGCGTTTCCTTTGCAAATATAGCAAACTATCTTATAGGTGGATTTGGAGGAGTTGCAGACCCATATATGTGCCTTGCTGACTTCGATTCATATTATATTAAATCTGAGGAAATCATAAAAGCATATAACAATAAGGAACAATGGGGTAAAATGTCTCTTGTTAATATTGCAAAATCTGGTTTCTTTGCTGCTGACAGAAGTATAAAGGAATACTCAGATAAAATTTGGCATTTAACAAGTGTAAAATAACAAATGATTTTTTACGAAAAGAAATATATAAATAGTAAAAATTTCTCTTCGTTTGGAGCTTTTTCATTTGATAAAACAGTAGATTTTAGCCTTATGATACCGAGAAGATGCGGTGCTACCAATGTTAGCATGCATCTTTTTGGTGAAGGCATCGAAAACCATAAATACCAAAAATTTGATTTTGTATGGACCGGTATTGATGGTGCTTATGATTTGTATTCATGCACAATAGATATGGCACAAATAGGAGTAGGCTTGTATTACTATAAATATCAGGTTTCTGCCGAAAAAACGTTCTATTTGGGTGATGGATATAGATTGGGTGAGCTATCAATAATAGAAAATGATTCAAACGGACTTATACAGCTACTAATATTTAATGAAAAAAGTAACTGTGCAAAATGGATGCACGGTGGAATAATGTATCAAATATTTGTAGATAGATTTAATAAAAGTGGCAAATGCAAACCTAAAAAATACGCTATAATGAATGATGACTGGTACAATGGTATCCCGCAATTTGCAGATGTGCCCGGTGGTTACGTTGAAAACAATATGTTTTTTGGCGGAGATTTATATGGTGTTGTTGAAAAGCTTGATTATATAAAAGATTTAGGAGTAAATTGTCTTTATTTATGTCCTATCTTTGATGCTTATTCTAACCATAAATACGATACAGCTGATTACATGTCTATCGATTCCATGTTTGGCTCTGAAAAAGCGCTCGATCTTCTAATAAAAGAAGCTAAAAAGCGCGATATGCATATAATTTTTGACGGAGTGTTTAATCATACCGGCTCACATAGTATATATTTTAATAAGGATGGAAACTATGATTCGATAGGCGCTTATCAGTCGAAAAAATCTCCATATTATGAATGGTACAATTTTAGAGAATTTCCGGACAATTATGAGTGTTGGTGGGATGTAAAAATATTACCGAGAGTAAATAGCAACAATAAAAGCTATCAAGATTTTATTTTGGGTGATGGTGGAGTTGTTGAAAAATGGATGAAAAAGGGAATAGATGGCTTTAGACTTGATGTTGCCGATGAGTTAAGTGATGATTTTTTAAAGAGACTTAATCAAAAGGTAAAGTCAATAAATCCAAACGGAGTTGTATATGGTGAGGTTTGGGAGGATGCTTCCAACAAAATCGCATATGATAAGAGAAAAAAATATTTCCTTGGTAATGAGCTTGACTCAGTAATGAATTATCCATTGAGAGATGCTATAATAGATTATATAAAATGCGGAAATTTTGAGCGCTTTTATTCAACCTGCAAGATGCTACATTCTCACTATCCTAAGCATAATTCGGATTTGCTTATGAATTTACTTGGAACTCATGACACAGAACGTATTTTAACAGTTCTTGGTGGAGAAAGCGGACAGGGCTATACAAACAAAGAGCTTTCCACTAAAAAAATGAGCAAAAACGAAATAAAAAATGCAATTTGTTTATTAAAGCTTGCTTATACAATTATTGCAACAGTACCGGGTATTCCTTGTATTTATTACGGTGACGAGGCAGGTATGCAGGGCTACAGAGATCCATTTAACCGTTTACCTTTTCCGTGGGGAAAAGAAAACAAGGAGCTTGTTGATTTTTATAAAAAAATAGGATCAATAAGAAGGAAAGAACCTCTTTATAAAGATGGATATTTTAAAATGATAGAGTGTAATAAGGATGTTTTGTCCTTTGCAAGATATAACGATAATGGCTTCGTTTTGACAGTAATAAATAGAAGTGATGAAAAATTTTATATAGATTCAAATGTTAGTCTAAAAAATTATGAAACCTCAAGAACAATTACGACTATAGCTCCTAAAAGCTCATATATTTTAAAAAGCAACTCAAATATTGACTACTTTGAAATAGAGTTTTTTAAATAATGATAAAAAACAGCAATTCAACAATTGCTGTTTTTTTGCTTTTAAAAATTAAAATTATCGACACTTGGTTGGCAAAATTATAATATAAACAAAAATAATAAAAATTATTTTTCAAAAATATAGACAATTTCTTTTTTGCGTGTTATAATATTTTAAATATATGTTTTATGAGGTATAATATGGATTTTAATTATATTGCCGAATTACTTTTTCCTAATGTAACAATGACAGAAGAGGAGCTTGAAGCAAAATATCCTGTAAGAAATTTAAAGGAAGGAGCAATCGTTTCAAGAATGGCTCCTAGTCCTACTGGGTTTGTTCATCTTGGAAACCTTGTTCAAGGTATTACATCTGAGCGCCTTTGCCATCAATCTGGAGGAACACTATTTTTAAGAGTAGAGGACACAGACCAAAAGCGCGAGGTTGCAGGAGCTGTGGAAATTCTTATTGATACGCTAAAGTACTATAATATCAATTTCGATGAAGGTGCAACCATAGAGGGTGATAATGGTATTTATGCACCTTATCGTCAAAGACAAAGAAAAGATATATATCATGTTTATGCTAAAAGGCTTGTTAAGGAAGGAAAGGCATACCCCTGCTTTTGTACAGAGGACGAGCTTGCAGAAATGCACGAGCAGCAAGAAAAGCTTAAGGAAAACTTTGGTTATTACGGAAAATGGGCAAAATGGCGCGATAGAACCAACGAGGAAATCGAAACCGAATTAAAAGCTGGTAAACCTTGGGTTCTAAGATTCCGTTCAACTGGTTCTATAGAGAACAAAATAAAGTTCACTGACTACATTAAAGGCAATTTAGAGGTTACAGAGAATGATATTGACCATGTTCTCTTAAAATCCGATGGAATTCCAACGTACCATTTTGCACACGCAGTAGATGATCATCTTATGCGTACAACTCACGTTGTAAGAGGTGATGAATGGCTTTCAACCTTGCCATTCCATATTCAGCTTTTCTCAGCGCTTGGCTTTAGGCTTCCAAAGTATTTACACATTGGACCTTTAATGAAAATGGATGGAGAATCAAAGCGCAAGCTCTCAAAAAGAAAGGATCCAGAGCTTGCTCTTTCGTATTACAAGCAAGAGGGATATCCCGCTCAATCTCTTTATGAGTATATTTTGACAATACTTAATTCAAATTACGAGGATTGGAGAAGAGCTAACCCAACCGCTTCAACTGAAGAGTTCAAGTTCTCATATAAGAAAATGAATCCCGCAGGCTCACTTTTCGATGGAGCAAAGCTGCTTGATGTTTCTAAAAATGTAATTTCTCGTATGAGTGCTGAGGACGTTTATAACGGTTCAACCGAATGGGCTGGCGAATATGACAAGGAGTTATATTCAGCATTAACTAGAAACCCAGAATATACAAAGGCAATATTCTCCATAGGCAGAGGTGGAAAAAATCCAAGAAAGGATATTGCACTTTGGAGTGAGGTTAGAAGCTATGTAGATTTGTTCTACGATGAGCTTTTCAAGGTGCAGGACGAGTATTCCGATAAATTCTCGAAGAATGATATAAAGATTACTCTTCAGGAGTTTACAAAGGTATTTGATATAGCTGACGATTCGAATACTTGGTTTGAAAAAATTAAGGATATTGCTGACATGCTTGGATACGCATCAGATATGCGCGCTTACAAGCAAAATCCCGAGGCTTATAAAGGAAATGTTTCTGATATCAGTATGTTTATTAGACTTGCAGTAACTGGCAAGCTTAATTCACCAGATATGTATTCTGTAATGCAAATTTTGGGATATGAAACAGTGATTAAACGTGTTAATGAAATGATAAAATCATTATAAGAGGTTGTTATGGAAGAAATTAATTCAAATTTTATACATGATATAATTGATGAAGATATTGCAAATGGCTTTTCAAGAAAAATACACACACGCTTTCCGCCCGAGCCAAATGGCTATCTTCATATTGGTAGTGCTAAGGCAATTTGGATAAACTCACAAACTGCCAAAAAGTATGGTGGAACTTTTAATTTAAGATACGATGACACTAATCCTTCAAAAGAGGACACGGAATATGTTGAGAGTATTTTAGAGGATTTAACATGGCTTGGTGCAGTTCCTACAGGTGGTATTTTCTATGGCTCTGACTATTTTGACAAGTGCTATGAGTATGCAGTAAAGCTAATTAAAGAAGGCAAGGCATATGTGTGCGATCTTTCTGCAGAGGAGATGAAGGAATACAGGGGTACTCTTACCGAGCCAGGCAAGGAGAGTCCGTACAGAAATAGAAGCGTTGAAGAAAACCTTGATCTTTTTGAAAGAATGAAAAACGGTGAATTTGCTGATGGAGCAAAAACCCTTCGCGCTAAAATTGATATGTCATCGCCAAACATCAATATGAGAGACCCTGCTATTTATAGAATATTAAGAGCTCATCATCATCGCCAGGGTGATAAATGGTGTATTTATCCATTGTATGATTATGCACATCCTATTCAAGATGCTATAGAGGGTATTACACACTCACTTTGCTCACTTGAATTTGAAAACCACCGTCCTCTTTATGAATGGGTGGTTGATAATATAGGCTTTGAAAATAAGCCAAAACAAAGAGAGTTTGCAAGATTAAACGTAACTTATACCGTAATGAGCAAGAGATATCTAAGATATCTTGTAGAAAACAATATGGTAGATGGATGGGATGACCCAAGAATGCCTACACTCTGTGGTCTTAGAAGGCGTGGATATACACCTGCATCAATTATCGATTTTATAAGTCGTGCAGGAGTTGCAAAGGCATATAGTATAGTAGATATCGAGCTTCTCGAGCACTGTATTAGAGAAGAGCTTAATATGACTGCACAAAGAAGAATTTGTGTTTCAAATCCAATCAAGCTTGTTATTACAAACTATGATGAAAATAAAGTGGAATACTTCCCAGTGTCTAATAACCCAAATGATCCTAACGCTGGTACAAGAAATCTTGCGTTTACTCGTGAGGTTTACATTGATAAGAGTGATTTTGAAGAGGTTCCACCACCTAAATTTTTCCGTCTTAAGCCAGATGGAGAGGTTAGATTGATGGGTGCTTATATCGTTAAATGCAACGAAATAATAAAGGATGAGAACGGAGAAATCGTTGAAATAAGATGTACAGCTGACCTTGAATCTGGAAATGGAAATCCTGTTGATGGACGTAAGGTTAAGGGTACAATTCATTGGCTTAGCGCTGAGAATGCGGAAAAAGCTACTCTTATGCTTTACGATAAGCTATTTACCATTGAAAATCTTGGCGATATGCCAGAGGGTAAGACATATAATGATTATTTGAATCCAAATTCACTTGTTAAGGTTGAAAATGCTTTAATTGAAAAATGTCTTAGCGAAGCTAATCCAGGAGAAAAATTCCAATTTGTAAGAAATGGTTACTATTGTAAGGATACAAAGTATGAAAATACCTACAATAGAATAGTAGGACTAAAGGATAGCTATCCTAAAAAATAAACCTCTATGGATTGACACAAATTAGCTTTTTATATATTATCTATACAAAATCAATAAAAATCAAGATCTTTCATTCGGGAGACCTTGATTTTTTTGTTAACACAGCATATGGTGTTCAAAATTTCTTAATGTGCTATACTCAAGCCTCCTTTTAAAAAAGCCTCGAGGGCAAATTATCTTAGTGGAATGGGCGTATATAAAAATGCGTTTGATGCAAAGGATGGAACTCTTAAAAAGAATTTGGTTGCTAAGGATATGAACGCTCAGGGTGTATCAAGTAATATAAGAGCGATATCTGGTACTCTTAGTCACAAGCCTGTGTCCACTCAAGAAACAATAACAGAGAGTGCAAGGGAAGCTAAAAGCGTTATTGAAAGGGTTATAGGTGAAAGAGCAAGTGTTGTTATTACAAACGACAGCGCACAAAATAGAGCCTTTTATAATCCTAACGAAGGAGTTATATACATAAACAACAAGGCTGATTTAAGTGGTGAAGATGTGGCTAAATTTGTAGCAATGCACGAGATTACACATACAACTGAGGGCACGAAATATTATGACGAGCTTGACTTAGTAACGCAAGTAGACGAATATTTCAAAACATTCAATTATCGGGTTTATAATAAAGAGGTGGGCAAGGTTTTAATTGACAAACGTGGAATTAAAGACGATATCGCTCACGGAATAGGAAGAAAAAAGGCTGCTACCTTTGCAGCAGTTCCCGATGTTATTAAAAATGGTAAGGTTGTAGATTATCAAAAAAATTGGAAGGGCAGAGGTTATGATACTGCAGCAATTGCAGCACCAATAATAATAGCAAATGAAAAGCACTATATGGGTGTTGTAGTTATTCGAAACAAGGAAAATAATAGGTTTTACGTTCACGAGGTTGCGACAATAAAAGAAGAAGGTGCGCAACCGTTCAAGACCAGCCTTGCCGAGAATAACTCGAACGCTGGCGGTGACACACCTTCTATAATTAGTATACTACAAAATCTTGCTAAAAACAACCCTTCTTACGAAAAAAACTCGATTTACACTAAAAAGGGCGCAGTAAGGTCTCTTGTATTGCAAGCAATTGATTCTTTGTTTAATGATGGAAAAAGTGATGACGTTGCTTTTATTCTCAATGATGCGAAGAATGATATTGTTTCGTTTTCAAAATAAATTTTGGAGTGTTATTGACTATTTACAAGTATTATGATAAAATATATAATCATAGAATTTATATTTAGGAGTTTTTATGTTAAGACAAGAAAAAATGGATTTTGCTCGTCAAGCTGCAGCTGACGGAATGGTTTTGCTTAAAAATGATGGAAACTTACTTCCACTTGAAAAAAGCAAAAAAATAGCACTTTTTGGTATCAATTCTTATAGATGCTTCCGTCTTGGTTGGGGCTCTGGAGATATGCTTGCGCAAAAAATAATTCAAATAAATGAAGGACTTTTGGATGCTGGATATACACTTGATGATAATGTTCAAAATGCTTGCCTAAAATGGGTTGATGAGCACAACGCTGAGTACGCAACAGTGAACAGAAATTGGGATGAGTGGACGTTCCGTTTTAATGAAATTAAGCTTGATAAATATATCATCGATGATGCTTCAAAGAATAATGATGTCGCTATAGTTACAATTGGTAGATGTAGTGGAGAAGCCAGAGATTTAAAAAATGAAGAGGGATTTATAAAGCTACACAAAGAAGAAATTGAGCTTATTCAAAATGTTTCAAAGAGCTTTGAACATACAGTTTTATTGTTGAATGTTTGTGGAATGCTTGATTTAACATCGATTGATGATTGTAAAATAGATTCGATAATAGATGTATCACTTGGCGGAGAAATGTTTGGTTACGCTGTTGCAGATATAGTAAGCGGAAAAGTGACTCCAAGCGGCAAGCTCGCTATGACTTGGGCATATACATATGACGATTATCCAACAAAAGAAGGCGTAGACACAATGTTTGTTCCATATAATGAAGGAATTTACGTTGGATATCGCTATTTTGATACCTTTGGTAAAAGAGTACGCTATCCGTTTGGATATGGACTTTCCTATACAAGCTTCTCAAGAGAAGTTCTAGATATTAGAGTAGACGGACAAATAGTTGATATAGCCGTTAAGGTTACTAACACGGGAGATATGCCCGGCAGAGAGGTTTTACAATGCTATCTTTCATCTCCCGATGGAAATCTTGAAAAAACTTATCAGGATCTTTGTGCATATGCCAAAACAGACGTTTTAGCGCCACAAGAGTCATGTGAGGTAGTTTTGTCATTTGATATAACAGATATGGCAAGCTATTGTGAAAAATGCGCTAAATATGTTCTTGAAGAAGGCAAGTATTATGTAAGAGTAGGTAACTCTTCGAGAAATACTAATATAGCTTGCGCTATAAATTTCGAAAAGAAGGTTATTTGCTCAGTAGTAAAGAATAGAGCTGTTCAACAAGCAGAACTAAATCTTTTGAGTAAAAAAGGAGCTACCCCTATCACATATGATGGTGAAGATAACGAAAAGGCTAACGCACCTGTATATGAATTCGACTGTGATTGCGTAGAAACGCTTGTTTGTGATGTAATAGAGGAGAATCCGCCAAAGCTATTAACACCTAAAAACAACGATATTGTTTATACCTTGAACGATGTAATAGCCAATAAGGCAACTCTTGAGGATGTGGTTGCACAATTTACAAATGAAGAGCTTGCAAGAATGCTAAATGGTGTAATCTATGAGGGATCTGCTGCTAACGCAACTGTAGGAAGCATGTCTTCAAAGGTGCGTGGAGCAGCGGGAGAAATGTGGGCTAGTGAAAAATACGCAATACCAGTAAATGCTTGTGCTGATGGACCTGCAGGTATTAGACTTTCTATATTTGGTTCTCCTGTTGAATCAGATACAGAAGTGGCACATAGCGTTGTGGCATATCCATCAGGTACATGCTTTGCAAACTCATGGGACCTTGATGCTGCGCGAAAATATGGAGAATGCATTTGCGCAGATCTTGAATTAAGTGATATTGAGGGATGGCTCGCTCCTGGAATTAACATTCAAAGAAATCCTCTTAATGGAAGAAACTTTGAATATTTTTCAGAGGATCCATTGGTTGCCGGTAAAATCGGTGCTTATATAACCATAGGAGTTCAATATAACGAGAATGCAGAGCCCACGGGTAGATATACTACCGTTAAGCATTTCGCTTGCAATAACATTGAATATGAGCGTGGTGTATCCGATTCGCAATTAAGTGAAAGAGCATTAAGAGAAATATATACGAAGGGCTTTAAAATTGCTGTCGAGGAAGGTCATCCAAAAGCTATTATGACAGCGTATAACAGAATAAATGGTATTTTCGCTTCTACAAATTATGACTTATTGATGGGTATGCTAAGAGGAGAATGGGAATACGATGGTATCGTAATGACCGACTGGAATACTTGCGCTAAACCACAAGAGCACGTTCACGCAGGAAATGATCTTATAATGCCGGGCTGTCATACAAAGGCTATTTTGAATGGATTAAACGATGGAACAATTAAAAAAGAAGATGCACAGGCATGCGCAGTTAGACTTTTGAATTTAGTTCTTAAAACTAATTTTGTAATAAAACAATAAAAATTATGCTGACACTATCAATTGTTGTTTGGTAGTGTCAGCAAAAAATAGAAAATTTTAAGTTTTTTCAAAAAAACTATTGACATAATAATATTGTTGTGATACAATAACAAAGCAAAAAGAAGTAGAACTCTCCGTTCTCACCCAATCGCAAAGGCGTTTGTGGTTAATAATTTACTATTTTAAGATAGTTTTTTGTTGTGCGGAGATTTTATTCTTTCGCACAATTTTTATTTTGGTAAATGACCAATGCTTTTGGTATAATTGGAGGTGCTTAACTATTAGCAACGCAAAAGAAATGTCTATCAATGAAGAAATTCGACTCAAAGAAGTAAGAGTTGTAACCGACGGCGGAGAGCAACTTGGTGTTATGTCATCTGATGCTGCTTTGGAAAAGGCATATGCATTAGGACTTGACCTTGTTCTTATCGCTCCTACTGCAACACCACCTGTATGTCGTATTATGGATTACGGTAAGTTTCGTTATGATCGCGACAAGAGAGAAAAAGAAGCGAAAAAGAAACAACAAACAGTTGATGTAAAGGAAGTACAGCTTTCTTGCAGAATAGACACTCATGATTTTAATACAAAAGCTAACAACGCAATCCGTTTTCTTAAAGGCGGAGACAAGGTAAGAGTCGTTCTTTCGTTCAAGGGAAGAGAAATGGCACATACTGAGGTTGGCGTTGAAATTATTACCAAATTTCTCGGACTATGTTCCGAATATGGTAGCGCAGACAAGGCTCCTTCACTTGATGGTAGAAGAATGTCCGTTACTATTTCACCTGTAAAAAAATAAGATAATATACTTATCGTGAAAGGAAAATGAATACCATGGGAAAAATTAAAACACATAAGGCTTCCAGCAAAAGATTTTCTTTGACAGGAACTGGAAAAGTAAAGATGTTTCATTCACAACATCGTCACAATCTTGGACTTAAGACCGCTAAACGTAAGAGAAATCTTCGTTCAGGCTCTTATTTAAGTGAGAGCATGGCTCCTACAATCAAGAAGCTTATCAACAAATAATTTGAATGAAACGTTAGTACAAGGAGGATTTAAAGATGGCAAGAGTTAAAGGTGCTATGATGGCACGTAAAAGAAGAAATAAAGTATTAAAAATGGCTAAAGGCTATTGGGGTGCTAAGAGCAAGCACTTTAAGATGGCTAAACAAGCTGTTATGAAGAGCGGTAACTATGCATTTGCTGGTCGTAAAATGAAGAAGAGAGACTTCCGTTCTCTTTGGATTACAAGAATTTCTGCACAAGCAAAGGTTTGCGGAATGAACTATTCTACAATGATGCATGGTCTTAAGCTTGCTGGTATTGATCTTAACAGAAAGATGCTTGCAGAGCTTGCAGTTTCTGATAAAGAGGCTTTTGCGAAGCTCGCTGAACAGGCTAAAGCAGCACTTTAATTTTAAAACTCGGCGCAAGCCGAGTTTTTTAGCATTTATAATAAACTAAAATGGAGAAGAGTGTATGAATGAACTAATCTTCAATACAGATGTAATAACCAGTAAAACAAATTCTACAATTGTAAAAATTGCAAAATTGAACAACAAAAAATACAGAAACGAAGAAAAGCTTTTTGTATGTAATGGTATAAAGTTGTTTTTAGAGGCGGTTAATTTTGGAGCTAACATAAAGTATATTGTTATAAACAATCAAACAAAATTTGATAATGACATTATTAAACAGATAAAAAACTGCCAAAATAGTGGTGTTAATATACTTTGCGTAACCGATGGTGTATATTCTAAACTTACGGAAGAAATTTCACCACAAGGAATAATTACAGTATGTAGCTTTTTTGATAAAAAACACAGATTTTTTGCAAATGTAGAAAATGAATATTGTGACAAAAAAATAATGCTTTTTGAATCGATAAGAGATCCGGGCAATGTTGGTACTATAATAAGAAACGCAGCAGCATTTGGAGTGGATAGATTGATTTTTTCCCAAGACTGTGTCGATATTTATTCCCCAAAGGTAATACGTTCTGCTATGGGAGCGGTGTTCAAAATGAACATAGATGTAGTTGAAAATTTTAATTCCGCAATAAAATCTCTCAAAAAAAGCGGAAAAAGGGTTCTTAGCGCCGCCTTAGGAAGAAAATCATTGGTTTTAGGTGAACATAAACTATCAAATAATGATGTAATTATAATCGGAAATGAAGGACACGGAATATCAAATGAAGTACTTGATATGTCTGATGATACAATCTTCATTCCTATGCAAGAGAATACAGAATCTATCAATGCGGCAATAGCAAGCGCTATATTTATGTGGGAGTTAACAAAATAATATATAAATATTTATTTTTTAATTGACATTGTAATAATAAAGTGCTATTATTATAGAAGTAATTATAATATTATATATACGAGGCAGACATATGGATAACAGAATAATTTGGATATGGCTTTCGCTTCATTTTGGAGCAGGAAATAAAATTTATCAAAAATTATATAATCATTTTGGGTCGATAGAGGCTATATATGATAGTGATGATGCCGATGTTGATACTATAAAATGGCTTTCTAATTCATATAAACGAAGCTTGCTTGATAAAAATTTAGATCACGCACATGAGGTCGTGGAATGGTGCGAGGATAATAATGTTCAAATAGTTACTCCTTCAGATGCTGAGTATCCGTTCCCACTACGTCAGTTAGATGACTATCCACCTGTTTTATATTACAGAGGAAAATTACCACATTTTGAAAGAGAGCTTTGTATATCAGTTGTAGGAACAAGAAAAATGACTGTATATGGTCAAAAGAACGCATACGAGCTGGGCTTCGGTTTGGCAAAAGGTGGAGCAATTGTGGTAAGTGGTATGGCATTGGGAATAGATTGTACCGCTCAAAAAGGGGCGTTGTATGCAGGAGGTTCAGCAATCGCTGTTCTTGGCTCCGGCATAGATGTCGTTTATCCATTGAAGAATGCGGCGCTAATGGAAAAAATAGCAAGAGTTGGTGCAGTTATTACGGAATATCCACCACACACGCCACCTAATGGATATAATTTCCCAATAAGAAATAGAATTATAAGTGCATTATCAACGGCTACAGTAGTTGTTGAGGCAGATTTGAATAGTGGAGCAATGATAACAGCTAATTTGGCATTAAAGCAAGGCAAGGATCTTTTTGCATTTCCTGGTCCGGTTAAATATTTTTCTACTACAGGAACAAATAAGCTAATCAGTGAAGGTGCATTAATGGCAACAGCTGCAATAGATGTACTTGAGCATTATTTGGATAGATTTTCAGATAAAATAGATTTGCAGGCATCAAAGGAAAGACCAGTGTTTGAAAAAGCTTTAAAGGTTGCTTCTAATTTTGATAGCGAATCGTTCTATGCTACAAGTAATAGTAAAGAAAATTCACAAACGGAAGAAAAGGCCACTCAAAAATTTGACACTTCAGCTTTAAGTGAAAAAGAAAAGCTCGTTTATGATAAAATGGAATTTGACAAGCCAGTTTCTCTTGACTTTTTTGCAAGCTTGGAGCTTGATACATCCGATTTAGCAATGTGTATAACAATGCTTGAAATTAACGGAGCAATTGAAAGCTTGCCTGGTGGTTTTTATAAAAAGAAATAACACGAAAGGATTTTTATATGGCAAATAACCTTGTAATACTTGAGTCGCCAGGTAAAATTGGCGCAGTAAAGAGTTACCTCGGCTCAAACTATAAAGTTATAGCTTCAATAGGACATGTTAGAGATTTACCGAAATCATCTCTCGGTATTGATATAGATAACAATTTTGTGCCACATTATATAAATATAAGAGGTAAGGGCGATTTAATCAAGGAACTAAAAAAGGAAGCTAAAAACGCGGATAAAATATTTTTTGCAACTGACCCTGACCGTGAGGGAGAGGCTATTTCTTGGCATCTTGCTGCAATTCTTGGAGATGATGCCAAAAAGGCAAAAAGAATTTCTTTTAATGAAATAACCAAAAATGCAGTAAAGGAAGCTATTAAGCATCCAAGAAGCATTGATATGAATTTGGTAGACGCGCAACAAGCGAGGAGAATTCTTGATAGAATTGTTGGCTATCAAATAAGCCCTTTTTTGTGGAAGACTGTAAAAAGTGGATTATCTGCAGGAAGAGTACAGTCAGTTGCTACAAAAATAATAGTGGAAAGAGAAGAAGAAATTAGACAATTTGTGCCAGCTGAATATTGGACAATACTTGCTAATCTCAAAACAGTAAAGAATAGGAATATTTCAGCTTATTTTTATGGAAAAAAGGGCAAAAAGATAAAAATATCCGATAAAAAACAAGTTGATAAAATTTTTTCAGAAATAGAAAAATCAGATTTTAAGGTAAGCGATATCAAAAAGAGTGTAAAGCACAAGGCTCCACAACCACCATTTATTACCTCAACACTTCAACAAGAAGCCTCCAGGAGATATAATTTCCAGTCACAAAGAACCATGAAAATTGCGCAGGAGCTTTATGAGGGTATAAATGTAGGTGCTGAAAATGGTGGAGTACAAGGTTTAATTACCTATATGCGTACGGATTCGCTTAGAATTTCTACTGAGGCACAAAATTCAGCAAAAGCTTATATCGAGGAGAAATACGGAAAAAATTACTACCCAAATACACCTCGAATTTATAAGTCTAAAAATAATGCGCAGGATGCGCATGAGGCAATAAGACCTTCAAAAATTTCACTTGAACCTTTAGCAATTAAAAAATATTTAACTAGCGATCAATTTAGACTATATAAATTGATTTGGGAAAGATTTGTAGCGAGCCAAATGACATCAGCTCTAATTAACACGGTTGTTGCCGATTTTGAAAATAGTGGTTATATATTTCGTACAAGTGGATACACTATTGGGTTTGAGGGTTATATGGCTATATATGGGGAGGCTCCGGATGCGGAGATCGAAAGCTTAGAGGAAGAATACACACAGGAGAAAAACTCTAAAATACCACCGCTTACAAAAGATGAAGTTCTTTTAAGAAAAAATATCGAAGCATCTCAGCACTTCACCGAGCCACCTCTTCGTTACGATGAGGCTTCATTGGTAAAATTTTTAGAAGAAAAGGGTATTGGACGACCAAGTACTTTTACTCCAATTATAACTGTTATTTTATCAAGAGGATATGTTTCGCGTGATGGAAAATTCTTAAAGCCAACGCCACTTGGAGAGGTAACAACAAAAATAATGAATGAGCATTTTCCCGACATTGTAAATTATCAATTTACAGCGAATATGGAAAATAATTTAGATACTATTGAGAACGGAAATGTAGCAATGCAGGATGTTCTTAATGAGTTCTATAGTGATTTTAAGGAAGAGCTTCAAAAGGCTTCTGAAACACTTGGAAAAGAAGATGTAGAAATACCTGTTGAAGAAACGGACATTATATGTGAGTTTTGTGGAAGCAAAATGATAGTCAAAAATGGTAAATTTGGAAAATTTATTGCTTGTCCTAATTATCCAACATGTAAAAACACAAAAACGCTTACCAAGGATGGCAACGAGGTCGTAACAAAGGAAATAGTTGTAATTGATGAAAAGTGCGAGATTTGTGGTGCAGATATGGTGTTAAGACAGGGTAGATATGGCGATTTTTATGCCTGTTCTAATTATCCTAAGTGCAAAAATACTAAAGCTAAATACGATGCTATTGATTTGAAATGTCCCGAATGTGGTGCCGATATAGTTTCTAAATTTACAAAGAGTAAAAAACAGTTTTTTAGCTGCTCAAGCTTCCCAAAATGTAGATTTTCAACATGGGATATCCCAACTGAGCAAAAATGTCCACAATGCCAAGGCATGCTAATAAGAAAGAAAAATAAAGAATTTCTATATTGCCACAATGAAAAATGTGGTTATAGAGTTGAAGAAAAATAAAATGAATGAGATAACAAATCATATAAATGTTATAGGTGCAGGACTTGCTGGTTGCGAGGCTGCGTATCAGGCAGCGCAGAGAGGAGTAAGCGTCACTCTTTATGAGATGAAGCCACATAAATATACACCAGCACACAATAATGCTTATTTTGCCGAGCTTGTATGTTCTAATTCGCTTCGCTCGGATGAGCTTTCGAACGCTATAGGTGTTTTAAAAGCAGAGCTTAGGACACTTGACTCTCTTATATTGTCTGCCGCAGATAACACAAGGGTTCCAGCAGGCTCTGCGCTTGCGGTAGATAGAGAGCTTTTTTCAAAATTTATAACGGATAAGATAAAAAATCATCCAAATATAACAGTAGTTGAAAAAGAAGTGTGCGAAATAACCCCTAATGAGATAACAATTATTGCTACTGGACCTCTAACATCCGATAAAATGTCAGCTTATATTTCTGATAATCTCAATTTAAAGGGTTTGCATTTTTTTGATGCAGCTGCACCTATTGTTGATTTCGAGTCTATAGATATGTCTAAGGCATTTTTTGCATCAAGATACAATAAGGGAGATGCCGATTATATAAATTGTCCAATGACAGAGGATGAATACAGAGACTTCTACAATGCTCTCATAAATGCTCAGGAGGCTGAGCTTCATAAATTCGATAAGGATTCACAAAAACTTACGGTTTTTGAAGGCTGTATGCCTGTTGAGGTAATGGCGAGAAGAGGATTTGAAACATTGCTTTTTGGGCCTCTAAAGCCGGTAGGTATTGAAAATCCAATTACAAAAGAAACTTACTTTGCTGTAGTTCAATTAAGAAAAGAAAATAAAAATGGAAGTATGTACAATATAGTTGGCTTCCAGACACACTTAACCTTTGGAGAGCAGAAAAGAGTGTTTTCTAAAATTCCGGGTCTTGAAAATGCAACTTTTTTAAGATACGGAGTAATGCATAGAAACACTTATATTGATTCTCCCAAATACTTAACCTGTTCGTATTCTATGAAAGAAAACGATAATGTTTATTTTGCAGGACAAATGACTGGTGTCGAGGGATATATTGAATCTGCCTCTTCAGGATTTGTTGCTGGGGTTAATGCTGCTAGAAAAGCAAGAGGAATTGAACAGTTAGATTTTACCGATGAAACAGTAATTGGCGCATTGGCTCATTATGTTAGTAATGGTGCATATTCTGGTAACTTCCAACCAATGAATGCAAATTTTGGAATAGTAGCTCCGCTTGGATATAGAGTTAAGGGCGGAAAAAAGGCAAGAAACGAAGAAATAGCAAAAAGAGCAATTCAAAAAATTGAATCTTTGAGAGGTGAAATATTAAAATGAGAATAGCAATTGATGCAATGGGTGGCGACAACGCACCGTTTGAAATAGTTAAGGGTGTTGATATTGCCTCTAAAGAGTATCCTAATGTTCAGATCATTTTAGTTGGCAATAAAGACAAAATTGAAGACTGCTATAAGCAGCTTGATGCTTGTATGGCTGAAAATATAGCTGTTGTACATACCGATGTTGCTGTTACTATGGAAGATGATCCTATGGTAGTAATGAAGGAGAAGAATAAAAGCTCTATGGCCATTGGACTGAAGCTTTTGTGTGATAACGAGGCAGAAGCTTTCATAAGTGCTGGCAACACGGGGGCTTTACATACAGCATCCACACTTATTGTTAGAAAAATCCATGGTGTAAGAAGGAGCGCTATCGCTACAGTTTTGCCTTTAAAAACTCCAATACTTATGCTTGACTCAGGCGCTAATCCTGTCGTTACTGCTGATATTCTTAATCAATGGGCAATAATTGGGTCTTCATATGTAAATCTTATGTTTAATGTAGAAAAGCCAAGGGTAGGCTTGTTAAATAATGGAACCGAAGAACACAAGGGTACACCTGTTGTGGCAGAAGCATATCAGTTGTTAAAGGCTAATGAAAATATAAATTTTGTTGGGAATATTGAATCAAAGGAAATTCCAAATTGTCCATGCGATGTTTTAATTACAGATGGATTTACAGGTAATATAACATTAAAGCTAATAGAAGGATTTGGAAGCTTTATGTTTTCATCTCTTAAGGAAATTTTTACAACAAGCTTTATTACCAAAATGGCTTTTCTACCATTAAAAAAGCATCTTAAAAAATTCAAAAAAACATTTGATGCTTCAGAATATGGTGGAGCACCGCTTCTTGGCTTGAAAAAGCCAGTTATTAAGGCACATGGTAGCTCGAAAGCTAATGATATAAAAAGTGCCGTTAGACAAGCTATACAATACTGTGAGTCAAATATTATAGATAAAATATCTAATATATTAAACTGAGAGGAGAATTAAAAATGAGTAAATACCCGTTGCCAATTGAATTGTTAGAAAAGAAAATTGGTTATGTTTTTAATGATAAAAAAATATTGACAACTGCACTTACTCATTCCTCTTATGCAAATGAGCAAAGGGCTCATAAGATAGTTTGTGAGTGTAATGAAAGACTTGAATTTTTAGGAGATAGTGTTCTTTCGTTAGTTGTTAGCGAATATTTGTTCGATAGATTCAAGAAAAAGCCAGAAGGAGAATTAACAAAAATAAGAGCATCTGTTGTTTGTACAAGATCTCTTTCAACGCTTGCTAACAAAATTGACTTAGGAAGCTTTTTATACCTTGGAAAAGGAGAAGAAGATACAGGCAGATCGAATGTAAAAATACTTGAAAATTCATTTGAAGCCTTGCTTGCTGCAATTTATTTTGATTCAAAAAGTAAGGAAGCGGTTGCAAAATTTTTGTTACCAATTATAATTCCTGAAATAGAAGAAGCATCTAATGATGATGTTGGACATGATTACAAAACAACCTTACAACAGTTTATACAGTCATTAGGTAAGGACAGGATACAATACGTATGTATAGCAGAAAATGGTCCTGATCATGCAAAGGAGTTCGAGGTTGAGGTCAGAATTAATTCTAATGTTGTAGGAACAGGCAAGGGAAAAACTAAAAGAGAGGCTGAACAAAATTCAGCAAAGGAAGCGCTTGCGCTTTTTGATGTAAAATGAGACATATAAATATACCGATATTTATTCCTCATTTAGGATGTCCAAATCAATGTATTTTCTGTAATCAAAGACTGATTTCTGGTTCTTACGATTTTATAGAAAGCGATGTTGATAAGCAAATTTTAGAGGTGATAAAAACAATTTCACCAAAGGATGAATGTGAGATAGCATTTTTTGGTGGCTCTTTTACTGGTATTGACAGAGCTTTAATGATAAGATTGCTTGATAAAGCTCAAAGCTACGTAGATTCTGGGCGAGTAAGCTCTATAAGAATGTCAACTCGTCCTGATTACATAGATAAAGAAATAATAAAAATTCTAAAAAAATATACAATTAGCTGTGTCGAATTAGGAATTCAATCAATGAATGATGATATCCTTAAATTATTAAAACGTGGACACAGCGTTAAAGATACTTTAAATGCTACCAGACTTTTAAATAAAGCTAAAATTAAATTTATTGGTCAAATGATGATTGGCTTACCTGGTGCAAGTTTAGAAGACGAAACACATTGTGCGAAAGAAATTTGCAGAATGGGAGCAGTTGGCTCGAGAATATATCCTACAATTGTTTTTAAAAACACTGAGCTTGAAAAGATGACTAAAAACAATGAATATATTCCGTTAAACCTTGATGATGCAATTGATAGAAGTGCTACAGCTTTAAAGATTTTTGTTGAAAACAATGTAAAATGTATCAGAATTGGTTTGTGCGATAGTGAAAATTTACATTCTGAAAGTTCATATGTGGCAGGACCAAATAATGCATCAATTGGCGAAATGGTAAAAAGTAAGCTATTTTACACATTTATATCTGAAAAAATTCAAAAATCACATATAAAAGGTAAAGGACTAATCATTGAGTGTGCAAAAGGACTTGTTTCGCAAGTTGTAGGAAATAAAAAAAGAAATATTATTGAGCTTAAAGACAAATTTGGAATTGATTTTATAAAAGTCATAGAAAACGATAGGTTGTTTTCTTATGAAATTGAAATTAGAGAAATGGAGGAAAATTCATGCGTTTAAAATCACTTGAACTACAAGGCTTTAAATCTTTCCCTGACAAGACCACTTTGTATTTCGACGATGGTGCTACAGTAATAGTAGGACCAAACGGAAGTGGTAAATCAAATATAACCGACGCTATGAGATGGGTACTTGGCGAACTTTCCTCAAAAAATATTCGTGGTTCTAAGATGGAGGATGTAATTTTTATAGGTACAGAAATACGCAAGCCAATGAGTTATGCCGAGGTTTCTGTAACATTTGACAATTCCTCTGAGGAAGGCAGATTAAATAGTCCATACGATACTATTACTGTTACAAGAAGATATTATCGTGCGGGAGAAAGTGAATATTTGATAAATAGAAATCCTGTTCGTTTGCGCGATATATACGAGCTTTTTATGAATACTGGTGTAGGTCGTGAAGGATATTCAATTATAGGACAAGGAAGAATCGCTGAGATTATTTCTAAAAAGAGCGAGGATAGAAGAAATATATTTGAAGAAGCGGCAGGTATTTCAAAATATAGATATAAAAAAGAAGAGGCAGAAAGAAAACTAAAACAAACTCAGGATAATATGGATCGTGTATATGACATATTTAATGAGCTTGCATCACGTATTGGTCCTCTTGAACGTGAAGCTGAAAAGGCAAAGAAGTTTAACGAATTATACGAAAGAAAAAAGGTTGCAGATGTTTCCTTGTGGATTTATGATTCACAAAAAACTAAAAAGGAAATATCAGAATATAACAATAATTTTAATTTATCTGCTCATGAGCTTGAAATGATAGAAAATTCTATTAAGCAGCTTGAAATGCAGGATACAGCATTGTATGATAAGCTATTGGAAACACGTAGAGAAAGTGAAAAGGTCTATGCTGAAATTAAAAGCTGTAATACAACACTTTCCAACTTAAATTCCGATTTAAAGGTTATGGAGAACAATGTTGAGCATGCTAAAATTTCATCGGGTGCTCAAATTGAAGAGTTGGAGAAGACAAAAGCAAAGAAAGAGCTTTGTGAAAATGAAATAAAGGCAAAAGAAGAGGTTTATAAATCTGTTACCAAATCTTTAAATGAAGCACAGAATAAGCAACTTGAGCTAAAAAACGAATTTGAAAAAGCGATTTCTTTAAAAAATGATATTGAAAAGGAAATTCAAAGGCTTTTTGAAGAGCAAAAAAATCTTGAGCTTCAAAAAAATGATATTAATATAAGACTTTCAGTTCTTGAAAACTCTCAAAACACTGGAGATGAAAGAAAAGAAAATATTAGAAATGATATTTTAAAATACCGTTCAGTTTTAGATGAGTTAACCGAAAAATCAGAAACTATAGCTAAAACTCTTGCGAAGTATGAGGAAGCTCTTGGAAAATTAGAGAAATCTATAAACGCCCTAAATAAGGAAATAGAAGAAAAATCATCACGATATGACGCGCTTAAGGAAGAAATGAATGTTCTTAAATCAAAAGAGCTTGCATTGAAAGAAAGAATCAATGCTCTTACTTCTATGGAAGAGCTATTTGAGGGCTATACAAAGAGTGTGGGCTTCATAATGGGAGCTTACAATAATCAGGAAATAGAAAATGCTGGTGTTGTATATGGACCCGTTTCCACATTGCTTTCTGTTTCTGAAAAATACATAACAGCTATTGAAACAGCACTTGGCGCCGGACTTCAGCATATTGTTGTTGATAACGAAAATACAGCTAAGGCTTGTATTATGACATTGAAGGAGCATAAAGCGGGAAGGGCGACATTTTATCCAATAAGCTCGGTTAGCGGACAAAATCTTACTCAAGAGATGCTAAATGCTAAAAAATATAAGGGCTATATTGGTGTTGCTGATGATTTAATTGACTTTAAACCAGAATTTTCTAAAATTTTTTCGTCGTTACTTGGTAGAACTGTTATTTTTGATAACATCGATAACGCTACAGCTATGGCGAAGGAGCAAAACTATAAGATTAAGGTTGTTACTCTCGACGGACAACAAATCAACGTCGGAGGTTCATTTACAGGTGGCTCTGTTAAACACGAAGGTACAGTTCTTTCTAGAAGCAACGATATAAAGAGAATGGAAGAAGAAGCAAAAGGTGTTTCACTTCAACTTGAGAAAATCAAGGAAGAAGGGCAAAAGCTAGGAGAAGACCTTCGTAGTCTAACATCACAGCGCTCTGGAGATAAACAGCAATACGATTTAACAGATGCTCTTTACAGAGCTGAAAAAACCGACTATGATACAATTGTTGCACAAATAGGTATAAACAAAGATCTTATTGAAGCACTCGAATCAGATACGGAAAAGCTTTCTGATGAAGATGAAAAAAATAAGAACGAGGTTATTGCTTTAAAAGAAAACTTCACTCAAATTGAAGAAAAAATTGAGCAAATTAACACCTTAAGAATCGATTTAGATGTTAAAAAATATGAGCATGTAGAGGATTCTGAAAAAATTCAAGATTTTATGAATAAGAATCTCATTTACATTGCTGAAATCTGTAAGGATATAGAGGCTGCACAGCTTGCGATATCTGACTCTAAGGCAAAGCTTGATGAAATTGTTCAAGATATATTGTTTAGAGAAGAGAAAATGAAATCACTTAACTTTGAGGTTTCATCTTCTGCTGAAAAAACTGCAAAAAATCGTGAGCTTTACGAAGAGGCAGAAAAAAGGCTTGAAAAGTTAGAAAACGAAAGAGTAAGACTTACAAACCTTGAGGCAGAATACGAGAAGAAAAGAAATGATTTAAGCCAAAAAAACAAGGAAATTTCTTCCAAAAAAGAGACTATAGTTCGTTCTTATACTATGAGTGAAAGTAAGCTTGAGCAATTGACGACTGATTTTGACAAAATGACAGCAAAGCTTTATGAGGATTATGGACTCACTTACTCAACTGCTGTTGAACTTGGATATCCAGAGGTTGATGAGAAAAATCGAAAGGATGTTTTGGCAGTTGCTACAGAATGTAAAAACAAACTGAGAAATCTCGGCTCGGTAAATCCTAATGCGATAGAAGAGTTTAAAAAAGAAAAAGAACGCTACGATTATATGAATGGCCAGCTTTCGGACCTTACTAAATCCAAGGAAGATTTACTTAAAATTATTGCGGATTTAGAAGAGGAAATGAAGAAAAATTTCATAACTGCATTTAATTCTATTAACGAGAATTTCAATTCTGTATTTATTGAGTTATTTGGTGGTGGTCATGCTGAGTTATCATTGACTGATGAAAATGACGTTCTTAATTGCGGTATAGAAATAAAAGCAGCTCCTCCAGGCAAGGTAATAAAGAGCTTAATGCTTCTTTCGGGAGGAGAGCAGGCATTTGTTGCTATTGCATTGTTATTTGCTATACTAAAGGTTAATCCTACACCTTTCTGCGTATTTGATGAAATTGAAGCAGCGCTTGATGATGTAAATGTTACAAGATTTGGACAATACATAAAACGTTATTCTAAGCAAACGCAGTTTATTATTATTACTCACCGTCGAGGAACAATGGAGATTGCTGATAGACTTTATGGTGTAACTATGCCTCAAAAGGGTATATCAAAAGTTCTAACAATGGATATAAACGACGTTGGAAAGGACAGAATACTAAAAGAAAATAATCAAAAATAAAAGGAGTATGTATGTCTTTTTTTGAAAAATTAAAAAGAGGACTTCAAAAAACCAAAAACGCTATAATTAAGCCTTTTGCTGAGTTGTTTAAAAGCTTGCGTGGTGTTGATGAAGATTTAATGGACGAGCTTGAAGAAATCCTTGTTTGCGCAGATGTTGGAGCGGTTACAGCAGATGAAATTTTAACCGAGCTTCGAGTACGTATAAAAGAAAATAAAATTAAAGATTCTGAAGAAGTTAAGATAGCTTTGAAATCCATTATGCACGATATGGTTGGCAATGGTGGAGAAATTGTCTTCGGTAAAGGAATAACAGTTATTCTTGTAATAGGCGTCAATGGTGTTGGAAAAACCACTTCCATAGGTAAAATAGCAGCTTCTCTTAAAAGACAGCATAAAAAGGTTGTTGTTGCAGCCGCTGATACATTTAGAGCAGCAGCAATTGATCAGCTTTCTGTTTGGACTGATAGAGCAGGTGTTGAGTTGATAAAGCATACTGAGGGCTCTGACCCTGCCGCAGTTGTGTTTGATGCTATCAATGCCGCTAAAAAGCGTAGCGCAGACGCCTTAATAATTGATACTGCAGGACGTTTGCATAATAAGAAAAATTTAATGAATGAGCTTGCTAAGATTGATAGGGTAATTTCACGTGAGCTTCCTGATTCAAATAGAGAAACACTATTAGTTCTTGATTCTACAACAGGTCAAAATGCAGTAAATCAAGCAAAAGAATTTAAAAATGCCGCTGACATTACAGGTATTGTTCTTACTAAGCTTGATGGTACAGCAAAGGGTGGAATAATATTCTCAATAAAAAATGAACTTAATATTCCTGTTAAGTTTATTGGTGTTGGAGAACAAATCGACGATATGGAGAAATTCGATGCGGATGATTTTATTAACGCATTATTTGAATGAATATGATAAAAGTAGTACTTGCAACAAGAAATAAAAACAAAATTAATGAATTAAGGACATTTTTCAAAGAGCTTTCAACGCTTGATATAACAGTATTATCGCTTGATGATATTGGTTATTATGGGGAAATCGAAGAAAATGGGAAGACCTTTGAAGAAAATGCTATTTCTAAAGCATCAGTTCCTGCTAAGCTTGGTTATATTGGTATCGCAGATGATTCGGGCTTATGCGTTGATGCACTTTCTGGAGGACCTGGTATATATTCAGCGCGTTTTTCTGGTGGAAGCGACGAGGACAATAACGATCTTCTTCTGGAAAAACTAAAAAATGAACCTATAAGAAATGCTAAATACGTATGTGCTATGGCGTGCGTTTTCCCTGATCATTCTAAGGATTTTACCGTAAGAGGCGAATGCTATGGTAAGATTTTAAACGAGAGGCAGGGCGAAGGAGGCTTTGGTTACGATCCGTTATTTTATTATGAGCCTTTTGGAAAAACCTTCGCTGAGGTTGATATGGCAAAAAAGAACAAGGTTAGCCACAGAGGAACAGCAATGCGTTCTTTAATAAAAAAATTAACACAGGTGTTATCATGACTAGTAAGCAAAGAGCATATTTAAAAAGCCTTGCTGTAAATTTGGATACAATTTTCCAAATAGGCAAGGGCGGTATTACTGATGAATTGTGTAACCAAGTACTAAATGCCTTAAATGCACGCGAGCTTATAAAGCTTAAGGTTCTTGAAAACTCACCAATGGCAACTAAAGATGTGGCAAATGCTATCGCTGAAAGCATAGGTGCCACAGTTGTTCAGGTCATTGGCACAAAAATAGTACTTTTTAGAGTTTCTGATAAGGAAAATAACAGAAAAATAGAGTTGAATAAAATAAAATGAAAATAGGAATTTTCGGGGGAACGTTCGACCCTCCACATATAGGACATATTAATGCTTGTAAAAGCTTTATTAAAAAAATAGATCTTGATCAAATATATGTTATTCCTGTATTTTTGCCACCACATAAGTGCATATCATCAAATGTTAGCGCTGAAAACAGGCTTGAAATGACAAAAATTGCATTTTCTAACTTATCAAATAGAGTTGTAGTATCTGATATGGAAATAAAACGAAAGGGAAAGAGCTACACTGCTGAAACAATTCGCTATTTCAAAGATAACGGATATGATGATATATATTTTTTATGTGGAACAGACATGATTCTTTCGATGGATACTTGGTATAAACCAGAATACATTTTTAAAAATTCAAAAATAGTTTATGCTAGACGCGAAAACGACGAAGAAAACTCTATTTTAATAGATCAAAAATGCAGAGAATACCGAGAGAAATACGAAGCACAGATTATTTTATTAGAGCTTGATGTTATTGAGGTTTCTTCAAGCGAAATAAGAGAAGCGATAAGTTGTAAAGAAAAACTGCAAAATTTTGTATCAAAAGATGTATATGAGTATATAACCAAAAACAAATTATATGTTTAAGAGTGATTTTATGGATTATGACTTTGATTTTATAAAAGCTACTGTTCAAAAGTTTCAAAAAGGAAAAAGATATTCACACACCTTGGGAGTTGCAAAGGAAGCGTATGAGTTGGGAAAATTATTTTTACCCGAAAAGGCAAAAAAACTATATTTATGCGGATTATTGCACGATATAACAAAGGATTTCAAAACAGATAAACAACTATTGTTATGTAAAGAATATGGGATTCTTTTTGATGAAAATAATGTGATTCCAAAATTATTACATTCAAAAACTGGGTGTGAATATGCTAAAAGACTTTTTGGCGAAGAAATAGTTGATAACGAGATATATAACGCAATATTTTATCATACTACAGCAAGGGCAAATATGTCTTTGTTCGAGGCAATTGTTTATCTTGCCGACTATATTGAAGAAGGTAGGACGTTTGAAGATTGTGTTAAATTGCGCAACTATTTTTACGAAAATATAAAAAATTCCAATAGCTATGAAGAAAAATTAGGAGTATTTATAAAGACAATGGTTTTGTCTTTTGATTATACAATTAAAAATTTGATAGAAGAAGAAAAGCAAATTGATTACGACACTGTATGTGCAAGAAATTATTTTTTAACTTGCAAAACGATATAATTGTATCAGGAGGTTTAAATGGACGAATTATTTAAGGTTAACGAAGGAGAGCTAAAAGAGGCTAATGCTATGGAAATAGCAAAAGCTATAGTAAAAACTCTTGATAGTAAAAGAGCGAATGATATTAAAGTGTTAAAAATTGATAACAAGACAATAATAGCAGATTATTTTGTTATCTGTACTGGTAATTCAACAACTCAAATAAAAACTTTGGCAGACGAAGTAGAATTTCAGCTTGGGGTAGGACAAGTTCCTTATGTAAGATTAGAAGGAAATGATTGTCCAGATTGGAAGGTTGTTGACTGTCATGATGTAATAGTTCATATTTTTTCTAATGAAGCGAGGGATTTTTATAAATTAGAAAAACTATGGGCAGATGCCGAAGAAATTGATATATCAAATATTATTATCGCAAACTAAGGAGCATATATGAAGTACGAATTTAACAATATTGATAAAAAATGGCAAAATAAATGGGATGAAAAAGAAGCATTTAAAGTCTCTAATGACTATTCAAAGCCTAAATATTATACTCTTATTGAATTTCCATATCCATCAGGACAAGGGCTTCACATTGGACATCCAAGACCATATACAGCAATGGATATTGTATCAAGAAAGAAGAGAATGGAAGGATATAATGTGCTTTTCCCAATGGGATGGGATGCATTTGGATTACCAACTGAGAACTATGCAATAAAGAATCACATTCATCCAAAAATTGTAACAGAAAATAACATTAGGCATTTTAAGGAACAGCTTAAATCTATTGGCTATAGCTTTGACTGGTCAAGAGAGATTAACACAACTGACCCTGATTATTTTAAATGGACTCAGTGGATATTTTTACAGCTATATAAAAAAGGACTTGCTTACAAAAAAGAAATGAATGTAAACTTCTGTACATCATGTAAGTGCGTTCTTGCAAATGAAGAGGTTGTCAATGGTGTTTGCGAGAGATGTGGCAGCGAGGTAGTACACAAGGTAAAAAGCCAATGGATGCTTAAAATTACTGCATATGCACAAAGACTTATCGATGATTTGGCAGAGGTGGATTTTCTTGAAAGAATAAAGACTCAAGAAATCAACTGGATAGGCAGAAGTGAAGGTGCTGAGGTTAATTTTGGAACCAATATGGGTGATGAGGTGACAGTTTATACAACACGTCCAGACACACTTTTTGGTGCTACATATATGGTAATGGCACCAGAGCACGCACTTGTTGAAAAATGGAAGGATAAAATTACTAACTACGATGAGGTTAATAATTACAAAATAGAAGCATCGAAAAAGTCTGACTTTGAAAGAACTGAACTTGTAAAAGAGAAAACAGGAGTGTGCTTGAAGGGAATTAAAGCAATTAACCCTGTAAATAATAAAGAAATTCCAATATTTATTTCTGACTATGTTCTTTCAACATATGGCACTGGAGCTATTATGGCAGTTCCTGCTCACGATGATAGAGACTGGGATTTTGCTAAGGTATTTTCTCTTCCTATTATTGAGGTTGTTGAAGGTGGAAACGTTCAAGAAGCAGCTTTCACTGATGTTGCAACAGGAATTCTTTGTAACTCTGAATTTTTAAATGGACTCGAGATTAGCGAAGCAAAAAAAGCTATAATTAAATGGCTTGAAGATAACAAAAAGGGACATTCAAAGGTTAATTATAAATTACGAGACTGGGTATTCTCACGTCAAAGATACTGGGGAGAACCAGTTCCTATGGTTTGGTGCGATAAATGCGGTTGGGTTCCTGTTCCAGAAAATGAACTTCCTATAAGACTACCCGACGTAGAGCATTATGAGCCTACAGATACAGGTGAATCTCCACTTTCAAAAATAGATGAGTGGGTTAATACTACATGTCCTCATTGTGGAGCACCTGCAAAGAGAGAAACTGATACAATGCCACAGTGGGCGGGTTCCTCATGGTACTTCTTACGTTATTGTGACCCGGATAACAAAAACGAGCTTGCTTCTCGTGAAGCAATTGATTATTGGATGCCAGTTGACTGGTATAATGGTGGTATGGAGCACGTTACTTTGCATCTTTTGTACTCACGCTTCTGGGCAAAATTCTTATACGATATTGATGTTATAGGATGTAAAGAACCATATAAAAAGAGAACAGCACATGGAATGATACTCGGTGAAAATGGCGAAAAAATGTCAAAATCACGTGGAAATGTAGTTAATCCCGATGATGTAATTGCTGAGTTTGGCGCCGATACGCTTCGTCTTTACGAAATGTTTATTGGAGATTTTGAGAAGGCCGCTCCATGGAATCCGGCAAGTATTAGAGGCTGTAAGCGTTTCCTTGATAGAGTCTGCTCGCTTTCAGAAATTGTTAGTGGAAATGGTGTTTCACCAAAGCTTGAAGTATCCTTGCATAAGCTTATTAAGAAGGTTACATCTGATATTGATACAATGAAATTTAATACCGCTATAGCTGCAATGATGGCTTTTGTAAACGAAGTTTACGAAAACGGTTCACTTACAAAAGATGAATTAATAGTAGTTATTAAGCTTCTTAATCCATTCGCTCCACACTTAACAGAAGAAATGTGGGAGCAATTGGGTAATTCAACATTTTTATCTCTTGAAAAATGGCCTCTTTATGATGAATCAAAAACAATAGATGACACTGTAAAAATTGCTGTTCAAGTAAATGGCAAATTGCGTGCTACAATAGAGATTTCTAAAAATATTTCTAAGGAGGATGCAATTGAAATTGCTAAAAAAGAGCAGAAGGTGGCAGATTCAATAAAGGATAAAACTATTGTTAAAGAGATTTTTGTACCAGGAAAAATAGTTAATATTGTAGTAAAATAACTTTTTTTCAAAAAAATATAAAAATTCTATTGACAAATACAATTGTTTTGTAATATAATAGTCAAGAGATTTAATCCTTTGCTACACGCGGGGGGAGGGAAAATAAATGGCAGAAATCAGAGTTAAAGAAAATGAATCACTCGATAGTGCACTTCGCAGATTTAAGCGCCAATGTGCAAGATCTGGAGTTCTCATGGAGCTTCGTAAGAGAGAGCATTACGAAAAACCCAGTGTAAAGAGAAAGAAGAAATCTGAAGCAGCAAGAAAACGCAAATATAAATAATTTGTGTTTTAGTTGAATGTTTGCAAATTCAAATTTAGCTTACAACAATAAAAGGAGTTCAAAAGAGCTCCTTTTTTGTTTTAAAATTATATTTTTTATATTTTAAATGTTAAAAAATTATTTTTCCTATTTACAAATAATAAAAAATATAGTATTATATATATGACTATGTTTATGTATTTTAAGGAGTTATTTTGAAAAACGAGACACCAATTTATAAAAGAGTCTTACTCAAGCTTTCGGGCGAAGCCATTTCAAATGGAAATGATGGCATTTTAAATTTTGAGTATATTGAAAAAATCGCTTCAATTATAAAAAATTGTATAAAAAAAGGCGTTCAATTTGGAATAATTGTTGGCGCCGGGAATATATGGCGAGGTCGAAGCGGTGGAAATATGGACAGAGTAAAAGCTGATCATATGGGAATGATTGCTACTTGTATCAATGCTATTGCTTTGCAGGAAGCATTTTTGCGCGCAGGAATCGATACAATAGTAATGACTTCTGTCGAAATGAAAGCTTTTGCAAATGCATTTGTAAGAGACGACGCTATAAAAGCCCTAGATGATGGAAAGGTTGTTATTTTTGGTGGTGGACTCGGCATTCCTTTTGTTTCTACTGATACTGCCGCTGTGGTAAGAGCAGCTGAAATATCTGCTGATGTAGTTTTAATGGCAAAAAATATTGATGCTATATATACAGCAGATCCAAGAAAAGATAAAACAGCCGAAAAAATTTCAAGCATAACATATAAAGAAATTCTAGCAAGAGGCTTGAATGCAATGGATTCAACAGCAACATCCTTTGCTATGGATAATAATATTTCTATACATGTGTTTGGACTTGATAAATGCGAAAATATTTATAATGTAATAATGGGCGCCGAAATGGGCACTATCGTAAAAGGAGAATAAAATGAAACTTGACACTAAAGAATTTGAAACAAAAATGAACAAATCAATAGAAGCATATAAGAACGAGCTCGATACAGTAAGAGCAGGACGTGCTAATCCTAATGTGCTTTCAAGAATTAATGTTGATTATTATGGATCCCCTACACCTATAAACCAAATTGGAACCGTTTCTGTGCCAGATGCTAGAACGATAGTAATTCAACCTTGGGATTTAACAACTCTAAAGGGAATTGAAAAAGCAATTCTTGCTTCTGATATTGGAATTACTCCTGCAAATGATGGCAAGGTGATTAGACTTGTTTTCCCTCAGCTTACAGAGGATCGTAGAAAGGAACTCAAAAAACAAGTTTCCAAGATGGGTGAGGACGCAAAGGTTGCTATCCGTAACATTAGACGCGATGCTATGGACAAGGCAAAGGATATGAAAAAGAATTCTGAGATGACCGAGGATGAACAAAAGGCTTCAGAAAAGAATGTTCAAGACCTTACAGATAAGTTTATCAAAGAAATAGATAATATCACTTTAAGCAAAGAAAAAGAAATAATGGAAATATAAAAGGAAAGGGTTGCCTTTAAAAAGTTTTAGGCAGCCCTTATTCGACTTAAATATAGAGGGTATTTATGTTTTTCAATAAAAAGAAAAATGCTATTGTCAATAATGATCTTAAGCATATTGCTTTTATCATGGATGGCAATGGTAGGTGGGCTAAATCTAGGGGCCTTCCTCGTAAGGCTGGTCATAAACAAGGTGCAAAGGCATTAGAAAACATAGGAAAAATTTGTTCCGAATACGGTATTAATACCGTTACTGTTTATGCGTTTTCAACAGAAAATTGGTCACGACCTAAAAATGAAGTAGATGCTATAATTGACCTTTTACGTTCATATATTAAGGATGCAAAAAAGCGAAAAGAGGTAAGATATAAATTTATAGGAGATAAAAGCGTTTTACCTAAGGATTTAATTGTTGAAATAAATGAGTTAGAAGAAATAACTAAGAATTTTGATAATGTATTAAATATTGCTTTTAATTATGGTGGACGTGCAGAAATAGTCTATGCGTGCAATGAGCTTATAAAAGAGGGTAAAACTGTTATAACTGAGGAAGATATTTCAAGTCATATTTATACCAGTCACTCAAAAGACCCGGATTTAATAGTAAGAACAGCGGGAGAATATCGACTTTCCAACTTTCTTTTGTGGCAATGTGCATATTCTGAATTTTATTTTACTGATGTATATTGGCCTAACTTCGATAGAAAAGAGCTTGAAAAGGCTATAGAGAGCTTTAATAACAGAAAAAGAAGATATGGCGGACTTATAAAGGGAGAGGAGTAAAAATGGTTAAAAGAATAATTACAGCGATTGTAGCAATAGCAATTTTTGTACCAATTTGCTATTTCTCTGACTATGTTGTTTTTCCAATAGCAATTGGAATTTTATGCGCAATAAGTGTATTTGAAATTTCTAAATGCTTAGGATTTACCGAACCAAAACGATTAGTTTTGACAATTCCTATGTATATAATTGCTTTAGGGTTACCAATACTGAGGTACTACTTAACAACAAACTCAGAATTTATGCTTTATGCAATGGGATTAGCATTTTTTATGCTAATGTATTCATTAGCATATGTTATGCTGAGAAAAAATGCTGATAATGTATCTGATATATTGATGCTTTATGCAATGTTTATGTATGTAGTGGGATGCTTTACATCTATTGTTATAGTTAGATACACAGGATTTGAAGGAAAATATATGTACTTGCTTATTTTCTTAGGTGCTTGGATATGTGATACCTTTGCATACTTCACAGGTAGGCTTTTGGGAAAGCACAAGCTCATTCCTGAAATTAGTCCTAAAAAAACAGTTGAGGGAGCAATCGGAGGTATTGTTTTTACAATAATCGGATTTATAGTTTATGCACTAATTTTAAAACATCAATTTAACTATGAGATGCCAATTTATCAGATTTGTATTTTGGGAGTAGTTCTTCCTATAGTTTCACAAATTGGAGATTTAGTTGCATCAAGCATAAAAAGGCAGTACAAAGTAAAAGACTTTGGGAATGTTTTTCCAGGGCATGGTGGAATAATTGATAGATTCGACAGTGTAATGCTTGTTTCACCAACTCTATGCATGATTAATGCAATTATAAGCTTATTTTAACGGGGTTAAAAATGAATTATACCGAAAAATCCATAGCAATTTTAGGCTCAACTGGTTCTGTTGGTCAGCAAAGTGTAGAAATTGCAAAGCATCTCAATTTAAAAGTCGATTTGCTAACTGCATCATCTTCTGTTGACACAATTGAAAAACAGGCAAGAGAGCTTTTACCCAAAACTTGTGTTTTAACTGACAAAAGAGCTGCAAATGAGCTTAAGTCAAAATTGGCCGATACCAATATAAAGGTTTATGGTGGCGATGACAGCGCAATTTCTGCGATTGAAGAAAGTAAAGCAAAGACTGCCGTTAATGCTGTTAGTGGCTTTGCAGGACTTGCACCAGCGATTGCTTGCGCAAGGAGCGCAAAAAGAATTGCCATGTCTAATAAAGAAGCAATTGTAATAGCATATAAATTCTTAAAACAAGAGATAGAAACAAATAATGCTGAGATGATACCTGTAGATAGTGAACATAGCGCCATTTTTCAATGCTTACAGGGGCGCGCGAGTAATGATATCAAGCGTATTATTTTAACTTCTTCAGGAGGACCATTTAGAAATAAGACATACAAAGAATTAAAAGGTATTGTAGCAAAGGATGCATTGGCACATCCGACATGGAAAATGGGAGCGAAAATCACAGTTGATAGCGCTTCTTTGATGAATAAAGGATTCGAGGTTATTGAGGCAGTTAGACTATTTAACGTAAAACCTGAACAAGTAAAAGTGGTTGTTCATCCTCAAAGTATAATGCATTCCGCTGTTGAATATAATGATAATAGTGTTATTGCGCAAATGGGTGCTCCAGATATGCGTACTTGTATTCAATATGCTATTACATATCCAGAAAGACAAACCGCTCTTGCTAAATCACTTGACTTTGCTTCAATTTCTAATTTAACCTTTGAAAATCCTAAAACCGAAATATTTACTCTTTTGCCGCTTGCGTTTTATGCTATAAATGAAGATGGTATTATACCAAGCGTATTAAATGCATCGGATGAAATAGCAGTTAAATATTTCTTAAATAATAAAATAGGATTTACTGATATATTTAAGGTCGTAGAAAAAGTAGTTAAAGATTTTAAAAATATAAAAGATCCTACTTTAGATGACATTATCAATGCCGATAAAGAAGCAAGGATTAAAACAGAAAATCTCATAAAAACAATTTTTAAATAACTTCGAGGCTTATCATTTGAGCATTTTATTATATTAAGAGGTAAAAATGATAGTTTTATATATTATTTTAGCAATACTTGTATTTGGGTTCATGATAATGATTCATGAGCTTGGTCATTTTCTTTTTGCCAAGAAATTTGGGGTAACGATTGAGGAATTTTCCATCGGTATGGGACCTAAAATTCTTTCTAAAAAAGGGAAAGACGGAGTGGTATATTCATTAAGAGCACTCCCGCTTGGCGGATATGTTGCTATGGTTGGAGAAACAGAGGACAGCGAAGACCCAAACGCATTTAATAGGAAGCCAGCGTGGCAGAGATTTATTATAGTAATAGCAGGAGCAATAATGAATCTTTTGGTGGGAATCATTATTATGATAATTCTCACTATATGCTCATCAAATTTTGGTTCAACAGTAATAGGAGAATTCAATGATAACTCTATAAGCGATGAGTATGGACTACAAGTAGGTGATGAGATTATAGAGGTCGCTGGGACAAGTGTTCACACTTACGACGAACTTAGCTATGAAATAATGAGAAGTGGATATGAGCCTATAGATGTAACCGTTATAAGAAATGGGGAGAAAAGAACTTTTAATGTTACTTTCCCACAAATGGTTTCCCAAAATGTTGTTTTCGGAAGCATGGATTTCCGTGTTTATGGTGAAGATAAGACATTTTCTACAGTTGTAAAAAATGCCTTTTTTTCTATTAAATCAACGATAAAAATGATATGGGATTCGATATTTGACTTGCTATCTGGCAGATACGGTATTGAACAAGTATCTGGACCTATTGGAGTTACAGGTGCAATAACGCAAGCTGCCCAATTTGGCGCGCAATCTTTCTTTTATATGGTAGTTGTCATATCTATAAATTTAGGCGTATTTAATTTGTTACCAATACCAGCACTTGATGGCGGAACGCTCGTTTTTTTGATTATTGAAATGATTGCAAAGAAGCCTGTGCCAAGAAAAATAGAGGAAAGAATTAAGCTTGTTGGTTTTGCGTTGCTAATGCTGCTTGTGATATTTGTTACATTTAAAGATATATTTAGTCTATTTAGTTGAGAGGACAAAATGAAATATAACGATTTAAGACGAAAAACACGAACGATAAATATAAAAAATTCTAAAATTGGTGGAAATTCAAACATACTTATTCAATCAATGACCAACACTGATACATTAGATACAATTGCAACTTTAGCTCAGATTAGGGCGCTTGAAGAAGCAGGATGTGATGTAGTTAGAGTAACTGTACCTACAGTTGAAAGTGCAAAAACAATAAAATATGTAAAAGATGCTGGTATTAGTATTCCTATTGTTGCCGACATACATTTTGATTATAGAGTAGCGTTAGAATGTGTAAAAATGGGTGTTGATAAAATAAGAATCAATCCAGGAAATATCGGTGAAGATTGGAAGGTCAGAGAGGTTACTGAGGCATGTAAAAATGCAAATATTCCAATAAGAATAGGAGTAAATGGAGGTTCACTTGAAAAGCATATTCTTCAAAAATATTCCTCGCCAACTCCAGAGGCATTAGCTGAAAGCGCATTTTATCATGTTGAACTGCTTGAAAAGTTTGGCTTTTACGATACAGTGATTTCGGTAAAGTCGTCAAATGTAAGAAATATGATACTTGCAAATAGATTGATAGCATCAAAATGTGATTATCCAATACACCTCGGAGTTACCGAGGCAGGAGACTCCTATAGTGGGCTTGTAAAGAGCTGTGCAGGGATTGGGTCGCTTTTGTGTGATGGTATAGGAGATACAATAAGAATTTCGTTAACCGCGAATCCAGTTGAAGAAATTAAAGCTGGTAAAGAGCTTTTGACGTCTCTTGGTTTTTATACAAAAGGCTCAATTCAAGTTGTTTCATGCCCAACATGTGGAAGAACTAAAATTGATTTGATTCAGTTATCAAAAGAATTCAAGGATAAAATTGCAAATATAGATACAAATGGCAAGGATATTAAGGTTGCTCTTATGGGGTGCGTTGTAAATGGCCCGGGTGAAGCAAAAGAATGCGATGTGGGGATAGCAGGTGGACAAAATGAAGCAGTTCTGTTTCGACATGGCGAAATTATAGGTAAAATTAGTGAAAATGAGATAATACCGACTTTATTGAGAGAAATTGAAATATTAAAGAAAAAATAAAGGTGTAGATATGAATTTATCTGAAAGATTTAATAGGTATGTCCCTACCGAAGACTTGTTGATATATATGGATTTAACAGTTCTTTCGACTAAGGTTGATAAAGAACAACGAATGATAGAGGTTAGTGTTGAATGTCCTTATATAATTTCAAAATCCATATTATACCGTTTAGAGCTTGAAATTAAGACAGCATATGATTTAAACTATATGCGAATAATTCCTAAGTATTCAAGCGAGCTTTTTTCAAGTAGCTATATTAACGATATTATAAAAGAGGCTTGCAGAGAAGGAGCGGTTGGTAAAGGTTTTTTTGAAGATTATTCAGTTGATTTTTCGCAAGAAAAAATTGTGTTAAAGGTTCCGTTTATACAAGGTGGAATTGATTTACTTGATGTTGGACATACAGCTGATGTTATAGCTAATATTATCAAACGAGAGTTTGGTTTAAATATAAATGTAACTATTGAACAAAGAGAAGATTATAAGCGTAATATTGAACTTTTTGAATCTGAAAAGATGAATATGTTAAGGCGAGCCTTGGAAGAACAGCAAAAGGCTATAAATCGAGATACTACAAAGGCGGAGGAACTTCAAAACAAAAGAACTGAGTTTAAAAAATCTAATTCATTTTCAAACTCCGAGATGAAGGTTGAAATAAAAGATAATTTAGTTAAATGTGGACATACGACATTTGATATAAGTGATAAAGAATATGTTGTAGGTGGAGAATTTGAAATAGCAAATATTGTTCCACTGCGCAACGTTGCAAACGGAATGCACGGAATATGTGTTTTAGGAACGGTATTTGAAATTACAGAAAAGCAGATAAAACGAGGTTCTGTAACTATTATAAATGTTGGCATTACAGATAAAGACTCTTCAATATATATAAAGATTAATGTACCTACAGATAAAAGGAATGAAGAGCTCTCTTATTTTAAAAAAGGAGAGTCCTATGCAATAAGAGGAAATATAAAAACTGACGAATTTGATGGTGAACTATATGTTTCATATATAGATGTGTATAAGATTAGCGCTTTGAAAAGGATGGATAACGCTAAGGAAAAAAGAGTAGAGCTTCATTTACATACAATGATGTCACAAATGGATGCTACAATTGACCCCGAAAAAATCGTTAAGGTTGCAAAGGAATGGGGACACAAGGCAGTAGCTATAACTGACCACGGAAATGTGCAAGGCTATCCTCCCGTTATGATTGCTGCTGAAAAAGCAGGAATGAAAATCATTTATGGAATGGAAGCATATTTCGTTAATGATACATCAAGAGCTATATTTGGTAGCAAAACTGCAACATTTAATGATGAATTTTGTGTTTTTGACATAGAAACAACAGGTCTTTCTTTTTTGAATGATAAAATCACAGAAATAGGTGCTGTTATAGTAAAAAATGGCGAAATAATAGACAGATATGATACATTTGTTAATCCTAAAATATCAATACCTAAAAACATTGTTGAATTAACTGGTATTACAGACGAAATGGTAAAAGGTGCAAGAGAAATTAAGGATGTTTTGCCTGAATTTTTTAATTTTGTAGGAGATAGAATTTTAGTTGCACACAATGCAAGCTTTGACACAGGCTTTATTCGTCGCGCTTGTGAAGAGTGTGAGATGGAATTCAACCTTACATATCTTGACACAGTAGCTCTTTCGAAATACGTAAATCCAGAGCTGAAAAGACATAAGCTTGATGTAATTGCTGAGCATTATCATTTGGGAGAATTTAATCATCATCGCGCTTGTGATGATGCTGAAATGCTTGGTAATATACTTATGCATATGTTTGAAAAGCTAAAAAGTGAAGGAGTAGAGGATACCGAAAAAATGATTTCGGTTATGAGTGCAAGTGCTGACCCTTTAAAATTACCTTCACATCACCAAATAATATTGGTAAAAAATCCAACAGGGCTTAAAAATCTCTATAAGCTTGTTTCTGAAGGTTTTTTAAAATATTATAAGAGACATCCAAGAATTCCCAAAACACGGCTAAATGAGTTAAGAGATGGTCTTATCATTGGTTCTGCTTGTGAAGCAGGAGAGTTATTCCAAGCAATACTCGATAATAGAAGCGAATCGGAAATTGAGGAAATTGCTGATTTTTACGATTATTTAGAGATTCAACCAATATGTAATAATATGTTTTTGATTTCTGAAGGTAGGGCTAACAGTGTTGAAGATTTGAAAAATTTCAACAGAAAAATCGTTGCACTTGGTGAAAAACTGAATAAACCCGTTGTAGCAACATGTGACGCACATTTCTTAAACAAAGAAGATGAAATTTGCAGAAAAATTTTGTTAGCAGGACAAAAATTCAAGGATGCTGATAAGGATACGGGAATTTATTTCCGTACAACAGAGGAAATGCTTAAGGAATTTGAGTACCTTGGTGAAGAAAAAGCTTATGAGGTTGTAGTAACAAATACAAATAAAATTGCTGATATGATTGACTATGACTCAATAAGACCTTTCCCAAAGGGTACATTTACACCACACATAGACGGCGCCGAAGAAGACCTTCAAAATATGTGTTGGGAACGTGCAAGAAAAATGTATGAATACAATGGAGAAATTCCTAAGGTTGTTTCCGAAAGATTAGATAAAGAGCTTACATCCATTATTAAAAATGGTTTTGCCGTATTATATATGATAGCGCAAAAGCTTGTGTATTATAGCGAGAGCTTGGGTTATTTAGTTGGCTCTCGTGGTTCAGTTGGTTCATCCTTTGTTGCCACTATGGCTGGAATTTCAGAGGTTAACCCTCTGCAGCCACACTATAGATGTCCTGAATGTAGGTATAGTGAGTTCATTACAGACGGTAGTGTTGGCTCGGGTTTTGACTTGCCAGATAAAAATTGTCCTCATTGCAATTCTAAGATGGTACAAGATGGACATGATATTCCATTTGAAACATTCCTTGGATTTAATGGTGATAAATCTCCGGACATAGATCTTAATTTCTCTGGAGATGTGCAGGGACGAGTACATAAATATACTGAAGATTTATTTGGAGAAGAAAATGTATTTAGAGCAGGAACTATAGGCGCAATCGCACCAAAAACAGCGTTTGGCTACATTGCTAAGTATATGGATGAGCACCAAATAAGCGTTAATAAGGCCGAGATTCAACGACTTGTTGAATTGTGTACAGGCGTAAAAAGAACAACGGGTCAACACCCTGGTGGAATAGTAGTTGTACCCAAGGAGTACGAAATATATGATTTTTGTCCCGTACAGCACCCAGCAGACGATGTAAAATCTAATATTGTAACAACACATTTTACATTTGAATATTTACATGATACATTATTAAAATTAGACGAGCTTGGTCATGATATGCCTACAAAGTATAAGATGATAGAACAATATACAAATACATCAGTTCTTGACGTCCCAATGAACGACCCAGAGGTTTATCAATTATTTTTATCAACAAAGCCATTGGGTGGTGAGGATTTGTTAAAGGATTTGAAATGCCAAGTAGGAACTTACGGTTTGCCTGAATTTGGAACTAAATTTGTTCAACAAATGCTTGTTGATGCTAAGCCGCAAAACTTTTCTGACTTACTTCAAATTTCTGGATTATCTCATGGTACAGACGTTTGGTTAGGAAACGCTCAGGACCTTATAAAAGATGGCATCTGTACTATTTCAAATGTTGTTGGAACCCGTGACAGTATAATGCTATACTTGATTTACAATGGTCTTGAAAAGGGTATCGCTTTTAAAATCATGGAAGATGTTCGCAAGGGCAAGGGATTAACTGAAGCATATGAGAAAACTATGAGAGATAATAATATTCCTGATTGGTATATCAACTCATGTAAAAAAATTAAGTACATGTTCCCAAAAGCCCATGCTGCTGCATATGTTATTTCAGCTATACGTCTAGGGTGGTATAAGGTTCATAGACCTTTGGAATTTTATGCTGCCTATTTAAGCGTAGCTCCTGGTGGGTTTGAATCATCAATGGTTGAGAACGGCAAGAGTGGAATACTAAATCGAATTGCCGAGGTTGAAGCAAAGGGCAATGAAGCAACACAAAAAGAAAAAGAAACAATTGTAGCATTACAAATAGCTTATGAATGTTTAGCACGTGGTATAGAATTCTTGCCTGTGAACTTGATGAAATCGGATGCCTTTAAATTTTTACCTGAGAATGGTAAAATTCGCTTGCCATTTTCTTCAATAGCTGGAATTGGTGAAAATGCATCAATTAAAATAGCAGAAGCGAGAGATAGTAATGAAATCTTTTCAGTAGAGGATTTTCAGCAAAAAACTATGCTTTCAAAGGCTGTCATGGAAACATTAGAACAAAACCATGTTTTTGACAATTTATCAAGAACTAATCAAATATCAATGTTTGATTTTTAAAATGAAAAAGGTTGACACAAATTAGCTTTTTTAGTTGTCACCTATACAAAAACAACAAAAAATCAAGGTCTCTCATTCGACAGACCTTGATTTTTGTTAATACTGCACATCGTGTTCACATTTTTAATGATATGTGTCAGCTCATTTTATATTAGTTTTTCGAGATAATGAACAATAATTCTTGTAAAAGATTCTAAAATCTCACAAGGAATGTCATTTGGAATAATGTCAATTTTTTCGTCAATTACTAAATATTTTTCTAATTCTTCGGTAGGAATATCAATATATTTATAATTTGAATTTACAAGTAGAACTTTTTTATCAAAAAGAGTAATAAGCTTGGTCTTGTTATTATTAAGGGAAAGTGACCTTAGAATTAAATCACAAGTGGTTGTAGGAGTTACAGGTATATCAAGCGTTTGAGGGTCAATACTTGAATATAGTAGTAATGTTTCAATAGTATATTTATAGTATTCACTTTTGGTGAAATGAGTAATAATTTTATTCAATGCAGATTTTTCTGGAAAAAGTTCATTAATTTCAACTTCTAATTTAGAAACAACATCCCAGTTAACATTAAAAAGAGCACCCACAACGCTTCTTGGTTTAACCTCAATATACAATATATTATATAAATTAGAAATATCGTAGAATTTAGTTGGTCTACCAACCGGTTTCTTAGTATTTGTATATGAAGTTAATATATTTCGCTTTTCTAAATTGTGTAAAATTTCATTAGTTGTTACTTTTGCAACCTTACTATCATCAGAAATTTCTTCTAAAGTATTCATTCCATTAACAATTGAACGAAAAACTAGTAGAGAATTTAAGTGTCTTAAATCAGATAAAACCATGTTTCACACTCCTTTGCAAAAAAATTATAGACAAAAAACCAAGTAAAGTCAATAATTTTAAGAAAAAATCTTGAAATATCGTCTAAAAAAGTATATAATGACAATAGTGACAATTAGGAGGATATAAAATGCTTGAAAAGATTTTAGAAACTATTGCATTTTATGCAAAAATAGATATAAATCTATTAAATGAAGACACTAATATTTTAGATTTAGATATTGATTCACTGTCTGTTTTAAAAATCATAATGGATGTAGAGCATGCATTTGGAGTAAGATTTGAGGACGAAGAGATAGTTGATATAAGAACCGCTAAGGATATAGAGGAAATTGTAACAAAAAAATTTTCTTGAAAATCGTACACTTGTCGCACCGTTTTAAAAACGGTGCTTTTTTATTTGAAAAAAATTGTCAAATACTGTTGACAAACATATTAGACAAGTGTATAATATAGAAGCGTCACTAAAAAGAAAGGGAAATTGACATGGACAATATAAGAAAGTTGCCGGAAGCGGAGTTCGATGTGATGGTCGCACTTTGGGACTGTAAGGTTTCACCGGTAAACACAGCTTATCTTATGGAAAATGTCGGAAAGCACAAGGGGTGGAAAGCACCCACTCTAATTTCATTTCTTTCAAGACTCGAAGAAAGAGGCTTTATACATTCTGAGAAAAAGGGAAAAGAAAGATATTATTACACCGATGCTAAAAAGGAAGAATACATACGTGGTGTAACTTTTGATTTTATTGAAAGGTATCATTCAGGCTCATTTGTAAAAATGATGGATCTTATGTATGGTAAAAACTCACTTTCTTCAAATGAACTTGACGAAATGTTGAGATGGTTGCAACAACAATATTGATTGCTTTCGATGTTAAATTCGTATATGTGTCGGTGAGGGGTATATAGGAGTATTCTTCACCGAATTACGGATTTTAAAATTTGAACCGAATTTCGGTTCTTTTTTTATTTATCTATTTATTTTTATTTTATTTTATGTTATACTGTAGAAAACACTAGATATGGAGGAAATAAAGTTGGGTTTATTTAGCATAATTGGAAATCTCTTTAGAGGAAAGCCACATGGCGATGTTTCAGCTATCATTTTATGTGCGGGAAATTCAACGAGGTTTTCTCAAGGAACTGAAAGTAAACAATTAGCAACAGTTTGTGGAAAAAGCGTTATTGCGCATACGATAGAGGCTTTTGATGGCTGTGAAGATATTAGAGAAATAATATTGGTTGTCCGTAAGGAAGATGCACAAGAATATGAGCAGCTTGTATGCGAATTCGGTTTTCGAAAGGTCGAATGTATTGTAATTGGCGGTGAAACACGTCAAATTTCTGCTATGCGCGGATTTAAACATGTTTCGCCTAAATCAAAGTACGTTGCAATTCACGATGGCGCAAGATGCTTAGTAACACCTAAGATAATTACTAAGGTTGCTACTGTTGCTAAACAATATAATGCTGCCACTGCTGCCACCCAAGTCACTGATACAGTAAAGGTTTCTGATGAAAATGGATTTATAGTTAAAACAGTAAATAGAGAGCTAATGTGGAACGTTCAAACCCCACAAATTTTTGAAAAGAATTTATATCAACTTTGCATAGAAAATGCAAAAGAGAATGGAGTTAATGCTACCGATGACTGTATGCTTGTAGAAGCATATGGAGAGAAGGTTAAATTAGTTGAAACAGGAAGAGAAAATATAAAAATAACAGTTAAAAATGATATTTCGTTGGCAGAAGCAATTTTGATGTCGCGCAAGGAGGAGAACGAGGAATGAGAATAGGGCATGGATATGATGTACATCGTTTTACTGAAGGCAACTATGTAATAATTGGTGGAGTAAAAATCCCATTTAACAAAAGTCTCTTAGCTCATTCAGATGGAGATGTTTTAGTTCATGCTATTGCGGATGCTATTTTAGGAGCTGCTGCAGAAAGGGATATAGGTTACCATTTTCCGGATAATGATGATTCATATAAAAATGTAAATAGCTTATGTTTACTATCAATAGTTAATCAAATAATAACAAAAAAAGGATATGTGGTAGAAAATATTGATAGTACAATAATTGCTCAAGCACCTAAAATGATGCCATACATATTAGATATGAAAAAAAATATTGCTAATACGCTTGGTATAGATGAAGATTGTGTTAATGTTAAAGCTACCACTGAAGAAAAGCTTGGATTTACAGGAAGAGGAGAAGGAATAAGCGCACATTGCGTTTGCTTGTTGACGAACAAGGGCAAGACTTTATAGCACACGTCTTATAGTTTATTATTCCCATCTTACCCATTGTTCGTGAGAATAACTCTATATTATATTATACAATAAATTAAATTTTGTCACAAAATAAAATTGAGAGGATTTTATGAAAACTTTAGCACCATCAATTTTAGCTTCTGATATGTTAAATTTAGGAGCTGAAATAAAAAAAATAGAAGAGTCTGGGTCAAAATATGTTCATATCGACGTTATGGATGGATGTTTTGTTCCCAATATTAGTTTTGGTATGCCTGTGATTTCCTGTGTAAGAAAATGCACAGATTTAATTTTAGATGTTCATGCCATGATCGTTGAGCCGGATAGATATATTAATGATTTTATATCATGTGGTGCAGATATTATAACATTTCATATCGAAGCACTTGATAACGAAAGAATAATTAATGCAATAGAATTAATTCATAGTAAAGGTAAAAAAGTAGGATTGTCATTAAAGCCAGGTACAGTAGCTGAAGAAATTTTTCCATATTTGGAACTAATTGATATGGTGTTAGTTATGACTGTTGAGCCAGGTTTTGGTGGACAAAAATTCATGCACGATATGATGAAAAAGGTTACTGCTATTAAAGAAAAAATAACTCAATTAGACTTAAGTGTTGACATTCAAGTTGACGGAGGAATAAACGAAGAAACATTAAAAATATCAAAAAAAGCAGGCGCTGATATTTTTGTATTAGGAACAGCTTTTTTTAAATCACCATGTATACCGAATGCTGCGGAGCTTTTAGATGAATAAAAAAAGATTTGTATTTATAACAATTTCTTGGCTTTTAGTTGCTGTTTCAATGCTCTTAATTTTGAAATTTTCTTTTGAAAATAAAGAGACATCATCGGAGACAAGCAAAGGAGTTATTGAAAATGTTTTAAATATCTTTATGGATGAAAACGAAATAACAGAAGAGGTTATAAATAAATTTCAGTTTCCTGTTAGAAAAATTGGACATTTTTCAGTTTATATGTTACTAGGATTTTGCCTAGCAAATGCTTTTGTACAAACAGTAAAATTAAAAAAGTATTATCTTTATATTTTTTCTGTATGTACTTCTTTTTGTTATGGTATGATAGATGAATTTTTATATCAAAATTTATCAAATGGAAGAGCGCCATCTTTTATAGATGTTTTGATTGACACATCAGGCTCAATTTTTGGTGTTTTTCTTTATATGTTACTTGTGTTATGTACTAAAAAAATTTTAAAAAGAGAAGTAGGAATCTAAATATTGATTCCTACTTTTTTATTGTACAAATTATATCCGTTAAATTATCAAAAAATGTATAGATGTTGTTTTTAGTATTAAACACACTAAAACTCACTCTAATGGCACCACTTTTTTCGGTTTTAAGCAACCTATGAGCAAAGGGAGAACAATGAAAGCCGCTACGAACACATATATCTCTATTATTTAATTCGTTTGCGATAGTAGTAGCTGATATTCCATTAACATTAAATAGTAATGTGTTACCAGGATAATCGTTCATTAAATATAAAGAAACATCATTATTTTCGCAAAAAAGATCTACTAAAAGAGTATACAATTCCTCCTCATGCCTTTTTACATTCTCTACACCTATCTTTTTTAGCCATTTTAAAGACTCACACAAGCCTGCAATGCAAGGCGTTGATAATGTTCCGGCTTCAAATCGTTCTGGCAGAAAATTTGGCATAGTAAGCTCTAAGGAGTTAATTCCTGTACCACCTTGGATAATGCTTCGCTCAGTTTTCTCGTTGTTATATATTATTGCACCAACTCCTTGAGGTCCGTATAAACCCTTGTGACCTGGGATGCACAGCGCATCAATATTCATTTCTTTTATGTTTATATTATGAATACCTGCACTTTGTGCTCCATCTACGATGAATTTAATATTGTTTTCTTTACATATCTTTCCAATATCTTTTATTGGCAGACATCTACAACCTACGTTTGAAACATGAGTACAAACAATAAGAGAAGTATTTTTCTTTATTTTAGAATTTATGCTATTTATAATGTCATCGGTAGTTCCATCGGTTGAAAATACGTCATATGAACAAAGCTTTTTTAAGCTCAATTCATGAATTGGTCTAATAACTGAATTATGCTCAATATCACTTATCAATACATGAGATGAATATTTTATAAGCGACTTTATAGCTATATTTAACGCGTAAGTGGTATTGTAGGTGAAAACTACATTTTCTGGTTCTGCATTAAATAATTCTGACAATAATATACGAGTTTCATAGATTTTTTCTGCACTCGTTATTGATAGTTTGTGCGAGCTTCTCCCAGGGTTACCACAATATTTTTTTATACATTTAATTATTTCGTCAGAAACACATTGAGGCTTAGGAAACGTAGTAGCAGCATTATCCAAATAAATCATACGGATTACCTTAAATATTTATTATTTCTGTATACTTTACAGATTTTCTTTTAAAAACACTTTCTACAGCATATAGATTTACACAATCAAACCTTATCCCATATGAACAACCTTTTTTGCTCATATATGGTTCTAATTTGATAATTTCTGAATCAATATAGTTTTCTGTCAATGCTTTTTTGGCTTTTAATGCATAGGTCATTGACTTTAAGGACGCAATGCAGATATAATGCACCTCCTTTTGGCAAATGCCTATTTATATAATATTCAAAAAAGACCGTTTTTGAAACGGTCTTTTTTTAAATATTTAATACAAAAGCAGTTGAAATTCCAAAATAAATCAAGAGTGATAGAACATCAACAATAGTAGTTATGAAAGGGCTCGCCATAACTGCAGGGTCAAAGCCAAGGCGTTTCGCTAAAACAGGAAGCATACAGCCAACTAGTTTAGCAACTATGATAGTAACCAATAGAGTAAAGCTAACAACTAAAGCGATTTTTACGTCAACTGCAAGATTTCCCAAAAGAAGTCGATCAATTAACATCATTTTAACAAAGGTAGCAGCTCCAAGAGTAATGCCACACAAAAGCGAAACCCTAAGTTCCTTAAACAAAATTTTAAAAATATCGCCCATAGTTATTTCTTCAAGAGCTAAACCACGAATAATTGTTACTGATGTTTGTCCACCAGCATTACCACCTGATCCCATTATCATTGGTATAAATGCATTCAATACCAGGCATGTAGCAAGTTTTTCTTCAAATGATGTTATAATTTGGCTGGTAAAGGTTGCTGAAAGCATGAGTAATATAAGCCAAGGCATTCTGTTTTTCCAAATTTCGAATGGATTGGTATTTAAATAAGGTTTATCCGAGGGAATAATAGCAGCCATTTTTTCAATATCCTCGGTTGCTTCCTCCTCGATAACGTCAATTGCGTCGTCAACTGTTATAATACCTACGAGACGCTCTTCAGCATCAACAACTGGGAGTGCAAGAAGGTCGTATTTACTCATTTCCTTGGCTACAACCTCTTTGTCCTCATGTGTATGAACAAAAATTACACTCGTTTCCATAATATCTGCAATAATCATATCTTCACTTGAAAGTAAGAGCTTTTTTGCTGTAACATATCCGAGCAAAGTACGATCAGGCTTTGTAACATAGCAAGTATAAATAGTTTCTTTATCAACACCTGTACGTCTGATTCTTTTTAGTGCATCTTCAACGGTTATATCTGCATCAAGACTTACATACTCAGTAGTCATTAAACTGCCAGCCGAATCATCAGGATATTTTAGAATTTCATTTATCACTTTTCGTGTTTCAGGATCAGAGTTGTTTAAAATCCTTTTAACAACGTTAGCGGGCATTTCCTCAATAATATCGACGGTATCGTCAATGTAAATTTCGTCCATAACCTCTTTTAATTCTTTATCTGTAAAAGAAGAGAGAAGTCTTTCTTGGTTATCAGATTCCATCTCTACAAAGCATTCTGCCGCGAGATCCTTGGGCAAAAGACGAAAAAGTGTGCCAATTTTTTTAGGAAATTCCTCTAAAACCAGTGAAAGGTCAGCTGGTTCAAAATCTTTTAAAAGATTTTTTATTCCAGAGTAATTGTGAGTTTCTAACAACTCATCTATGGTATTTATAATTTCTTTAATTTCTTCCATTTTAATCCTCCTATTTTATAGATAAGAGGGTATAAAAAACAAATTATGCAAGGTCATGATATTGACACAAGCAATGTTCAATTTTTAAATACCCTCGCGGGTTGGTAGGGGCAGTTGTATCCATATCATATCTCCTTTTTTGATTGCTGTTAATATTATAATTATAAATTAACAAAAAATCAATAGTGCTTTTGAAAAAAATGTGATTTGATAAAAATTTTTAATAATTTTAATGAGAAAAATAAAAAAATTGATATTATGATAGAATTAAAAATATAATTACTATTAATTTCTGTAAAGACTAATTTTTCTTTAGTACATTCTAAATTATAAATGGTAACAAAAATAATTGACGCTAAACCACAAATAACTCCTTGTATCGCTTTTAGGGCAATATAAAGGCTCTTTTTTAATTTAAAGCCTTCACATACAGAGAATGTTTGACCCGCAACACATAATCCTCCAAAACCAACACTAAATCCTGTTAAAAATGCAGAATACTGAATGTTTTTATGTTGAGTAGCTATATAAACGCCTTTTGTGAACTCCATAGATGATGCAATAAATGAAAAAATTTCGCTATTTAGATGTGATGCTAAATATAACGATAATAGATCAATGATTAAAGAGAAGATTATTGTGTAAGAACAGATTATTATCATTGTCTGAGTTGAAGAATATATAGAATTTGATATGCTATTAAAGAATGAGGTGGTTTTTTCTTTGTTAAAAATTAGAATTGATTGCTTTTTATCGAAATATATTTTGTTTATAATTATTGAGCTGATAATTTGTGTTAAGTATAAAAAAATGCCAAAGGTCAAGCTGTTCCATATAAAGCCTCCAACTATTCCTACAACGAAACTAATGCTGGCATTAGAAGAAAGAAAAACTGAGCTTGTTATTTCTTCTGAATTTAAAGAAGCAGGGGAATCGGTTTGAGTTATTAATTTTGGACCATTAACAAATCCGCATATACATCCTAAAAAAATTGCTTTGATATGTTTTTGACAAATGCCTAATTTATTTGCGATTTTAAAGAAAAATTTATTGAATCTATTTGGAATAGACAAATTTCTCGATAATATCTCGCATAAAAACATAAAAGGAAATAGTGTAGGTATTACTCGTTTAGCGCAAAAGAATAACGATGAATATATAGAGCTTGAAATATATTTTACATTTGTCAAAAATAAAATAAATATAATTATTAATGAAAAAGTAAAAATAATATTTGTTATTTTTCGTGTTATTATTATCACATCCAATTCATAAAATTTACTATTACAATTATATGAATTTTGAGGTATTTAAAATGCATAAAAAGAAGCTGGAAGAAATTATTTCTGATAAATTTGATATTCCACTTGAAGGAATAAGTAATGTACCAAATGCACAATTTATAGGGAATACAATTTTGAATATAGATGGTTGCATAGGGATAAAAAAATATGAATGTAATGAAATTATAATACGTACTAAAGATTATCTTTTGAAAATTGAGGGTGCATCTCTTTCGATGCTGGCATTTTCACAAGGAAGAGTTTCTATAAGAGGAATAATAATGAAATATACAATTGAAAGAGTTGGAAAATATGATTAACGGATTATATTCAAAAACAAGAATTTGTATAAGCATCAAAGAAAAAAGTAGGGTGCTAGATCTCATAATAACTAATAACCTTACCTATATTAAATTATTGTTTGATAATGAAAAATTTTTTATTGAAATTTATACAAAATATTTGAAACAATATAAGGAGATATTAAAAACAAATACCATCGACGCACATTTTAGTGAACCATATGGACTACTTGCAAAAATTTATAAAATAAAAAACAGATGTGGTCTGATTATCGGTATAGTTTTTATTTTATTGACGATATATATATCGTCAAATATTGTATGGAAAATAAATATAGATGGCAACTCAAAAATTAAGAATGAAGTAATTGTAAAAGAGCTCGAAAGCGCTGGATTAACGCTTGGAAGCTTTATTCCGGGTATTAACTATGATGAATTACATAATAGATTTTTATTAAATTCAAAAAATATTGCTTGGATATCTGTAAATATCGAGGGAAATACAGCGAATGTACATGTAAGAGAAATTTTAAACGAAGAGCCGATCAAAGAAAATACATACACAAATGTTATTTCAAAATATGATGGTCAGATTGTTTCTATAAGCATAAAAAATGGAAAAAAAGTAATAAATGTTGGCGATGTAGTAAAAAAAGGAGATTTATTAATTTCTGGTGTTTTGGAATCACAATCTATGGGGATTAGATATGTACATGCAGAAGGTGAGATAAAAGCATATGTAAACAAGCAAATATTTATTAAAATACCATATGAAACATTAAAAAAATCTTATACGGGTAAGGTATATACAGAAAATTCTTATAAAATATTTTCAAATATAATAAATTTTTCATTAAAGTATAGAAATTCAGGTGTACTTTATGATAAAATAATAAAAGAAGAAGATATTAATTTATTTGGAGTAAATAATCTTCCATTTAAACGAATAACTACAAAATTTTATGAATATGAAATGCAAAGAGTAAAGTATACAAAGGATGAAGTTGTTGACCTTGCTTTTTTGGAGCTAAGGAAGCAAATGGATATACAACTTTGTGGCACGGAGCTTATTTCAAAAAAGATTAATTCTTATTTTGATGAAAATTATTTTTATATTGACTGTAGTTTGTATTGTCTTGAGGATATAGCACAAGGAATAGAAATTATAGTTGAATGATGTTAAAATGGAGGAATCATGGCAGAAAGGATCTTAAATACATCATCCCCAGATGCAACTAGCGCTATTTTCGGTGCGTTTGATGCAAACATTAATGCTATTGAGAATGCATTCCGTGTAAGGATTATTAATCGACCATCTAATAATGAAATTGGTGATTGTATAATTATAAGCGGAGAAGCCGAGGGAGTAACTAAGGCGCATGAAGCATTAACGTATTTAAAGAAAATGACCGAGATAAATAGCGTTATAACAGATCAAACAGTTGATTATGTTATTTCCATGGTGAATGACAACAAAACTAACGAATTAAATGAACTTGATGACAGTTGCTTTTGTGTAAGTGCCAAGGGTAGACCAATAAAAGCCAAAACCTTGGGCCAGCAAAAATATGTTAATTGTATAAAAAATAATACGGTTACATTGGGAATAGGTCCAGCTGGAACGGGAAAAACCTTTTTAGCTGTAGCAATGGCTGTTAAAGCATTAAGAGGAAAAGAAATAACAAGAATTATTTTGACAAGACCCGCTGTTGAGGCTGGTGAGCGACTTGGCTTTTTGCCAGGAGACTTACAAAGTAAGATTGATCCATATCTTAGACCATTATATGATTCGCTATATGAAATGCTTGGTCCAGATAACTGTGCTAGATATATGGAAAAAATGGTTATAGAAATCGCCCCTTTGGCATATATGCGAGGACGAACACTTGATGATTCGTTTATTATACTTGATGAAGCGCAAAATACTACACCTGAACAGATGAAGATGTTTTTAACACGAATAGGCTTTAACTCCAAGGTTGTTGTAACCGGCGACCTTTCTCAGACTGATTTGCCTGATGGAAAAAAGAGCGGGCTTGCCGAGGCAGTTAAGATTCTTAAAAATGTTGAAGATATAGCAATTCACTCATTTACAGAAAAGGATGTTGTTCGTCATAAGTTAGTTCAAAAAATAATAGTTGCTTATGACAAATATGAAAAAGAATTAAAAAATCAAAGAGGGAACAGAAAATGAAATTAACTGTATATTTTAAAAATGAGCAAGAAATTGTTGATGTAAGAGTATCAATGAAATCAATAGTTAGAAAAGCAATTTTCAACACATTGATTTATGAAGGCTTTGATAAGGATGCAGAGCTTTCTGTTACATTTACTGATAATGAGCAAATCAAAGAATTGAATAAAGAATATAGAAATAAAAATTCAGCTACTGATGTGCTGTCATTTCCAATGTATGATGATTTTTCGGCTATTGATGGATGTCCAGAGCCAGTGCCGCTTGGAGATATAGTTATATCATTAGAAAGAGCTATGCTTCAAGGTCATCACTTGTGTCACAGCACATATCACGAGGTTGCATTTTTAACAGTTCATTCCACGTTGCATTTGCTTGGATATGATCACGAAACATCTAAAGAAGATGAAAAAGATATGTTTAGAAGACAAAAAGAAATTATGGAGATAATTGGATTTTAATGAAAAAGACGACTTTTATTGCAATAGTTGGCAGACCAAATGTGGGTAAAAGCACGCTTTTGAATGCCATTTTGGGTGAAAAGATTGCTATTGTATCTTCAAAGCCTCAAACAACTCGTAATAGAATAACAGGAATTTATACTAAAGGAGAAGACCAAATAGTATTTCTCGATACACCAGGCTTCCAAAAACCGAGAACTAAGCTTGGTGAATACATGCTTGCAGCATCCGATTCTTCTATCGGTAGCTCTGATGCTGTTATTTTAATTGCTGATGTTAACTATGGTCTTGGTGAAATAGAAAAAGATATTATAGAGAGAATTAAGCGTACTAAATTACCATCAATACTTGTATTAAATAAAATTGATATGGCAACACCTGAAAAGATAGCACAGACAATAACTGAGTATGATAAATATTATAAGTTTGATGCTGTTGTTCCAACAAGCGCTTCAAAAGGACAAGGAATTAGTGACGTAATTGCTGAATGTGAAAAATTTTTAGTTGAAAGTGATTGGTTTTTTCCGGAAGACATTATTACTGACCAGCCGGAAAGAAGTATAGTTGCCGAAACAATACGTGAAAAAATACTTAGAACTCTTTCTGACGAGGTTCCGCATGGAACGGCTGTTTCGATTGAAGAATTTAAGGATGATGGAAGTATCATAAGAGTTCGTGCTGATATTTATTGTGAAAAAGCTTCGCATAAGGGAATAATTATTGGGAAAAATGGAGAAACGCTAAAAAGAATCGGAACATATGCAAGAGAAGACCTTGAAAGATTTTTTGGTATAAAGGTATATATAAATCTTTGGGTGAAGGTTAAAGAAAAATGGAGAGACAGCACATTGAATTTAAATAATTTGGGCTATAATCTCAAGGAGATATAATGACCGAAATAAAAAAGAACGGGCTCGTTATACAAGAAAGAGACATCGGTGAAAACGATAAACTTTTAACAATTTTGACTGAAAGATATGGTAAGTTATATGTTGTAAGCAAAGGCGCAAAAAGTGTTAGAAATAGGCATATGGCAGCTTCTCAGTTATTTTCATATGCTACTTACGGCTTGAGAAAAAAGGGCAATTATTATTACATTACTGATAGCGATTTAATTGAAAACTATTATCCAATTAGAAATGATATTACTAAGCTTGCGCTGGCATCATTTATTTGTGATATAGTGAATGATATAGCACAAGAGGGAAACAACGAAGATGCTATTCTGAAATTAACATTAAATACACTTTTTGCAATTTCAGAAAATATAAAACCGCTTGAGATAATAAGAGCCTCTTTTGAGCTAAGAATAGCTGTAGAATCTGGCTTTTCACCCAATTTTGATAGTTGTATTTCTTGTGGACAAGCCAATTTGAAATCATCTTATTTTGATATCGTCAACGGGGTTTTGTATTGTGAAAAATGCAAAAATGAATTATTTTTTGCAAATGCCGAAAATGAGTTTTCACAGCGTGGATTATCAAAACCCATTGCCATTATTCCTGAAGGAGTATATATGGCAATAAATTATATTATTTCATCTAAACCTGAACGCTTTTTGTCCTTTAATTTAGATGAGAGTCAATGGCACATTTTTTTTGATACGTGTGAAAGGTTTCTTTTAAATCAACTTGAAAGGAATTTTTATACTTTAGAATTTTATAAATCATTATTATAGTTAGGATGTATAATGTTAAATCTTGAAAAATCTGTAAGGATACTTGAATTTGAAAAAATAAAAAATATTCTTTCCTCACTTGCCCTTACGGAAGGTGCTAAAAAGAGGGCAATTACTTTGATGCCTTCATCAAATACTGAAACTGTAAAAAGACGACTTGAATTAACAGCTAATGCAAAAGAAATGACGGGCATTAAAGGTGCACCGTCTTTTAATAGTATTCCTGAAATTTTAGACACAATTGAGAAAGCGGAAAAGAATTCTATTCTTTCGCCAAGAGAGGTGCTTGATGTTGCTATTGTGTTATCAACAACAAGAGCATTACTAGAATATATTCATTCAGATACAATTAAGCCATGTATTTTATCTGAAATATTTAATCGCTTGGTGCCAAATAAAAGCTTAGAAGAACGAATTTATAAATCAATTATTGGAGAAGATTTAATAGCAGATGACGCGAGTCCTATGCTTGCTGATATTAGAAGAAAAATTCGCTATCAAAGTAATAAAATAAGGGAAGTGTTACAAAGCTATCTAATTGGTGAAAAATCAAAACATTTAAGAGATGCCTTGGTTACTATGCGTAATGGCAGGTATGTTTTACCAGTTAAATCAGAGGATAAAAATGAAATAAAAGGTTTAATTCATGACACATCTGGAACAGGTGCGACCTTGTTTATTGAACCATTAGCTGTAGTTGAGGCAAATAATGAATTGAGAACTCTAATGAGTCAGGAATCAGCTGAAATTGAACGAATATTAGCTGAATTTTCTGCTGATATTGCCAATTTTGCAATGCAGTTAAAAAATAACTATAACAATATTACAGAAATAGCGTTTTGCTTTGCATGTGCTGAATTGTCTTATAAAATGAACGCGATTACGCCAGTTATTACCGAAAAGCGCGAAATACAATATGAAAGAGCTAGGCATCCATTATTGGACAAAGAAAGGGTTGTTCCAATAAACATTTCTTTGGGCTATGACTATAACATGCTTGTGGTTACTGGACCTAATACAGGTGGCAAAACTGTTACACTCAAGACCATTGGTTTGTTTTCGTTGATGGCGCAATCCGGCCTTGACATACCTGCAGATACTGCGAAACTATGCATTTTTGATGGTATTTTTCCTGATATAGGCGATGAACAAAGCATTGAGCAATCTCTTTCTACCTTCTCATCTCATATGGTTTCTATAGTAAATATATTAAATGAGTCAACTGATAAATCATTGGTGTTATTTGATGAACTCGGTGCTGGTACAGATCCAATAGAAGGTGCTGCGCTTGCGCAATCAATATTAGAAGTGATTTTAACAAAAAAATCTCTATGTGCTGCGACAACACACTATGCTGAATTAAAAGCGTTTGCTCTTAATACTGATAGAGTTTCAAATGCTTCGTGTGAGTTTGATATTAATACACTGAAACCAACATATCGTTTAATCATTGGTTCTCCTGGCAAGTCAAATGCTTTTCTTATTTCTCAAAAGCTTGGAATCAATAATGAGATAATATCAAGAGCTAAAGAGCTTATTTCTGAAGATTCACGCAACTTTGAGGGTGTTATAGAAAAGCTTGAACGAGAAAGAATAGAATTTGAAAAAGAAAAAAATAAAGCATTAGAGTTAAGAAAAGAGTTTGAGTCATTTAAGATTTCTGCTGAAAAAGAGTTAAAAGAAAAGCTTGGAAATGCAGAAAAGGAAAGTGAACGAATGCTACAACGAGCACGAGAAATGATTTCTGGTGCTAAGGTTAGCGCAGAGTTTGTTTTTGATAAACTTGATAAGCTCCAAAAGGAAAAGGACTCTTTGGACTTTTCTAAAAAATATGCGGATGCGAAAAAAGAGCTTAGAGCAAAGCTTTTACATGATGATGATATATACAATCCAATCGAGGAACTTGATGAAAATTATGTTTTACCCAGAGAGCTTGTAAAGGGCGATAGGGTCATATTAAAAAATTTAGGTAGTGAAGCTATTCTTCTTGAAAATCCAGATAAAAATGGAAATGTATTAGTTAAATCTGGTATTGCAAAAACAAAAACAAATATTAAGAATCTTATGCTTGTTACAGAAAATATTGCAAATAAGCTTGATTCTAATAAAACAAACAATACTGTTACCAAGAAAAAAACACTTATTACAAAAGAATTTTCTCCATCTTATGATGTCAGAGGTAGAAATATTGAAGAAGCTTGGGCTGAAATTGACAAGTATATTGATGAGGCAATCATCTTTGGAGTAAAAAGTGTAACAATAGTTCATGGAAAGGGAACAGGAGCTTTAAGAAAAGGACTTTGGGACTTTTTTAGAAGGGATGACAGAATTAAAAAGTATAGAAACGGTGAATATGGCGAAGGAGATTTCGGTGTAACCGTTCTAGAACTTAAATAACAATATACAAAACAACCTGTAAATTCACAGGTTGTTTTTATAATATATTTATTTAATATTATTTAGGAAAACACTTGAAATTTTATCGTTGCATTGATATAATATAAACGGTATATTGCGTTTATAATGTAATATTATCAGTAAAAAATTTTGAAAGAGGAATTTTTATGTCTAAGCTTAAAATGTTGGCAATAGACCTCGGAGCTTCAAGCGGTAGAGGAATAGTAGGTTCATTTGATGGCAAGAAAATAGAAATATGTGAAAATCATCGTTTTCCCAATGAGCCAGTAAGTACCAATAATAATTTTTGTTGGGATATTCTAAGGATTTTTCACGAAATAAAAACGTCTATTTCTAAATGTGCACTTTCTGATGATAAGGACATCAAAAGCATTGGTATAGATACATGGGGTGTTGATTACGGATATATTGACAAAAATGGTTCACTTATGGCAAATCCGTATCATTATCGTGATTCCAGAACTGATAATATTCAGCCTTATGCATTTAATACAGTTCCATTTGAAACTCTGTATGGTATTACAGGAATTCAAACAATGAATTTTAATACTATATACCAATTAGTTGCTGATTTAAAAGACAGACCGTATATAGTTGAGAATGCAGAAAGACTTCTTTTTACTCCAGATTTGCTTGGTTATTTCTTAACTGGAGAGAAATATACAGAATATACTATTGCATCAACAGGTGCAGTATTAGATGCTAAAAATAGAGTTATTTCTAAAGAATTACTTAATGCATTTGGAATAAAGGAAAGTTTGTTCTCACAAATCGTTATGCCTGGGCACAAGGTTGGCAAGCTTACCTCAGCGCTGATTTCAGAGATTGGCAATATACAAGCTGATGTGGTGAATATCGCTGCTCATGACACAGCAAGTGCTGTAATAGCTGTTCCTGCAAAGCGTGGAGATGAATTTGTTTATATAAGTAGTGGAACATGGTCATTGATGGGTGTTGAAACGGACGAGCCTGTTATAAATGAGCTTTCTATGAAATATAACTTCACAAATGAAGGTGGAGCGGGCGGAAAGATAAGATTTCTCAAAAATATTATGGGACTTTGGCTTGAGCAAGAATCACGTAGACAGTGGAAAAGAGAAGGCTTTACATATACCTTTGACGAGCTCACTGAAAAAGCTCTACAATCTAAGCCATTTAAATGCTTTATTGATCCAAATAATGTTTTATTTTCACCTGCAGGAGATATGCCAGGAAGAATAAGAGAGTTTTGCAAGGCAACTAACCAAGAGATTCCACAAACGGTTGGAGAGGTTGTAAGATGTATTTTTGAAAGCCTTGCGTTATGCTATAGACAGACAATAGAAACAATTGAAAAAATGACTGGCAAGAGTTATTCATCAATAAATATTGTCGGTGGAGGAACTAAGGAAGCGATACTTTGCCAGTGGGCAGCTGATGCATCTAATAGAGTTGTGCATGCTGGACCAGTCGAAGCAACTGCTATAGGTAATATTTCAATGCAAGCAATTGCTGCTGGCGAAATTAAAGATATTTCAGAAGCAAGAGATATAATTAGAAATTCATTCGATGTTAAGGTTTATGAGCCCAAACACAATGATGCTTGGGAAGAAGCATATCAAAGATTTTTATCAATCTGCACAAAGGAGTAAATTATGAACAAAAATAAAGAACAAATGTATCAAATTGCAAAAGAAATGTATGCACAAATTGGTGTTGATACCGATAAGGTTATTGAGAAGCTTAAAAATGTGCCTATTTCTATCCAATGTTGGCAAGGTGATGATGTAAAGGGCTTTGAAAGCAAGGGACCACTAACAGGTGGTATTCAAACAACTGGAAATTATCCTGGCGCAGCACGCAACATAAGTGAACTTCAAGCGGATTTTGAAAAGGCAGCTTCAATGATACCTGGTAAAAAGAAGCTTAGCTTACATGCAATTTATCTTGATAATAAAGGTGAATCAGTTCCAAGAGATCAAATCAAGCCTGAGCATTATGATGTTTGGATTAAATGGGCTAAGAAAAATGGATTTGGACTAAATCTTGACCCTACTTGTTTTTCACACCCGTATTCAGATGACGGCTTTACACTTAGTCATCATGATGAGAAAATTCGTAAATTTTGGATCGACCACGTTATTGCAACAAGAAAGGTTGCTGAGTATATAGGTAAAGAGATGGGCGAGGTTTGTGCAAGTAACTATTGGATTCCGGATGGTTTCAAGGATATACCTGTTGATAGAAATGGTTACAGAAAACGTCTTGAGGATTCGCTTGATCAAATATTTGCCGTTGAGGTTGATCCTAAATATAATGTTGCAGCTCTTGAAGGTAAGGTGTTTGGAATTGGTGCTGAAAGCTGCACTATTGGTTCAAATGATTTTTATCTTGGATATTGCGCTAAAAAAGGTCAGTATTTAACACTTGATGCCGGACATTTCCACCCAACAGAATATATTTCTGACAAAATCAGCACAGCGCTCCAGTTTACTCCAGGATTGTTACTTCATGTATCTCGTCCTGTAAGATGGGATAGTGATCATGTTGTAATTTTCGATGATGAGCTTAAAGCAATTGCGCAAGAAATAGTTAGAAGTGGTGAAATGGACAGAATCCACATTGGTCTTGATTTCTTTGATGCAAGTATAAATAGAATTGCAGCATGGGTAATAGGCGCAAGAAACCTATCAAAAGCGTTACTTTTTGCTTTACTTGAGCCCACACAGACACTAAAAGATTACGAATATTCACTTGACTATACATCAAGACTTGCTGTTCTTGAGGAATTAAAAACAATGCCATTTGAAGCAGTATGGGATAAATATTGTGACGAATGTGGTGTTAGCGTAGGAATGGATTGGATTAAAGAGGTTAAAAAATACGAAAAAGAAGTTCTTTCTAATCGTAAATAAAAGGCGGAATACAAAATGATTAATTTAGAAAAAGAAATAAGGCAACAACCAAATGTTTTAGCAAGCTTGAAAGAAAAGAATCAATTTACTTTGGATAAGCTTGTTGAACAAATAAAAGAAAATAATATAAATAACATTTATTTTGCCGCCAGAGGAACATCTGACCACGCATGTGTTTATGCGCAGTATTTATTTGGTATTGTATTGGGCATACCTTGCACTCTTGGTACTCCCTCGGTATTCACGCAATATGGTAAAGAGCTTAACTTCAGTAATACGCTTGTTATTGGTGTTTCTCAATCTGGAAGAGCTGAAGATGTTAATGCGGTTTTACAAAGTGCTAACAAACAGGGTATGATAACAGTTGCGATTACAAATAATGAAGATTCACTCATAGCAAAAACTGCAAAATTTCATCTTTTTTGCAATGCCAATGAAGAAAAGAGTATAGCAGCAACAAAAACATTTACATCACAGATGTATTTACTTGCTTTATTATGTGCACGGTGGAGTGAAAATAGAGAGCTTTCAACTGCATTGTCTAATCTTCCACAACAAGTAAGTATGGCTCTTGATTATTTACCAAATCAAATAGAAAATATTGTTTCATCATTACTTGAATACAGAGAAGCTGTTGTTCTTGGTAGAGGTATTTCGTATCCCATTGCACTTGAAGGAGCGCTAAAGATACTTGAAACTAATAAAATGAAGGTAAAAGGATATCCTATATCTGATTTTTATCATGGTCCAGTTGCTCAATTACATAATAATGACCTTGCATTCGTGCTTGCTCAAAGTGGCACTATGCTTCAAGATGCAAAAATGATGTTAGATAAATTAGCAACAGTTGGGGCAAATACTGTTGTTATCACTGATGTAGCTGATATATGCGATTCTAAAAACAAGATAATGATTGAAAATACTGGCTGTGAACTCACAATGCCATTTATTTTCGCTCTCGCTATGCAAATTTTTGCACTTAAACTTGTTATAGCAAAGGGAATTGATCCTGATAAATCAAACGTTATTGCAAAAATTACAGTTACAAAATAAAAAAGACACAAACGGGGGAAAATATGAACGAACATTTAAATGGTGAATTAAAAGTAATTGGAATGAGAGGATGCGAGGAGTTTACTGCTCAAGTTGACCATTATTTGAAAAAATTAAGAAACACAGACAAAACTTTTATTGTTGATGCTCAATGTCCAAGATTTGGCTCTGGTGAAGCAAAAGCTCTTATTAACGAATCTATGAGAGGTCTTGATTTATATATTATTTCAGATTGCTTTAATTATGGTGTTACATATAAAATGTATGGAATGCAGGTACCAATGAGTCCTGATGACCATTTCCAGGACCTTAAAAGAGTAATTGCGGCAACTGGTGGAAAGCCAAGAAGAATAAGCGTAATTATGCCAATGCTTTACGAGGGAAGACAACATAAGCGTTCTGCAAGAGAATCACTTGACTGCGCGCTTGCACTTCAGGAACTTACAAGTATGGGTGTTACAAATATTATTACATTTGATGCTCACGACCCAAGAGTTCAAAACGCAATTCCATTAAGTGGCTTTGATAATGTAAGACCTGCATATCAAATGCTTAAAGCTCTTTTAAGAAACGTTTCCGACGTTAAGCTAGATAAGGAGCATATAATGGTTGTTTCTCCTGATGAGGGCGCTATTGGACGTTCAATGTATATTGCTTCGGTTCTTGGTATAGAGCTTGGTATGTTCTATAAGAGACGTAATTATTCAATAATTATAGATGGCAAAAACCCAATAGAGGCTCATGAATACCTTGGCAACGACTTAACTGGTAAAGATGTAATTGTTGTAGATGACATGATTTCATCTGGTGATTCTATGATAGATGTTGCTCTTCAATTAAAGGAAAGAGGAGCAAAAAGAGTATTCGTATTTGCAACATTTGCACTTTTCTGCAATGGATTGGATAAATTTGACAAGGCATATGCTGATGGAATTTTTGACAAGATATTTGCAACAAACTTGACATATCATACAAAAGAAATCCTTTCAAGAGAATGGTACTGTGATGTTAATATGAGTAAGTATGTTTCGTATCTTATCGATACAATCAATAATGACGCATCTATTAGTAGCTTGCTTAATCCTGTACAAAAAATTCACTCATTACTTGATAAGCATAACGACTAATATAAAAGGGATAATAAAATATGTATAATTTCAAAAATGCAGTTGCGGCAGATTTATCAGAATGCCTGAAGTGTATTTCAAGCGAAATACAGCTTGAAAAACACGATATACTGGCAATGTTTGAATATCCTCCAGACTCTACGCTGGGAGATATTGCATTTCCATGCTTTAAATTAAGCAGAATTTTAAGAAAAGCTCCACCTATGATAGCAAAAGAGGTAGCTGAAAGGTTTTCTTCTTCTGTTGTATCAAGGGTTGAAGCTGTAAATGGTTATGTTAATATTTTTGTTTCAAATGATTATTTAATTAAGAATGTTTTATTTGAAATAGAGAATAAGAAAGAAAAATATGGTTCTGATTTTTCTGGTGTTGGTAAGGTTGCTGTATTTGACTATTCATCACCAAACGTTGCTAAACCATTCCATATTGGACATTTAGGTACAACCGTTATAGGACATTCATTAAAAATGCTTCATGAATTTCAAGGTTATGAGTGTGTTGGTATAAATTACCTTGGTGACTGGGGAACTCAATTTGGTAAATTAATTGTTGCTTATAATATGTGGGGCTCGGAAAAGCAAGTTGAGGAAAATGGTGTTGATGAGCTTGTATCATTATATGTTAAATTCCATCACGAAGCGGAAATAGATGAAACATTAAACCAAAAGGCGCGTAATGAATTTACAAAGCTTGAACATGGAGACGAAACCAACACTAAGCTTTGGAAATGGTTTGTAGAAATCAGCCTCAAGGAATATCAAAAAACATACAAACAGCTCGGCATTGAATTTGATAGCTATAAGGGCGAAAGCTTTTATACTGATAAAATGCCTGCACAGGTTGAAAAATTAAGAAATAGTGGCCTTTTAAAAATCGATGATGGTGCTTCCATTGTTGATTTGTCTGAATATAATATGCCACCATGCTTAATACTTAAAAAGGACGGCTCAACTCTATACCCCACAAGAGATATTGCTGCCGCTGTATATCGTAAAAACACTTATAAATTTGATAAGTGTATATATGTTACATCGGCAGGACAAAGCTTGCATTTTGCACAATGGTTTAAGGTTGTTGAGCTTATGGGATACGACTGGTATGATAAGCTTGTACATGTACCATACGGTACAGTAAGCATCAATGGCGAAAAGCTGGCAACACGTACGGGAAATGTTATTTTGCTAAAGGATTTATTTGCCACAGCAATTGAAAAGGTTAGCGAAATAATTGATGAAAAAAACCCCAATCTTCCTAACAAAGAAGAGGTTGCGGAAGCTGTTGGTGTCGGTTCTGTCGTTTTCTATTATTTGTACAACAATAGAATAAAAGATATTAACTTTGTTATGAAAGATGCTCTTAGCTTCGAGGGGAATACAGGACCATATGCACAATATACATACGCTCGTACCTGCGGTATTCTTGAAAAGTCAAGTGGTATTGATTATAATGTCACATCACCTGTTATTACGGTCCCTGAAGAAGCTGATTTATTAAAGGTTCTTTCTAAGTTTAATGAAGCAGTTACAGGTGCTATTAAGGATTATGAGCCATCTATAATAACAAGATATATTATTGATGTATGTGGCGCATTCAACAAATTCTATCATAATTGTCAAATAGCAACCAATGAAGATATTAATATTAGAAATACACGTATAAGATTAACAAATGCTACAAAAACAGTTTTAGGTACAGCATTTGGTCTTATATGCATGAAAAAAACAGAAAAAATATAATTTTAGGGGTTTAGAAATGTCTGGACATAGTAAATGGAAAAATATAATGCATAAAAAAGAGAAGACAGATGCTCAAAGAGCAAAAATCTTCACTAAAATTGGTAAGGAGATTGCAATAGCAGTAAAAGCTGGCGGACCTGATCCAATTTCGAACTCTAAACTTGCTCAACTTATTCAAAAAGCAAAGTCAAACAACGTTCCTAATGATAATATTGATAGAACAATCAAGAAAGCAAGCTCAAGCGATGCTGCAGCTCTTGAAGAAATGAGATATGAAGGATATGGTCCTGGTGGTGTAGCAGTAATAGTTACCGCCGCAACTGATAACACTAACCGTACAACTCCCGAAATACGTTCTTATTTTAGTAAATACAAGGGAAATCTTGGAACAACTGGTTGTGTTGGCTATCTATTTGAAGATAAAGGTGTTATAATGATATCCAAAGAGGAAGGATATGATGAGGATTCGCTTATGGAAGCTTCATTAGAGGCAGGCGCTGCTGATTTTATTTCAGATGAAGAGGCTTATATTATTTATACAGAGGATGCTGATTTAGAATCTGTTGCTGCCACAATTGAACAAGCTGGTTTCAAATACGTTTCAGCTGAACATGATAAAATTCCTTCTACTTATGTTACTCTAACATCTGATGATGATATCAAATATATGAGTTTACTTATTGAGCACCTTGAAGACAATGATGATGTAACTGAAGTATATCATAACTGGGAAAATTGTGAATAATACAAAACAGAGGGTTATAAAATCTAACCCTCTGTTTTTAATGCCATTTACTATGAAAATATAACCGAATAAAATACTTATATTGAATTTTTCATTGACATAAATTAAAATGTTGTTATAAGGAGGTAAAAAAAATGAAATGTACAACGATAATTGATAATGCTAAAGATGAAGAAGTGATCATATATGCGCACGAAGTAAATAACTTAGTTAAAGAAATTGAATTATTGATTGAAAGTAACTTACTTGAATTTGTAGGATATAAAAATAATACTATAATTAAACTTATGCCAAGCGATATATATTCATTTACAGTTGAAAATAACAAAATTTTTGCTATTACGGCAAATGAGAGTTTTCAAATAAAAAGAAGATTATACGAGATTGAACAAATGTTAGATAATAATTTTGTAAAAATAAACCAATCTTGTATAGTAAATATAAAAAAAATTGAGAAATTTGAGGTATCTTTTGGTGGAGCCTTGCTAGTATTGCTAAAAAACGGATATAAGGATTATGTTTCGAGAAGACAATTAAAAATAGTGAAAGAAAGGATTGGATTTTGAATGAATAATAATATTTTTAAAAATTTTTTACTAAGAGGCTGTTTATTTGGTGGTTTGGGTCCAATAGTTGCAGGAATAGTTTATCTCATTCTTTCATTTTCGATAAAAAATTTTTCATTAACTGGACCTGAAGTATTTATAGCAATTATATCAACATACGCTTTAGCATTTATACATGCAGGTGCAAGTGTATTTAATCAAATAGAGAATTGGGGAATTGCTAAATCACTTTTTTTACATTTATTTACACTTTATATAGCATATGTAGGCTGCTATCTTGTTAATTCATGGATACCATTTAATTGGGTAGTTATCGCTATTTTTACTGCTATTTTTATTATAACTTATTTTATAATTTGGTTTATTGTATATATATGTATAAGGGCAACTTGTAAAAAATTTAATAAAAAATTGATGGAATGAAAAACACACCGAGGAATATCCTCGGCGTGTTTTAATTAATTTTTGAAATTATTATTTCAACATTTCCACTAATACAGTAATCACCTATCTTTGCAGGTATGAAGTAGCTATCTCCTTTGTTTAAAGTAAATTTTTCTCCGTTAAATTCGATTTCGCCAACGCCGTCTAAGCAGAGAATGGAATTGAAGCTTTCGGCATTTGCCGAAAATTCTAAAGTGCCATCAATATTGAATTTATCTACATTAAAGTAATTGCAACAAGCCAAACAATTATCATTTTTTGCATTTGTAGAAAAACGAATTTTCTCAATTTCCTCTGGCGTTCTATTAACAATTACATTGAGAGCATCGACTATATGTAAATCGCGAGGTTTCCCATCTTTGCCTATACGATTATAGTCATAAACTCTATATGTAATATTTGAATTTTGTTGAATTTCAGCAAGTAAAATTCCAGAGCCGATGGCGTGAACTAAACCTGACGGAATAAAGAATACATCACCTTTTTTAACAGGTACATAATTTAGCATAGCTTCGACGTTGCCATCTTCAATTGCTTTTTTAAACATATCATTTGTACAATTTGGCTTAAGTCCATAAACAAGCTTTGCTCCAGGCTTGGCATCGATAATATACCACATCTCAGTTTTACCAAGACTGTTAGCATTTTTTAACCCATATGCGTCATCTGGATGCACTTGTACTGAAAGATTATCTTGTGCATCTATAAACTTTATAAGCAAGGGAAAGCGATCTAATTTTTTGTTTGTAACAACATCAAATCCATTTTGGTTGATATAATCGCCAAGTGAAACATTATCATATTTACCACCTTCGATTATGTTCATTCCGTCGTTTCTTACAGTCAATTCCCAGCTTTCTGCTATATTATTTAATTCTGATTTTTTATTGTATTCATTTTTTAATCTATTTCCACCCCAAATGATTTCTTTAAATTCGGGTTTTAATTTTAATGGCTTTAACATATTTAACAACTCCCATAAAATAATAATTTAACTATTCTTATTATAGTATCTTTAATAAGAAAAGTCAATATGAGAGAGAAGTGATTAATAAAAAAATATGGGCTAAATTGCCCATATTTTTACTTAATTTCTACAGTAACCTTTCTGTTGTCGATTTTTGCAACAGCTTTCATTACAGTACGGATAGCTTTAGCAATTTTGCCACGCTTACCGATAATCATGCCCATATCTTCTTCGGCAACACTGAGTGTCATAAGTATTTCATTGCCTTCCGCGTGCTCGGTAACTACTACCTTTTCGGGATGGTCAACGATTGACTTAGCAATGTTTCCAAGAACTGTGCTGAGATCAATCATTTTGCACACCTTGATTATTCGTAAATAATCACCTTTCTTATAATTTGATTATTTTACGATGCCGCTTTTCTTAAGAAGAGATTTAACAGTTTCGGTAGGTTGAGCACCATTGTTCAACCATTGCTCAGCCTTAGCTGCATCAATTTTGATTTCAGCTGGATCTGTAAGAGGGTTGTAATAACCGATTTCGTCGATAAACTTACCGTCTCTTGGTGATCTTTCGTCTGCAACTACTACACGATAGAAAGGAGCCTTCTTAGCACCCATTCTTCTAAGTCTCATTTTTACTGCCATTGTTGTTTCCTCCAATTATTTAAATAAATTTTATTTGTTTTATAAAAAGCCATTATTTTCTAAACGGCATTTTCATCTTTTTGCCTAAGCCAAAAAGTCCACCAAGCTTTCCAGAAGAGAGCTGTTTCATCATTTTTTTCATTTGATCGAACTGTTTTAAAAGCTTATTTATATCCTCGATAGTTGTACCACTACCTTTTGCTATTCTTTTCTTTCTTGAAGAAGAGATTATATCGGGATTATCTCTTTCTTTTGGTGTCATAGAGAGAATAATTGCTTCGGTGCGAACAAGCAAATTTTCGTCAATTTTGACGTCTTTTGCAGCACTCATACCAGGAACCATTGCCATTACACTCTCAAGCGAACCCATCTTTTTAAGTTGAGCCATTTGTTCAAGATAATCTGTTAGGGTAAATGTGTTTTCCTTCATTTTCTTTTCAAGCTCAGCAGCCTTTTTCTTGTCAAAGGCTTCCTCTGCTTTTTCGATTAATGATAAGACATCACCCATGCCAAGTATTCTTGATGCCATTCTATCAGGATAAAATGGTTCAATAGTATCGAGTTTTTCGCCTGTACCAACAAATTTAATTGGTTTTCCTGTAACATAGCGTACGGAAAGAGCAGCGCCACCTCTTGTATCACCATCAAGCTTAGTAAGAACAACACCTGAAATGTTTAGCATATCATCAAATGATTCAGCCACATTTACAGCATCTTGTCCAAGCATTGCGTCAACAACTAAAAGAATTTCGGTAGGAAGAGTGTATTTCTTTATTTGTTGAAGCTCTTTCATAAGAACTTCATCTACGTGTAAACGTCCTGCGGTATCAATAAATACCATATCATAGCCATTCTTTTTTGCATATTCAAGAGCATTTTTAGCAATATCTACAGGATTTTTTGATTTTTCATCAGCATATACTGGAATATTCAACTGAGAGCCAACAATTTGTAATTGTTTAATTGCAGCCGGGCGATAAACATCGCAAGCAACAAGTAAAGGATTTTTACCTTGTTTTTTATATAGACCAGCTATTTTTCCAGAATGTGTGGTTTTACCAGCACCTTGTAATCCAACCATCATAATTACTGTTGGTGGGCGAGAAGAAATTTCAAGCTTTGATTGTGTTTTTCCCATCAAATTAATGAGTTCTTCGTGGACAACCTTAACAACCTGTTGAGCAGGGAGAAGACTTTCAAGAACCTCAACACCAATAGCGCGCTCAGTAACGGTTCTTATAAAATCTTTAACAACCTTGAAGCTAACATCTGCCTCGAGTAGAGCGAGCTTAATTTCGCGCATACCTTCCTTAACATCCGAAGCAGTAAGCTTACCCTTATTTCTGAACTTTTTAAATGCATTAGCTAACTTTTCTGTTAAACTTTTAAACATTGATACCTCCTTAAATTAGTAATTTGCCATTTCTTTAATTTCATTAATCAAAGTATGGATTTTAGAAGAAATATCGTCATTGTTTATTGTAGAATTAATTGATTCGAGTTCTGACGCAATTTCAGATGATTTATCGCGCATTTTTATAAAACGCGCAGCTAAACCGAGTTTTTCCTCCATTTGAGACAGAATAGCTTCGCCTTTTTTTAAAACGCTACGCACTCCTTGTCTGGAAATAGAGAAGGCATCGGCGATTTCTGACAGAGAGCAATCCTCGTTATAATACATATTCAACATATCATTTTGACGCTCAGTTAGAATATCACCATAAAAATCAAGCAGAAGAGAAATATTGAGGTTTTTTTCAAACATAATTAATTCCTCCACGCAAGTGTAAACTAAATTACTTTACAAGTATAACATGTAAAATAATATTTGTCAATAGGATAATACAAAATTTATTATATAAAATTCAATCTTTTAATTATACAAAATAATTATTATTTGGAAATTATACGTTTAATTAAATTTTGAATCGAAAAAAGGTCTATAACTGCATCAAATTTTACAAAAGAATAAAATTTGTAATTTTTGTTAGACTCCATCGTTGAGTTACATATTAAAATTATAATATTTAAATTTAATGTTATTAAAATAAAATCTTAAAAAAATTATTACGTGCGATGAACCATCGCATAATAAAAAAATAATTGTGTTTTCACGAGATATAAATAAAAATTAAATTATTAACAACCAAAATAAAGGATAAATATAATATGTTCTTTAAAGTTAGCGTTTTATAAGTTCTCCAAATTATATAAAATTTGTATTTTGTATAATTAGGTCAAAAGTAAAACCGGTGTAATTTTTGATTCTCTATTTTGTTTTCCTTTACATTAAATAAAATTCGAGGTAATGAAAATTAATTACCTCGAATTTTAAAATTATTTTTTTAAATATTTTTTCTTTGTTGCTGCACCACCACGAATATGTCTTTCAGACTTGTTTATTTGTAAAATTTTTTCAACCTCTAAAAATAATCCATAATTTATTTTTGATAATTTTTCTGTAATGTCTTTATGTACTGTCGACTTGCTTATTCCAAAAAATTTAGCCGTGTTACGAACGGTAGTTTTATTCTCAATTAAATAATTCGCTAATTTTTCACATCTTTCCTTGTTGTTATTAAAATTTACCATATTCACTCCATAAGAAAAATATTATGGTAAATTATATGAAAAAAGTCGCATAATAATGCGACTTTAATTTATTTCTCAAATTTGAATACTGTAGTATAATCGTATAATTCTCCTGGAGACAAAACGCAACTTGGAAATTCGGGTCTATTAGGTGAATCAGGAGCGTGTTGAGTTTCGAGACATACTGCACATCTGATTCTTTGCTCTACTCCATTCTTAAATGAACTTTCACTTTCGTTTATACAATTTGCTGTGTATACTTGCACGCAATGTTGGTTGGTATATACTTTCATAGTTCTACCTGAGTTTGTGTCTTTGAGGGTGATGCTATGTTTGATTGTTCCATTAGAATTCAATATAAAATTGTGGTCATATCCCTTTCCATATTTTAAAATTGTATTCTCACTATCAATATCTTTGCCAATAAGCTTTTCTACTCTAAAATCAAATGGCGTTCCATCTACCGAAAGCTCTTCTCCTGTTGGAATTAGCTTCTCGTCAATAATTGATATTTTTTCACTGTCAATCCAAAGTGAATGATTTTCAATTCTACCAGAATTGTAACCACCCAAGTTGAAGTATGCGTGGTTAGTTAGATTTAGAACTGTTTTTTTGTCGGTAGTAGCTTTATAATTAATGGAAAAGACATTTTCATTATCAAATGTATAAAGAACCTTAACCCTAAGATTTCCAGGATACCCCTCTTCCATGTCCTTGCTTAAACAGGATAATTCTAAGTACATGGTGTTCCCGATTTCCCAAGCATTTGCGTCCCATACTTTTTTGTCAAAACCGATTTTTCCACCATGAAGGTGATTATTCCCTTCATTATTATATAATTTATATTTATTTCCGTCAAGTTCAAAGCAAGAATTTGAAATTCTATTGCCAAATCTGCCAATTATAGCGCCTTGGTAACCACTATTAGTAAGATATGAGTTAACATCATCGTAACCACAAATAACATCTGCAAAAACATTATTCTTATCTGGTATATTTATTGATACAATAGTAGCTCCAAGAGTTATAATTTTTACACTTGCACCACTCTTATTTTTTAATGTATATGAATAAACCTCACACCCACATGGCTTTTTTCCAAATAATTCTTTAATAATCACTATTATTCTCCATAACCATCAGGATTTTTGCTCTGCCAATTTGCAGAATCATAGCACATCTTTTCAATATCAAAATTCGCCTTCCAACCAAGAACTTTCAATGCTTTTTCAGGATTTGCATAGCACTCATCAATATCACCTGGACGTCTTTGGCAAATTTCGTATTTAATTGGATGCCCTACTGCCTTTTCATATGCATGAATAATATCGAGAACAGAATAACCTATTCCTGTACCAATATTAAAATAATCAATGCCCGTATTAGCCATTGCAAAGTCAATTGCCTTCAAATGTGCATCTGCTAAATCAACAACATGAATATAGTCCCTAACACCTGTTCCATCGTGTGTTGCATAGTCATTTCCAAAAACATTAACATGGTCATATTTGCCAAATGCAACTCTAGCAACATATGGCAAAAGATTATTAGGTATCCCCTTAGGGTCTTCTCCCATAAGTCCACTTTCATGCGCTCCTATTGGATTGAAATATCTTAAAATGCAAACACTCCAATCATTATCAGAAACATAAATATCAGAGAGTATTCTCTCTATCATGAGCTTTGTTTCTCCATATGGATTTGTTGTAGAAAGAGGAAAATCCTCACTAATTGGAACTGATTTTGGCTTGCCGTAAACAGTTGCTGACGAAGAAAATACTATCTTTTTACAATTATATTTTGACATGATATTACAAAGATTTAGTGTGCCAGTTACATTATTATGATAATAATACATTGGTTTTGCAACACTCTCACCTACTGCTTTAAGACCAGCAAAGTGGATAACTGCATCAATTTCGTTTTCTTTGAAAACTTTTTCAATATCATCAATATTAAGAATATCACCCTTATAGAATTTTACACTCTTTCCAGTGATTTCTTTAATTCTGTCAAGAACGCAGAGCTTTGAGTTTGACAGATTATCAAGAATTACAACTTCTCTATTATCATTTAGAAGTTGTACAACAGTATGTGATCCGATATATCCGGTACCACCAGTAACAAGAATAGCCATTTTATATCTCCTTTAAGTGTACTAATATAATGATAAACTATTTACATAAAAAAATCAAGATATTTACCAAAATATATTGACTTTTTTAAGATTTAATGTTATGATATATGTATCAAATGATACACTTTACGTATGAGGTTAATATTGTGAACAACAAGGATTTTTTAGTAGAAAATTTTTTTCTTTTTAAAAATGTAAAAGATAACAATATTGAAAAGATGCTTAATTTTGATGGCATTTCGCTTGAAGAATATAAGACAGGTGATTTACTTCAAAGCAGTAAAAGTGCAGAAAAAATAGGTATTATTTTAAATGGTAAAGCAATTATTAAATCTAACGATGACGGAGTCATTATTAGAAAACTTACACGCGCAGATGTTTATGGTGCAGCTTGCCTTTTTGACCGAGCATCTTATCTAACAATCGTGGTTGCTACTACCGACTGCTCCATAATTACTTTTAATAAAGCATTTATTGAAAAATGCATTTTATTTGATAAAACTGTTTCTTTCAATTATATAGAGTTTTTAGCTAAGCGTATTTCATTTTTAAATTCCAAAATTAACTCTTTCACCGCTAAAAGTGCTGAAAATAAGCTATATGCATATCTATTGCAATTACCAAGAGAAAAAAATGTAATTGATTTAAAAATAGACATGTCAACAATAGCAAAAATGATCGGTATAGGGCGTGCCACGCTATACAGAGCTATGGATAAGCTTCAATCAAATGGTACAATTACTAAAATCGATAAAAAAATAATATTAAACGAGGTATAAAAATATGAAAAAAATTCTATCACTCATTTTAGTTCTTCTCTTTTCACTTTCCTTCATTGTTTCCTGCGATAACAGTGAAAAAGCTGATGTTAAAGTTGCTGTTTTAAGTGGCACAACAGGTTTTGGAATGGCTCATTTAATGGAGCAAAATCTTAATGGAGCTTCTAATAATAATTATAATTTTTCAGTTGAAACTAAGCCAGATGATGTAAAAGCCCAAATCTTAAACAATAGCATAGATATTGCTGCAGTTCCAACCAATCTTGCTTCTGCTCTTTACAATGCTACCAAAGGTGGTGTAAAAGTTCTTGCAATAAATACACTTGGTGTTCTTTACGCTGTTGAAAACGGTAATACTGTAAAAACTATTAAGGATCTTGAAGGAAAAACAATTTATTGCCCAGCGCAAAATCCTGAGTTTGTTTTAAAGCACATAATCAACAAAAACAAGATAAACGCTACAATTGATACAACATTTAGCGATCCAGCAGATTTAAGAACCGCAATTGCTTCAGGTGAATTAAAGGATGAAAACGTTATAGCTGTTCTTCCAGAACCTATGGTTACTATTGCTAAGTCAGCAAATAAATCCTTAAATGTTGTTCTCGACCTTACAGAAGAATGGGGAAAGGTTGAGAATAAAGATTTAGTACAAGGCTGTGTAATTGTAAGAAGTGAGTTTTTACAATCCAATCCTGATGCTGTTGAAGCATTTTTAGACGAATATAAGAGTTCTATTGAATATTTGAATGAAAATGTTGATGATGCTGCAAAGCTTATTGTAAAACACGGAATATTTGCAAAAGAAGCTGTTGCTAAGGCTGCTATTCCAAACTGTAATGTAACTTATATGGACGGAACACAAATGAAGGATGCTATGTCTGGATTTTTGAGTGCGATGTTCTCTGTTGCTCCTAAATCAATTGGTGGAAAACTACCAGAAGATGATTTTTATTATTCAAAATGAATAAAATACTAAAAACTGTATTTATAGCAGCTTTTTGGCTTTTAGTATGGGAAATATTAGCTCTCATAATTGATAATAGACTTCTTTTTCCTTCCCCCACCTCAGTTGTGTGTAAGCTCGGTCAAATGGTTATAACATCAGATTTCTGGATAAGCACCTTAACATCGTTATTTAGAGTTTTGTTAGGCATAATATTAGCAACTATTTTGGGAGTTATTATTGCAATTGCATCTTCTAAATTTAAACTAATTTATGATGTTTTTTATCCGTTTATGACTGTAATAAAGGCAACACCAGTTGCTTCATTTATAATTTTAATAGTATTATTTATAGGAAAAGGGGTTGTACCTACAATAATTGCTATTTTAATGGTTACACCGGTTATTTGGGGAAATGTTTACGAGGGAATTTCAAATGTTGATAAAGATTTAAAAGAGGTTTGCAAAGTATATAAAATTCCATTTAAAAAGCAGCTCAAGGCGTTATATATTCCATCAATACTGCCATATTTCACTTCTGCAGTTCTCTCCTCTGTCGGTCTTGGATGGAAGGCAGGAATAGCTGCCGAAATACTATATCCACCACTTAAATCAATTGGACGTTCAATTCTTGATTCTAAACAATATTTTGAAACTACTGAGCTTTTTGCTTGGACCGTAACAGTTATAATTCTCAGCCTTTTAATTGAGCTTATTGTTAAGCTTTTGATTAAAAAAATTCCTCACAAAAAGATAAAGGATCAATAGGAGGTGCGTTAGATGAAAATAAATAATTTATTCAAAAGCTTTGATAAAAAAATTATTTTTAATAATGCATCATTTGAATTTGAAGACGGAAAAATAACGTATATAATGGGTGGCTCTGGTATAGGAAAAACTACTCTTTTAAGAATAATTTCGGGTCTTGATGCTTCTTACAGCGGGGAAATAATTAAAAATGGAGAGCTTGCATATGTATTTCAAGAGCCTCGACTATTTCCAACTTTGAATCTTGAAGAAAATATTAAAATAGCTTCTGAAAGTTCTAAATTTGACATAGATAATCTACTTGAAATAGTTGAATTAAAGGACTTCAAAAATTTTATGCCAAGCGAGCTTTCAGGTGGAATGAAAAGTCGTGTATCATTAGTGCGTGCAATATATAAAGATGCTGATATTTATATAATGGATGAACCATTCTCTAATTTAGACGAGGACTTGAAGAAAAGAATTATACCCAAAATATTTGAATTATTAAAAGAAAAAACTATTTTAATAGTTTCCCACGACCCAAAAGAGGCCGAAAAATATTCAGACAATATAATTTATCTAAAATAAGTAAAACCTCAAGGTCAAGCCTTGAGGTTTTGTATTATGAGCAACCGCATCCGCCTCGGTTATTGTCTTTATCGCGCTTTGGTGGATGTACAGAACAACCACAAGAGCCGATTACTGGAGGAGAAAATTCGTTTACAGGAAAAGACATCGCTCTAAATAACGTGCAAGGATCATCTTCTCTTGCTGCTACACATTCTTTATCAGGAATATTATATTCAATAGCAGAAATTAAAAGCTGAGCTGGTCTTTCTATTTTCACTACAGAGAAAAATCCAAGTGAAACAACAAGAACTTTATCCTCCCTATCGTGTAAGCTACCATTTACCTTACACTTTACACTTTCAGGAATGTCCTCTACACAACAACAGCAACAGCATGGATGATTTCTTTGCTCGATTATTTTCCAATTTAAAATAATTGGATCAACAGTTTCAAGTACTGCTATCGGAAGTGATGTAGAGCGATTTACTTCGCAATGACTATGGCAAAAGCCTGAATCATTATTTTCACTCTTAAATACGTTTACATTGCCTTCACTTCCGAAAAGAATAACTTTCTTCTCTACAACAGCAATTCCCTCAAACTCTTGAATATTTCCTGGAGAAATGCATGCTTCAAATGTGATTTTTACATACATCTTGATGTTTAATTGATAAAATCCTCTATTAAATGGAACATCATTTATATCGATATATGCAGAAATTATTTTAGCATATTTAGCTCTTATGGTTGATGTACGTTCGATTATTTCCTCGCCAAAATCAGTTAGAAATACTTTTACATTTTCAAAACAATCCTTATCTCTACATGAATCTAGAACTCTGTATGTGTCTATACATATATTTTCCTTTTGGTGAGGATTCGAACAATTTCTATTGTCCAGCATAGATGGTTAACCTCCTATAATGTTTGAAAACGACAAATGTCGCCTTCTGTAATTATAATATGCTTAAATACGAAATTTGTCATTTTTATGTATAAAAAAGGAATCCGATAAATCGGATTCCCTAAATTTTATTTAATATTAAATTTTAATCTATATAAACTGCAACGAATAACACTTAAAGTTTCATTGAACGCGTAATTTCATTGAAATTTTCTATTTGCATAGGTAAAACACCTCTTTAAATGTTAGTTCATTTTGTGTTTAACTAAGGTTAAGATTTAAACGTACATTGGTCCACCCTCACATTTTTTAGATTTCGAGTAAGTAGAATTTTCTGTACATAGCTAACACCTCACTATTAGGTGTATTTTTATTCTGTCTATAAATCAAATGATAGCAAATCTTTGTTTAATTTTGTAAGTTCTCATAAAATCACGAACCTTTTAGACCTCAAATAATAACTTGTTATATAAACCTTGTCTTTTGTCTGTTTTAGGAACTTACACTTTCTGATTCAATTTCATTATTTTGCATTGGTCCGTCCTCAACAATCTTCATTTATTTTTGATAAATTACTTATTGTACATTGGCTTACCCTCGCGAGATAAAATTACAGGAATTTTTTGATGTTCTCTGTTGCGTTCTCTGCTGGCATTGAAAGTGTCATTACTAAGTTAACATCATTCTTTGCTGCAAGATCATCAGCCTCGACAATAAATTTATCGAACGCTTCCAAGTCTCTATTACAGATTCTAAAGGTAGCGTCTATAAAAAGATCTGTGATATCGTGGTTACTTGCCATAAGCCCTGCTAAAAATCCATAAAGTGATTGCGCATCGTTAATCATATACTCATCAGAGTTAATTAGTCTGCAATTGTAATTAACTGAGTGTCTAAGGTTTTCTCCTTTTTCAACACATACAACCGAACCTTTTGAACTTTCGAGAGCGGAATTGATCATCTCGATAAGTACTTTTGTTTTGCCTGTTCCTTTTACACCGATAATAATTTTGATCATGCTATTGTCCTCCACAATATCTATCTTTCTTTTTCTGATTTAATTATACACTACTTTTTATAAAAAATCAATACCTTTTTGGTTAAAATATCTAATTTTTTTTAAAAAATACTGTTTTTTTTGGAAAAAAGCCCTAAAAACTATCTAATAAAACAAGAAGCCCACAAAGTGTGGGCTTCTCAATTATTTCATTCTACTTTCAAGTTCGTTTTTAAGCTCCTCATAACCTTCTTTGCCAAGCAAAGCAAACATATTCTTTTTGTAGCTTTCTACACCAGGCTGATTGAAAGGGTTTACACCAAGAATATATCCTGAAACCGCACAAGCAAGCTCGAAGAAATAAATCAGATATCCAAATGAATACTCACTTCTATCACCAAGCTCAAGAACAATATTAGGTACGTTACCATCAGAATGTGCAAAAAGAGTACCAAGCATAGCTGTGTGATTAACAAAATCAAGATCTTTGCCTGCTAAAAAATTTAACTTATCAATATTTAACGGGTCGTTAGGAATCAAAAGTTCATCATTAGCCTTTTTTATATCAAGAACTGTCTCAAACATTATTCGTGAGCCATCTTGTATAAATTGACCAAGTGAGTGAAGATCTGTTGAGAAAATCACTGAGCTTGGATATATTCCTTTATTATCCTTTCCTTCGCTCTCTCCAAATAACTGTTTCCACCATTCACAAAGCATTTGCGCTGCTGGCTCATATGATGCAAGTATTTCTACGTTTTTACCTTTGTTAAGAAGAATGTTTCTAATTGCTGCATATTTTAGGCAGTCATTTTTTGAAATATCAGGCAATGAATAGTCAATTCGTGCATCCTGTGCACCCTTCATTATTTTATCAATATCAATACCTGCAACAGCAATTGGTAAAAGCCCAACAGCTGTAAGAACTGAAAATCTGCCACCAACATCATCCGGAACAACAAATGTTTCATATCCGTTATCGTCAGAAAACTTTTTTAGAGTTCCCTTTTCTTTATCTGTTGTAGCAAATATTCTTTCTTTCGCACCTTCTTTTCCATATTTATTCTCAAGAAGTGCTCTAAAGACTCTAAAAGCGACAGCTGGCTCGGTAGTTGTACCAGACTTAGAAACAACGTTTATACAAATATCCTTGCCTTCACAAATTTTAAGTAAATCTGAAAGTGCCGATGGACTTATAGAGTTTCCGGCAAAATATATATCTGGAGTCTTTTTATTCGGTAAATTGTTATAAACTGGTGACTTTATAAATTCAATCGCTGCTCTTGCACCAAGGTAAGAACCACCTATACCAATTACAACAAAAATATCACATGATCTTTGAATTTCTTCTGCAGCCTTTTTTATTCTGCTAAATTCTTCCCTATCATATTTAACAGGAAGATCTATCCATCCAAGAAAATTGCTGCCTTCTCCTGTACGAGAATTAAGCGTATTAAATGCATCATAAACATTTTTTGAAATATTATTTATTTCCTGTTCGCTAACATATGCTTCAAGAAATTTATTGTTAAGTGAAAGTGCCATAATTATATACCTCATTATATTATTTATATTATAATACAACAACTTTCACAAAAATTCAACAGTTTTTTTTAAGAAAAATTACTATTTAAAAGAAATTTTTAAAAATATTTACTATATATTCAAGGAAAGTAATTTTTTCAACTGCTTCAGAACTAATTATTTCCTTTTCAACAATGATTTTACCATTTAATAAATATTTTACTTTACCAATATATTGTCCGTCTTTTATTGGTGCAGTTATATTTTCAGGTAATTCTATTTCTTTTTCTATTTTAAATTCATCACCCTTGTTTACAATAGCTTCGGTTTGTGAATATTTTAAGTTAACTGAGTCCTTTACCCCACACAATACCTTAATTTCTCCAATATTTGTTTCTTCTTCTTTAAATATTGAATAATTTGCAAAACCAAAGTCAAGCAATTTAGTAGCGGCTGCATTTCTTATCTTCGACGTTTCAGCACCCATTATCACAGCTATTAAATGTAAGTCATCTCTTTTAGCGCTTGCGCTAACGCAAAACCCAGCTTTCGAGGTTGAACCAGTTTTTAGGCCTGTAATTCCTTTGTAAAACCTTACTAAACGATTTGTATTACTTAACCCAAATTCACCATTTCTAACTGTGTCCATCCATATTGTTGCATATTCGATAACCTTCTCGTGCTTTAATAGCTCGCGAGACATAAGCGCTATATCATACGCACTAGTTAAATGGCTTATCACATCATCATCAAGTCCTGTTACATTTTCAAAGTGAGTATTATTCATACCAAGCTCTTTTGCTTTATCATTCATCATATTAACAAATGACTCTTCGCTTCCAGCAACATGCTCAGCTAATGTTAATGCTGCATCGTTTGCTGATGCAACTATAACGCTTTTTAGCAAATCATCTACATTCATTTGTTCTCCTGGCTCTAAAAATATCTGCGATCCACCCATTGAAGCAGCATTTTCATTAACAGTCAAAATATCATTATAGCTCAATTTCCCTTTTTCTAAAGCCTCAAATACAAGCAACAATGTCATCACCTTTGTCACAGATGCAGGTGGTAAGCTCTCTTTAGAATTATACTCGTATAATACCGTACCAGTATTAGCATCCATCAAAACTGCGCTTTTTACGTTTAAATCAAATTCAACAGGCTTTATTTCTATCGCACTTATTGTACTTACAGTTGAAAATATAATTAACATTGTTAATATTAATGATAATAACTTTTTTCTATTCATATTTATCACCTCGTGTGACAAATATATGCAAAATAAAAAAGAAAAATGCCGCCTAAGCGACATTTAAATTATTTTATAAATTTTGCGAGTGCTTTTTCAACATTTGTGCAGTCATCAGCGTGAACAGTCATGCTAATAGGACTCATTAAATCTAAACTAAATATTCCCATTATTGATTTTGCATCAACAACGTATCTTCCACTTGATAAATCTATTTCCATATCAAATTTAGTAACAGTATCAACAAACTCTCTAACATCTGGAATTGATAAAAGTTGAATTACATAATTTTTCATGATTAAAACTCCTTACTTTTTTCTTTATTATACTATTTAAATAATTTTTTGTCAATGTTTTTAATTTACAAAAGTAAACGCTAATGCTAAGTAACTATTGTACAATAACCACAAAAAATGTATTGACAGACATATTGTCCATAATGAATATAATTTTACGCATGACATTATGGACAAAAAACAAAATAATAACGAAATTAATAGTAAAATAAACGCAAAAAAAGGAGATAAAGCACCAAAAAATGTAGGGTAAACACAAATTGTAAATAAGTGCATAACTGCTATAAACAAAGCAACCTTTGAGCTGTGACCTCGTTTATATTTCTCACAACCAAAAAGCACTCCACCAAATATGATGCCGCAAAATAAAAACGATATTCCCCATATAGTAAATGCATGAAAAATTGGCAATGCACATCGAGGAAATATAAAAAACATATTAACCTTATCAGGGGCACCACCTATAAACCATGAAGTAATTCCAAGTAATAAAAATATAGCGCCTGATATTAACATCCTTTTTGCATCCATAAGTCTAATTTCATGTGAAATTCTATCACAATAGTAATGTACTTTCCTTATAAATTTCAATAAAAATCACCTCATAAAAAATATATGAGGTGATTTTTATTTTATTCTATTCTTCTCTTTTTCGGGTTTTTATAAGAAAGTTTGTATCTAATATTTCAATTCCTGGATATTCGTTACGATTGTAATTTAGAAGCGAAACTCTTCTTTTTTTCCAAAATGGTGTAAACCTCTTGGCAATCATTCCATCGTCCTTATCTATACTTATCTCTTTGTGAAGAGTGCATTTTTCTGTAGGCTCAGTTCCAAATTTAAAATATCCACTAACAACTCTGTTACCTCTAATATCATTTTTACACTGGTCACAGGGCAACATTCCTGAGTCGTAGCAAAATTCCCTCTCTACTATTTCTATGGAATTTTTAAATGAATTGTTATCTTTGTTTTTATTTGCATATGTCATTATCATATCAAATATTTTACTCGATGGATTTAATGAATAATACATTGGCTTAGGTATATCATATCCTGTCCATACTCCACAAACATAGCTTGGTGTATAACCTATAAACCACTTATCCTCATTGTTACTGCTTGTACCTGTTTTTCCGGCAACATCACACCATTCCTTTATAGTTATATTTTTTGCAGTTCCATTTTCAACAACATTTTCTAACATTTTAGTCATAATTAATGCTGTATCTTTAGAAATAACTTTTTCTTCATTTATTTCATTGGTTAATATAACGTTACCATAGTTATCAGTGACATATAAATAGGTTTTTGGATTAGAGATATATCCATCATTATTGAAGGCACAATATGCATTTGTTATATTTAATAGTGATTCTCCGTTTGTCAATTGTCCTAAAGCTATTGAGGAATCATTTCTATCAAGCTCACTATCGTAACTAATTCCAAATTTATCAAGATAATTTAATGCGTTTTGTATTCTTAAATCTCGAAGTACTTTTACAGCTACAGTATTTATTGAATGCTCAACTGCATAATAGATAGGAACTAACCCCCTATATCTATCAGGTGAATTCCTTGGCCAATATGTTCCGTTTTCCATTTTTAAAGGTGTATCATCATAAACCTTTGCGTAGTTTATTATATTTTCCTCTAAAGCGGGCGCATATACAGATATTGGCTTTATAACCGAGCCTAAGGGGCGCTTGGCATCAGTTGCCCTATTAAATAACATATTTTTGCTCTTTTTGCCCGTTCCGCCGACAATTGCTAAAATATCAGATGTTTCAGGATCTAAAACAACACAAGCCGACTCAGGAAATAATCCGTTTTGGTGATTTACATATATTTTATAGTTTTCATAAATATCCTCTACATAATTCTGTAAATTTGGGTCTATAACTGAATAAATATTTAGTCCACCCTTCATTATCATTTTTTTAGCTGCTTCAATTTCAATATTATATTTTTTTGCTAAATCATTACTTACTTCATCAATTAACACCTCGGTGTACCAAGAATATATACCTGCTTTATTTTCATTTTCAATATTACTATTTATATTTATTTCTTCATTTATTGCTTCGTTATATTCATACTCGGTTATCTTCTCTTCATTTAACATTGCTTTAAGAACAAGTGTACGTCTATTTTTATTATTTTCAATGTTTAAGTACGGGTCATAGTTGATAGGGCTTTTTACTATTGAAGCAAGTGCTGCACACTCGCCAAGCGTTAATTCAGAAACATCTTTATTGAAATATAATTTTGCCCCTGCTGAAACTCCATAGCAATTTTGAGATAGATAAACAACATTTAAATATAACTCTAATATCTCATTTTTGCCAAGCTTTTTTTCTAAATTTATTGCACGAAAAATTTCTTCAATTTTACGTTTAGCAGTTGTTTGATTATCACCTGTTAAGTTTTTAACAAGCTGTTGTGTTATAGTGGAACCACCAAACCTCCCACCCTTTGAGCCAAAAATATAATTAAAAAAAGCTTTAAAGGTTCTAGGCCAGTCAACACCATTATGTTCGAAAAATCGTCTATCTTCAATTGAGACAAAAGCATCTATTAAATACTTAGGCATATCATAAAGAGAGCTCCACTCGCTCTTTTGTAAAAAAAGCTCTTCTTCCTTCAATTCTTTTGCTTCACCTATTCTATTTTTTCTATCTTCATAATCAAAATAATATATTCGAGTTACAGATGAAGCTCCTGTTCTAATAAGTGATAAATCAATTTCCTTATCAATATTTGAATACCAATAAAATCCTAATATCGTTAAAACAAGTATGATTATCAAAATTACTGAAAGCGTTACTTTAAAAAATGCTCCCTTTTTCTTTTTTGTCAACTTTTTCACCTCATTTCGAATATAAAATTATTATTTGCGCAATAATATTTCATATTCTATTTTAAGGAGTTTAAAATATGGAACAAGATAATACAGAAATTACTTATGTTGAAAAAAAGAATCTAAATTTGCTTTTATTTCTACACACATTTTTTATATTAGTAGGAATAATTGTTGCTACTATAATAATTTCAAACAAAATCGCAGAAACATCAATAGATAAAACTCCAAGCGACATACCCACATTTGATGAAAATGATAATCTTGACACAGAAACCTACTATGTTCTAAAGGAATACAATGGAAAAGTTGGTATTTATGAAAATGAATCCTTAATATACACTCTTGATACCTATATTTTTACTCTGCCCGAAAGCGACAAAAAGCTCCTTTCGGAAGGAATAAAGGTTTCCTCGCAAAAGGAGCTATATGAGTTGTTAGAAGAATACTATTGATTTTTAAACACTACAGAGTCGGGACCAAGTATCATTTTTAATGCTGATAAAATATTATCCGTTACCGATATTGAAACTCCCGACGCTTTTACATATTTTTTTGTAGAAGAATCGTAAAATACGACCTCAGTTGGCCCTGAATACTCTTTTAATAATGAAATTATCTCTTGTACAGTTTGCGAACTTACCGAATTAACCTTTAAATATAGTTTGCCACCATTATTACTTTTTGCTTTTTCAAAATCTGCATTTTGTAAAACATTTTCTACAGAATTAACTATTATTTTGGGGTTCTCGTCACTTTGCAGGCTTATTGTACCATTTACAAATATAACATTATCTACGAATAACATATCCGAAAATCTACTATACACCTTTGGAAAAGCAATAAGCTCTATTTCACCCAATGAGTCAGTTATCCTTATAAAGGCCATATTATCGTCATTTTTCGTCTTTTTTACACTACGTGACGTTATTAACCCTGCAACTTTTACGGGCGTTTTATCTCTTATTTCTTCGTCATTTAAAATATATGAAATCGGCTTAGGAAATAATTTCATTAAATGCTTTTTATATGAATCAAGGATATGTCCTGAAAAACACATTCCTAATATTTCTTTTTCGAATAATAGTAATTCCTTTTGACTCATCTCTTGAACGTCAGGAAATTGAATTTTAGGAATTGTACCTGCTATCTCCTCACCACTCATTAGCTGTGTTATATCAAGCTGACCATGCGCTGTTGTTCTTGAAATGCTTAGCGCACTATCAATAGCGCCTTCAAAAACATATAGTAGCTGAGAGCGATATTTGCCAAGAGAATCAAAAGCGCCTGCTTTAATTAGTGATTCAACCTGTCTTTTATTCATATCACTATCTTTAAGACGGAAAACAAAATCATCAAAGCTTTCATATTTGCCGTTTTCATAGCGATTTTTAACTATTGCTGATATAAAATTCCTACCAACATTTTTTAAAGCAAGCAATCCAAATCTTATATCATTATTTTCTACTGAAAAGTTAATATCACTATAGTTAATATCAGGTGGTAATACTCTAATTCCAAGCTTATTACATTCATCAATGTATTCTGTTACCTTATCAGCAGAACCAAGAACAGACGTAATTAAAGATGCATAATACTCTTTGGGATATTTAGCTTTTAAATACGCTGTTCTATATGAAATCACGGCATATGCGGCAGCGTGTGACTTATTAAAGGCATATTTTGCAAAGCTTTCCATTTCTTCAAAAAGCTCTATAGCAATTTTTTCACTCACACCATTAGATATAGCACCTTTTATAAATATATCTCTTTCACGCATTAGCTCGTCTACCTTTTTTTTCGACATAGCCCTACGTACAATATCGGCTCTACCATATGAATATCCAGCGACCTTGCCAAAAATCTGCATTACCTGCTCTTGATATACAATACATCCATATGTTGAACGCAAAATTGGCTCAACAAGAGGTGTTTTATATGATATTTTACTTGCATCGTGCCTTCTTTCAATATATGTTGGAATGGAATCCATAGGACCAGGTCTATATAGTGCGATACAAGCAATAATATCATCAAATGTACTTGGTTGAAGTCGCATAAGCACTTGTCTCATTCCACCAGATTCAAGCTGAAAAACACCTTCTGTACGGCCAGAAGAGATAAATTTATAAATTTGTGGGTCGTCAAGTGGTATTTTCTCTATATCAAAGCTAGGATTATTCTTTTTTATTAACTTTTCTGTGTCAGAAATTATCGTCAAATATCTAAGTGCCAAAAAGTCAAATTTTAAAAGTCCAAGCTTAGCAACAGTATCCATATCATATTGAGTGACAACGACTCCACCATTTGTTGCAAGGGGTAAATAATCAACAAGTGGCTTATCAGTAATGACAACACCCGCTGCATGGGTTGAGGCATGTCTTGGCATCCCCTCTAATTCCTTAGCTGTGTCAATTAACTGTCTTAGCTTAACATTATTGTCATAAAGTGATTTAAGCTCTTGTGATTCATTAAGTGCTTCATCTATTGTAATATTTATCTTTCTTGGTATTAGCTTTGATACCAGGTCAACATCGGCATATGGTAGTTCAAGTACTCTGCCTACATCCTTTATCGCCGCCTTAGCTGCCATAGTACCAAATGTAACAATTTGAGCAACATGGTCGCTACCATATTTCTCTTTTACATATTCTATAACCTCGTCTCTGCGCTCATAACAAAAGTCTGTATCTATATCAGGCATACTAACTCTTTCAATATTCAAAAAGCGCTCAAAAAGCAAATCAAATTTTATAGAATCAACATCGGTAATACCAAGTAAAAAAGCAACTAAGCTACCAGCACCAGAGCCTCTTCCAGGGCCTACTGGAATTTTTTTAGTTTTAGCAAAATTTATAAAATCCCATACAATAAGAAAATAATCATTATATCCCATTGTATCAATAATTGATAGCTCATATTCTATTCTATCAATATATTCCTTTTCGGGATGCTCGATAGTATATTGGATTTTTTTATCATTTAATCTTTTTTCAAGCCCATCGTATGCAAGCTTTGCAAGATACGCCTTTGATGTAACACCAATTGGCAATTTATACTTGGGTAATTTTATTACATCAAATTCAAAATCAAAATTGCATTTTTCAGCTATTTCGACTGTATTTTTACAAGCGTTTTCATAGTCAGAAAACATCTGTTGCATTTCTTTTTCGCTTTTAAAATAGAACTCATTTGTAGGAAATAGTGCTTCGCTCTTTTTTGTAAGAGTTGTATTCATTTGCACAGACATAAGAACTGATTGAATATAAGAATCGCCTTTTCTTAAGTAATGTACGTCGTTTGTACATACAAGAGGAGCGCTAAACTCACGTGAAAGCTCTCTTAGGGCTTCATTAACAGTAATTTGGTCATCTATACCGTGATATTGTAGCTCTAAATAAAAATTTTCTTTGCCGAAGATTTCTTGCATTTGCTGAATGTGATTTTTTGCACCTGCAATATCTCCAGCAATTATGGATGATGGTATATAACCAGCAAGACACGCAGAAAGCGCTATAAGTCCTTCACTATGCTCTTTTAATATTTCGATATCAATTCTTGGCTTAACGTAAAAGCCTTCAGTATACCCACAAGATACAAGATATGATAGATTTTTATAACCGATTTCATTTTTTGCAAGCAAAACAAGATGATAGTAAGAAATATTATTAATTCTTGACTTTTCAAATCTGCTTTGAGGAGATAAATAAACCTCACATCCAATAATAGGCTTTATTCCTTCGCTTTTACATGCTTTATAGAATTCTACTGCGCCGAACATATTTCCATGATCAGTAAGTGCAACTGCACTTTGTCCAAGCTCTTTTGCCATTTTTGGTATATCCTTTATTCTACATGCACCATCAAGCAAGCTATATTCACTATGCAAATGCAAATGTACAAAGTTCGACATAGATAAAATTCCTTTCTTAAACTATTTTAGATTATTATAAAATTCAAGTATTTTTTCAAGCCTGTGATATACACCAGATTTTGAAATTGGCGGATTGAACATTTTGCCAAGCTGAACAAAATTTAACTCTTTATATTCAAGTCTCATTTTAGCCATTTCTCTTAATGGCTCAGATAATTGTTCTATTTTCCCAAGCTCCTTAAGCTGTAAAATAGCATTAATATATTTTTCAGTAGCTAATAAAGTTTTATTTATGTTAGCATTATCACAATTTGCGACTCTATTCGCAATGTTTCTTAGCTCTTTGTTGATTTTGCTATTCATTACAACAAAGGCAGAATTGTTAGCGCCCATCATTGCTAAAAAATCTTCTATTTCTTCACTTCGTTTAAAATAAAGAAAGGTTTTAGAATTTCTTTTTCCAATTTTAGGCTGAAGTGATAAGGAATTTAAAAAGCAAGCAACCTCTTTAGCTTCATTTTCATTATCAAAGTTTAATTCAAGTCGTGATGATTTGTTTGGATCATTAATAGTTCCACAATAGGTGAATAATCCTCTTAAAAAATACTCTCTACAATGCGAACATTTAAAAATTTTCTGCTCAATTTCGGCAATTGTAAAATATCTCAAAACATTAACATTTATTAAAGTTTTAAATGAATTATACTCAAGCTCAACGGACTTTTTATAAAATAATTGAGTAAATATATTTTCAAGGAAATTTGCATTTTCGACATTTGTCTTTTTTACTATTATTTTGTCGTTTTCTCTCTTAGCAAACAATAAATATCCATATAAAAAAGAAAATGCACAGCACGATTTTAATTTTGTATTAAAAGACAAAATTTCGTCCTTAACTCTTCTTGAAAACGATACCATTTCTATATCCTATTCTACATAAATTATTTCTTCAACAAGCTCTATACCAAACTTGTTTTTAATTATCTCTTTAACCTTGTTAGTTAATGCATAAATATCAGTTGCTGTTGCATTACCAGTATTAACAATAAAGCCAGCATGCTTTTTCGATACCTCAGCACCACCTATACGAAAGCCTTTTAGCCCCGCTTCATCAATAAGACGTGAAGCGTAGTTGTTTTTAGGCCTTTTAAATACACTACCAGCATTTGGTAAATTTAGTGGCTGTGACTTAATTCTTTTTTGAATTAAATCATTCATTTTTAAAGATATTTGTTCCCTATTTTCTTGATTCAAAATTAACGATGTTTCTAAAATCAACAAATTATGATTCTTCATAAAAATTGAGTCCTTTTTAAAAAAACCGTGTTCTTTTTTTGAAAAATCAATATATTTAAGTGTGCCCGTATCAAAAATTAGGCTTTTTTCTACTATTTCTGATATACTCTTTTCATAAGCTTTAGCATTCATATATACAGCTCCACCCACGCTTCCTGGAATACCATACATAAATTCCATTCCACTGAGCGAATTAGATAGTGCACTTAAACAGATATTATTAATCAGCGCTCCACACATAGCTGTAATTCTATTACCACTTACTATAATCCTGTTTAACTTCTTTGTAGAAACAATTACACCGTCAAATCCGCGGTCGGAAAAATATGTATTTGTTCCATTACCAAGTAAAAAAAATCTAATCTTATTTTCTTTAATTTTGACAATTAAATTGCATAATTCGTCAATTTTAGACGGATATGCTATGATTTTTGCTTCTCCGCCCACCTTATAAGAGACGAGAGATGAGGTTTTTTTGTTAATTTCATATTCAATGTTATTTTTATCAAGATAAAAAACAATAGCCGAAAAAGGCATAATATTCTCCCTTATACAGTTTTTGTACAGTATATGTTCAAATATTATTATTTGTTAATTATATATTACCAAGTAATTCTCTTGATTGTTTTATTAACTCGCTTGCTGCAGCGTATTGCTTATCAGTTAAATCTATACCACCAATTATTCTTGCGATTTCATCCTCACGTTCTTTTTCATCAAGAAGCTTAATGCTTGTTTCTGCTCTTCCATCAATTTCAGATTTTTTAATCAAGAAATGATTATTTGCGAGCGAAGCAATTTGTGCAGAATGTGTAACACATAGTGTTTGAGTGTTTTTGGATATTTTTGCGAGCTTTATGCCAATCTTTTGAGATGTACTACCAGAAACACCAGTATCAATTTCATCAAAAATCACAGTTTGTGCTCCATTTTTATCAGTTAATGCACTCTTTAACGCAAGCATAATTCTTGCAAGCTCACCACCCGAAGCAATTTTATTCATGGGAGAGAGCTCTTCACCTACGTTGGTTGCTATCATAAATTCAACATCGTCAAAGCCGTTTGATGAAAGAACCACTCCGTTATCTCTTACGTTCTTTTTTACACCTATTTTGAATTTAACCTTTGGCATGTCAAGAAATTCGAGCGCTTCTTTAATCAATTTTCCTAATCTTTCAGCACCTTCGACTCTTTCATTATGCATTTTTTCTGCAATTTTTGAAGCTTCAGCATGCAATATTCTATATTCTTTTTTGAGCTCATCGAGCTTTATTTCACCATTTTCGAGTCTTTTAAGTCTCTCTTCTGCATTATCTTTAAATTCAATAATACCAGCAATTGTAGGTGCGTATTTTTTCTCAAGGCGCTGTATTAAAGTAATTCTGTCCTCTACTGCTTCAAGTTGCTTTTCTGGGTCCTCAATACCATCAAACTGCCCAAATTCATAAGCCCTCTCGGCAATATCCTCAATTTCGTATTTGAAGGAAGTGAGCTTGTCTATCATTTCCTCAGCATCGTTTTCAACATCTGTTAGCTTATTTAACGCATCTATAGCCTTATCAATAAGAACAGTTACACTTATTCCACTTTCGTTTTTAAGAAGAACCTTATATATGTTTGAGGAATTTTTTACTATTTTTTCTGCTCCCTTTAGTTTTTTTCTTAATTCCACAAGCTTTTCTTCTTCATCAAGCTCTTTAAGCTTTGCAGAAGAAATTTCTTTAATTTGATATTTGAGCATATCAGCCATCATCTCTGTTTGCTTATTCTCTTCAACAAGAGCTGATATTTCAGACTTTTTTTGATTTAATTTCAAATAATACGCAGAATACTGTTCGATTAAATCTGATATATCAATATATTCATCAAGCATCACTATATGTGTTGCTTTGTTAATAAAGCTTTGATTTTCATTTTGACCATGAATGTTTATTAGCTTTGAGCCTATTGCCTTAAGCTGCATTAGCGTTGCAGGTCGTGAATTTATCTTAACAGTATTTTTACCATCGATAGTAAATGCGCGTGTTATAGAAAACACATCTTCTCTATCATATTCTATATCAAATTCATCACAGATTTTATAAACATCATCATTCACATTTGAAAAAAATGCAGAAACTACGGCACGTGTTTCCCCGTGTCGAATAATTTCTTTAGAAATTTTTGCTCCTAAGAGCATATTTATTGAATCTATTATAATAGATTTTCCCGCACCTGTTTCGCCTGTTAAAACATTGAATCCACACTTGAAATCAATATCAAGCTTTTTGGCTACTGCTATGTTCTCAATATGTAAAAAATCAAGCATTTGTATTCCCAAACCTTATTTACTCAGCGATTTTTTTAATTTTTTCCGTAACTCTTACGCTTGCTTCCTCAGATTTAGCAACAAGTATTATACAGTCATCACCGGCAACGCATCCAAGTATATCAGAATCGTGTAAGGAGTCTATTCCTGCTGCTACAGCTTGAGCAAGTCCTGGATTTGTTTTAATAACTATGTTATTTAATGCATAATTAACATCAGTAATTGAAGAAAACAATGCATGAGCGTACTTTCCAGAGCTTTCTATTTCATTTTTTGGTGCAACATATTTATAAATGCCATTTGACATAACCTTTAAAAGCTTTAATTGTCTTATATCTCTTGATGCAGTTGCCTGAGTTGCATTATACCCCTCTTGTCTTAATGCGTTAATTAAGTCCTCTTGAGTTTCAATATTTTTACTTGAAATTATCTCAAGTATTTTTTCTTGTCTTTTAGATTTCATTTTTACCCCTTTTAATCTCGAAGAATAATAGTTTCAATAATATCTTCAGATATTTCCTTTTCATTTTTACAAAAAACGGCAAGATACTCTGTATTTCCGTCTCCACCTTGTATAGGTGATTTAATAAATGAAGTGCATTTAAGCTCATTAATACGTGCACATTCGATTATTTTGTTTACGGCATTTAACCTTGCCTTTTTATCTTTTACTATTCCACCCTTGCCTATATTTTCCTTACCAACCTCAAATTGAGGCTTTATAAGGCTAATATATATACCATTTTCATTAAGTAGCTTAACTGCGCTTGGCAAAATTAATGCTTGAGATATAAAGGAAACATCTATTGTTATAATATCTACTGCTTCACCTATATCCTCAATATTAATATTTCGTGCATTGTAATTCTCTATTGAAATTACATTTTTGTTTTCTTTTAATGTTAAATCAAGCTGATTTGTGCCCGAATCAACTGCATACACACGCTTTGCGCCATGCTTTAATAAGCAATCAGTAAATCCACCTGTTGATGCTCCTATATCAAGGCACACTTTATCGTTTACAGTTATATTAGCTTCTTTGATTATCGCTTCAAGCTTAAGTCCACCACGAGATACATATGGACAGCTATCTTTTATTTCTATAGATATGGTTATGTTGTCACCAACCTCGTATGACGGCTTTTTTATTATTTTACCATCAATTTTAACGCCACCATTTTCGATAAGTATTTTTGCCTTCTGCCTGCTTTTGACATACCCGTTTGCGAATAGATATAAATCAAGTCTCATTATTTTTTTCTATCCACCATATATTTTGCTAAATCAACAAGTGAATGCATACCACAAATGCCCTCATAATACGCTTCAATTATTTTTATGGCATCGTTTGTCAAGTCATCAACCTGCTTTTGTGCTTCATCAATGCTCATATATGATAAGGTTGTTGATTTACCATTTTTATCATCTGAACCAACAGGCTTGCCAAGAGTAACACTATCAGAGATTTTATCGAGTATATCATCCTTAATTTGGAAAGCAATTCCGATATTATCGCTAAATGCCTCAAGGTCGCTAATAACCTTGTCATTTGGTGTATCACACGCTGATAAATAACCAAGCACCATAGCACATTTTATAAGTGCACTTGTTTTTAATGAGTGCATTTTCTTTAACTCATCAAAAGAGCTGATATTTTCACCACTATTCAAATCTATCATTTGTCCACCCGCCATGCCTGCAAAGCCAGCATATTTAGACAATGCAATAGTTGCATATCTTACGCTCTTATCACTTACAAGCTCATTAGATGCAAGCACCTCAAATGCATATGTAAGCAAGGTATCTCCTGCCAGTAATGCCTTTCCCTCGCCAAAAACCTTATGTGAAGTAAGCTTTCCTCGTCTGTAATCATCATTATCCATAGATGGTAAATCGTCGTGAATTAAGGAATATGTGTGAATCATTTCAAGAGCACACGCATAAGGTAACACACGTTTAATATTAAAATCCTTGCCCGAAAACAGCTTTGAGGCTTCAATTACTATGAATGGTCTAATTCTTTTTCCAGCTCCAAGCAAGCTGTATGACATTAATTCGCACAAACCATTATCATTCTTGCTGTTCATATATTTGGCAAGCTCATTTTCAATAATTTGGGCATTTTCTCTTATTAGTAATTCAAATTCATTATTACTCATTGGGTTCAAAATCCCTTTCTTGTAGTTCTCCATCGATATTCATAAGTATTTTAACGGATTTTTCTACCTTTTCAATTTTTCCGTTACACAATTTTACAAGCTTGACGCCCTCTTCATAAAGCTCAAGAGATTTTTCAAGTGGATGCTCGCCACTTTCAAGTAAATCTACAATTTCTTCAAGCCTTTGAATTGCATTTTCAAAGGACATTTCCTTTTTTGCCACTTTATTTTCCCCTTTCCTTAGACATAACGACAGCATTTATACTGCCATCAGAAAGATTAATTTTTATTTTATCATCGATATTTATTTTATCTATACTATTTACAATCTCATTGTTACTATTAAAAAGTGCGCCATAGCCACGAGATAATATCGCCATTGGGTTTAGTGCTACAAGCCTTCCGTTTATATTTGAAAATTTGTTTTTCTTGTCAGAAAGATTTTTTTCAAAAGAAAAGCTAATTTTATCACTAAGTGCATCTAAGTGCATTCTTGGTGTGTCAAGCATTGAAAGTGGTTTTTTAAACACTTTAGAATCCTCTATTCCACTAAGAATATCCTTATACATATTAATTGTGTTTGAAAAAGCATTAATTGCACGTTGAGCGAAGGAATTTAACGTGCTTTTTAATTCATTAATATCTGGTGTTGCCAATTCAGCCGCTGCTGATGGTGTAGGCGCTCTTTTATCAGCTACAAAGTCGCAAATTGTAAAGTCAGTTTCGTGTCCCACAGCTGAAATGACAGGTATTTTTGACATAAATATCGTTCGTGCAAGCATTTCGTCATTGAACGACCAAAGGTCTTCAATTGAGCCTCCACCACGTCCAATAATAATGACGTCAACACATTTTTCGATATTAAAATATTCAAGTGCTCTTATAAGCTCGCTTGAGGAGCCCTCTCCCTGAACGAGAGCGGGAAACAAAACAAGCTCAGCCAAGGGATATCTTCTTATTGAAACATTTATAATGTCTCTTACTGCTGCACCTGTTGCTGAGGTAATTATTCCTATTCTCTTCGGAAATCTTGGAAGTGGCTTTTTATTCTCCTCTTCAAACAAGCCTTCACCTGCTAACTTAGCTTTTAGCTGTTCATATGCCAAGTGAAGCTCCCCAATACCATCTGGTATAATTGTATCGACATATAGCTGATATGAACCTCCTTGTTGATATACACCTACTCTTGCGTGAACAACAACCTTCATTCCATTTTCTATTTTAAATCTTACCCTTTGCGAGTATGCTCGAAACATTATTGCTCTTATTTCGCTTTTTTCATCCTTCAAGGTAAAATAAAAATGTCCTGATGATATATGCTTTTTGAAGTTAGATATTTCACCCTTTACATAAATATCCTGTAAAAGCATCTCTTCTTCAATGAGGGATTTTATATAGTCGTTTATTTCGCTTACGCTTTTGGGTTCTGGAAGAATTTCATTTCCATTTTCATCAAAGCTAAATTGCATATAATCCCCCTTTCAAATGCTTTATTTGTGGTTTTCTTTGGTTAATAATGCAATTCCTGCTGCATTATCAGAGCTATACACTGGCTCTGCAAAATATACATTATCAAATTTATTCTTTAAGCGATTTTGAATAATTTTATTACTCATTACACCGCCAGCATATATAATCTTTATATTTAGGTACTTTTTTCTTAAATTTAGAGTTAATTTTTCGAGTGTTTTACCAATAAAATCAAGCACGAATGCGCTTGTTAAGCTAACATCGTTGGTTTTTTGGTATAAATTTATGCTTAAATTCTCAAGTCCAGACAAGTTACATTCAAATTCCTTAACGCAAACATTGTAAGAAGAAATTTTTGATGTATTTTTACCTGCAAGCTCCTCTATTTGCTTTCCACAAGGGAATTTTAGACCCATTTTTACACCGATTCTATCAATCGCCTGCCCTGCATGAAGGTCAACGCTACCACCGATAATTTCAATGTTAAACTTGTTATTTGTCGGCTTTACATATAATATTTCAGTTGTTCCACCTGAAACGTGAAAAGCAATAAAATCGCTTTCTATATTAGCGCCACTTGAATATATAGCAGCTCTTATATGTCCACTCTGATGTGAAAAATGATATACGGGTATAGAATACAATGCACTAATCATTTCGCAAACTGCTTTACCGACAAGAAAGCACGGCATATATGAACCCTCAATATCCCTTGGATATGCTGAATACCCAATTGCTACAATTTCATAATCTGCGTGCTTTTCTCTAATATAAGATGCTATTTTTTCAAAGTTCTTTACATGAGCAAATACTGCGTCACTTTGCCTAAGACCGTTTTCGCCTTCCTTTACAGGAAGTAGCTCTTTAAAATTTTCAAGAATTACTCCGGCTTCATCACATACGGCACAGGACGTAGTATAATTGCTTGTATCTATTCCAATAAATACCCTTTTATTCATCTTTGTTAATACTTTTTTTAGCATTATTTAATACACCATTTATATACGCTGCTGCACCATCCTCTGCAAATTCCTTTGCAAATTCAACTGCTTCATTTATTGAAATTGCAGGAGCAAGCTTTAAATAAGCCATTTCATATACGCTAACTCTTAAAATGGAAAGAGTTACCTTAGAAAGACGAGTAATTTTCCAACCATTTAAGTGATTGGTAATAATTTCATCTATCATTTCTATATTGTCGCATATTGCTATAAATTCATTTTTTACGCTTTCTTCCTCATCATCTTGACAAGAAAAATTATCATAGGCTCTTGTATAATAATCAATTGCGCTTTCTTCTTTATTGAACTCATATCCAAAAAGAAGCTCAAATACATATTTTCTTACTTTTCTTTTACCAAGCATTGTCGTTTTTCCTTATAAAATATATTATATTTTAATTATATATTCTTTTCACTTTAAAGTCAAGTGAAAATATTCATTTTTTATGCATATTTTATCTTTTTAATAAAAGCACTTGAAAATATTTACACTTTATGGTATCTTAATTAAGTAGATTACATTTGAGGTGAAAGATGAGCACTAAAAAATTATCCATTTTTATTCCACTAATAAAATATACCTGTTTATATTTTCTTGTTGCTTCTCTCTTTTTAAATTTGCTCACTTTTTTCATGTTTTTAAGCGACGGCTTGCATGAGCTTTTAGTAGTTTGGGCAAATTTAATAGTTTTTTTGGTATGTTTTATAGCAGGCGCTATAGTTGTTTTAATAAAGAAGAAATCTAATAAGCTAAATCACACAATTGATTTGCTTTCATTTGCCACATTTTTATACGCAATTGAATTTTTGGGTATAAATATTATAGGTTCATTTATTGGTAAAATATGGACTATATACACTATTCTTCTTATTTTTGCGTTTTCATTTTTAATTTCTCTTTTAAGACATATTATGAAATTTAAGAATTATTTCTTACATGCCCTTATTTATTTCTTTGTTTTTGGCATTTTCTATTCTCTTGTTGTACTTACTATCGCTGGTTATGGTAGTGGCAACGCAATTATTATTGTTGTTGGTATTTACTCTATAGCATATATTATATGCGCGTTGATATATTTCTTCATTAAAAAGCACAAAGAAATAAACGAAAACAATAAAAAGAAATACACAAGTCAATTTAAATAAAATCAAAACGGTATAGCAAAATACGCTATACCGTTTTATTTTATTCTATCCATTCAAACGAGCTTGATAGTAAAGTAACACTATCCTTGTCAACGCTTAAAATTCCACCTTGTGTTTGACCTACCCTTTCGGTACAGTCAAGAAATTCAAACCTAACCTTACAGGGTACTATTGCTGTAACAAATGGAACATGTCCTGCAAGCACTGCAAGTTCACCCTCTGTTCCTCTTACATATAAAGCTACAACATTTCCTTGAAAATAGTTTCCGTCGGGCGAGGATATTGTAAGTGAATATTCTTTCATTATTTCACCTTATTTGCTTTCTCGACTGCTTCGTCGATTGTGCCGACAAACAAAAATGCAGATTCGGGTAAATTATCATGCTTGCCCTCAATTATTTCCTTAAAGCCTCTTATTGTTTCACTAAGTGGAACATATTTTCCAGGAATACCTGTAAACTTTTCAGATACATCAAAGGGCTGTGATAAAAATCTTTGTATTTTTCTTGCACGTTGAACAAGAAGCTTGTCGTCATCAGAGAGTTCATCCATACCCATAATTGCTATAATATCCATAAGCTCATTGTAGCGTTGAAGTATTCTTTGCACCTCTCTTGCAACATTATAATGCTCAGCTCCAAGTATATCAGCAGATAAAATTCGGCTTGTTGATTCGAGAGGGTCAACAGCTGGATAAATACCCTGCGATGCTATAGAACGTGATAATACTGTTGTTGCATCTAAATGCGCGAATGTTGTTGCAGGAGCAGGGTCGGTTAAGTCATCAGCAGGTACATAAACTGCTTGTACTGATGTGATAGAGCCTTTTTTAGTTGATGTAATTCTCTCCTGTAACGCTCCCATTTCGTTTGCAAGCGTAGGTTGATATCCAACTGCAGATGGCATTCTGCCAAGGAGCGCAGATACCTCAGAGCCTGCCTGTGTGAAACGGAAAATATTATCAATAAACAAAAGTACGTCCTGTCCCTCTGTATCACGGAAGTATTCAGCCATTGTAAGGCCTGATAGTCCAACTCTCATACGAGCTCCTGGCGGCTAATTCATTTGTCCATAAACGAGCGCTGTGTTTGAAAGTACTCCTGACTGCTTCATTTCGTTATAAAGGTCATTTCCTTCTCTTGTACGCTCACCAACGCCTGTAAATACGGAAAGTCCTCCGTGTTGCTTTGCGATATTGTTAATAAGCTCCATTATTAGAACCGTTTTACCAACACCAGCACCGCCGAAAAGACCTATTTTTCCTCCCTTTGAGTAAGGACAAATTAAATCAATTACCTTAATTCCGGTCTCCAAAATATCAGTTGATGTGGCAAGCTCATTATAATCAGGTGCAGGACGGTGAATGTCCCATCTTTCCTTTGTATTAACCTCGTCACCATTATCAACTGTTTCTCCAAGAACGTTAAATATTCTTCCAAGAGTTTCTCTTCCAACCGGAACACTTATTGATTTACCTGTATCAGTTACAGGAGTTCCTCTTTTTAATCCATCTGTTGAGGACATTGCAATACAACGAACAGTATTATCTCCTATGTGCTGTGCAACCTCAACAGTTAAGTTTTTTTCGCCAATTGGAATTATAAGGGCATTATTTATCGAAGGAAGTCCTCCATCATCAAAACGGACGTCAACTACTGGGCCCATTACCTGGGAGACCTTACCCATTTTTTTATTTTCCAAGCTTTTCCCTCCTTAATTACCACTACCGGCAACAATTTCTGTAATTTCTTGAGTTATTGCGCTTTGTCTTGCGCGATTATATGAAAGCTGAAGCTCCTCTATCATCTCTGTTGCATTTTTGCCAGCAGAATCCATTGCTGAGCGTCGTGCTGTTACCTCGCACGCAAAGCTTTCTCTTACAAGCGCAGTTAATACGCCTGCAACATATTCAACTACAACTAAATTAAGAATAGATAATTCATCAGGCTCAAAAATCGTATTAGATTTAACCTTTTCACCCTTCTGTATTGGTAGTAGCTGAGTTACCATAGGCTCTTGTGACATTACAGAAACATATTCTGTGCTTACAACAAGAAGCTTATCAAAATTTCCTTTTAAAAAGTCGCCACATTGCGAAAGAGCAATATTATATGCATCTATTGAAGTAAAGTGTTCGGAAGACTTAAATGGCTTTGAATATCTATCGCATGCTCTTTTGCCAAGCGCTATCACCTCAGCTCCCTCATAATTCCTCATAAGACGGAAAATGTTGGCGTTATAGCCACCAGCCATACCTCTGTCGCCTGCTATTACAATAATTCTTGTACGCTTATCTCCTCTGTCCTGTAAATAAGGACTTTTTTGACATTCTGTAGAATTTGAAAGTAAATTAATAGTTTTTTGAAGTGCCTCTTTATATGAACGTCCCTTAAGCATCGCTTCGTTAGCTCTCTTAATTTTAGAGGACGCAACAAGCCCCATTGCTTTTGTTAAATGCAAGGTCGAATCAACACTTTTTATTCTGTTTCGTAAGGCTTTAATATTTTGACCCATACAAATTATACCTCAAGCTCTTTTAGTGCAGCTTCCATTACTGCTATATCGCTATCATCGTAATAACCCTCTTCAAAGCGCTTTAAAAGATGAGAATATTTTCTTTGAAGTAATTCATATAAGCTCTTTTCATATTCCTTAACCTTGTTTACAGGAACATTATCTAAATATCCATGTGTTACAGCATAAACAATAACAACCTGGCAACCAACTGGTACTGGATTATTTCTATCCTGCTTTAATACCTCTACAATACGCTCACCAAGAGCCAAACGAGCCTTTGTATCAGCATCTAAGTCACTTCCAAATTGTGCAAACGACTGAAGCTCTCTGTATTGCGAATATAGTAGCTTTAGCTCACCAGACACCTTTTTCATTGCTTTAAGCTGTGCGCTACCACCAACACGGCTAACTGAAATTCCTGGATTAATAGCCGGCATAACACCTGCGTGAAATAGCTCTGTTTCCAAAAATATCTGTCCGTCTGTTATTGAAATAACGTTTGTAGGAATATATGCAGATACATCTCCTGCCTGTGTTTCTATAATTGGAAGCGCGGTTATTGAGCCTCCACCATATTCGGGAGCTAAGCATGCAGCGCGCTCCAAAAGACGTGAATGAAGGTAGAATACATCTCCAGGGTATGCCTCTCGTCCTGGGGGACGACGAATTAACAATGAGAGTGCACGATATGCAACTGCGTGCTTTGATAAATCATCATAAATTATAAGGACATCCTTACCTTGCTCACAGAAATATTCTGCCATAGCACAGCCAGAATAAGGCGCAATATACTGTAAAGGTGCACTTTCTGATGCAGATGCTGAAACGATAATTGTATTATCCATAGCACCATTTGCGCTAAGCTCGTTAGCTAAGCGGACAACTGATGAATTCTTTTGACCTATTGCTACATAGATACAAATTACACCTGTATCCTTTTGATTTATAATAGTATCAATTGCAATTTCGGTTTTACCAGTCTGACGGTCACCAATTATAAGCTCACGCTGACCTCGTCCAATTGGAATCATACTATCAATTGCTTTTATACCTGTTTGTAGCGGCACTGATACGCTTTTTCTCTCAATTATTCCGTGTGCTTCTCTTTCTGCTGGACGTGTTTCTGTGCAGTTAGTCGGTCCTTTACCATCAATTGGATTACCAAGAGCATCAACAACTCTACCAAGAAGTGATTCGCCAACTGGAACTGACAATACATTACCTGTTCTTTTAACAGTTGTTCCCTCACGGATATCATAATTATTAGAAAGAATAGCAACAGAAACGGTTTCTTCCTCTAAGTTTTGTGCAAGCCCAAAGCTGCCGTCCTCGAACTCCAAAAGCTCGCTTGCCATACATTCACGCAAGCCATATACTCTTGCTATACCGTCACCAACAAGAATTACAGTACCTGTTTCAGTCATTTCAATTCTTGACTGATATTCTTTTATTTGTTGTTTAATTATATTACTGATTTCTTCGGTTTTGGCGTTCATTGCTCTATCACCTTCTTTATATCGCTAAGCTTGTGCTTAAGGCTACCATCGTAGATTTTACCGTCGATTTGTGCGATAATTCCACCTAAAATACTTTTGTCAACCTTACATTCAAGCGTAAGCTCTTTGCCGGTTTTTGCCTCTAAGCGCTTCTTTATGCGTTCTTTTTCATTTTCGGTTAATTCAATTGCACTTGTTATATATGCAACTGAAAGCTTTTTAGCTTCTCTATAAAGCTTATAAAATTCTTCTGCGCACTGAGAAAACTCACATATTTCTCCCTTTTCACATAGCAATACTAAAAATGATGTAATTTCATCTGAGAAATTGTCCTTAATTGCTGCTTTTAAAAGCTCAACTCTTTCCTTTTTAGATACTCCTGGAGAAGAAATTAACACAGCATAATCTGGATTAGAGCTAAAAATATCATCAATTATCTTAATTTCATTTGCTATGTTATCTAAATTTGATTTTTCAATGGATAACGAAAATAATGCGCTTGCATATCCCTTATGCTTTTCCATTACTCATCACCCACTTCATTTAAAAAGGTGTCAATAAGTGCCTTGTGATCCTCTTCTTTAATCTCGCGTTCAAGCATTTTTTCTGCTAAAGCTGTAGATACGTCTGTAATTTCCTTTTTGATGCTTTCCTTTGCCTTTTGCTTTTCGAGCTCGGCTTCGTTTTCGGCGCGACGAATTATCGTTTTTGCTTTTTCATTAGCATCCTCTATAATTGCATCCTTTCTAACCTCGGCACTCTTTTCTGCATTTTTGATAATGTCATTTGCCTGTTGATTAGCGCTTTGCATCTTGTTTTCCCAGTCTTCCTTGTCCTTTTGAGCGCTTAGCTTTGCATCTTCTGCCTCTTGATATTTATTATCAATTTCGCTTTTTCTCTCTGCAAGAACTTTTTTTACTGGCTTATAAAGAAACTTTTTTACGATTAAAAATAAAATTACAAGGTTTGCGAGTGAAATCAGTATCGACCAAAGATTTATAGAAATAATCTCTAGTGTTTGCATTTAATTCTCTCCAATTAAATAATTGCAGCAAGTGCACCTGTAAGTACACCTACAAATATATTTGGTGCTACGAAAATAAGCAAAATTGCTACGATAAGTGCATAAAGACCCGTTGTTTCTGCAACTGCACAACCGATAATCATTGTAGAAGTTACAGCACCCTTGCTCTCGGGTTGACGACCAATTGCCTCACATGCCTTTGCAACTGCATTACCTTCTCCAATACCAGGGCCGATACCTGCAATCATTGCAATACCTGCGCCAAGTGCGCAGCAGCCTAAAATAATTCCTATAGCGAGTTCCATATTTTTTTCCTCCAATATGTTATACTTTTTTATTTGATTTATTGAGTTTATTTTGTTCTTTTTTAATTTTTCGTCTTTCAAATTCCTCGGCATCAAATGCGCTACTTACATTCATCATTGTCAGCATTGCAAATATATACGCCTGCAAGCAGCCACTGAATACGTCGAAATAAATTGAAAATACTGCCGGAATACCAATTTGTAAAAATGGTATATCTGCTAAAAATCCAGGTAGCCATCCAAGTAGCATGCCAGAAAGCCCCTGTAATGCTGCTCCAATAAGCACAGAAATTACAACTCCTGATAATACATTTCCGTAATGACGGAAGGCGAATGAAATAGGTGTAGCAAATTCACTTATAAAGTTAATTGGTGCAAGAATTGGCGTTGGGGATGCAAAGCCTGCAAGATAATTTACAGGTCCACATTTAAGCTTGTAATAGGTTATCAAGGCAAATACAAGTATTGCCCAGCCTGCAGTTATATTAAGGTCAGATGTAGGTGGGAATAACCCAAATAGTGAAAGCAAGCTTGAAAATGCTGATAACGCTATCATTGCTATGATAAATGGTGAAAATGAAGCAAATCTTGCTCCCATATTCTCATCTATCATTCCATCTACCTTCTCAACCACCCATTCAATAGCTAATTGTCTTTTTGTATGTGCGTCCTTCGATAAGCCATGTGTAAAATAAAGACACAGAAATAAAATAGATATTACTACTGCCCAAGAATTAAGCTGCGATTCAGTAATATATAAATCCTGAATTGGCATTGGTATTTGGAAAAACACCCTTGCGCCTCTTAATGCTACTCCACTTGCAGGCTCATAGGTAAGAATTTTTAAAAGAATAACGCCAAATATTGGGAGTATCGAGCATATCAATAGAAGAATATCGATAATTTTGAATTTTTTACTTTTAATATCTGTCATTGCTTATTCCTCCAAAATAATGGACGGAAAAGTAAAGCAATTCTGGGGAAAATTACAGGGATAATAACAGTCCAGGTATTAAAGCAATCGAGCAAAACACCAACACATAATACGACAGCTATCAAAAGAAGTCTTAACATTTGTGAAAGCTTTGCATAATTCTTTATATCCTTCTCATCTTTTCCGACAGAAAATTGAACGGTAAGTCCTAATAAAAAGAAATTTAAAACTGCCACAACGCCACTTAATATATTGCCAAGAAGCACCGTATAATCCCATTTTTGAATTATAAGAAACACAGCCTGCATTATGACACTTAATATTATTGTCCATATTGCAACATACGTTGTTTCTTTAATTACAACAGGGTCAATTTTTCTCAAAAATTACCAACCTCCTTCATTAATAAACTATATTTATTATATCACGTATATTTTATAGTATCAAGTAATTTTTAATTTTTTACTTTTTATTAACAAAAAGAGGCTTGCAAACAAACCTCTTTTTATAATCATTACAAATTTATTATCCCCTCTTGCCATGTAAAGATATAGCTTTGTCCGTTGTAGTAGGACAGGGGGTGCCTATACCGTCGTTGGTTAGTGGGGTCGGTTAGCTGAAATCATTTAAGACAGTCCTCGTCCCTGCTCTTTCCAAACGTCATTTCCTCTAAAAAATCAGTTTCATCAATTGATGTTTCGACGTAGCCAAATGTTTTCCACCTTTCATCGTTTTTAGAATTTATCCATAGGGGATTCTTTAATATTTCAGATACATCTTCGTTTTGGGGACATAGTGTTAATACACCCTCATGAATGCACGAGCTAAAAAATACAGTGCCATCCTCTCTAAAAAATGTTAAATCCTCTGGGTTTGAAAATTCACTTGTATGTACCCATTTGAAAATACTATCCACATAATTAACAAGAATCTTGCAAAGCTCTGGGCACACTCTATAATAAACGATTTCTTTATTTAAAACCTCCGCTCTGTTTATTTTAATTATATGACGTACAGACCTTATTTTAAATTTATCTAACTCATCAAAATGTATTATTTCTTCACCAAAATTTACCATTGATAAAGCTAAAACAGTTGAGTATTTGCAACAGGTTTCTATTAACCTTCGATATTCTTCACCTATTATATCATATTCTTCTATACCATACAAATCAGTATCATAAAATCTATAATAATCCATATTTACCTCACTTAGAGATAATTTCTCGTCCCCTGTATTCACTGCCTTCATTTTTCAATCAAATTAACTACCTTTTCATCACAATTAATTTCAAAATAACAAGGTTTACCAATTTCAATTAACAATGCGTTAATTGAAATGTGATTCAAAATCATTTGTTTAGGTTTAATATAAAAGTGTTGCTTTCCTCCACCTAAATCATTAATATAAATCTTTTCTTCATTGTCGTTAGTCAAGACGAAGTCTTTCGTGTTTAACACCCATTTATTAGCATTAAATACTATTTCCAATAAATATGCATCTTTCCAATTAATTTGAATGCCCAGTTGTTCCAAAAGCTCACCAACAGGAATAGTTGCATATTCCTTGTTGGTTTCTTCATCATAAAAAACTTCAACATTTTTGGAAATTATAGTATCGCCTTCTAATTTTACTACCCCATTATTTAATTCATTTGGCTCGTAATTAGAGTAAATTGTATCTGCAGAACAAGACATTAGTAAACCTACTAATATTACTATGATGAGAAATAAACTTATTGAACGATATGCATTAATCATGTTTACTTCTCCTTAGTTAAGATAAATTTTCGCTAAAGAAAGATGTTTTACCGTACACCGCCTTCATCATATCATAACCTTTTGGTACAATTGCGATTGCTCCAATTTTTTTAAATATTTCAAAAAGCTTTTCCATACGAATAGCATAGCCCTCAAAACGGCTATGACTTAACCAAGGGAAGCAAAATATTTGTTTACCTTGCGAAAATCCAATTGCCGCCATTGCTTGCAGACGCTCGTTTCCAACTGCTGTAATAGGGTTTTCAAAGCGAAAGTCTGTAATAAAGAACATATCTCTTATTTGTTCAGCAGTCATATTTAAATTTCTTTCCTTAATATTTTCTTCTATTTGCTCTCTTATTGTCTTCTTTTTTGAAAAATTCTTATTCGATTTATCAATATAGCATGCATATTTTTCAAGCTCTTCTAACGTGCTTTCTTTCCCATTGATTTTTACTTCAACTGGGTCTAAAATTATAGCATATTTTTTCACTTGAGATTTCATAGATATTAAGTAGCTAATAGCAAAAATGCCAGAATCTATTTCTCCTGTTAATAAATGTGCGCCCGTATTGAACTTAAATTGAGTTGGTATAGTAATAGTATCATGAACAGAATAAAAGCAGGATTTACACTCTACAAAACCACTTGTTATTATTTCTATAGAATTAATTTTCATTTATATACCTCCACTATTTGAACATTCAATACAGACAGGCAACGGTGGCGCGTCTTTGATTACTCTGACTTTATAAATTTATTTTACCTTATTTTAGTATTACTTGCAATACTATTTAGTCATTTTGTTGAAATTGACAATTAAAAAACCCAACCTCGTTTGAGATTGGGTTTAATCTTTAATTATTAGCCTTTAACCATCTTTTCGATTTCAGCTGCGAAGTCGTCCTCTCTCTTTTGGAGACCCTCGCCCTTTTCGAATACACAGTAGCCAGCAACCTTGATAGAACCGCCAAATTCCTTAGCTGTTGCATTTACATATGCGCCAACAGACATTTTGTCGTCCTTTACATATGCTTGCTCAAGCAAGCAGTTCTTTTCATAGAACTTACCAAGCTTACCAACAACCATCTTTTCAAGAATTTGAGCAGGCTTGCTTGCGTTCTTAGGATCGTTATTAAGCTGAGCCAATATAATAGCCTTTTCTTCCTCTATATCCTTTTCTGGAACTGATTCCTTGTTAAGGTAAAGAACAGGAACAGCAGCAACTTGAAGTGCGATGTTCTTTGCAAATTGAGCAAAGCCCTCGTTATTCTTTGCGTTGTCATCAGCCTCAAAGTTGATGATAACACCTGTTGTGCCTTTACCGTGAATGTATGTGCTAACAAGACCGTCAACAATTACAAATCTACGGATGTTCATATTTTCACCGATAGTGAAAATCATATCCTTAAGCTTAGCCTCAACAGTCATATCTGTGTCAAGATATTGCTTTGTAAGAAGCTCTTCAACAGTTGCAGGTCTTGTCTTAAGAATTGTTTTAAGAATATTTTGTACAAATTCAAGGAATGTAGCGTTCTTAGCAACGAAGTCTGTCTCTGCGTTAACCTCGATCATTGCTGCGCTTGTTCCTTCATCGTTTACGAGAATATCAACTACACCCTCAGCAGCGATTCTGTCAGCCTTTTTTGCAGCAACAGAAAGTCCCTTTTCACGAAGAACCTTGATTGCTTCGTCAAAATCGCCATTTGCTTCAGTGAGTGCCTTTTTACATTCCATCATGCCGCAACCTGTCTTTGTTCTAAGGTCTGCGACCATTTTTGCTGTGATAGCTGCCATTTTTTCTTCCTCCGATTATAATTATTCAGCGTCTTCTACTGTTTCAACAGCTGCTTCTTCTGCCTCAACAGGAGTTTCGCCTTGCTTTCCTTCAATTACTGCGTCAGCAATAGTTGCAGAAATGAGCTTAATTGCTCTAATAGCGTCATCGTTACCAGGAATGATGTAATCTGCATCATCAGGATCACAGTTAGTATCTACAACTGCGATTACAGGTATACCAAGTCTCTTTGCTTCGAGAACTGCATTGTGCTCTTTCTTTGTGTCAACAATGAAAATAGCATCAGGAAGTCTTTCCATATCCTTAATACCACCGAGATTCTTCTCGAGGTTGTCCATTTCCTTTGTAAGACCAGCTACTTCCTTCTTAGGAAGAAGATCGAATGTTCCGTCCTCTTGCATCTTACGGAGTTGAGCAAGACGAGCGATGCTCTTCTTAATTGTTTGGAAGTTTGTGAGCATACCACCGAGCCAACGAACGTTAACATAGTACATACCACAACGTACTGCTTCCTCACGGATAGCATCTGTAGCCTGCTTCTTTGTACCTACGAAAAGAATGTTACCGCCGTTTGCAGAGAGTTCGCGAGCGAACATATATGCCTCTTCAAACTTCTTTGCTGTTTTCTGAAGGTCGATAATGTAAATACCGTTTCTTTCAGTGAAGATGTACTCTGCCATCTTTGGGTTCCATCTTCTTGTGTGGTGTCCGAAGTGAACACCTGCTTCAAGCAATTGCTTAATTGAGATTACTGACATTTTAATGTCCTCCTTTGGTTTTCCCACCACAAGCGCTGATATTGCAACCGTTTTCACGGCACCAGCAATACATCGAAGCGAATGTGTGTGTTTTTATTTTTTATACGCCTCTCAAGCGTACGCATGTGATTATATCACGCAATATTTATTATTGCAACTATAATTTTTTTTGTTCACAAAAAATTTACATTTATCAAGAGAAAAAGCCCTTTTTCTTTTTTCTCTTTTCGTTATCGCAGCACTCATCCTTATCTATAACACCAATATCTACTATTATTGTGTCCGTACCGATTTTACATATTTTTTCCCATGGAATTATTATATCCGTACATTTTTTGAAGCCAAAAATTCCACCCTCGCCCGGAATTATTATTGCTGTAAGCCTGCCTGTGCATATATCAATTTTAAAATCAATAACATATCCAAGAATCTTACCGTCACATAAATTCACTACCTGCTTTTCTGTTATATCTGTCAAGCTTTCGTTCATAATAACACTCCTTTCATTTTATTATATTTATGTTATTATTTTTTGATTACTTGACAAATAAAAAAGGGCGAAAATTTCGCCCTAATTTTATTTTTCTCCATTGGCACAAAGCTCATATACGTCGCTATAAATCTTTAATAGCTTTTTATAATTCTCTGCTTGATTTAAATTAAATCCAACAATTGATTTATTCTTAAGCTCATCAATTTTAGCATTTTCAGCGCTCAAAGCTTCCTCTTGCTTTTGTAAATCAGCCTTTTTAGATTCTAATGTTTTTACAAGATTTGCTTTTTTGTCAGCATCTGTTTCCTCGCTGATTTGTGTTTCGAGCTCAGCTATTTTAGTAACCAAGTTTTTAATATTCTTTTCTAAATTGCTTACCTTAGATACAATAGAATCAATATCTGTCTTATAAACCTCTAAGAAAGCTTTATATTCTTCGCTTGACATACCCTCTACGCTTGTGCTTGTTTCAGCCATAACTGTTGCAAGTGCTTCCTTATATTCTTTTATAAGTGTCTTGTTAGCTGAGGTTACCTTTGAAGAATTCAAGTAGTATTCATATCTTACGAATGGATTAACTACCATATCCAAGTTTGTCGCCTTCACATCGTCCCATTCATCGATAGCATAGCCGTCACCAGGATATGTGTAAAACTCGTTTCCTGTATAAAGGATATTCATCTTATAAGCAGTATCCTTTATTTTGAGTCTTTCTACTCTGTTATCATCAAGCTCGGTTGTATAGTCAACGCCTTCAATTCCATATTGAAGAAGAGTTCTAACCTCTGAATCAAAGTATAACAAATAAAGAACCTTCATTGCTCTGTCAGGATTGATAGAATATTTGCTTATACCGAACATTGAAGCAAATACATCCTCAGCGTTTGCTATGGGTGCAGTTGATTTAACAATATAATATTTATCCTCTAAAGCCTTTGCCTCATCGCTTGTTCCATAGAAGAATTTTACAGCTGATTTTTCACCATCTTGTAATTCTGCCTTTGCATATCCCTTGTCGGAAAGATCCTTGTACAAGGAAACAAATTTGTTATACTCTTCATTATCGTAAATGTTAGAAAGGGCTTCACTTGAAAGTGATGTACCCATATTCATTTCCTTATCAAGCCATACAATTCCAGGTGCATCAGAAAGCGTTGCAACCAATGGAACTATTCCACTTTCACCAGCATTGCCAACTGCGTTTAAGTATTCAGCACATGAGAAAACGTCTTTTATGTCATCAATCTTGTAATCGTCTTGTGAGTCGAATACAGCTTTATCAATGAGCATATATTGATAGCTATCTGCAAAAAGGTGGTTGTTTGGTATTGCATAAGTCTTGCCATTAAACTTCATTTGTGAAAGAATATTGGCTCTTATAAGCTTATTTATATTTGAATATGTAGAGCCACTTGCAGAAACATACTTATCGAGATCTTGAAGGTTGTTATTTTCAACGTGGTGAATAAGGTCATCAATACCTCTTACCAAGAAAATATCAAGCTGATTATCAAGCACAGTTGGGTATTTAATTTCATAATTGTAAGTAGTTTTATCCGCTGGGTTTGGATAATACTTTTCAACTGTGTTTACATATTTATCACCTTGTGCCTTAGCGTTACCACGTGTATCGCCCATGCTCTCAAAGCGTTGTGCAATTTTTGCCTCATATTCGCTGTCCTTAACAGCTATAAGCTTAATTTTTGTAGAAAATTGTCGTTTTATAAGAATCGCATTTATTGCGTCTTCAACCGCTAAAAGTCTTTCTTGAAAATCTGTAAGCCCATTGTCATCATCCTTATCAGCCTTAGTAAATGAGTCGGTTTCAGATTCTGTAGGTACCCAAACAGAAAGCGTAAGCGCGGTAACTGCATCCTCGCCACCAAGTATGTTTTGTATGATTTCTTCCTCCGTCAATTCGCTACAGGATGTAAAAATCATTGGCAAAACCATTAACATTACAACGAAAATGCATAATAGTCTCTTTTTCATCGGTAAACAATCCCTCCGTATATACTGTACAAGTTATATTTTATAATAACTAATAGTTTTTGTCAAGGTATTTGTGTATAATTTACAAAAAATTAAATCAATCAAGGTAGTCGCGTAGGCGTTTTGAGCGACTTGGATGACGTAGCTTACGTAATGCCTTAGCCTCTATTTGACGAATTCTTTCCCTTGTAATATCAAATTCCTTTCCAACCTCTTCAAGAGTTCTTGTTCTACCGTCCATCAAGCCGAAGCGTAGCTTTAATACCTGCTCCTCTCTTGGTGTCAAGGTGTGAAGAACCTCGTTTAGCTGTTCTTTTAAAAGTGTGTATGATGCAGCATCGGATGGTGCTGGAGAGTCCTCGTCAGGAATAAAGTCGCCTAAATGGCTATCCTCCTCCTCACCGATAGGAGTTTCCAATGAAACAGGCTCTAAAGCGTACTTCATTGTATCTCTTACCTTTTCAGGTGTCATACCGATAACTGCTGCAATTTCTTCTGGTGATGGCTCTCTACCATATTCCTGTAACAATTGTCTTGAGACTCTTGATACCTTATGAATAGTTTCAACCATATGAACCGGAATACGAACGGTTCTTGCTTGGTCAGCAATTGCTCTTGTAATTGATTGCCTAATCCACCATGTTGCGTATGTTGAGAATTTGAAGCCCTTTGCGTGGTCAAACTTGTCAACAGCCTTCATAAGACCCAAGTTGCCCTCTTGAATCAAATCAAGGAATGCCATTCCCTTTCCAACGTGCTTTTTAGCAATACTTACAACAAGACGAAGGTTAGCTTCAACTATCTCGTTTTTAGCCTTTTCGTCACCCTGCATCATTTTCTCAGCAAGCTCCTGCTCCTTTTGTGTATCCAAAAGTGGAACCTTACCGATTTCCTTAAGATACATTCTGACAGGGTCATCTACTGCAAAGCTTTCCTGCATTTTCTCGATTTCCTCAGGGCTCATCATTTGCTCGACCTCACTCTCAAGGTCTGCATACTTGTCAATGCTGAGTCCTTCTACTATCTCAATACCGTTGCTTTCAAGTGTTTCATAGATCTTATCGATTTGCTCCATATCAGCAAAGCCAATAGCGTCAAGTAAATCCTCGCTTGAAATGCTTCCCTCAGCTTTACCCTTTTCAATAAGATCGTTGATGTCAAAATTCTTTTCTGCGCTCATATTTTACCCCTTAATTATTTTTTCTTCTTTTCTATTGCTTTTAAAATGCTATCAAAGGAATCCTCGTCATCCTTGTTTTTTTCTTCTTTAAGTGAAGATATAAGCTCTTCGAGCGTTTTAGTATCGTTGATGCTTAAGCTCTCTCTTTCTGTTAGCATTTTTGTAATCCTTGCTGTTTCGTCAACTGTAAAGTCACCTTGAATATATCCAATATCAAATTTTCCACATTCCTTATAGATATTGGATATTGATTCAAATACTCTTTTACAAAAGCTTGTAACAAAATCATTCGTGCTTAATTTCTCAAGTCCAAGCTTCATATGCTCATCCTTTAAGAGCATTAGCCCTATTATTGCTTCCTCTTTCTTATTTGCCCCAAGATTTGAAGCACTTTCGGGATTGATTCTATCACCAATACCACTTCTTGTACGATATACATCGTTCATTAAGCTTGCTTTTTGAGATTTGTTTTTTCTTTTTATGATAGCCGAAATATCTCTTTGTATGCTTTGTGTTGGCAATTCAAATATCTTTGACATTTTTCGAATATAAAGCTCTCTTTCGATTTCTGACGGATATGTGGCAATTACTGCACATAACTCGTTTGATGCTTTTATTTTTTCATTCATATCATTGATATTATATTTTGCAAGAATTTTGTCTGTTTCAAATTCAAATCTTGTTTTTGAATTATCTATAAGTGCGCTAAACTTTTCCTTGCCAAATTTCTTAATAAACTCGTCAGGGTCCTTTGCACCCTCGGTTTTGAGTATCTTTACATCTACTCCAACCTCTTGCAAAAGTCTAAATGCCTTGTCAGCGGCTCTTTGCCCTGCTTGGTCGCTATCGTAAGAGATAACTACCTTTTTAGTATATCTTGAAAAGATTCTTGCTTGCTCTGAGGTAATTGCAGTTCCAAGAGTTGCCACTGCATTTTCAAAGCCTGCAGAATGTAGTGCAATAACGTCCATATAGCCCTCGCACAAAATCATTGTATTTTCACAGTGGTTTTTTGCATAATTGAGAGCAAAGAGATTTTTGCTTTTTTTGAATGCCGGAGTATCCGACGTGTTAAGATATTTCGGCTCGGAATTGTCCATTACCCTGCCACCAAAGGCAACTATATTTCCAGATACATCAATTATTGGAAACATTACTCTGTTTCTAAAATAATCATAAACAGAATTGTTTTTGCCCTTGCCACACAGGAAGCCAACAACCATTTCCTCGTCTGTATAGCCTGCCTTTTTCAAATGGTCGTGAAGTGCGCCAAAATTGTTTGGCGCATAGCCTAAGCCAAAATGCTTAATTACTGATGGAGATAGCTGTCTTTTTTCGATTAAATAGTCTCTTGCGATTTTTCCAACCTTTTCATCAAACAAGGCATCTCTAAAGAAGCGTGCAGCTTCCTTATTCATATCTAAAATACGTTGTCTGCCTACCTCTTTTTTTCCGTTTGAAGAAATATTTTCAGGTATATTTATTCCACTTCTTGATGCAAGTAGCCTTATAGCTGAAATATAGTCAAGGTTTTCCATACGCATTACAAATGTAATTGCGTCGCCTCCTGCTCCACAGCCAAAGCAATAAAATGACTGTGTTGCGGGGAAAACTGTAAATGACGGTGTTTTTTCACTATGAAACGGACACGAGCCATTAAAATTTGAGCCTGCTCGCTTAAGTGTAATATACGACGATACAACATTTTCGATATTATTACGAAATTTTATATCTTCAATAATCTCTGGTGAAATATTCATATCGTTCTTTTCCACATTCCGGGAACATAAAGCTCTCTAAACATATCAATTGCATATCTGTCAGTCATGCTTGCTATATAGTCGCAAACACATCTTTCAACAGGCTCGTTTTTTGTATTTTCAAAGTAAATTCCCGGCATTTCATTTGGGTTCTTTACAAAATACTCATACAAAATTCTAAGCATTTCGATGGCTTTATCCTCCTCAGCCTTTGCTGTTTTATTATGATATACATTTTGGAATAGAAATTTACGAAGCTCCAAGGTTGCTTCCAGCTTTTCCTTTTCCATTTTAATATATGGCTTGTCCATGCTTTCACTTATAACTGCTGATACCATATTGTTTATTCTTTCACCATGTCCTCTACCAAGAGTTTTTAAAAGCTCTTTAGGAATATCGTCTATAGATAGAATTCCACCACGAATAGCATCATCAATATCGTGATTTATGTATGCAATTCTGTCGGCAAGCTTTATTATCTTGCCCTCCAAGGTTGATGCCTCGCTATCACCTGTGTGATTTAAAATTGCATCCTTAACCTCCCACGTAAGGTTAAGTCCTTCTCCGTTGTTTTCGAGCTTTTCAACAACACGTATGCTTTGCTTATAATGTGCAAAATCCTTTGAGTAAAACATTTGCATTGCGTGCTCGCCTGAATGTCCAAATGGAGTGTGCCCTAAATCGTGTCCAAGGGCAGCAGCCTCACACAAATCCTCATTTAAACGAAGAGCACGACAAATAATTCTTGCAATTTGTGTCACCTCTAAGGTATGAGTCATTCTTGTTCTGAAATGCTCATCCTGAGGGAAAATAAACACCTGTGTCTTGTGCATTAATCTACGGAAGGCCTTTGAATGAATAATTCTGTCCCTGTCGCGTTGAAATTCAGTACGATTAGGACAAATTGGTCCTGGCTTTTCTCTTCCTCTTGTATCAGAGGTACGAAAAGCGTATTCCGAAAGAAAGGCTTTCTCTCTTTCGCAAAACATTTCGCTAACTGTCATATTAATTCCCCCCTTTGTACATATATAAAATACGCAAAAAAAGTACTTTTTACTTTTTTTGCGTATTTTTCGACATTATTTAGTATCAATTCTTTTTCCTTTATTATTAGGCACTATCCTTCCCGCGAATAAATCAGTAATTTTGGAATTAAACGCATTAAGAATGTCCTCTCTTATTGCAAAATCAATACAGACCTCTTGACCAAAGTCAGTTTTATCAATTATTGCGCCAAAAGAAGATAGCTCTGTATTTAATTTACCATAGTCAGAATATGAACAATTGATTTTTAGTTCAATATAGTTCTCATAAACTGATACTCCACCTGCTTCAAGTGCCATCGAAGCACAGGTTGAATATGCCCGAACCAACCCACCTGCGCCAAGAAGTATCCCACCAAAATAACGAGTTACAACGACTAAAACATCTGTTAAGCCCGACATTCTAATTGAATTTAAAACAGGCATTCCTGCTGTGCCCTGTGGCTCATTATCATCAGAATATCGAGCAATGTTATCACCAATTACATACGCATATACATTATGGGTTGCATCGGAGTATTCCTTTTTCTTTTGCTTAATTATTGCAAGCGCCTGCTCTTCATTTTCTACAAATGTAGAAAACCCGATAAATACCGATTTTTTCTCGATAAATTCTATCTTTGCAGTATTCTTTAATCTTTTGATTTTATTATCTGACATAAGCATCCTTTTGATTTTAGACAATTGTAAAATTACTTGATGTATTTACTAAACATACCTCTTGCCTTCTCATCAACCCACGCGTAAACCAACACCCCGTCATCCGTGTATTCGGTAGATATAATTTCTGACATATTGTAAAGCGTGTTAAGAGATTTTTGGTCGGAGTAAGGAAAAAGAAAATGCTCTCTTGTTTTGCCATAACGACAAAGTGATTCAAGCTGTGAAATTAGCTCATCACATCCGATATTTTCTTTTATTGATACGGTGACTACTCTGCCACGTGAGCCATTTAAAAACCTTAAATCATATAATCTTTCATTGGTGCACTTATCTGCTTTGTTGAAAACAAACAGAATCGGCTTTGCACTTGCACCTAAGGATTCAAGTATTGCTTCTGTTACTGCCATATGCTCAAAGCACTCCTCGTCCGATGCATCAACCACATTTATAAGAAAATCACAATATACCGCTTCCTCAAGCGTTGACTTAAATGCGTGTATTAAATGATGTGGTAATTTTCTTATAAAACCAACAGTATCAGTAAGCAGCATTGAAATACCACTTGGCAAGGCAAATTTTCTTGTAGTTGGGTCAAGCGTTGCAAAAAGCTTGTCCTGTGCTAAAATTCCAGCGTCTGTAAGTAAATTTAGCAAGCTTGACTTACCTGCATTCGTATAACCAACTATACAAGCCTTTGGTATTGTGCTCTTTTCTCTTTGAGCGCGCATTGTTTGTCTGTTTTTCTCAAGAGCTCTTAGCTCCTCTTGTAAAAATGCAATTCTTGATGCAAGCCTACGCCTATCAATTTCAAGCTTACTTTCACCAGGACCACGAGTACCTATACCGCCACCAAGTCGCGACATATCCTTGCCCTTGCCTATTAAACGAGGGGCTGTGTATTTTAACTGTGCAAGCTCAACCTGTATTTTTCCCTCTGCACTTGTTGCGTGCAGAGCAAATATATCAAGTATAAGCATGCTTCTATCAACTACGTCACACTCGGTTGCGTTTTCTATGTTTCTGATTTGTGCAGGAGTTAACTCACAGTCAAAAATAATATTTGATATATCATTATTTTGACATAGCTCCTTAAGCTCCTCTAATTTACCACTACCAATACAAGTAGCAGCATCAGGTACATTCTTTAGCTGTGTAACGCGTGCAAATGCCTCTGCTCCTGCTGTATCAGCAAGACGCTCAAGCTCGTCAAGTGATTTTTGACACGTTTCCTCACCACCCTGTGGATATATTCCAACAAGCACCGCCTTATTTGTCATGAGTCTTCCTCCCTTCGAAAATTAAAAGGGTAAGAAACTTAAAAATAAGCTACTTACCCGATTAAACTAATTATTTTGCGTTATTCATACGCTTCTTGAACTTGTCAACACGTCCACCAGCATCTACGAATTTTTGCTTACCTGTGTAGAAAGGATGGCATTTTGAACAAATTTCAACTGAAATATCGCCCTTTGTGCTCTTTGTTGCTACTGCATTACCACAAGCACATCTGATTGTAGCTTCTTTGTATTCAGGATGAAGTCCTGCTTTCATTCTTTTCACCTCTTTATGCAAAAGTATAATTTTCGATTTATTATACAACATACTACATATAAAAGTCAAGCGTTTTTTTAAATTATTTTAAATTTTTGTTTCAATTTCCTTTTTTAAGCGTTTAATTATCTTTTTTTCAAGTCTTGAAATGTATGATTGTGATATTCCAAGCATATCTGCAACCTCCTTTTGCGTCATTTCCTCTGTCCCGTCAAGCCCGAATCTTAAGCGAACAATTGTTTGCTCTCTTTTGCTTAATTTACTAATAGCACTCGTTATTATTTTGCTATCCTCGTCTGCTTCTATGTTTTTATATACCACATCCTCATCTGTTCCAAGCACATCGGAAAGCAAAAGCTCATTTCCGTCCCAATCTGTATTTAACGATTCATCCATCGATATTTCAACTCTTCTGTTGCAGCTTTTTCTTATGTACATAAGTATTTCATTTTCAATGCACCTTGAAGCATATGTTGCAAGCTTTATATTTTTATCGGATTTATATGTATTTATTGCTTTTATTAGTCCAATTGTGCCAATTGAAGTTAAGTCCTCAAGACCTACTCCTGTATTTTCAAATTTTTTTGCTATATATACAACAAGACGCAAATTATGCTCTATCAGTGTTGTGGCAGCCTGTGGGTCCTTACCAAGTCTTTCTATTATTTCTGCCTCTGTTTGCGCATCCAACGGTGCATTCAAAAGCTCTGGACCATTTACATAATAAATTTCTTTTGCTCTAAATATTTTACTTATAAGCTTTAAAAACCAATTTCTTACTTTGTAACCTATCATTTTATACAAGCGCACTTGGTACAAGCGCGTCAAAACCTCCAAAATCATTTTTATTTATGGGAGCAATTATTGCATCCACCATATTATCACCAACAATTATTTTTTCAGGAATTATCCCCTTTAATGCTCCATTACCTCCTACATCTGAATATGGTATGTAGCGCTTATATATATCTTCAAGCGCTGTAATTTTACTTCCTATATCGCTGTTACTCGTAACTAAAATTACACATTTCGCTGAAATTGGTTCTGTCAAAAGATTGCCCGAATCGCATAGCGCACTTAATTTATATTCCTTATTTTGATATGTAATTTTTATTTCGGTGCTCTTTACATCCTTTTTCGATGTAAAAATTCTACTGAAAATAATACCTATTATTATACTAATAGAAGCTATTATAAAGAAACGAGCACCATTATAAGCGCTTTGATATGAATAGCTTGCTATTATATCAGCAAGAAGCTTATTTGCAAATGTATATAAAAGGCTCATTATTCCGCCAAGCGCCGTGCTTGTTGCCCAAAACATTATGTAGCTCAAAATCAATCTTTTTAGCTTTTTTTCATAAAAAGCAATTAGGCACATAAGAAGCGACACAAAAACGCTTATAAGCGCTCCGATTATTGCGTTTGTTTCAAGAATTATATCTATGACACCATATGCACCGCCCAGCACCGATGCCAATAGTATTCTTTTCTTTTCTATCCTTTTATGTAGTATCATTGCACAAATAAATAAGGACACAAAATCCATACTAAAATTTATTGCAAAAAGCACATCAGCATATAATGTCACCCTCTTACCACCTCGCTTTATATGAATTATAAATCAATAATGATAAAAAAATAGTCGCTTTTTGGTGCTTATAAATATTTTTTAGTATGTTTTTTCGACATAATTGCTACTTGCAATTATACAAATGTAATGTTATAATAATAAAGTAAAAATCTAAATAAGGAGGTAAATATGTACGGTCCACCACCAAGGCATGATGAAAAGGATAATATTCAAAAGCCAAAATCAATTAAACAGCTTCCAAAATACCTTTGCAAGGTAATTGGCTCTTTTTTCTCAAGATATTTTTTCATTTTCAAATTAGTTTGGGAAGCAAGCCCTGCTATTTTAATAGTTATGTCGCTTGTAACCATCCTTAATGGCTTGTTCCCTGTTTTGGGTGCTTATATTACCTCCGAGCTACTTAATGAAATAGTTGATGCTTATAATGTAAAGATGGGCTTTGACCCAACTGCGACTGTTGAAATTTTTCGTTGGATAATTTTTGAGCTCGTATATTTAATTACAAAAAGCATTATGAACAACGCTTATAATGCCTTTACAAGCATTTCAGGTGAAAGGGTTGCTAATCATATTAGGGTTAAAATTATTACCAAGGCTAAGGAAATCGACCTTTCTCAGTTTGATGACCCGAATTTCTATGAAAAATTTGAAAACGCAAGCCGTGAGGCAAGCTTCAGGCCCATGCAAATCGTTTCCTCATCATTTAATATGATTAGTAATATGATAAGCATGATTTCATTTATTGTTGTTCTTGCTATGCTCAGCCCTTTTGCTCCACTGATTATTATTGCTATGGCATTACCTGCTGCAATAATAAGATTTATATATGGTAGAAAAAATTTCCTTTATATGCGTAGGCGCTCAAGGGATAGACGACAAATGGAATACTATTCTGCTGTGCTTACACATAAGGATTTAGTTAAAGAGGTTCGTATTTTTAACCTTGCAGATACCTTTATTGGCAAATTTAAGGCAACCTTTAAAAAATACTTTAAAGGACTTAAATCTCTTATTATTCGCGAAAATGTGTGGCATATTATAATTTCCATCGCTACTGCTGTAGTTAATGCCGGCTTATTCTATTATGTTGCTATGCAGGTTTCAAGTGGTGATCTTGTTGTTGGAGATTACTCCTTCTATGCTGGCTCGCTTAATTCAATAATTACGTGTGTTGCAGCTATTGTTGCAGCAACTGCGACAGTATATCAAGGCACATTATTTATTGACAACGTAATTGAGTTTGAAAAGCTTGAAGCTAAAATTAAGCCAAGCATAGACGAGCCTCTTGAAGTAAAACGCCACATTCCCCATACCGTTGAGTTTAAAAATGTTTCATTTTCTTACCCCGGTAGTGACAAGCTTGTGCTTGACGACATCAGCTTTACTCTTGAGCCTGGCTCGACCACTGTTTTAGTAGGTCTTAACGGCGCAGGTAAAACAACTATTATCAAGCTTTTAACAAGACTTTACGACCCAACAAGTGGTATTATTCTGCTTGACGGCGAGGATATACGAAAATACAATTTAAGACAGCTTTATGACACATTTGGAACTATTTTCCAGGATTTTGGAAAATATGCCTTGAGTGCTGAGGAAAATATCTATTTTGGCGATATCGGCAAAGGTCTCGTCGATGAGGATATAAGAAGTGCTGCACAAAGCACCGGAATTGCTGATTACATTGAAGGTCTTCCAAATAAATATAAAACCTCATTAACCAAGTTCTTTGATGATGATGGAACTGAGTTCTCTATTGGTCAATGGCAAAAGCTTTCCGTTTCAAGAGCCTTTTACTCTGATTCTGATATTATGATTCTTGACGAACCGACTGCATCTCTTGATGCTTTAGCCGAGCAACAGATTTTTAAGCAGTTTGAGGAGCTGACACAGGGTAAAACCTCTGTATTTGTTTCCCATCGTCTTTCAAGTGCTACTACTGCTGATAAAATAATTGTGCTTGAAAATGGTAAAATCATTGAAGAGGGTCCACACAAGGAGCTTATGGAGCTTGGTGGTAAGTATCATGAGTTATTTACTACACAAGCAAGACGATATATCGAAAACGAGCACTATATTGATAAATAAACTAAAAATGCTTGGCAAAATTGCCAAGCATTTTTATTCTTCAATTTCATAATATGCAAGCTCTGGATTTACTATACATTTTTCGCTATTTACAAGTATTATTTTCCCTCTTTTTGCTTCTACGGTTTTGTGATTAATTCTTCTTATAGTTTGTAAAAGATTATCATATGAATTTGTTCTTTTTGGTATGTATCTTAATATTTCATAGAAATTGAACTCTTTTCCTCTGCTATATAATAGGAGCTTTAGTAGCTTTAGCTGCTCCTTCGTAAAATCAATACAAATACCACCAACTCCAACCTTAGTGTTTTTTATACACACTACTCCAATTACATCTACATCATCTGGCACTTCATATTTATAATTCTCTTTATAGAAATTTATTATCTCTTTTATAAATGTTGAATTTAGAGGAATTGTATGTGCCCATTTTGGCGTTTTTAAGGCTTCATCACTTTTGGCTATTACTGCTATCGTGTCTGAACGCTTTAAATTTTTAACAAATTCACTCGTTGGGTGAATATAAACTGTCATTATTGGCTTTTGATATAACAATATGTCATCATAGCCTATTGCGTTTACCATATACTTGTTTCGTCTCAATTCAAAGGAAATATCATTTCTTCTATATTCGTTATCATCAACTATTAAAATCATTTTTCTTTCCTCCTATGAATATTTTTTGATTTATGTAAATAGAATTTAGTATGACACAGCAAAGACAAAAACCCATGTGGCATAAAACGACGATACATAAAGGAGATTTAAAATGTTTGTTTACTCTCTTAAAGCCTCGACGCTGAAATTTTTTGGAGTTATAGGAATAATGCTTGTCACGCTTGTGGCGCTTATTTTCCTTGTTCCCTCTTATTCCTCTGCTACTACAACCGAAATTGCTACTATGAATGAAAACATTTCATTCGACAATGTGAAAAGCGCAAACGACGGAATTGAGTTCTTAGCTCAATACGGTTGGACAGTTGAACAAGCTCCCGTTGAGGAATGCGAAATCACAATCCCTAAGGACTTTGATAAGGTAATGACCACATATAATGAAATTCAAAAGCAACAAGGGCTTGACCTTAGCAAATACACTAAAAAGGTAGCACAAAGATACACTTATAAAATAACTAATTACCCAAACTATCAAGGAACAGTATATGCAAACATTATTACATATAAGGGTAAGGTTATTGCTGGTGATATTTGCACAGCTGATGCTAAGGGCTTCATTCATACCCTTTCTATGCCTAAGCCAGTTACAGAATAATATTTTAACATATTTTTACAAAAAAGCAAGGTTTTTCCTTGCTTTTTGTTCTTTTTATTTTATTTTGTGAATATCATTAGAAAAAAGGACAAGTTAAGGAGAAGGAATGAAATACTCAATAAACTATACCGAAACACTAATGGATAATTCGCTTACACATGTAATTACTCTACTACCGATAGAGCTACAGGACAATATAATTAATTTTTTGAATAAAAATAGATATACCTCAATAAATGAAATTAGAATAAAACGAAATTCCTACATAAATCTCATAGCAAATTCAAAAAACGTAATTACTGATATTTTTGTTAGCGAGGAAATAGTCAATAAAACATTAGATGCCTTATGCGACGGATCTATTTATGCTCACATAAATACAATAAGAGATGGTTATATAAGCGTTGGAAAAGGAATACGAGCTGGCATATGTGGCAAGGCGGTTATTGAAAACGGAATTATAACTGGCATTTGTGACGTATCATCAATAAATATAAGAATACCGAGGTATATCCAAGGAGCTGGAAAGTATGTTTTTTCGATTTTAGAAAGAAACAATTTTAAAAAATCTATTTTAATATATTCGCCACCAGGTGTTGGAAAAACGACCATTCTACGTGATATTATAACACGACTTTCTAATCTAAAAACGCCAATTCGCACGGCAATTATTGATTCACGAGAGGAAATCACTCCCTTTTTGACAGATAGGTTAAATTGTGATGTGTTTCTTTCATACCCCAAGGGGCTTGCTATTGAGCTTGCAACAAAAAGCATGACTCCTGAAATTATTATTTGTGATGAAATCTCCTCTGAAGGCGAGGCAAATGCTATTTTAAAGGCATCTCATAGTGGGGTGAGGCTCATTGCTACTGCTCACTCAGGAAGCTTTTCTGAGCTTATTTCAAAGGAAATACTTTCTCCTCTTATAAAAGGTGGAATTTTTGATTATGCAGTTGGAGTTAGGCGAGAAAATGGAGAGAAAAAATACACATTTGAATGTGAGGAGCTTACTAATAAATGAAATTTTTCGGTGGAGTTTTTATTCTTCTCGCCTCCGTTTTATGTGCATATCATTATGAAAAAAGGTTAAAGACCAAATCACTACATATACAAGAGCTTTCCTCATTTATAACATATATAAAGTCTCAAATAGAATACTTCTCTTACCCTATAAATACAATTTTTGAACGGTATGAAGCTAAAAGTGAATTTATAAATGAAATAATCAAGAATCCTGATTGTTTAAAAAGCGAGGGCTTTGATAGCGACATTCAAAATACTTTGTTGAATTTTTTCTCCTCACTTGGTAAGGGATATAAAAAGGAACAGCTAAGCTTGTGTGATTATACAATTTCAAGCCTTTCAAGCTATGTACAAGCCTTGAAAAAGGAATACCCAAGCAAGGTAAAGGTCTTTCGCTCAATGTCATTATTTGTGGGTATTTCTATTGTGATACTTATTGTTTAAAAATCAGAAAGGATTGCCAAATGGATATTTCTCTTATTTTGAAAATTACAGGCGTGGGACTGCTTGTATCTGTCGCATGCCAGGTGCTTTCAAAAAGTGGACGAGATGAGCAAGCCACTATGCTTTCAATAGCAGGAATTATTATTGTTATGATTTTAATAATCTCGGAGCTTGAGGGCTTGTTTTCTATGCTTTCAAGGGTGTTTGGATTTTAAAATGAATGAAATAAAAATGTGTGGTATTATTCTTTGTGCATTAGTGGTTTGTGTTGTTTTTAAAAATATTCGTAATGAGTATTCACTTTATATCAGGCTTGCAATAACTGCTATTACATCCTTTACCTCTCTTGCTCTGTTCTATCCTATTTTATCATATATCGAACGGATTTCAAAAAATACCGCTGTTTATACATATATTCCAATTCTTATTAAGGCTCTTGGCATTGCCTTTTGTGTTCAAATAACTGCTGATGCTTGCAAGGACGCAGGTGAAGGCACGCTCGCTGAGCGAATCAATTTATTTGGACAAGCAGAAATAATTTTAATCTCACTGCCACTTATTAAAAATTTATTTGAATTATGTGAAAAGCTATTATATTGATATGAAAAAAACAAGATTATTAATATTTTTCATTATATTTTTAATTATCCTTGCCCCCAGTGTATTTGCAGATGATGTAAGTGATAAAATTACCTCATCAATTGACAAGGAGCTTGAGGATTTTAAAAATTCCTTACCTGATGAGGTAATAGAATTTTTACCAAACGATGTCTTCAAGGGCGATTTTTCAGCCTTATTATCAGACTCACTATCCGTTTCTTCGTTTTGGGAGCTGATAATTAGCTATTTATTTTCGGGAATTGATAGGGTTTTGAAATTTTTCGCCTCTATTCTTGTGCTTATATTGATTTCATCAATTTTTGCTACTCTTAGCACCAATTTCTCAAGTGGTGCTGTTAAAAATACATTTCATATCTGCTCAACCTTGTGCATTTCCATAACTGTTTTTAATATATGTATATCAATATGTGAAATGGTTTCATCGTATTTAAACACCTTAACTGGCGTTATGGGTGCTTTTTCACCTATAATGACTGCAATGTACATAATGAGTGGTAATATTTCAAGCGCGACTGTTGGTAATGCCTCTATTCTTCTCTTTATTTCCATAGTAGACGGCTTTTTGGTCGTGATGATGCTTCCTCTTGTCAAGGTTTGTATGGCATTTTCCTGTTTTAATTTTATTGGGGGAAAGCATTTTGGTACCTTACCAAAAATAATTAAAACAACCTTTACCTCTGTAACAGTATTTATAATGTCAATTTTTATGTTTGTTTTCTCGTTCAAAAACGTATTATCTCAGGGGGTTGATTCTTTATCAATAAAAACTGCGCGCTTTGCTATAAGTAGCTTTGTTCCAATAGTTGGCGCATCAATAAATGATGCCCTTCGCACGGTTTCTACAAGTATATCATTTATAAAAAGCTCCTGTGGAATTATTGCGATTATTGCCATTGCTGTTATAATGCTACCGCTTATTATTTTCTTATTTTTAAACAAGCTTTCCTTTGGAATACTTGGCTCGGTTTCTAAAATGGTTGGATGTGAGGAGCAAGGCTCTATTCTTGAGGAAGCAAGCTCAATTTGCACATTTCTTTTAACGCTTGTGTGCTGCACCTGCGTTTTATTCATTTTTGCTTTAACGCTATTTATAAAATCGTCTGTGGAGGTTGGGGTATGAATGGATATATCTATACTATTTTAGTAGTCGCTATTATTGGTGGAATTGTAAATTCTATAGTTTCCGAGTCCTATGGTAGTCTTAAAAAGCATATAAATTACGTTGTAAGACTTATATGTGTAATTTGCCTTATTGCTCCACTTAGCACTTTAATTAAAAATAGTGGCGAAATTAAAGAAAGCATCAGTGGTTTTTTTGATAATGTAGTTAACGAGGAATATTTGGATTCATCTAATTCTTTAATAGTTAATACCGGTGTTGACAAGGTTTGCCTTGGAATAAAAAGCACCGTTATAGATAAATTTGGCTTTGATGAAAACGACGTAATAGTTACGCTTGAGACCGACACACAAAATATTGATTCAATAACTATTACAAAAATCAATATAGTTCTAAGTGGAAAGGCATCTTGGACTGATGTTAAAAATGTTAAGGACTATATAGAAAATTTAGTTGGCGTTAAGGCTGATGTAACAAGAAGGTAAGGAGGTTTAATGCTAAAAAAACACAAAAACAAAATTATTATTTCTTCTCTTGTTGTAATTGGTATTTTACTTATTCTCTTTGGCTCATTTAGTAAAAATGAAAGTGACGTTGAAGAAAATGAGTTCAATTATGAGCTATACACTAACGAGCTTGAAGAAAAAATTGAGCGTTTTCTTTTAAGCGTAAGTGGTATTGATAATGTAAACGTAATTGTTACGCTTGATAATTCCAGCGAAATTGTATATGCTCAAAACCAATCAACGCTTGACTTTTTAACTATAAATTCAGGAAACGGACAAAGCCCTGTTTATGTGACCGAAATATATCCTTGCGTGAGAGGAATAGCTATTGCCTGTACAAACGGTGACAGAGATGATGTAAGGGCTAAAATAACAAAGCTGATTTCTGCTTATTTAGGTATTTCTTCAAACAGAATTGAAATTGTTAATTTCGGTTAGCATATTATAAGCAACACCAAAATATAATTTTAATGTAATCAAAAATAGGAGATTAAATTATGAACACAGAACAACAACAAAACCAACAGCAACAGCCGAGCAAATTTAAGGAGTTTTTCAAGAAAATCGGAATGCGTAACCTCGTAGTTATCTGCGCAGTTTTACTTATAGGTACTGCTGTCCTTGTAAATTACATACTTTATAATGATGCAGACAACGGTCCTTCTCTTGACGTAGATATTGACCTTGATGGCACTAATTTCGATGACACCTTAAAGGATGACCCTAACACAGGTGACTACTTTGCACAAACTGCTCTTTCTCGTCAGCAAGCAAGAGATGAGGCACTTGAGGTTCTTCAAACGGTTGCACAAAGTGAAAATGCTCTTCCAGAGGCTGTACAAAGCGCGCTTAATGACATTGCTCAAATTGCAAAGGACATTGAAAATGAGTCTAACATCGAAACACTTGTTGAAGCAAAGGGCTTTGAGGACTGCATTGCTGTTATAAGTGATGGCAAGGCTACTGTAATAGTTCAAACTGATGGTCTTTTAGCAAGTGAGGTGGCTCAAATCAACGAAATTGTTTATGAGCAAAGTGGTATTATGCCAACTGACCTTAAGATTATTGAGAAAAAGTAATATTTAATTTTATTCGCCTTGACAAAAATAGAATTTTATTGTATTATATATAAAAGTGATGTTTGAAAGGCGGAAATAAAATGGAACTCAAAAAGGATCAATATGTTCTTTACAAAAAGCTTCCTCTTATAAGAGATGGTGATACTATTTGCTATGGTGACCTTAACGAAAAATATATTCTTACTCTTAATATTTTGGGAAAAGACGACAAGGAAAACCCAAATATGATTATGGTACAAATTTGTCACGCTAATGACAGAAATAAAATCGTTAAAGGAAAGCAAGCTTTTAAAAAGGACCTTTATGAAGCGCTTGACCTTGGCGGAATCTGGCTTGAACAGGTTATTAAGGACAATAAATAAAAATTGCCACCCATTTGGGTGGCTTTTTTATTGGTGTAAATTATTTATCATTGTAGATACTACGTATAATGCAGTGTGTAAATCCTTTTGAGAGACGTCCTTAAATGCACTTTTCTCTATTGTTTTAATTATTTCATCTATTTTCTTTTTTGTTTCAAGACCCTTTTCGGTTATATAGACCCTTACCTTACGTAAATCAGTTGAGCTGTCTTCTCTTTCTACTAAGCCCTCTTTTTCCATTTGGTTTAGAGCGACGCTTATTGTTGATCCCTTTAGGTGAGTTACACGAACTATTTCGTTTTGTGTAATTCCGTTATCTATTGATAATGTTTTTAAAATAAAGCGCGCTCCCTTTTGATTTATAATTTTAAGTGGGCTTAATGAACTAATTTTTTCCTCAAAAACCTTTGAAAACCAATTTACAAGGGTAAGTAATGAAACCTCATCTCTTTCAATGTCTAATCTATGCTCCATCATATTTTAGTACCTCATTTAAAAAAATCGTTAGTTTACTAATGATTATATATCATTTTTCTGTTTTTTTCAATAGTTAAATAAAATAACCTCTTTTCTTTGTTATTTGGAATTTTATTTCAGCCGCTTATAATTTTGTTAAACATAATAAGAGTAGTTTTAACACAAATTAAATATGAACAAAAATGAAAGGACAAAGAAAATGCAAAAACGAAATATATTTATAAGAATATTTTCGGTAATTTTAGTAATGCTTATTCTAAGTATTCCTGCTTATGCAAGCACTAATAAATCAAAGGATGATAGCAAGCTTGATTTATCGAAAATTGAATTATATCCAGGTGGTATGGCATTTGGCGTTAAGGTGATTTCCAAGGGACTTACAATAGTCAAGTTTTCAAGCACGCAAGGAAGTAACATTTCAAGTGCTTATCAAGCCGGAATGCGAGAGGGTGACGTTATTACAAAGGTAAACGGTATAAATATAAATACAATTGAGGGCTTTGTAAAGGAAATTGACAAAACCGGTGGAAATAAAATCACAATAACTGCTCTAAGAAATGACAAAGAAATGACATTTACATTAAAACCTAAATATTCACAGGATGACGGAAAGTACAAAACAGGAATTTGGGTCAAGGACTCAACAACGGGAATAGGAACGGTAACATTTATTGACCCTAATACAAACGCCTTTGGTGGTCTTGGCCATGCAATTTGTGATTCAACAAATGGCAAGATTATTCCAATATCAAAGGGTCTTGTTATGAATGTGGCTATTAACGGGGTTTTAAAAGGCTCTGTTGGTAGTGCGGGCGAGCTTAAGGGCACATTTTTGGCAAAGAAAATTGGTGCAATAACTAAAAACTGCACATGTGGTGTGTTTGGTATTCTTACAAATGACACACTTAAGCCTACCGAGGGAAAAATTGGTGTATGTCCTAAGGAGGAGGTAAAGGAGGGAGAGGCTTACATTTGGTGCACACTTGATGAATCAGGTCCAAAAAAATATAATGTATGTATTTCTAATGTTGATACAAGCAACTCAAATGTAAAGAATTTTAGAGTTAAAATCACAGACCCTACTCTACTTGAAAAGGCCGGCGGCATTGTACAAGGAATGAGCGGCTCTCCTATTATTCAAAATGGACGAATAATTGGCGCTGTAACTCACGTTTTAATAAACGACCCTACACAGGGATATGGAATATTTATTGAAAACATGCTTAATTCAATACCAAGCATATTGAAATAAGAAAAAATACAAATCCTTATTTTGAGGATTTGTATTTTTTTATAAACTCTGTTGGAGTAATTCCCATATATTCCTTAAACTGTCTACTAAAAAAATAAACGTCAGAAAAATTACACATAGCCGATATTTCTGATACTGTATATCTTTTTAGTCGTAGTAATTCGCAGGCGTAGTTTATCTTTTTTTGAATGATATATTTCTTTGGTGGGACGCTAAACTTTTCGTTAAAAAGCCTTTTCAAATACGAGCTACTAATGCCACAAAGTGAGGCTAAGGCTTCACTCGATAATTGCTTGTTTAATAAATTTTTATCAATTTCCTCAATTGCTGGCTTGATTTTATTATAGTGCATATTGGGGATATAGCTTCTTTTTTGAATTTGAGCAAAAATTTTATAAAGAAGCGATATTGATTCAAAATAATAGCCTTCTCCCTTTCCTATCCAGGTTGCAAAAAGCTTTTTAAAAAGCGTGCCTATGTACTCTTTTTTTGACGCATCAATAGTAAATGCCTTGTCTGATATTTCTCTATCAGCCTTAAAAAACACGTCGATACATTCACTTGGCTCTTTGCGCTCTACCTCATACCTTGAGGTGGTACCTTGTGGCAAAAATCTAATGGTATTTGGTTTGATTTTTAAAGCTTCTGAGCCAAAATATACAGTTGACTCTCCAGAAAAGTGAAATATAAGCTCATTATATTCAATTTCGTTTGAAAAAGTAATTTTTATACCCTTATATTTTTCCTTACCAACTAAAATTACTTGCTCAATTTTTGTAATTATAAAATCGTTTTTCATTTTAATCACCCAATTTATTTTACAACAAAAAAATTGTTTTTTCAATGATTTTGACAAAAAAGTGTGCCGAAAAATACAAATAATATCAAATAGTTTATTTTATATATTTTCAACTTATGATATAGTTTCTTTAGAATAATATAGGAGAGATACTATGACTGAAAGAATTGAAAAATTATGCGAGCTCACCTTGAGTGGTAAGATGTTCGTTAACCCTATAAAAACAAAATTTGATGTAAATGACAGTTCTCTATCTAAAATTGATATGGAAACAAAGCGTTTATGTGAATATATACTGAATCAAGAGCCTATGTTAACTCCCTATTCATCTATGACGGGAATGTTCAATTTTGATGGTTCTGTCGTTGGAGATGCCTTTCAAAGAAGTGGGCACGCTGGCACTGCTGAGGCACTTAAAAAATATTATCTTAACAAAATCGAAAACCTATCTACTATGGAATGGCAGCACGCAACTGCTGATTATGAAAGAGTTTTAGATATTGGCATTTCAGGCATAATTAACGAAATTGATAAATCTCTAAAATGTCATTCGTTACCAGAGGAAATTGAGTTTTTAACTGGAATAAAAATGGTTGCATGCACTCTTATTCAATGGGCTGAAAAATGCTCTAAAGCTGCATTAGAGCTTTCAAAAAAGGTGTACGATGATAATTACAAGCAAAACCTTTTAAAGCTATCAAGTGCACTTTTAAATGTGCCCAAAAATCCCCCTTCTTCCTTTTATGAGGCTGTCCTTTGCATCTACGTATGCTTTAGCGCAAATCCTGATAGCGTCGGCACGCTTGACAGATATTTATCTCCGTTTTATTTTAAGGATATTAAAAACGGTGTACTAACACATGATGAGGCCAAGGAATACTTACAGGAGCTATATCTCATGCTTCAGGCGACTACGCATATTGATTCACCGCACTTTACACGCGGTGGACAATCACACTTTTGTATTGGTGGATATTTGTCGAATGGCGAAAATGCCTTTAATGAGCTTTCCGAGCTTATAGTTGAGGCTCTTATCGACCTTCCAACTTATATTCCTCAGATAACACTTAGGTGGACCAAATCCACTCCTCGCTCTGTGCTTAGATTTATGATGGATTCCGAAAGGCGCGACCCACATAAGCGCATTGCCTTTACAAATGACGAAAAGCGTATAAAATGTTATACCGAAATATGCAAAATACCTTATGAGCGAGCTGTCAAATATACGACTGTTGGCTGCAATGAGCCTGCTTTTTTAGGTGCGATAGCCGGAAGCAACTCCAAGGGTAATCTTCTTCGCTCTATTGAGACGCTATTTCACAAGCATGGTGATGAAATTTGCAATTTTGATGGCTTTGATGAGCTTTATAATTTTTACGAAAAAATTCTTTTTCTAGATTTGCAAAAAATCCTTGATTACGACGATCAATATAATCTTTTGCGTGCAAAGGATATAAATTATATTTCAAGTCTTTTTATGTGTGACTGCGTTGAGAATGCAAAAAGCGTTACACAAGGCGGTGGAAATACTGCTATTGCCTCCCCTATGCTTATAGGAATAGTTAATGTAATTGATTCGCTTACTGTTGTTAAGGAGCTTGTTTATGACAAAAAACTATTCTCTATGAGTGATTTAGTAAGTGCATTAAAAAGTAATTGGGTTGGATATGATGATTTGCGCACGTTGATTTTGAAAAAATGCTCCTTCTTTGGAAACGATGCCGATGTATCTAATGAGGTTGGAAATAGATTATATAATAGCTTTTATAATTATCTATATGGCAAAAGAAACATTTTTGGATACCAATGGCTAATTGGAGATTTGGCAGGATATAACGAGCATTATAAGTGGTTTGGCGAGGATACAAAAGCTACTCCTGACGGAAGATATGATGGCGATTTAATGAAATTCGGCTTAGGACAAAATGAAGGCAAGGACAAAGAGGGGCTTACTGCTCTTTTAAATTCCGTTTGCAAGCTTGATAAGACAGGAATCGGTTGCGGCTCTACTGTTACAAATATTTCTATTGATAAAAAAATGGTTGAGGACAATGAACAATTTGAAAAGCTTGTCGATGTTTTTGAAACATATTTTAAAAATGGTGGTGTGCATTTTCAGCTTACATATGTTTCAAAAGAGGATTTAATAAATGCACAAAAATGTCCTAACGATTATAAAAGAATAAGAGTTAGAGTTTCGGGCTTTTCAGATTATTTTGTTAATCTTAATGACCATATTCAAAATGATATAATTAAAAGAACGGATTACAAAAATTGAGGAATAAAATGAAAGCTACTATTTTTGATATACAAAGAAATTCTTTCGTTGATGGACCAGGAATAAGAACTACTGTCTTCTTTAAAGGCTGTAATTTAAAATGTGCTTGGTGCCACAATCCCGAGAGTCAAAATACAAAAAGCGAGCTAATGGTGTATTCAAACAAGTGTATTCAATGTGGAAAGTGCACCGAAAAATGTCCGTATAATCTTAAAAATTGCGATTTGTGTGGAAAATGCGCTCTTTTCTGTTTGCAAGAAGCAAGAATGATTTGTGGAAAAAACTACACTGTCGATGAGGTTGTAAGTGAGGTTTTAAAGGACAAAGCCTACTATGAAGGCTCTGGTGGTGGAGTAACGCTTTCTGGTGGAGAGTGTATGCTACAAATTGATTTTGCAACGGAGCTTTTAAAGGAATGCAAGAAAAATAACATACATACAGCAATAGATACTGCTGGGAATGTCCCCTTTGAATATTTTATGAGAGTTCTTCCCTATACTGATTTGTTTTTGTACGATATAAAATGCTTTGATAAGAGCTTGCACAAAAAATATACAGGCGTTTCAAATGAACTTATTCTTGGCAATTTAAAAAGACTTTTAAGCCTAAAGAGCAATATATGGATAAGGATCCCTATTATCCCTTCAGTGAATGATAACGCAGGTGAGCTTTTAAAAATTAAGGACTTTATATATAAAAACGGTGAGGTTGAAAAAATTGAGCTTTTACCATATCACAAAATTGGTGAGCATAAGTATGAGGCGCTTGGCATGGAGCTACATAGCTTTGATTTATTATCTAAGGAAAGACTTCTTGAGCTTCAGAATATTTTTAATATTTAAATAAGGGTGCTAAAATGCACCCTTTTTAGTATTTATTGGAATATAATAATTTGTATAAATATCGCATTGTTTTGTCAATAATTTTTATAAAGATTAGGAGCAAAACTATGCGATATAATAAGGTTGAAATTTGTGGTGTTAACACATCGACTTTGAAGGTTCTTTCAGATGAGGAAAAAAGGACATTGCTATTGAAGGTTAAGGACGGTGATAAAAAAGCTCGAAATGAGCTTATTGACGGAAATTTGAGGCTTGTTCTCTCTATTATTCAAAGGTTTACAGGCAGGAAGGAAAATTTAGACGATTTATTTCAGGTGGGATGTATTGGTTTAATTAAGGCAATTGATAACTTTAATGTTGATTTAAACGTTAAGTTCTCTACCTATGCTGTGCCTATGATTATTGGTGAGATAAGGCGTTTTTTGCGTGATAATAACTCAATAAGAGTTTCGCGCTCGGTGAGGGACTTGGCTTACCGTGCGCTTCAGGTTAAGGAGGAGCTTACCAGAGATACCTTCTCCGAGCCAAGCATCGAGGAAATTGCCAACAGGCTTGGTGAGAAAAAGGAGGATGTTATTTGTGCACTTGAAGCAATAACCGAGCCAATTTCTCTTTATGAGCCTGTATTTAATGACTCGGGAGATTCTTTATATATAATGGACCAAATCAGCGATAGCTCATCAAGTGACGAATTATGGGTTGAGGACATTGCCTTAAAGGAAGCAATGAAAAAGCTAAATGAGCGTGAAAGAAAAATTATTGATATGCGCTTTTATTTAGGTAAAACTCAAAGTGAAATTGCCAAGGAAATTGGCATTTCACAGGCACAGGTTTCCCGTCTTGAAAAAACTGCACTTGAAAGAATAAAAAAACAAATTTAACGCAAAAGGGGCTTCGTAAGAGCCCCTTTGTATTATTTTATATGCTCGGGAAGCTTTTCGCCACCGAGGATATGGAAATGAAGATGCTTTACGCTTTGACAGGCATCCTCTCCACAGTTAGTTATTATGCGATAACCATTTGCTGCTCCAGCCATTTTTGCAATTTGAGGGATTTTTTCAAAAATGTATGCTACTATGCTACTGTTTTTTTCATTTACCTCATCTGCTGATGCGATATGCTCCTTGGGTATAACGAGAACATGCACCTTTGCTTCTGGGCTTATATCGTGAAAAGCGAGAATTTTTTCATCCTCATACACCTTATTTGAGGGTATTTGTCCCTCAGCTATTTTACAAAAAAGACAATCCATTTTATTTCTCCTTGATATTTTAATTATTTTATAGTACAATTATATACGAATATTACCAAAAAATCAAGGAAATAGAAATGATAAACTATAAAAATATTATTTTTAATGACTTTCAATGTGATATATGGAATGAGCTAAAATCATCAAATATGCCAATTCTTATTTATGGTATGGGAAATGGTGCTGATAAAATTATTTCAGTTTTTGAACGATATGGCATTAAATATCAAGACGTTTTTGCAAGTGACGGCTTTGTTAGAGGTCACTCTTACCGAGGTAAGCGCGTGCTTTCCTATTCTGAGGCTAAGGAAAAATATAAAGACGGGTTTGATATTGTTGTTTCCTTTGGCTCTAAGCTTCCCGACGTTATTGATAGAATATACTCTCTTGAAAATGAGCACCGAGTTTATTCACCCGATGTGCCTGTTTGTGAGGGCGAGATTTTCAATGAGGAGTTTTTTGATTTACATCAAAATGAGCTATATTTAGCGCGTGAATGCTTTTTCGATGATAAATCGAAGGAGATTTTTGATAATATAATACGCTTTAAGCTAAGTGGTAGGCTTTGCTATTTAAGGGCTACAGCTTCAAGCGAGGAAGAATGTGACAATATGTTACAGGCTAACCTATATAGGACCTACGTAGATTTGGGCGCTTATAATGGTGACACCATCAAAAAATATACAAAAATTTGTCCAAATATAAAGAAAATATACGCATTTGAGCCTGATAAACGCAATTTTAAGAAGCTAATTCGATATAGCGAGGAAATTAACGATATTGAAATAAAAGCGTATAATTGTGCTGCTTATTCGTCTAATACAACGCTTGAATTTGCTTCCTCGGGTAATAGAAACTCATCAGCCTCCTCCTCTGGCTCGTATGAGCACAAGACGCTTAGTGTTGAAGCAATAGCACCCGATAATTTTATTGATGGTGCAGATTTTATAAAATACGATGTTGAAGGGCTTGAATACGAGGCTCTTTTGGGTAGTAAAAACCTTATTTATCAAGGATGCGATTTACTTGTTTCAATGTATCACAAAAGCGAGGATATGTATAAGCTCCCGTTGCTTGTTAAGGAATTAAATCCAAGCTATAGCATTTATTTAAGGCGACTTCCATATATTCCAGCTTGGGACTTGAATTTATATGCCATAACAAAAAAGCTCTCTTAAATTTAGAGAGCTTTTTTGTTATATGTATAAAAAGCGTGCAATTAAAGCCAATAATCACACGCCTTATATTTAATTTAACACAAATTTTTAAAAAATTTCGACAAATTCGCCTTAAATCAAGTTGATTTTATTAGAAAAATAGATTTCTGTTTTAATTTTTGGCTCAATTTTTAAAATATCCTTTTCTATGGTCTTGCATACGGGGTGCTCGGTGTAAAAATGCCCAGCCTCGACTATATTAAGTCCCATATCCTCCGCATCAATAGAGGTATTATAGCTACCTCTGCCTGTTAAAAGCGTATCGGCTCCCATTTCAAGAGCGCGCTCTATTAAGTCTTTTCCATCGCCACCAACTATATATACCTTATTTACCTTTTTATTACCACTATATAAAACAGCGGGGGCGCTTAATTTTTCCTTTACCTGCTTAGCAAATGCTGAAAGCTCCATTGGCTCAATTGTATTTGCAATTCTTCCGATTGGCTCAATTTCATCCTTTATTACATTTTTAAGCTCCAAAATTGACACAAGGGTATCATTTACTCCACCATCTGTTGCATCAAGACGTGTATGGAACGACATAGCTCTAACTCCATTTTTAACAAGCTTAATTAGCTTATTCTGTGTATAATTTAATGGTGTTAATGCTTTTTGAGAATGAAAAACCAATGGATGATGAGAAACAATTGTGTCAAAGCCATTATCTATTGCATAGTCAACAACGCTTGATGTTATATCAAGAGAAATAAGCACCTTGCCCACCTCACCATTTACATCATCAGCGCACATTATTCCATCATTATCCCATTCACATCTTAGGGTGTCAGGATAGAGCTTGGACAAATTTTTATATAACTCATAAAAGGTCATTTCAGCTTCTCCAATTCTTGAATTTCTTTTTCAATTTCGCTTGTGTCATAGCCACCAAGCTTTAAGCCTTCGTATCTTTTTTGTTTTTTGGCAATTGCCGAATATAGCAATTTATCAAAATTTTCTTCTTTGTTTTGTATGTTTAATTTACCAAGCTCAAGCTCTATCTCTGAAAGTGGCTCAAGGTCTCCAACATACTGTACACAAAGGATTTGATAGATTTTATTGTCTTCAAAAACAATCTTTTCGGCAATTGTAGAAAATCCATTTTGAAGGTATTCTCTAAGCTCTTTAGCTGTTGTCATTGGCTGAAGCACCAAACGGACATTTTTGTTTCTTACATATTGTGAGGCTTCAAGTATTTTTACTATCAATTCCCCACCCATTCCACAAATTACAATGTCAGTTGGTTCAAATTTTTCTATGCCCTCAAGACCTGGCGCAACCCTTGCCTGTATCATATTTTCAAGGCTATATTTATGTATGTTTTCCTTTGCTCTTTCTATGGGTCCCTCGTTTATATCTGAGGCAATTGCACTCTTTATTTTTCCATTTAGAGCTAAGTAAATTGGCAGATATGCGTGGTCAGTTCCTATATCTGCAACAACTGCACCGTCGCGTACAAGTGATGCGGCGGTGCAGAGCCTTTTGCTTATCTTAAAATCAGCCATTATTTAGAAAGAAAGTCGTTTAATTTCTTAACAAGCGCATCTGCATCAGTTCCGTGCACTCTGCAAGCGTCCTCAATCGACTCACCTCTTGAATGTGGGCATCCAAGACAATGCATACCGATTTCAAAGAAAAATTGTGCTGTTTCTGGGTTGTAATCAAGCACATCGCCGATTACTGTTGATTTAGTTACTACCATTTTAGGTCTCCTTTATTATTTTTATTTTTCCACCGAGAGAGGTTACCTTCCCGACTATGTCCTCGTAGCCTCTAACGATATAGTTAACATTGTTTATAATGCTTTCTCCCTGTGCTCCAAGTGCACAGGCGACAAGCGCAGCGCCCGCCCTCAAATCCGTTGCATCAAGAGTGGCTGAGTGTATTTTTGAAGGATAAATTTTGATACTATTTTCTATTCTTTCTATATTAGCACCCATTTTTTCAAGCTCTTTAGCATAGGCAAAGCGTGTCGGAAATACATCATCCCTTATTGTTCCTCCCGTGCTTGAAAAGCAAAGCAAGGAGGCAAACTGCGGGTGTAAATCCGTTGGAAAAAGTGGATATGGCGCAGTTATTATATTCGCGCCCTCTACCTGTTCATTGACGCGTGCTCTAACCTCATCCTCATAGGTGTCAATATTAAAATTCATTTTTTTAAATATGTCGCACACGTATTTAATATGCTCATATTTTACACCTACAAGAGTAATATCTCCACCACAGATGCCCAAAAAAGTCATATATGTAAGTGATTCTATCATATCAGGGAAAATACGATATCTTGATGAGTGCAGTGCTTTTACACCTTCTATATAAATACGACTCTTGCATCTTAATATTTTTGCCCCACACATATTAAGAAATCTTATTGTATCGTCAACGTGTGGCTCCATAGCAGAATTTTCTATGATGGTTAAGCCATCAAGAAATATTGATGCGAGCACTATATTTATTGTAGCACCAACAGAAATTTTGTCAAGTGTTATTTTATTACTCTTTAGCTTTTTATTGGTTGTTATATTGATAAATCCGTTATCCTCAATGCATTTTGCACCAAGATGCTCAAAGCCCTTTATGTGCTGCTCTATCGGTCTTTTGCCAAAATTACATCCGCCTGGCATTGGCAAATATGCCTTACCAAAGCGCGCAAGCATTGTTCCCATAAGATAGGAGGATGCTCGCATTTTAGAAATTAGTTCAAAGCCATTTATTTCAGATGAAAGATTTTTTGTATTTATAAGCAGGGTGTGCGTGTCAATAAACTCACAATATGCGCCCATTTGTCTTAATATTTCTATGGAATTATCAATATCGCTCACTCTTGGTATATTCTCTAATATACATTCGTCCTTTACCAAAATAGTGGCATATATAACAGGTAATGCAGAATTTTTCATTCCACCTATATTTATTTCTCCATTTAACCTGTATCCACCTTGAACAAGTAGCTTTTGCATTTTTACCTCGAATTTAATAGCGATTTTTCGGCTATTATCATTTTATTCAAGGTATATATCCTTTGCTACTACTTCGTTCTATTTAAAAGGTAAGCACACACAAGCTCGCTAACCATTGCGTAGCTTTTTGTTCCACTAACCTGTCCGTTTGCTTGTAAATAGGAATTATTTATTTTATCTGTGACCTCTGATGCTGTTGAATTTGCGTATTTTTGGAAAAATTCCACATAGCTATTATAGTCTTCCCTGACTCTTATATCAAGAGAGCTAATTGCTTCCTTGTATAGCTCCTTATCTGCTTTTCTTAAATCACTTATAACATATGAAAATACGTCAAGATACGCGCTATATTTTAGGAAAGCATCATCAGAGCCTGACAATACTGCAAAGGCGATAAAGTTTGCCTCGTCCTCTCTTGCAACGCCTCGCTGGTGCGCCATTTCGTGCGCTGAGGAGGTGGCTACAATAAAATCAGGATAATTTACGTTTACATTTGCCTCTCCTGTCATAAAGGAATATATTCCAGACAGGTGTGTATATGTCATTGGCTCGCTTATAATAAGTGGCTTAACATTTGACCAAAACGTCCTTATTATTGGATGCTTTTTGACAAATTCACTATAAGCATCACATATTTTTGCACTCATAGTATAATATGAGTATTCCATTTGTGATGCTTTATTCTCATCATACGTTATCTCATTTGCAAGCTTATTTAAATTATCAATAATTATAACGCTTGTATCATATAGCTCATTTTTGTCTATATTTTCACGATTTAGCTCCATTTTGTCTTCAATCGGTGTATTATGATATCCACTTGTGTATGTCCAAGCATATGCAATAAAAATAAAGCAAAGAATGCTTAATAAAACGCATAGATACCTTATACTCTGCTTTTTGCCCATTTTTCCAAATTTGATGGCAAGATAAATAAGCAAAGCTATCCATAATGGTGATAGCAATATAAGCATTTCAGCAATTGAAAATGGGATAATTGACGTTGTAAATGAAATTATCATTCTAAATGGTGCGCTTAAATTGTAGTTCATAAAGTCGGCAAAGGTAACCGAATTTATATAAATAATATATAAAATTGCACTGATAATTGTAAAAATGAAAATTACAAGAGGGACTATTGGTATGTACTCCCTTATTTTATGGTAAAAATTCTTCATTTTCAAAATATCTCCCAATTAGTGCTTTTATATCATTTGGTATTGGCGCATAAAAATCGCCTATATCGTCTATTTGCATTCTTAAGCAATGTAGCGCTTGCCTGCTTATGTGCTCACTTGGCTCATTGTAGAGCGCATCGCCAACTATGCCGTGACCAATATAGCTCATATGAACTCTTATTTGGTGGGTTCTGCCTGTTACTGGTTTTACCAAAATAACGCTTATTTCATCACATGAAAGAAGAGATTTGTATTCGGTAAGCGCCCTTTCGCCATCCTCTCTTACCTCTCGCTTTATTATGCTTTCCCCAATTCTTTCAATTGGCTTATCAATTCTTCCCTCACCCTCAAGTTTTCCCGAAACTACGCAAATGTATTCCTTTTTTACATTTGAGCTTTTTATCTTGTTGGAAATTAGTGATGCGTAATAACGATTATTTGCAGTAATTACAACTCCACTTGTGTCCTTGTCAAGTCTATTTGTTGCTCTAAAAACATACGGCTTGTCCCTGTATCGATACATAAGAGCGTTTGCAAGGGTGTTATCGTGATTGTTAAGTGACTGGTGAGTCGGCATACCATATGGCTTGTTTACAACGGTTATATTCTCGTCCTCGTAAATTATTTCTATTGGAATGTTTACAGGATATAGATATTCATTTGTATCGGTATCAAAATCCTCTGCTTGAAGCTCCAATACATCATTTTCTAAAAGAACATATCTAACTGTTTTATGATTGCCATTTACTCTTATTCCATCTTCTAATTTTTTTAAGCGCTTGACAAGATTCAAGGAGAGCTTTTGCTTTTTTAAAAAATCCTTTATTGTAATGCCTGCTGCTTCTTTATTTATTATATATTTCATATGTATAGTTTATCATAGTAAAATGTCTTTTTCAACACGGTTTTTTTAATTAAATTTTAATTTTTAATAAATTTTTCAATTAACTATTGATAATTTTGCCAAAATATTATATAATACTATGGACAAGTTCATTTAAGGAGGAATATTATGGGTAGTATTTTACTTATTGTCGGCATGGTGCTTATTCTTTTTCTTATGTACCGTTCTTCCAAGAAGAAGGAAAGAGAAAGATTCCAAATGCTTGATTCTATCTCAGTTGGAGACGAAATTACAACCATTGGTGGTATAATGGGCAAGGTTATTAGAGTTAAGGATGATTATTTCATCATTGAAACAGGCAATGACAGAACAAAGCTCAAAATCACACGTGGCGCTGTAAACTACGTTGACAAGTCTGTAAACGCTAAGGCAAGCGCTCCCGCTAACTCAGCTGGCGCTAAAGAAGTTCAAGTTAACAACGTAAAGGCTTCTAAAAAAGACTAATTTGTGAAATTTCTTCATATAAAAAACATCTCGTAAATATACTTTACTAAAAGAGTATTTACGAGGTTTTTTTATGGAATATACTAAGAAACGAAAGAAAAATAAAGTGCTTAATAAGAATGAGCAAGCAGAGCTATCCTTCTCTCGCTTGTTAAAGAAATGTCTTTTTTTCACCCTGATTTTTGCCATCATTTGTATTGCGATAACTCTTATTCTCTCTCTTGTTTTTTACAATACAAATGACCCAACGTCTAAAATCTCTCTTATTTCTTTAGTTTGTCTGTACCTCTCTGCGTTTATAAGCTCATTTATTCTATCAAGGACACTTCCATTTGCAAACGTTTTGGGTGGGCTAATTTTAGGAGCTATGATTTTTTTAGTTATCCTGCTTGGCTCTTTTTTGATAGATGGGGACTCAAATATTTTACTACGAGCTTTTTTACCATTAGTAACGGTAATTGGTAGCTTTTTAGGCATAAAAAGAAGCGATGATAAGCGTAAAAAGCGCAAAAAGCATCATTAAACAGAAAATAAAAATCTCCGCATTTGCGTGCGGAGATTTTTATTAAAATTAGTTAAGTTCTTTAACCTTAGAAGCCTTGCCGACTCTGTCGCGAAGGTAGTAAAGCTTTGCTCTTCTAACCTTACCGGCTCTAATAACCTCAACCTTAGCTACGTTGGGAGAATGAAGTGGGAATGTCTTTTCAACACCACAGCCATATGCTACTCTTCTTACAGTAAATGTTTCAGAGATGCCACCATTGTGCTTTGCGATAACAGTTCCTTCAAAAATTTGGATTCTCTCTCTTGTACCTTCTTTAATAAGGTTGTGTACCTTTACAGTATCACCGATGTTGAACTGTGGTACCTCGGTCTTTAATTGCTCATTTACAAAAGCCTCAATCTTATTCATATAAGCCTCCATTACTTAGGACGTTCATGCAGAGCTACGCAGAGGACCATCCTTTTTTTATGTATGCATACACATACGTTTGGTATTATATCATACAAATTTTTGAATTTCAATACTTTTTTTGAAAAAGTTTACAAATTATTTCTCTATAATAATAAAATTCTAAAAAGTATTGTTATTTTATATATTTTATGGTAAAATATTTAATGTTGAATATTTTGAAAGGTAATTTATCATGAAGGATAATCAAGATAATGAAAATATAAAGGTTGGCGAGGGCTTTAAGGGCTTTTTTGAAATATTGGAGTCCTTTGTCTACGCTATTGTTGCAGTTGTTTTGCTATTTTTATTTTTTGCAAGACTCACAATTGTTGAGGGGCCATCAATGGAAAACACTCTTAAAAGTGGCGAATATCTTATAGTTGTAAACCCTCTTTTCACATATGAGCCTGATAATAATGACATTGTAGTTGTTCATGCAGACTTTTATGGAAATAGCTATGACCATCCAATTGTTAAAAGAGTTATAGCAAAGGGTGGGCAAACGGTTGAAATTGATTTTACAACTGAAACAGTTTATGTTGATGGTATTGAAATGAGGGTTGAGGGGGCAAAATACTCCTCAAATTATTATGACCCTGAAATTCAAGCAACATTAGGTGAATATAAGCTTGATGAAAATGGAAATGTTATTTTAAACGATAAGGGCAAGCCCGTAATTGATGAGGATAATCGTTATTATGACCCAATAACAAATAAATTTATTGCAACCGTTCCTATGGGGCACGTTTTTGTAATGGGTGATAATAGATACAACTCGGCTGACAGCCGTATGGCCGAAATAGGCTTTGTCAGAAATGAATTTATACTTGGAAAGGCAGTGTTTAGACTTTTCCCATTCTCTAAAATGGGTGGACTCTATACTGATTAAGCTATGCAATCAGACGTTATACAATGGTTCCCTGGTCATATGGCGAAAACTCGCCGATTGATTTCGGAAAACCTTAAAGAGGTTGATATTATTATCGAAATTCTTGATGCAAGAATTCCATATAGCTCAAAAAACCCCGAAATTGCAAAAATTGTTGGGGATAAGCCCACACTTACTATATTGAACAAAGCATCACTTGCTGACAAAAGCGCAACTCAAAAATGGATTGAATACTACGAAAAGCAAGGCAAAAGTGCTATTAGCGTAGACTGTATAAGTGGCGAAGGGATTTCCTTAATTTCGAGCGCTGTTAAAAGAATTTTATCAGAAAAGCTTCAAAAATATGAGGCTAAGGGTATGTCGAAAAAGCTAAGAGCTATGTTTGTTGGTATTCCAAACGTTGGAAAATCCTCTCTTATAAATAAAATTTGTGGCTCTAAAAAGGCAAAGGTTGAAAATAGACCCGGTGTTACTCTTAATAAGCAATGGGTTCCTACAAATATCGGCTTTGATTTAATGGACATGCCTGGTGTTTTATGGCCTAAATTTGAGGAAAAGGTTGTTGGAGAAAACCTTGCTATCACGGGCGCTATCAAGGATGCAATTTTAGATACAGAATATATTGCAGTTATTCTCTGCTCACGTTTAAAAAATCTTGCTCCTGATTTATTTATGACAAGATATAAAATAAACAAGGATGAGCTTGATTTGTGTGAAACTGACTATGATATTTTTGAGCTTGTTGGCAGAAAAAGAGGCTTCTTAATTTCTGGTGGTGAAATCAACACAGAAAGAACTGCTGCCACGCTATTAGAGGAATTTAGAAGCGCAAAAATTGGCAATATTACTCTTGAAATGCCAAGGGAGGACTAAATGTTAGACTATTCATTTGATTATTCACATATCAATGAAAATATAAAAATAGTTTGTGGAGTTGACGAGGCTGGCAGAGGTCCTTTAATGGGCCCTGTTGTTGCTGCGGCTTGTGTATTGCCCAAGGGGCTTATAATTGAAGGACTCGATGACTCGAAAAAGCTTACCGAGAAAAAGAGAGAAAAGCTTTTTGATATTATAATTGCAAATGCTCTTGACTACTCTGTTGCCTCTACCTCTGTAGAGGAAATTGAGGAATTAAACATTTTAAATGCTGCTATGCTTGCTATGCGTCGCGCAATTGATGGTCTTAAGGTTACGCCCGACCTTGCTTTAATTGATGGCAACTGCTCTCGTGGCTTTACTATTCCTACAAAAACAGTTGTTGGTGGAGATGCAATTTCGCAGTCAATTGCAGCAGCATCAATTCTTGCTAAGGTTACGCGTGATAGATTATGCTACGAATACGACAAATTTTATCCCGAATATGGCTTTGCAAAGCACAAGGGGTATGGCACAAAGGTACATATTGAGGCTATTAAAAAATATGGTGTTTTGCCTGTGCACCGTCCAAGCTTTTTAAAGTTTTTGAAAAATGACTGATTTTACTAACATTGAGGTTGGAAAATTTGGCGAGGATTATTGCACTAAATACGTAAAAAAGATTAAAAAGTACAAAATCCTTGAAAGAAATGCCACTATTGGACGATTAGAGGCAGATATTATTGCATATGACAAGGACCACATTATTTTTATTGAGGTCAAAACAAGACGTGTAGATAAAAAGAATTTTTTGCGTCCCGGCAGTAGTGTAGATTATAATAAACGAACGAATTTAATAAGCTTTGCATATCATTTTGTTAAGACTCTGCCGCCAAAGCACAAGGACAAAACACCAAGAATTGATGTTTGTGAAATTTGGGTTGAGGCAGACAAAAAGCTAAAGGTCTGCGATTTAAATTATATTGAAAACGCAGTAACGAGGTAAAATGATTCCTTTATTCGACCTGCACTGTGATACTCTTTCACAGCTTTACAAGACTAAACAGGACGTTAAAGATGCAAATCTTAATATTTCCTTAGATAAGATAGAAGGCTTTTCTCCTTATATTCAAATTATGGCTATTTGGAGTGACTCTTCTCTTTCAAACGAGGATGCATACCTTGAATATCTTGAGGTTTTAAGGTATGCAAAAAAACAAAATATATTTTTTGCTAAAAATGCTTCGCTTTTAAGGCAACGAAGCTTCTTTTTAGCAGTTGAGGATGCAAGAATTTTATCTGGTGATATTTCAAGACTTGATAAGCTATATGCTGACGGAGTCAGAGCTTTAACTCTAAACTGGAAGGGTGAAAGCATTATTGGTGGTGGCTGGGACACAGATTTACCATTAACTGCCTTTGGAAAATTGGTAGTTAATAGGGCTTGCTCGCTTGGAATTATAACAGATATTTCTCATTCTTGTGAAAAATCCTCCTATGAAGCAATTGAAATTTGCTTAAATCACAACAAAATTCCAATTGCATCACATTCAAATTCTTATTCTGTATGCTCTCATAAAAGAAATTTGAGCGATGAGCTATTTTCTTTATTATGCAAAAATGGTAGTATCGTTGGAATTAGCTTAGCACCCGAGCATTTAGAGCTTGACAAAAAAGCAACTATACATAGTATTTTAAACCATATTTATCATTATTTAAGCCTTGGTGGAGAAAATACTGTTTGTTTAGGGTGCGACCTTGATGGGGTTTCCTCTCTGCCATTAGGGATTAAGTCAGTTACTGATTTAAAATTATTATATAATGAAATTTTTGATAATTTTGGCAGAGATATTTCTATGAAAATATTTTTTCAAAACGCATTTAATTTTGCTTGCAAATATATATGAAAGGAGCTTTACGGTGTCTTTATTTGTAATGGCGGATTTACACTTGTCAAATTCAACAAACAAGCCTATGGATATTTTTGGTTCGAGATGGACTGATTATATGGAAAAAATCAAGAAAAACTGGTGTGCCATTGTAAATGATGACGACACTGTTATAGTTCCTGGTGATATATCATGGGCAATTGATTATGACGAGGCATATCTTGATTTTAAATTCATTGATGAGCTGCCCGGCAAAAAGCTAATTGGTAAGGGTAACCATGACTATTGGTGGGGGACGATGTCTAAAAATCGCGCATTTTTAAAGCAAAATGGGTTTAAAACTATTGATTTTCTGTTCAACAATGCATACAAGGTGGAGGATTACATCGTTTGTGGTACTCGTGGCTGGTATGTTGATGAGAAGCTTCAAACACCTGCTACTGATGCAGAATATGAAAAAATCGTAGCGCGTGAGGCTTGTCGCCTTAAGATAAGTCTTGATGAGGCTGTCAAGCTACGTGAAAATGATGAGCAAATTTTAGTATTTTTCCACTTTCCACCTGTTTTTAATTCCTTTGTTTGTGATGAAATTATTGATATTTTGCTTGAATATGATATCAAAAATTGTTATTTCGGTCACATCCATGGAAGCTATGCTATTCCAAGGACTATTAACTATAAAGGAATAGATTTTTCGCTTATTTCCTCGGACTACTCTAACTTTATACCTATGATAATAATGCCAAAAGACTTTTGATTTTACAATTTAACAATTTATTTTCAAAATATTATTGACTTTTGCGCTTTTATTATATATAATAATCTAAGTAAAAAAAATTACCATATCTTTTGGAGGAATTTTAAAATGGCTTTAAAGAGCACAAACAAGGTTGAAACCAATCTTTATGAAATCGAGTTCGACGCATCAAAGGAGGTTTTTGATGCTGCAGTCGAAAAGGTTTACCGCAAAGAGGTAAAGAAAATTAATATCCCTGGATTTAGAAAGGGTAAGGCTCCTCGTTCTATCATCGAAAAGATGTACGGAAAAGGCGTTTTCTATGAAGATGCTGTTAACGAAATCATTCCTGATGCTTACGAGAGCGCAGTTAAGGAGGCTGGCTTAGACGTTGTTAGCCGTCCTGAATTCGACGTTGTTTCTATTGATGATAACGGCGTTGTACTTAAGGCTAAATTCTATGTAAAGCCTGAGGTTACCGTTAAGGAATACAAGGGTCTTAACGTTACTAAAGAGGTTAAGAGTGTTACTGATGAGGACGTAAACAACGAAATCGAGTCAGTTCGTGCACGTAACTCAAGAGTTGTTGACGTTGAGGGCCGTAGTGTTGAAAATGGCGATATTGCTGTTATCGACTTTGACGGTTATGTTGATGGCGTTGCTTTCGAGGGTGGAAAGAGCGAAAACTATAACCTCACTATCGGTTCAGGTAGCTTCATTCCAGGCTTTGAAGAGCAAATCATTGGTCACAACGTTGGTGACAGCTTCGATGTAAACGTTACATTCCCAACTGAATATCACGCAAGCGAGCTTGCTGGCAAGGAGGCTGTATTTAAGATTGTTCTCCACGCTATCAAGTTTAACGAGTTACCTGCTCTTGATGACGAATTTGCTAAGGATGTAAGCGAATTTGATACTCTTGATGAATATAAGGCTGACGTTAAGGCAAAACTTGAAAATAAAAATGTAAAGGCTGCTGAAAACGCTGTTGAAGAGCAGCTTATCAATGCTCTTATCGAAAATCTTGAGGCTGAAATCCCTGCTCCTATGTTTGAAAACGAGGCTGAAAACTTTGTTCGCGATTATGATTCAAGGCTTCGTATGCAAGGACTTGACCTTAACACATACTGCAAGTACACAGGTCAAACACTTGATTCCTTACGTGAGCAATTCAAGCCAATGGCTGAAAGACAGGTTAAGACTCGTCTTGCTCTTGAAAAGATTGTTGAGCTTGAGGGTATTACTGCTTCTGAGGAAGAAATCAATAACGAATATGAAAATCTTGCAAAGGCTTACGGCATGACCGCTGATAAGGTAAAGGAGCTTGTTGACGCTGACGCTATTAAGGCTGACCTTAGCGTTAAGAAGGCTGTTGACTTTGTTAAGGAAAACGCAAACGTTACTGTTAAATAAGACTACTTCTCTTTACCGCTGTGATATTCTTACAGCGGTAATTTGAATATATACTACGTTTGACAAAATACTACATTTTATTATATATGATATAGGAGGATTAAATTATGGCACTTGTACCAATGGTCGTTGAGCAAACTAATAGAGGTGAGCGCTCATACGATATTTATTCAAGACTTTTAGAGGATAGAATAGTTTTTCTTTGTGATGAGGTTAATGACACTACTGCTTCCTTAGTTGTAGCACAGCTTCTCTTCCTTGAGGCTCAAGATCCCGATAAGGATATCAATCTTTATATAAATAGCCCCGGTGGAAGCGTTAGCGCAGGTCTTGCTATTTATGATACTATGAATTTTATTAAATGCGATGTTTCTACTACTTGCATCGGTATGGCTGCAAGCATGGGTGCTTTCTTGCTTTCAAGTGGCGCTAAGGGCAAGCGTTTTGCTCTTCCTAATAGTGAAATTATGATTCACCAGCCTCTTGGTGGAGCTAAGGGTCAAGCCTCTGATATTAAAATTCATGCTGAGCATATTCTTAAAACGAGAGATAAGCTCAATAAAATTCTCGCTTCTAATACAGGTAAGGATTTGTCAACTATTGAGCTTGATACTGAGCGTGATAATTTTATGAGCGCTGATGATGCTATGAAATACGGACTTATTGACAAAGTAATTGACAAGAGAGCTTAATTATGAGTAACAACAAAAGAAAATGTTCATTTTGTGGTCGTGGCGAGGGAGATGTTGAATTTTTAATTCCTGCCCCAGACAGTAGCGCGTTTATCTGCCCATTATGCGTAGATTTATGTGGTGAAATTATTGATGAATATGGCATTGGCGCTAAGGAAGATGACAATAGTGAGGAAACACTTACTCTTTCTTCTCTTCCAACTCCTAAGGATATTAAATCAATCCTTGATGACTATGTCATTGGACAGGACAAGGCTAAAATTGCGCTCAGCGTTGCAGTTTATAACCATTATAAGCGTCTTATTTATAATGAAGGCCGTGAAAATCCTAAAGAGGATGTTGAAATTCAAAAAAGTAACATCTTACTAATTGGCCCTACCGGCTCTGGCAAAACTTATCTTGCTCAAACCTTGGCTCACGCATTGAAGGTTCCTTTCGCTATTGCTGATGCTACTACTCTTACAGAGGCTGGCTATGTTGGTGAGGATGTTGAAAATATACTTCTCCGTTTAATTCAAGCTGCTGACTTTGATGTTTCAAAGGCGGAAAGAGGAATTATTTATATTGATGAAATTGATAAAATTTCAAGAAAAAGCGAAAATCGCTCCATAACCCGTGATGTTTCGGGTGAGGGTGTTCAGCAAGCACTTCTTAAAATTCTTGAGGGAACTGTTGCTAATGTTCCTCCTCAGGGTGGCAGAAAGCATCCAAATCAAGAATTTATTCAAATCAATACAAAGGATATTCTCTTTATTTGTGGTGGAGCCTTTGATGGACTTTCAAAAATCATTGAGGGTCGTAAGGGTAAAACTCTTATGGGCTTTGGTGGTGAGGTAAAAAGCAAGGCTAAGGTTAACAAAACTAAGGTTTTTGAGAATGTAACAGCACATGATATTGTAAAATATGGCTTAATTCCTGAGCTTGTAGGTCGTTTGCCTGTTATCGTCGGGCTTAATGACCTTGACGAGGATGCGCTCGTAAAAATCCTCTCCTTGCCTAAAAATTCTATTGAAAAGCAATATAAAAAGCTTTTTGAAATTGATGGCGTTGAGCTTGAGTTTACTAATGAGGCATTAGCTGCAGTTGCTAAAAAAGCTATTGAACGCAAAACAGGCGCGCGTGGCTTACGCTCTATTATGGAAGAAATTATGACTGATATTATGTTTGAGCTTCCTTCAAACAAGGAAGTAACAAAGGTTATAATCGATGAGGACTGCGTTAAGCAAATTAAAAAACCTGAATTACTATTAAAATAACTAAAAGCAGACTTGAACAAAATCAAGTCTGCTTTTAGTTTTATTCTGCTATGCGATACCAGTAGTAGTCGACGTAATTTGATTTTAAATTTGTTGCATTTGTTGTAGCACTTGTTACATCAACATTCGTACCACTTGTAGCGCCTTGTGTTTTAGTTACATACCAACCACTTGTGTTTTCAAAGGTTACACTTGTTAGTGAGGTGCAATTATAGAATGCATATGCATTTATCTTCGTTACTGTATTTGGTATTACAAGCTCTGTTACAAGCTCTCCGTTAAGATATAGATTTTTTGCATAAAATAATGGATTTGAATCATAATTACCAAATGATATATTACACCAGCTTGCAATATCGCTTATATGTACTTCCTTTAGTGAAGTACAACCATCGAACGGATTGCTTCTCATTGATGTTACGCTATTTCCTATTGCTACACTTGTAAGAGAGGTGCAATTATAGAATGCCCAGTCTCCTATTGTTGTTACACAATTTCCTATTATTACACTTGTTAGTGAGGTGCAATCACGGAACACCCTGTCTCCTATTGTTGTTACACCATTTCCTATTATTACACTTGTAAGTGAGGTACAATTACGGAATGCATAATCATTTATCTTAGTTACTGTATCTGGTATTACAAGCTTTGTTACAAGCTCATTATTTATGTATAGCTTCTTTGCATAATATAATGGATTTGAATCATAATCATCAAATAATATATTACACCAGCTTGCAATATCGCTTATATGTACTTCTTTTAGCGAAGTGCAACCTCCGAACGCATCGTCTCCTATTGATGTTACGCTATCCCCAATTGTTATGCTTGTTAGTGAGGTGCAATTACGGAATGCCCCGTATCCTATTGATGTTACGCCATTTCCTATTATTACACTTGTAAGTGAGGTGCAACCTAAGAATGCACAACTT
>JAGBEE010000019.1 GCA_017937135.1 Clostridia bacterium | reverse complement strand
TTTTATGTATTCTGGCTTTAAGCCATATTTTTGCATTATTCTTGCAACCTTTTTGTGATTAAATATTACACCATATTTAATTAGTAAGCCTTCACAAATCCTACGATAGCCATAAGTTCCCTTTGACTCATCAAAAACCTCTTTAATTAGCAGATAATCATAGTAGTCTTTATCTTCTGCTGCGCGGTATTTGTAATATGTACGCTTTGATATTTCTAACACCTCGCACATATTGTCAAGAGAATAATTACTTATGTGTAAATTGATAAATATTACTTTTTCTCTCGTCGTGCTATTATGAAGTCTTGGAATTTTTTTAGTATTTCGTATCGTTCCTTGTAATCTATTTCATCAGGATTCTTTTTAGGTCTGCCGGAGCTGAATTGCCGATTGTCAACAAAAATATCTTTTCCTTTGTTCTTTTTGGTAATCCAATTTTCAATAGTTTTGCGCGAAATACCATATTCTTTTGTAAGCGCGCTCAGTGGAACAAGCTCTTCAAAATGCTTTTTAAGTATTTCAATTTTGAGTTCTGGTGTATATTTGTTAAATTTTTGTCCTTTTTTAGCCATAATTAAAAACCTCCTATGGTCTTATTATACCATAAGAGGTTTCCCTTTTTTATTTTTTGTGAACTAAATGGGGTTCACTTCATAATGCGACACCCCTTTTTTTATTATCTGCCACGCATTGAAGCAATTTGCTCCTCATCTGTCATTTGGTTATCCTTTTCCTTCTTACGTGTAATTACGAAGTTTCTAAACACAATGTCAAGAACAAAGAGTATTGCTGCTATAATTAACGCAGGTGTTGTTATGTCGTGCTCATAAATAACGGTTTCGTCTTGAATTGAATCAAAATAGTTATCAAGCGCATCATCGTTATCCTCAAGCATTCCACCTCCACCGTTTGCTGCGACACCCTGAATTACGATTTGACCATTATCGTTCAAAACGTTATATTCCTTCGAGTATCTGCCCTCAACAGCTAAGGTCGTAGTATCAACTAATGAAAACTTTTCAAGCTGAACATATCCAATAGTGCCACCAACATCAACTTCCTCACACTTAACCATTTCAAGTGTTACTATATAGTTTTCCTGAAGAGATGTGGTTGGTATTGTTATACTATACTTACGGCTTGCCTCTGGCTTTGCGATAATTGGCTTTCCACCCTTGATAAGTGACGTTCCCTTTGCATCGACACCCATATCTATAAGGTCACCCTTTTCATCAACAAGTTGAATTTTTGCATGTATTATTTCCTTGTATCCAAATGGGTTTTCCAAAAGATTAGCATTTTTATCGGTCTCTCTTAAATCAGTGTAGGTGTTGATTGTGATTTTAGCACTTGTCTCATCTCTTACAACTGAATGTGCAAGTCCTGTCGAATCTATCGCGTTGTGCATTGGCGCTAAAAGAATATTTCGTACAAGAACGGAGTTTGCCTTTCCATCCTTGTCATTAAATAGCTCGCCTGTCCATTTTGGGTTTCCGAGGTCAGTCATTAAAACGCTAACCTGACCGAGTCCATATTTCCACTCAGCATAAAGTGGACGTCCGTTATCAACGTAAAGAACAAGCTTTGCTCTTTCATCCTTCTTTAATGTTGTACCATAGTAGCCATAAACAAAGTCGTATTCCACATTATCCATTCCTGTATGAATGATAGATGTGTCACGTCTTTTTGGTTGAGTACCATGTTCAAGGTTTTCATTAAAGAGCTTACCCTCGATGCTTTCAGCGATTTTTGTAAGGTCAGCATCAAGCTGCTCTGCTGAGTCAACCTTGAAAAGTGCTCCATTACCCTTTACAGAAAGGTTTTCAAGCTCTGAAATACATTTTGCATCGTCTGTACCGATTGCCATTGTTGAGGTTATCGTACCACTCTTTGCCATACGCTCAATAAGTCCCTCATATCCTGAGCCCTGGTCATTAGGAGCACCATCGGACATAAGTATTACCTGCTTAACCTCAATGGATTCACTTTGTGATGCCTTTGAAAGCATATCGCTCGCTTCCTGAATTGCCCACTTGTAGCTTGTACCATATGTTCTAATGTAATCGCCCGTTACCTTATCCTGTCCACCGCGACTGTAATTTTCAGGTAGCTTATATAGTGGGTTTTCTCCGTCAACATAAATGTTTCCAGATCCTGGAGTGCCATCATTATTTATATTGATTCTTATGTCTGACTCTGTACCATCAAGATTCAAGTAATGCGAATAGTAATAGTGGTCAAGACTATATTTAAGCTCTTTACAGATTTTTTCTCTGTTCGCCTCATCACCAAGCTCCTGTAATTCAAGAGCAACGTGTGAATCCTGGTCAAATGCAACCACGCCTACAAAGTCTGTTTCCTCAAATCCGTTTTTCCTAATTACCTCTTGCGCGCTGTCAAGAACTATTTGATATCTTGTTTGGTCTCCCATTAGCTCCTTCATTGAGGATGAAAGGTCGATTACCAATACCATAGCAACGGTTTGCTTTTCGTTGTCAACCCTTAATTCAACAGGCAAAAGCTCGTCTATTGTTGTTCCTACAAGCTCAGTACCATTATAAATGTTACTACCACAGGTTACAAGAACACCTCTGCCGACCTCTTCTACATATCTTTTAAGATTTATAGGAGCCGTGCTTGGCAATCTCTTATTAACATCAGTTTCTATGAAGTTGACATTCATAAGAATTACCTCATCAAATTCAAGAAGCTCCTCTAAGGTCTTCGGGAATAATGCAGGTCCTATAACTCTTACCTCATAGCCTGTTAAATCTATGTTTGTTGTTTTTTCTATTTGCTTAAATTGTGAGCCATCACCATCTACAACAAGGATGTTACCCTTTGAGGTTACCTTGTACCACGAGTAATATTCATTGTTTGGAGCTATAGTATCATCGCCCTCATTAGGCGTTATAGTAGCCCTTACAATATTTATTCCCGCATTGCTTGCTTTACAAGGAAGCTCGTGCGTACTAAAGCCCTTGTCTGCCTTTACTGTTTTTGTAGAGGCAACGGTGTTGTCATCATTATAAAGAGTAATAGTTACTCTGTTTGCTGTAGTGGTGTTTATTGTTACCTCTACATTGAAGGATTCCTGATAATCAATCTCATCGGGTGTAGAAAGCGAAACAACTTGCATTTCATTTAGCTTTCCATCGCCTATATTGAAATAAGCTGCATCAAGCTTAATTCCAGCATTCGCAATTTCCTTTGCTGTAACAAATGCGTTACCCTGTGTCTGTCTTCCGTCTGATAAGAGCACTATTCTCTTATTGCATCTTTCAGTTACATAGGATAACATTGCTCTTGCCTCAGCAAGCGCCTTTGCTACATTTGTTTCAGAATAATTAACGTCACTTGGCAATTCAAGGTCTAAATAATTCTCAGCCTTTTCATCAAGGTCGCCTATTTGAACAGAATGAATAATTCCTTCATTTTCCGTTCCGCCAAATACAACTAAGCCATATTTAGTTTTTTTGTTGCCTGCCTTTGTGAAGCTATGCATATATTGATTCATTTCTTCAAACTTCATTTTGTTACTGTCAGATGCGTCAACCACAAAAACAACTCTTGTCTCTGCGGGAGCTGTTGATGTTTCAGTAATTCTTACTCCTGCCAAAACAGCAGAAAGCAACAAAATCAAGGTCAAGTGTATAATAAATGGAATCAAGTGCTTTGATGACATTCTGCGCTTCTTGTGTAGTCTAAAGAATGGAACTATGCCAAGTATTAACGCAGGTATCAGTATTAAAAACATATAGGGTCTATCAATATTCATCTCTGTAATAAACCCCCCATTCAATAATAAGAAGAACTATAAGTACAAAAATTATATATGGCAATATAGAAACTGCAAAGGTTTTAACCTGTGCATTGTCGGGTATTTCCGGTACGTCAATCATATTACCAATATCAATGATTTTTGATTCGGACGTTGGTATATGCGTTGTCATAGTAAATAGCGACTCTTGTGCCTCTTGTCCCTCTTCTTCTATATTATAAGTAACCTTCATTTGATAGGTGCCAACCCTATCGAGGATAATTTCTGGCATTTCCTCTTCTGTGCTGAACCACTCATTTATTTGTTCAAACTCTGCGTCCTTTTCATTGGATTTGTAGTAGTAGGTTATGCTACTTGTTCCTGCAGGAGCATTGAACACGAGCTTCTCTCCTATTGTTGCAGTACGGTTAGGTAATGCATCCGGTATAGAATACTCAATCATATTTTGAATAAGCACCGGAAAGTCAGATACGTATATCGGCAAGCTTGAATCTGTAAAGTCGAAGGCGGTAACTATTGTTTTTACCGTTCCAACTGTTCCAGCAAGCATAACCGGCGTTGAGTTACAAAGATAGATTGGCTCAAATATACTTGGATAATTATTAATAGGTCTATATTGATTTACAGTGCCTCTGAACTTTGTAGTAATTGGCGAGCCACCGTTTTGACCTGGTACTGTTATTTCTATCGTCTCACTAAAATCTACATTATTAGTAATAATAGCTTTAACAGCTGATTCCGTTTCAGAGCTTGCATCGTTATGCTCTCTAAAAGTAAATCCGTTATTATTGCCCTCTTTTTCTGCGTTTCTTACATCCTCACTGGCAATTATTCGAGTGCCATCAGGTCCCTCTGGAATATTCAAAAACCAAACCGCACCGTCTGTTGGCATTGCTGCAGGCAAAACTCCCTCATAAATATAAAGGTCATAGCCTGTGCTTGGAGCAAGCTTGGCAGAGCCATACATATCATTTGTTTTTATAACGTAGCCATTAGAGCCAAGCACAGTTCTCATAAGTGGAGTTGATGATGTATCAACTGCTCCATTAGAGCCATACTTAACGTTTGTGCTTACATAAAGTATCTTTGGGCTTGTTTGACTGCCCGAATAAAGAACAAAGCTGTTGTCCTCATTCAAGCCGTCGTTTGTTTGAATATAAACCTCTGCGTTGTTATATTCCTTTATGCTCCTACTAATCCAAACGATTTCCTGATTTTTGCCTGTCTCAGGTTGAGCATTGTTCATTGGAGTGAACACTATCTCCTTTGTTTCGCCAGGCATCATTGTTACCTTTTTAGACTCTACGTGAGCGCCATCAACTCTTAAGCTGATAGTAAAGCTGCTTTCTATTCCTTGGTTATACAAAACTGCATTATATCTATAACCAGCAGCAAGGTCCTTATCGGTTACTGAAATAATACCTGTATTGAACTCTGTTCTACCCTCAATACAGTCAATTACCTCAACACCGTCGGTGCTTACGTATTGCTTGTCTGTGTAAAGCTGAATCTGTGCGCCTGCATTCTTCTCAAGGAAGGTGGCAGCAATATCAAGTGCGCCAAGAATATCAGCGTCTGAATTTGAGCATTTGCCAGCTACGTGCTCGCTTATTACATCAAGCACTCTGGCTTTATCAGCAAGTGGCTCCTCGCCACTTACGCAGGCAGCCTGTGCTCCTGCCATAATTATAGTCATACGAGTATTCTCGCCGACTTCATCTGATGCTTCTGTTAGCTTCTCTACGGCAACCTCATAGCGTGTCTTGGTTCCGTCCGAGATTTTCATACTCGCGGAAGCATCTACTATTACTATTTTCTCACCTGAAGAGCCCGGCTTAACCTGCGGTTGCGTGATAGCAAGCGTTGCGGCAATAGCAACGAGCAGCTGCAAAATGAGTACTAAAGACATTACAAAGTTTATCGGTATGCGTCGCTTCATATATTTCATGCTTCGCTTCCAGATAAACGTACTGGAGACTGTTTTGGGTACATATTTCGATTTTATAACATAAATTATGATTATTATCGGTACCGCTAAGAGTCCCAGCCATCCTAAAGGTTGAAGAAAACTCATTTGATTACTTCCGTTTCGTATCCCTTTCCAAAAATTACCTTTTCAATCGGGTCATCCGAGCTAACTGTAAAGAAGGTTACACCTCTTGATGCACAAAAGTCTATAAGCTCCTTTTCGTATTCGTCGAGCGCCCTTTGATAGGCATCTACCATTTTTCTTGTAATTCTGACCTTCATATTTCTTGGGTCTCCAAAGTCAGGAGCCTCTGAATCCATCATTTGAATACGTCCGTCAAAGTCAGGATAAAGCTCATCTGGTGATAATATTTGAATCATCAATATTTCCCTGCGCTTATACATAAGAAAGTCAATTGCTTTTTTCCAATTGCTCTCCGTCAAGAAATCGGAGATAATTATCGTAAGACCATCATCATATCCCGGTGCTTCCATGTTCAAAATCGACTTTTCAAGGTCTGTTTCGCCCTCAAATTCAGTCATTTCCATGGCTTGCGCGGCCCTGTAAAATGAGTCCTTATTTGTTACGGTAAAGCCAAGGTTGCGTGCCTTGTTGCCCTCTAACATTTTATAAGAAACTCTATCCATTGCCGATACTGAGAGATATCCAAATGCTGCCGCAATTCTTAGGGCTGCCTCTGCCTTTTCAGGCTTTCCACATGCCATTGATGCTGAGCAGTCAATCAAAATTTGATTGTGCATCTGTCTTTCGTCTGTGAATAATTTAATGAAGTATTTTTCAAAACGTGCATATACGTTCCAGTCAATACGTCTAATGTCGTCTCCCGGAAAATATTCACGGAAGTCGGCAAATTCAACAGTATTACCGTATGAACGGGCTTTTCGGCCACCACCGAAATAACCCGTCATAGGTGTTTTTAAGACAAGCGCGGCGGCATCAAGACGGTCAAGAAATTCACCGTCTAATATTTTTCGTTTCATTTTTACCGCCTATTATTTTTTCTTTTTATCAAATAATGATGTTGAAGATTTGTTTGCGTTGTTAAGATCCTTTATAAGTGCTGCTACTACGTCATCTGCGTTCATCTTAGAGGTTACTGCCTCAAAGCCAAGCTTAATTCTGTGACGAAGTACAGGAATTGCAAGCGCATTGATGTCTTCATACGATACGTTATATCTTCCTTTAATAAGAGCACGTACTTTTGCAGCTGTAATAAGAGCCTGTGCTGCACGTGGGCTGGCTCCCTCACGGATATACTTCTTTGTTGTTTCCGTTGCTATCTCGCTGCGGGGATGTGTGGAAGCTATCATTACCATAGCGTAGTCAAGGATTTCCTTTGCAATTGGAATAGTCTTTGCAACTGCTCTCATACGAAGGAGCTCCTCACCGTTACAAGCTGCAACGGCAACCTCGTCCATGGTTTTCTGTGTCATTGTAACGATTTGTCCAAGTTCTTCGGCAGAAGGATTAGGAACTAAAATCTTGAACATAAAACGGTCCATCTGCGCCTCTGGCAATGGGTATGTACCGTCTTGCTCTATTGGGTTCTGTGTAGCAAGAACGAAGAATGGCTCATCAAGCTTACGGGATACACCCATAACTGTTACCTTATGCTCCTGCATCGCCTCAAGAAGTGCCGCCTGTGTTTTTGGCGTAGCACGGTTAATTTCGTCGGCAAGAACTATATTACTGAAGATAGGGCCCTTTTGGAACTCGAATTTTGAGTTTCCGTTTTCGTCCTTTGTAATGATATTTGTACCTGTTACGTCGGCAGGCATCAAGTCAGGTGTAAACTGAATTCTTGAGAATGGAAGGTCGAATACGTTACCAAGTGATCTTACAAGACGTGTTTTACCAAGTCCAGGAGCACCCTCGAGAAGCACGTTACCACCTGCAATTATTGCAATAATGGTAAATTGTACAACCTCTGTTTGACCGATAATATCCTTTTTAATTTCAGTAAATATCTTTTCGCATTTTTCAGCAAAAAGCTTTAACTCCTTTTCAGTAGCTGGGTCAACAGGCTTTTCCGGTGCTGGGTCAGCCTTTGGTGCAGCCTGTGGCTTTTGTGCTACTGCTTCTTGTGCCTTTGTATCATTAGCAGCACTTGGTGCTGCCTTTGCTTCAGCGCTCTTATCCGCGCCTGTATTTGCTACATTTTTTGTTTCCTCGGCTTTAGCCTCGGGTGCTGGTTTTTTAGAAAATAATCCCATAATTCTTCTCCGTATACTAATTTATAATTCTTATTTACCCGCCAAAGATGCGAAGTAGTTTTCTATAGCAGCGCGCTCCTCATCTGTGAGCTCTCTGTCATACATCTTGTCAAGCTCAGTGCCCAATGCTCCGCTTGCAAGAAGCTCTTCCATTGTCATATCACCAACGCCAGGAACGAAGGAGCTGTTCTCAGATTTTTCGCTGCCTGTTCCTCCACCACCTGCGTTTTGCTCATTCTTATCCTGTTCCTTATTGTCTTCACTCTCTCCACCTTGTCCTTGCTGCTGGTCCTGATTTTCGTCCTTGTTTTCTTCATCTTCCTTGGAGCCTTGACCTTGCTGGTTAGAGTTTTCGTTTTTATTTTCGTTTTTATCGCTTTGGCTTGGGTCCTGTGGCTGTCCCATCATATTGTTTTGCGCTTGGTCGATTTTATCAAGCATGGAGCTTCCAAGATTGTCAGCGTTTTGCTGTTGGTCCATCATTTGTCCAAATTGCTCTCCAGCCTGATCAATAGCCTGATCCATATCGTTTTTAGCATCCTCAGAGGTTTCACCGTTTGTCATATCCTGTTCAACCTTTTCAGCTGCGTTTCCTGCTGCCTGCTGAAGCTTATCAAATATGTCCTTAAGCTCGCTATTATTTGTGCTGTTTGCTGCGTTTTGGAATGCATTTTGCATATTTTCAAATTCCTGCTTCAAGGCGTCGCCCTCAAGGTCCTTATAGCTGTCCTTCCAGTCATTAAGTGCACCCTCAAGCTTTTCCTTGTCACCACTTTGAACTGCATCCTTTATGCCATCAATGTAGTCATAGTTTTCGTTGTTGTTTTCGTTCTTGCCATCATCAAGATTTCCAATATCCTCGTTAAATGCGTTCTTATCATTTTGGATAAGGTCGTTTATCTTATCCTTGAGCGCACCCATCTCGGCGCTGATTTCTTCCTTTGATGCGCCGTTATTGAGCATATCGTCAACCTTATTCCAAGAATCCTCGATAGCATCGTTTATCTTATTCTGCGTATCCTTGCTTACTCCCGAGTTTGCAACGTCGTTTCTCAAATCGTCGAATGCATCCTCCATATCAACACGGTCAGAGCCTACAAGCTCATCACGAATGCCACCAAGCTGGTCAGCTACCTTATCTGCTGTTTCTGCCTTTTCAAGCGCGTCGAATATTCCCTCTTCGCCCTTTTGGAAGGAGTTGTTTATCTCCTCCTCGCTTGTGCCTGAATTCTCAAGATCCTGTGCAAAATCATTAACTGCATCCTTAATATCGGAGTTGTTTGCATTTGATGTTGCATCCTTTAACGCTTCAGAAATTTCATTTTTGAGTTGCTCCTTTTCTTCCTCAGAGCCTGCGTTATTGATTTGATTCTTCAAATCCTCAAGTGCATCGTGGATAGCATCCTTGTCGCCCTTTTCAAGCGCGTTTCCAAGGTCCTCTGTTATAGGATTCTTTTGAAGGCTATCAGCAATTTGATCTCTGCTTTCCTCTTCGTTCTTTACATAATCCTCAAACTCGTTTTGTGTATCCTTAATTGTGTCGTTTGCTGCTTGATTCTTTTCATCATCGGACAATGTTGGGTCACTGTAAATATCGTCAAGCTTGTCGTCTGTCTTGTCGATTTTGTCCTTGAACTCATCCTTGTCCTGCTCGTTCATTTCGGAGTCGTCAATTGTATCCTTGATATCCTCCATACCATTATCTACGGTATTTTTGTCCTCGCCAACGATTTCGTCCTTGATTTTATCAAGCTCCTCGATAACCTTATTAGCTGTATCCTTAAGGTCGTCTATATCCTCTACAGCGTCCTTAATATCATCCTTTGCATCCTCAAAGGTGTCATCAACCTTTTCTTGATTTGTTGGATCCTTTTTAAGGTCTTCAAGATTTTCCTCAAATTTATCAAGGGCATCCTTAAGGTCAGAGTCCTCTTTATCCTGAGTCGCCTTATCAATAGCGTCAATCATATCCTGTATGATTTCCTTCTTCTCTTCCTCTGTTTCGGCGCTCTCAATTTTGTCCTTCATATTTTCAAGAGCCTGATCTATCTTTTCGGGGTCGCCAGATTCAATAGCCTCTCCAAGCTCCTCTGTGATAGGATCCTTTTTAAGCTCATCTGCGAGCTCCTCGTTCTTTTGCTGCTCTTTTTCTACGAAGTCCTCAATATCCTTAATGAGCTCGTCAACCTCTTCCTTCTTATCCTCGGGTGTTTCAGCCTTGCTAATTTCCTCCATACCCTCTTGGATAATCTTGTCAAGCTCTTCCTTCTTGCTATCTGAAATTTGAGAATCCTCTAAGATATCCTCAATTTCTTCCTTTACCTCTTCTTCAATCTTTTCGATTTCCTCAATAATCTCATCAACCGGATCAGCGCCAACGTTAACTGAGAATATAAGTGTGGTTGCTACTAAGAATGCCAAGCAAGCGGAAAGGATTCTTATTGGAATACGAATCTTTATCGCCTTAACCTCAAGTCTTGAGAGATGCTCTGTTGCGTCGTCTCTTTGCATTTTAGCAACAAATGATTTGTCGTCCTTGAACTCTACCATGGTTGTTACACGGTCCTGAAGTCCCAAGGAGTCTATTCTCTTTGCTACATCCTGCATTCCTTTCTTAAACATTTTGTGGAAAGAAAGAATACCGATTGTAACTCCAAGTGCTACACCGAGAAGTATTGATACTATAACGGTTGCTGGATTTACTAAGTCAACTACGAATCTAAAGAATAGTGCTAATACAAGTGTCAGCATTGAGCCAAGGAACAATCCAACAGCACTTGACACGATAATAGACTCAATAGTAAGCTTCTTTTTATACGGATTCAACTTTTCTTCGAGTGTCATAAAAACCTCCTAAATTATTTCTTTACTTTAATATTATAGCACGGAGAATTGATTTTTGCAATTAAAAACAATTTTTTTGCATTGCGGTATTGCATTTTTTGTCACTATGCACAAATTTTCAGTTTACACTTGAAATAAATGTTTTGAAAATCTATCTATTTTGCCCAAAACCTCTCCGCTGAGTTTTTGCAAAATATCTTGCATTGTCATTTGGGTCGGGCACCCTTTTCTTTTTCACGCTCCTTTAAGAATTATTTAGTATACGGGATGGAGAACGATTTACCGTAATATACCTAATCAAGCTCGTTTGCTTGTGTAGCCTGCGGATTTACCGTCTTCATTTAATAAGACGATAAAAATATATAAAGGTTACACTATTATTGATTCTTGCACCCTACATAAAAAACACCGTCTGAATTGTTCATAGGCGGGCTTGCTTAGGTATATTACGGTGGACAATCGTCTGCCGTGGTTTATTTTACCATATATTAAACTTAATTTGGCGTAAAATTCCAAAGTTTCAACCCTGCTTCAATGCATTTTTAGAGAATATTCACCTAAATTTCACATAAAAGGATTTTGTTCATTTTTGCAACACAAAAGGGAGCCTGCCACGCAAGCTCCCTTGTCTTTAAAATTTTCTCCAAACCATTTTATCAACTATACCTGTATATGACTGAATGATTTTTACTACCTTAGTAGAAACGTTTTCGTCCGTGTAATATGGAACGGGTATGCCAAAATCGCCATTTTCGTTCATATCTATTGCAGTTGTTACAGCCTGTAAAAGTGATTTTTCATCAATTCCCGCAAGCACAAAGCATGCCTTATCAAGTGCCTCCGGTCGCTCTGTTGATGTTCTAATACAAACAGCCGGGAATGGATTACCCACACTTGTAAAGAAGCTGCTTTCCTCTGGCAAAGTTCCACTATCGGACACTACGCAAAATGCGTTCATTTGTAAATTATTGTAGTCATGGAAGCCAAGCGGCTCGTTTCTTATAACCCTTTTATCAAGCTTGAAGCCTGTTGCCTCAAGTCGTTTTCTTGAACGTGGATGGCAGGAGTAAAGAATCGGCATATCATATTTTTCAGCAAGAGCATTTATTGCATTAAAAAGTGACAAAAAGTTTCTCTCTGTGTCGATATTTTCCTCTCTATGAGCCGACAAAAGTATGTATTTTTTCTTTTCCAAGCCAAGTCTTTTTAGCACGTCTGACGCCTTAATTTCATCAAGATTTTGATGTAAAACCTCAGCCATTGGAGAGCCTGTAACATAGGTTCTTTCCTTTGGCAAGCCACATTCGTGAAGGTATCTTCTTGCATGCTCTGAATATGCAAGATTTACGTCAGAAATTATATCAACTATTCTTCTGTTTGTTTCCTCGGGCAAGCACTCGTCCTTGCAACGATTTCCTGCTTCCATATGAAAAATAGGAATGTGAAGTCTTTTTGCAGAAATTGCAGAAAGGCAGGAGTTTGTATCACCCAAAATAAGAAGTGCATCTGGCTTAATTTGATTCATTAGCTTATATGAGCAATTTATAATGTTTCCTACGGTTGCGCCAAGGTCATCACCAACAGCATTCATATAAACCTCAGGGTCATCAAGCTTCAAATCACGGAAAAATATTCCGTTCAAATTATAGTCATAGTTTTGTCCTGTGTGAGCAAGAATACAGTCAAAATACTTTCTGCACTTGTTTATTACGGCAGCTAAGCGAATAATTTCTGGTCTTGTACCAACAATTATAAGTAGCTTTAATCTGCCATCATTTTTAAAGCTCACATCATTGTAATCAAGCTTAATATCCATTTATTTCTCCTATCTATTAAACAGTTTCTGCAAATGTATCGGGTTTATTTGGGTCAAAGGACTCGTTTGCCCACATAACGGTAACTAAGTCCTGGTTTTCTGACAAGTTTATTATGTTGTGTGTATAGCCAGGTAGCATATGTATCGCTTCGATTTTTTCGCCACTAACCTCAAATCGAATAACCTCATCGTCACCGATTTTTCTTAATTCAATTAGTCCATGTCCCGAAACAACTATAAAAAATTCCCACTTTGTATTGTGCCAATGCTGTCCCTTTGTGATGCCTGGCTTTGATATATTTATCGACACTTGTCCGCACTTTTCACTCTTTAATAGCTCTGTAAAGCTTCCTCTTGCATCCACATTCATTTTAAGTGGAAATGATATTTTTTCCTTTGGCAAATATGATAAATATGTTGAATAAAGCTTCTTTGAAAACGATCCCTTTGGTATCTCGGGAAGAACTAATGTATTAGGTTGATTCTTAAATTCCTCAAGCAAATCAACTATTTCGCCAAGAGTTACCTTATGTGTTATTGGCGCATAGCAATATCGTCCATTTTCAATTGGTATCACATCGTTGCCATCGTATTCACACCTGTGCTCCTCACCCTTCAAGGCATTTACCATCTCATCGACCAAGTCGTCAATGTATAAAAGCTCTAAAAGCGTGCTTCTATCATTTACCTGTATTGGCAAATCGTTTGCTATGTTATTACAAAACGTAGCAACTGCCGAGTTATAATTTGGTCTTGACCATTTTCCAAAAAGATTTGGGAAGCGATATACGAGCGCCTTAGCTCCCGTCTTTTTTGAATAATCAAATAGCAGCTCCTCGCCTGCAAGCTTGCTCCTTCCATAGTCACTCTCCTTGTATCTGCCAAGAAGTGATGCTTGAATAGAGGATGAGAGCATTACAGGACAGGTATTCCCTACGCTTTTCAAAAGCTCAAGAAGATTATCTAAAAAGTCGCGATTACCCTGCATAAATTCATCCTGCGATTTTGGTCTATTAACCCCTGCTAAATTAAACACAAAATCTGCTCTTTTTACATACTCCAAAAGAAGCTCCGGCGCTGTGTCAACGTCGTATTCATAAACATTTTCTATTGTCAAGCCCGTCGTTTTATCCTTGTTGTCTCTTATGTTTTTAAGCGCACAACAAAGGTTTTTTCCAACAAAGCCATTTGCGCCTGTTACAAGTATATTCATTTTATTTTTCCTCGAAAATCGTATACGTCTAAGCGTTTTTCATTATACCTTCGATTTAAAGCCATATGGCAAGCCGACATAGTCAAGCTCTAAATTATACCTATCTATAGCCTCATCGCTAACGGTTTGTATCTTTACCTTTTTCCTTTTGAAAATCAACCTATCTATTATGCGCCATATCCACATAAAGGGTAAAAGAATTGGCACCTTTTTTAGAACAGGATATAAGATTTTCATAGTTGTAAAATTAGGAAATGCAGCATTCCAAAATTTCTTTTTCTTAACCGCCTTGCTTCCGCCACCCTGTGACAAGCGCGCAGCCTCCGCCTCAAGCTTTCCAAGATGTGTGCCATATGTGTCAGAAGCAAATATTTTAGCGGTTATAAAATCGCTAATCTCATCACTTTCCTCATCGTAGAACCACACATTTATTAGCTTTTTAGTGTTTTGCCAAAATCTTGTTAGCTCCATTTTTTCAAGCTCGTTTTCAATGTAATTCATATCAAGCTCCCTATGCTTTTCAAGAAAAACATAGAAGTCAGTCATAAATTTTATTCCAACTCCACCATCGCGATAGTGTCTTGCAAAATGAGTGAAGTTATATATGAGCTCATCATTTGGATTCATTCTATACTCAAAGCCCTGCTCACCATATTTTTCGAGCTTGTCCCAGCCATCGCCATAATAGCTATGATAATCCTCTGTATAAGAGGGCATCAAGCGCCTGTGCAGCTCTATTAAAAAGCCGTTTTTTCTCCAAGCAAGCTCGTGGTCGCTCTCATATGCTTTTTCAAAGCCCAAATCAAGCATTATTTTTTCTATTTTTGCGTATTGGTCTTCCTTGATAAGAATATCTGCATCGCTCATCATACGCATCTCGGGATATGGGTACATTCTTTTAAGAACCGTACCCTTGAGCTTTAAGTGATCTATTCCATTTTGATTAAATGACTTAAAAACTTCTTCAATTAAATCAAGCTGATTTGCCGAATACGTGGTCAGCTTTGCTGTTGCAAGCAAGAATTTTTTTGATATTTCAAGCTTATCAAAGCCCTCTACTCCAAGCGCACCATAATAAATGATTGGCACAATTTGCTGAGCTACAGAAAGCTCATATGCTTTATTAAAATCATAGTCCTCAGGTATCTTAGCACACGTGTTTGAAAGCGCACTCTTTATTAGAGAAATCGTTCCTCTTTCAAAGCTGGACAGCATTATTTTCCTTCCTTTTCAAGCTCTTCTCTTATGTATGCAAGGCTAAGAAGCTTTTCCTTGACAGCCTCTACACTAAGAAGCTCAGTGTTATTAGAATTAAATTCCATTAGGGTGTTGCGCTCAACATCTCCATCTTTGAAGTACTTATCGTAGTTAAGTCCTCGCTTGTCACAGGGCACACGATAGAAGTTGCCCATATCAATAGCGTTTGCACATTCCTCGTTAGTGAGAAGTGTTTCGTACATTTTCTCACCGTGACGAATACCGATAACCTTTATTTCGCTCTTGTTTTCCTTGTCAAAAAGCTCCATTACAGCCCTTGCCTGTGTTTCAATTGTACAAGCTGGTGCCTTTTGAACGAGTATATCACCACTTGTTCCGTGCTCGAATGCGAAAAGAACAAGGTCAACCGCCTCATCAAGTGACATAATAAATCTTGTCATAGATGGGTCGGTAATTGTAATTGGCTTTCCAGCTCTTATTTGGTCTATCCAAAGAGGAATTACTGAGCCACGGCTACACATTACGTTGCCATAGCGTGTGCAACAAATCTTTGTTTTTTCTGGAGATACAGTTCTTGATTTTGCAACGATAACCTTCTCCATCATTGCCTTTGACGTACCCATAGCGTTTACAGGATACGCAGCCTTGTCGGTTGATAAACAAATAATCGTCTTTACTCCCTCATCAATTGCAGCAGTAAGAACGTTGTCAGTTCCAATAACATTTGTTTTAACTGCCTCCATTGGGAAAAATTCGCAAGATGGCACCTGCTTAAGAGCTGCTGCATGGAATATGTAATCAACGCCGTGCATAGCGTTTCTAACGCTTGCAATATCCCTTACGTCTCCAATATAGAATTTAATTTTTTCTGCCACCTCAGGCATTTTCGCTTGGAACTCGTGGCGCATATCGTCTTGTTTTTTCTCATCGCGAGAAAAAACTCTTATTTCTCCAATGTCGGTATTTAAAAATCTGTTAAGAACAGCGTTTCCAAAGGAGCCTGTTCCTCCTGTTATCATTAGGGTTTTACCCTTGAAAATTGATTCTTTCATTTTACACACCTCTTTTTTGCACACTATAACTATTATATATTAGCATAATAATTAAATTTTGTCAACAAAAAAAGAAAAAGCGCGCATTTAAGGCAAATTAAAAAAGGGGGTTTTTCCCCCTTGAAATTTTTCACGAATTATTGCCATTAAATTACATAAATGCAAGGGTGGCGTAAGCACAAGCACCATAAGCAAGCGCTTTTTCATCGAACATCGCTTTAGGATTGTGCAGTGGATAAATGTAGCCATTATCCTTTTTTCCTGCACCTATTGCAAGCATAAGTGATGGTACTCGGTGGCTTATATATGCAAAATCCTCCGAGCCGCCTCCTCCCCCACTATCAAGCAAAGTAACGTGCTTCTCTCCAAGTGATTGGCAAAGAGCCTTCTGCGCATTTTTAGCAAGCTCTTTGTCGTTTAAAAGACACGGGCAGCTTGAGTAAAAATCGACACTCCCCTGAACCTTTTCCTCTTTTGATATCCTTAAAGCGATACTTTTTACATGCTCCTCTGCCCACGTCGCACGCTCAGCATTCATTGCGCGTAGACTACCCTTGCAAATTGCTATTTCAGGCACTACGTTAGCTGTTTCACCAGCATTTATTTGTCCAAGAGTGACGGTTATATCCCTTGCACTATCATTTAGTTCCTTTATGGCTACTGCAATTTTAGATATTGGGTAAATTGGATTTACTCCCTTTTCGGGCATTGCGCCATGAGCGCCCTTACCCTCTAATTTTATTTCAAGCATTGTTGCATATGGCGCGCTGACTTCACTTTTTGACATTATTATCGTACCCGTGTCGATGTTTTCTCCCGTTAGAACGTGGAGCATAAAGGCATAATCGACCCTCGGATTTTCAAGAACACCATTTTCTATCATATCCTTAGCGCCCATTAGGCTTTCCTCAGCAGGCTGAAAAGCAAGCTTAATATTATTGTGTAGCTTGTCCCTGTGATTATATAAAATTTTAGCACATCCAAGGAGCATAGCTGTGTGCATATCGTGTCCACAGGCGTGCATATATTTGCTATCGCTTTTAAATTCAAGGCTTGTTTCCTCTTTTATGGGCAAAGCATCCATATCAGCACGTAAAAGTATGCACTTGGTATCCTTGTCGGCTTTATCGCCCCATATAGAGCATTCTATCCCACATTTACCACACCTTTTTGGTGTTAATCCAATTTCCTCAAGTGCTGAAAAAACATAGCTATATGTTCTTTCAAGCTCAAACCCTACCTCTGCCATTTGATGCAGGGCGCGCCTGTGCTTTATAATTTCTTCTTCAATTCCCTTGCACTCCAAAAGCAGCTGCTTTAGTATATTTTTGTTTTCTGTTTTTACCAAAAATTGCACACTCCCCCGACTTTTTTGTTATTTTTTATTATTTTTTCTCATATTTTAAAAAGCATACAGAAAAGCAAAAAATAAAAGCTGAGCTCTTGGCTCAGCCTTTATTAGCTTAGTATTATTTTGCAAATTCTCTCTATATCACTACTTGATAAATCAGCATAAAGCGGTAAGGTTAAAACCCTGTCTGCTATATACTTTGCTACTGGTGTATCCTTTACATTTGCGCTCGGGAAATCCTTATAGCACTCTATTTCGTTTGTTAACGGATAGAAATATTTTCTTGCTACTATATCGTTTTCCCTTAGCATATCAAAAATCTCATCTCTTGTGTATTTATACCCGTCAAAAACAACGGGGAAATAAGCATAGTTTGAAATTACGTCCTCTTGCTCACAGGTTAGCTTTATTCCTTTTATGCCACCAAGAAGCGCGCGATATTTTTGTGTTGCGTTTTTACGCTTTTGTATTTCTTCGTCAATATGTCTTAGGTTGCAAATGCCCATTGCTGCTTGAAATTCGCTCATTTTGGCGTTTCCACCTATGTATGCAACGCTCTCAGGGCCTCTTATACCAAAATTCTTCATATCGTTTAAAAGCCTTGCAAGCTTTTCATCCTTGAAGGTCACTGCACCACCCTCAATAGTATTAAACACCTTAGTTGCGTGGAAGCTAAACATTGATGCATCTCCAAAGTTTGCCGAGCTAATTCCCTTGTATTTTACGCCAAAGGCATGCGCTGCATCATATATAACCTTCAAGCCGTGCTTGGTAGCTATTTCTTCTATTTTTTCAACATCGCACATATTTCCATATACGTGCACAGGCACAATAGCTACGGTTTTTTCAGTTATAAGCGACTCTATTTTACTTGCATCTATCGTATAGTCCTTGTCGTTTATATCGCAGAAAACAGGCACTAAGCCATTTCTTACTATTGCGTGCGTGGTTGACACGAAGGTGAAGGGCGTTGTTATTACCCCACTACCCTTAGGAAAATTCATCGCCGTAATTATATTTTCAAGCGCCAAATGCCCGTTTGTATATAAAATTACGTTTTGAGTGTTTAAATACTCCTTTAAATTTGCTTCAAGCTGCTTGTGCTTTGCGCCCATATTGGTAAGCCAATGGCTTTCCCATAAATCCTTTATTTCCTCACAATACTCCTCAAACGAGGGCATTGAGGATCGAGTTACATTTATTTTCATAATACCCTACCCTTGCTTTGTTGATATATTTGGACATTTTTATTCTAATTCATCAGTTGAAAATTGTCTAAGCATTAACGAATTACCCTCTTCATCAAGCCAGTCAACATTTCTTTGCACGTCGTTGATTACATTTATCAACTCTTCCTTTGTATCGGCGATGATTGCATTTCTGTAAGCAAGCTGACGTAACGTTCCTATTTCCTTGTTCGATACAACGGAATTTACGTCATTTGTAATTGCAATATTAAAAATGCACGGATTGCTTTTCATATAGTCCAAGCCAATTATTTTATCAACCCTACCCGTTTTCAAAACAGGTGATAGAACGCACGCGTGCTTGCCACAAATATATGGATCGCATTTTTGGGACAAGGATTCGGTGTGCATCTTTCCTGTCAATGCAAAATGTATCAGCATTTTTGTTGCATAAGCATCATTTATAGGTCCAAAAACATATTGCTCACGCGCTCCATTTAAACGGTATCCCGGCTCGTAAACATACACTATATCGTCCTCTATAAACGCCTGCAAAAACATTGTTCCGTTTTTCACACCGATATTCTTGAACATTTGTTTTATCGCACAATCTGTATTTCTCAGATGCGAATCTGTATATTTTGATGGAAAAACATACGCTATCGGCAGCTGTGCGACTCCTGCTTGTTCTTTACATACATATCGGTCGCACATTCCCATAAATATTGGATTGCCATCTTGAAAATAGTAGTATAATACTACCTCTTTTCCCGTCATATATTTTTCTACTATATATTGCTTGCTTGGAGAAAATTGTAATGCCTTTTCTATTCCATTAAGCAGCTCAGAATAATTATTGCACACACTTATTCCTCTTGAGCCGCTGGAATCCGTCGGCTTTACAATAACCGGATATTCTATGCCTTGATTATTTTCAACCTCTTTTGTTGTCCATTCTTTAATTGTAGGCACATTATTATCACGGCAGAGCTTTTTAAAAAGCTTTTTATCCGTCATAATATTAAATATTTCAAAGCTACCATAGCATGGAAGCCCTGCTTTTTCGCATATCTGCGCATAATATGGCAATAGCAAATCAACGTATCCTGTAACTATACCATCGACTTTCTCGCTTTTACAAAGCTCAACGACACCGTCAACGTCCGTTGCGCTAACCATAAAGGACTTATCTGCATATTTCTTAGCCGGAGAATTTTCCAAATAATCAGTTACTAAAACCTCAATTCCGTAGGTCTTCGCCAATTTTACTACTTCTACCATTTGGATAACTCCACCCAAAACCAAAAGCCTTTTCCCACTTAATTTTTCAAGCATGACAAAACCTCCAAAACTACTTTGTGCATATCTTCATCGTTATATCTTTGGTCAACAGGAAGGGGTAAAATGTTTTCGGCTAAATCCTTTTCAAGAGTACCATTCATATTCAACACATTTGGCCAAAGGGTTGCTACGAATATTTTCTTCTCTGCAAGGCGTTTCTTTATCTCCATTCCATTTTCACAATAGAAAGGATACGCATATGGTCCCTTGGGCATTTTAAAATCTAATTTGTTTATTTTTCCAAGCTCCTTTTCAAGATGCTTGTAATTTTCTTCTCTTGTTTTCCTTGCGCCCTCGTAATCTATTGCGCCAAGAATGTTGTGGGTGAGGGGCGACATGTATTTTAGTGGCTCTTCTTTAAAGGAGGCATCATTCGCCTTGAAATCAGAATAGTATAAAGATGCGCTTTCTCCCTCATATCTGCCTAAAATATGCTTCATTCTATTCATTGAAGCATCCGTAGGTATTTCCTTGTCAAGCGAAGCATCACAATAAAGGTACGCACCATCAGGGACTCCAAAAAACTTTCTTAATGAATAAATTGTATCTATTCCCAAAATCGGCTCTTGGAAAAAGGCTTGTACATTATCAAGAATAATATTGCCATAGCGATTTTTAAGCTCTATTATTCTTTCCTTGTCTATTTGCCCATAATAATTGACAATATACAAATACTCATCCTTATCAAGCCTTTTGTCAAAAGCTGGCAAAAACGTCTTATCAATATGATAATATTCGTATTTATACCCCTCTTTTTCTAAAGCGCCTGCGACTGAATCGCATAGAAAATAAGGAATATATAGCTTTTTGATTTTTCTCGCTTCAAGAATATATACAAGTGCATTTCTTGCACTGTTAAGAGCTATTAAATCCTTGTAATATTCATTTTTTATAAGCTGTTCAAGCCCAAAATATCCACCGATTTCTTTCATATTTTTTCCTTACTTTAAAATAACCTCTATCCACTCGTGTGAGTTGTCCATCATATGAAGCATTTGTTCCATACTATCAAATCTCATAAGTAAAATTCCAAGAGTTGTATTTGCCCCTGTAAAGGCGTGAATTTCGTCGCCCTCTTTTACTAAAATGTGATTTTCTACTATATTATTTTTAATTACGTCCTCATTGATTTTAACTCTGTCAAGTATTCCGTCCTTCAAGCTATGCACTGCGTAGTAAGCATAATAACCACTTGGCGCACCAAAGCTGTCACAATCTATTTTTTCTCCCATTGCACAGCGTACGGAATATTCAACCAAGTCAACACCTGTTGCGTATTTTATAATTTGTGGTATGTAGTTGCCACCATCGCGTGGAGCGATTTCCATAAGATAAACATTATAGTCCTTATCAATACGCATATCAAAATTATAGGTTGTATTTGTCATACCAAGAAGTGTAATCAAGCGCTGTATTTCATTATGTACCTTGTCTTGAACCTTGCTTGGCATATTGTAAGGGAAGCTTGCGCTAATAGGCACAAACGGATTTACACATTTTGGATTAAAATGGTCGTTTGCAAAATATCTAAATACAAGCTTGCCATCAACGCTAAGACCATCTCCTGCTATTTGATAACCGAATTTCTCAACATATTCCTCAACGATTATTTTCTTGCCACGAGAAAATGACATAGCATACTCTAATTTCTCCTCGGCCTCGTCTATATTATCTATACGCCCAACGCCCTTGCTTCCCGAGGAATCAGTTGGTTTTACGATAACAGGCATTTTAAATTCGCCATTTTTAATATCGCTAATTGCATCCTCGAGTTCGCTATACCCCTTTGCCCTCGGAGTGCAAAAGCCGTTTTCGGCAAGGAATCTTCTAAATTTGTCCTTATTACAAAGTATTTCTACTGACTCATAAGGACAGCCTGCAAGACCCATTTTTTCTGCTACATATGCGCTAGTTGGGGCAGCAGGGTCAGAGGCGTATGCCAAAATGCCATCTATTTTTTCATTTTTTGCAACCTCTAAAATTGCGTCCTTATCCGTTGTACTCACCTGATAAAATTTGTCAGCCTCATATTGTCCCGGATTATCTGGTAAGTAGTCACAAAGAACGGTATAATAGCCAAGATTTTTTGCAGTTTGTATTGCTATTACCTGTTGGGCCGAGCCACCAAGGAGTAATATTTTTTTCATTGATTTTTCTCCGTTGTTTTCGTTGTTTGTTTCCTCATCACTTGCTTGTTCGGTCTGCAATCCGTTTTCCTTGCTTTTTCCTCTATTTTTTATTGCATTTTTAGCCTGTGAAACTAAAAACTTGAAGGGAGCTGGTCTTATTATTAAGGAGAGCAAAAGATAGATTACCAGTCCAATGATAACCTGCAAAACAAGCGTCAGTAAAGAGCTACCAAGATTTATTTTACCAAAAAGGAATACTAATGCAAACATCGCGCCCGACATAAGAAGCGATGGTAAAATATCCTTTATTTGCTCAAAATACGAATACCCTATTAGCTTTTTGTTTGGATACGCATTTATAAAGCTACTTGTTACGGTTGTTATTATTCCAGTTGCAGCTATTGCAATCGGACTATCAAAGCAAAATACAGCAATAACAAGCGCGCCTATTCCTATGGTCTTTTTTATGATTTCAAGTCTTAAAAATATATCACTTCTGCCCATTGCATTTATTGCCTGCAAATTACAGCTATGTATTGGAAGAAACGCAAATGTAAAGCAATATATCATCATATATGGAACTGCAAGAAGCCATTTTTCAGTCAAAAGAACTGTAATAAGTGGAGCCGCCACCGCAGCAAGCCCAGCCATCATTGGAAGAATTATGTAGGAGCTGACGGAAATAGAGTTACGCATAAGAGCCTTTGCCTTTGCTCTGTCATCCTGCTCTCTTGAAAGTGCAGGAAGCATTACACTCTGTACAGCACCATTTATCGCATTTGTGATAAATTGAGGAAATTGTTTTCCTCTATTGTAGTAGCCAAGAGTTGAGCTGTCATATTTTTTTCCTATTACAAGACTTCTTAAATCCTGATACAGTGTATCTATCAAGCCTGAAACGAGCAGTTTCCAACCGAATGAAAATAAAGCACCTACTCTTTTTATATTACATACAAATTTTGGTACGAATCTAACGGTAAAAAGCATTACTATGCACGCAACGAATACATTTAGTAGGCTTTGTGCCACAAGAGCCCAAATTCCTCCACCGTTTAAAGCAATCACTATACCAGCTACACCTGATATGAATATGGCACCAAGGTTGCTAACAAACACCTTTTTAAAGTTCAGCTCTCTACTTACCTTTGCAAGCTGAATGGAATTAAATGCGCCCGGAAAAAGCATAAGAGCCAATACTCTAAAGGGGGCTACTATTTCAGGCATTTCATAAAAGCTTGCTATCAATGGTGCTGTGAGAAAAATTATAGCATACAGTATTCCTGCTACGCCGAGCGTTACCCAAAATACTGACGAATAATCATCCTTGGTTACGTCTTTTTTCTGTATAAGTGCTGTACTAAACCCACTTTGCACAAAAACATTAGCCAACGTTGTAAATATAATCATTATGGAAAGCACTCCATAATGCTCAGGGGAGAGTATTCTCGCAAGAATTATTTGCAGTATAAACTGTGCGCCAGACACACCAAAGCGCTCAAGTAGCTTCCAGCCTAAGGCTTTTGATACATTTTTTGAATTCAAAACTGCTCCCCCTCTCTTTTTTATTTTTTAAACAAGTGTTTAATTTTAGCTAAAAATGGAAAATGCTTTTTTAAAAAATTTGTCCTGTTCAATTTTTTTCGCGCCTTATAAAATTCCTTATATTCAGGTCTTTTCATTTCTTTTTTATCATTCATTTCATATGCAATATTAAATTTAGCTCTATTTATTGCATATATGATAGAATCGTTATATACATAATCGTAATATTCATTCACTCTCTCAAGCATTCTAATCTTTTCCTGAGAATGAAGAATGTTTTTCTCCTTGTTTCGAGCAACTCTTTCCGTCCAAGAGCCACTTGTTCCGTAATTATACGTTGACATAACGTCCTTAAGCACTCTAAATTTACCACAAATTGCACCATAAATATATAACTGTATATCTCCGAAGCCCTTCGCATCAAAGCATTTTGGCTTTTTGAAAAACAGCTCTGTTCTGTACATAATTGAGCTAAGCTGAAAAAGCGCCCCTGCACGAATAATTTCATCTGCAGAATAGTCTCTGTCATTACTTATTGCAGGAATATTTGTTTTTATATTATTAGATAAATCGTTTACACAGACTCTATGTCCGCATACTGAATAATCATCATTGGAATCTAAAAAATCTACCTGCTTTTGTAATTTCAAAGGATCGGTCCAACAGTCATCGCCCTCACACCACGCAATATATTTGCCCCTTACTCTTGGATGCAAATACGTTCGTGATATTTTCACTCCCATAGAATACTGGTTTTGTGTTTGATATATCGGCTTTATTATGTTAGGATATTTTTCCTCGTATTCTTTTATTATCTCAGCAGTTTTATCAGTAGATGCATCGTCATGAATTAAAACCTCAAATGGAAAATCCGTCTTTTGCATGACAAAGCCATCTAATGCATTTCTTATATGCTTTTCATGATTATATGCTAAGCAAAGAATCGATACCTTTATTTGTTCCATATTACCTCTTTAATCTCTTGTGTACAAATCCCTTGTGTAAACCTTATCCGATACATCATTAAGCTCATCATTTCTACGATTTGCTATAATTATATCGGATACGTGTTTAAATTCATTCAAATCGTTAACCACGCGATTGCCAAAGAATTCTGTCTTTTTCATTGTTGGCTCATATATTATAATTTCAACGTCTCTTGCCTTTATTCTTTTCATAACTCCTTGGATAGATGACTGACGGAAATTATCACTATTCGATTTCATTGTCAACCTATATATTCCAACGGTTTTAGGTTTTTTTGCAAGTATTTGCTCTGCTATAAAATCCTTACGTGTCCTATTAGAATCAACTATTGCTTGTATAAGATTTTGAGGAACGTCCGCATAATTTGCTAAGAGCTGCTTTGTATCCTTAGGCAGACAATATCCACCATATCCAAATGAAGGATTATTATAATGATCTCCTATTCTTGGATCAAGACAAACACCATCAATTATTTTTTTCGTATCCAAGCCCTTTAGCTCAGCATATGTATCAAGCTCATTAAAATAAGAAACTCTTAATGCCAAATATGTATTGGCAAAAAGCTTTACCGCCTCTGCTTCTGTAAAACCCATTATTAAGGTTTTAATATTCTCTTTTATTGCACCATCCTTCAAAAGCTGTGCAAATTCCTTTGCTTTATTTACAAGCCTTTCGTTTTTCAAATCAGTTCCAACTACTATTCTTGACGGATATAGATTGTCATAAAGCGCCTTGCTCTCGCGCAGGAACTCAGGGCTAAATATGATATTTTCACTTCCAGTTCGTTTCCTAATTTGTTCTGTATAGCCAACCGGAATTGTAGATTTTATTACTATAATAGCATCCTTGTTATATTTCAATACAGAATTGATTACAGCCTCTACGGCGCTTGTATTAAAAAAATTTCTATCTGTATCATAATTGGTAGGCGCAGCTACAATTACAAACTCTGCATTTTTGTATGCATTTTCTTCATCCAATGTAGCAATGAGGTTTAATTCTTTTTCTAAGAAAAATTCCTCTATTTCCTTATCTTGAATAGGAGATATTCTTTTATTTATTAAATCAACCTTTTCAGGCAATATATCAACTGCCACAACCTCGTTGTTTTGCGACAAGAGCGTTGCCATTGAAAGTCCTACATATCCTGTTCCAGCAACTGCTATTTTCATTTGTTCATCTCCATTTCATTTTCTGTTTTTACACATTCAAGTGATTTTTTTGCTATATTGCTATACAAATATATATCTGTTTTTTCAGAGAAAGCCACACTCTTCATCTTCTCATATTTTTCTGTATTGTGCAGCTCTTGAATTTTTTCTTTTATAGTCTCTTCTGTTACAGGAGAAACAAAATCACTGTTTCCGCCATTATTAATATGCTCCATCTTTTCCCAACGCTCAAATACGCAAGGCACCTTAGATGCACAAGCTTGCTCCCACAAAACCGAGTGTTGACCTGGAAAAAACACAAGGTCTGCTGCAAAAAAGTAATCGTACACCTTTTCTGAATCTATCCAACCAACATATACGATGTTTGTGCTTGATTTCAATATATCCTCGAACTCATTCTTTACATCATCATTTACATTGCCAAACACTAACAATTTAACACTTTCAAGATTAGAGCATGCCTTCATCAAAATATGAATTTTTTTCTTTAAATCGATTTTGCCGCCTGTAACTATTAAAAATTCATTTCCTGATATATTGTTTTGCTCACGTATTTTATTTCTTATTTCCTCTCTATTCGAAAAATCTATTTTTTCATCATCTGCTCCCATTATTAGTACGTCGAGCTTTTCGTCAGGAATGCCAAAAAAATCCTTGGCATATTGCTTTCTCCATGGAGTAACCCCATATACCTTATCAACATAAGATATACTTTTTTTATTCTTCCTGCGATAATATGCTCTAAGAATCCTTCCCTTTAAGGTTTTAGGGTCAAAGCCTATATTATAATCTAAATGGTTGTCCTGAACTATAACGCATTTTTGATTTATGTTATTTTTGTATTTTATAGCATCAAATATTGTATCACTTACAAGTCCGTGAAAAAATATAAAATCAGGTTTAAGCTCCTTTAACAGCTCATACACATCGAGCTTGGAGCTGAGCGTTGTTAATATATTTGAAAAGCGTTTCACCCTGCTTAAACGAATAACTCTAACGCCATCATTTAGTCTATAATCAGCGCAATTTGTCTGCACAATACTTCCATTCTCGTGCATAAGATTAGGAACAATTATAGTTACTTCATGCCCTAATTTTTTTTGATATTTTGGCAACAAATTATCCTGATAACCCCAATAATCATTGTAGGGAGAATTTGGTGCTATATGTACTATTTTCATATTTGCCTCTTTTTCTATTTATTTAAAAAGCTACAAATGCCATCTTCAAATGCTTGTGGCATTTTTTCTCCATTTAAAAATTCATTACTAAGAGAAATTATTCGCTTTGCTGCTATCTCTCCGTTATATTCATTTATTATTTTTTCGTATGCCTTTTTTGCATACATTCTCGTCTTTTCTTTATTGTCTAAAAGGAATTTTATTATTTTGTAAAGCTCCTTGGTTTTTCCAAATTTGTAAATAAAGCCATTTTCCTCGTTATTTACAAGGAATGGTGCTGCGCCTATTACGTTACTTGCAATAGATACACATGCACTATTCATAGCCTCGTTTAATACTGCTCCCCAGCCCTCTTGTCTGTCCGAGGTAAATATATGGATTTGGCTTTTTTCCATATGCTCTCTTACCTCGCTTGGCTTCATTGAGCCAAGAATATGGACGCAGTCCTCAAGGTTATATTTTACCACGCTATCCTTAATTTTTCCTAAAAGCTCACCTTCACCTATAAGCTCCATTTGAAAGCTATAGCCGTCATCTCTTAGCATTTTTGCTATATCTATTGCTGTTTCTGGGTGCTTCCAATCTATAAGTCTTCCAACCCAAATTATAGAATTTGGCGTCTTTTGGCTTATTAGCGTATCTACATCGTCATATTTTTTCGTTTCGGGAAAATATCCCCACTTAAAGCATTTGTCCTTAAAAAGCCCAAGCCTGTTATAGTCCTGTGCTACATAAGCTCCAGCACAAAGCATATATGTATTTTTGGAGCAAGGATATTTTCTCATTTTTATGCGATGAAAAATGCGTTTAAAAATGCCTGCTTTTTTCTTAAAAAGTCTTTCGGAGTATCTAAATGTGAGCTTGTCCTGTTGTATTCTTTCCTTAATTAGAAAATCAGGACAAGTGCCCGCTATAACTAAGTCCGCCTTGTTTATTGCGTCTATTACCACTCTTAGGTTTTTTTGCACCACAGGCGCAGAGATAACATAAGGTGGTATTTCAATTTCATAGCCAAGGCTTTTTCTCATATCGCTCATTTTGCCTGTTTCTACAAAGATAAAATTCTTTCCCAGTGTCTTATACATTTTCTCGCAAAATGATTTTTGATGGTGATTAAAGTAATTTGAAATAAAGATTACTCTTTCCACCTTTTTTTCATTCATATAGATTTATATACTCCTTAAATCTGTCTTCTTGATTAAATTCTTTTGCCTTTTCTATACAGTCCTGTCTCGAAAAAACACCATTTTCGCAAATGCGAATTATCTGTTTTTCCATCTCATCAACATCATTTTTTTCAACCACGTAGCCCGTTTTTTCATCTATTATCTCAGGGCTTCCACCCGTTTTAAAGGTCAGAACAGGCGTGCCACAGGCAAGCGACTCCATATTTACCGTTGGGTAATTTTCTTCCCTTGTTGGATTTACAAATAGGTCGGCTGATGAATATATTTTTGCAAGCTCTGTTTGGTTATTTGTCTTATGAATTGAAATTATATTGTCAGGCAAGCATTTATCTGTTTCGTCATTAGTGCCAACAAGCACAATTTGATATTTATTAGACACGCGCCTTGATAGGTCTAAAAATACGTCAAGTCCCTTCTTGTTGCCCCAACCAAAGGCAACTCCTAATATAATATATTTGTCCTCTAAGTTATATTGCTTTCTAAAATCACTTTCTGTTGGCTTGAATGTTTCAAGGTCTATTCCGTTATGAATAACCTTAACATCGCAGTCCTTAAAAAATGATTTTTTCACTAGGCCTGCAAGCCAGCATGATGGAGTTACTATTGTCAAATCTATGTCCTTAATAAGCTCCTTTTTTCTTTGATATAGCTTTTTGCTTTTATCAAAAAACCAGCTATATTGCTTTTTTTGTGGACATCCCACACAGCCACTTTTCCATTTTTCACAGCTAACAATATCAAAATGTACGCAATAACCTGTAAATGCCCAGCAGTCGTGGAAGGTCCAATAGGTCTTTATTTTATTCTCTCTTATATAGTCAAAGAGCATTTTTAAATTCACATCATTTGAGTGTATGTTGTGTAAATGGATTATATCGGGCTTTATTTTTTCAAGCTCTGAGATGAGCTTTTTTGTACTGCCCTTTGAGTTAAAGCCATAATTTCCAAAAATTCTTGATTTTAACGCCTGTCTTTTTAAATATTTTTCATTTGTATATTTTATTCCTTGCTCATAATCACTAATACCAAGAGAATAAAGTATATAGTTTTCTATCCCCTTTTCATTTAATAGCTGACTTATGGCATAGCATATTTTTCCTGTGCTACCACTATTACACGTAGCATTTATTTGTACTATTTTCATATTTTACTCCCACATAAATTTATAAGGGAATATTTTCATTACACCACCATCAACTGTAGTATGTGCATCATAGAAGAAATACACTATAAAGAATATGCACATTACCACGTGTGCCAAAATAGCTATTTGTCTATATTGTGGCTTTGACCTATTAATTATTTTAGGCATTAAAATCGGGATAAATGGTATAAAATAATAGTTAATTCTCATTGCAACATTGCTTACAGGAGCGAACAATTGCAAAATAAGTGCAACTACTAATAAGTTTCTTAGACCGATAGTGTCCTTTTCAAGCTTTTTATCATCAACCATAAAAAACGAGAACGCAACAAATATTGCAAAAAGCAATATCATCATTATTGCATTAGTTAATTCCGAACCATATCTCTCATCATATCTATCTCCCATTAATGTGAGTAGAAATCTAAATATAGGTTGATTGAAAACATATACTAAAACAATGGCTGGAACTATAAATAAAAACTTATTCCCTGTCAATCTTACATGATATAAAGGATATATTAACAGTATTATGAATGCCGATTGGTGAAATAGCATTGCTATTGCAACTGTTAATACAAACCATATAAGCTTTTTATGCTTTGTTAGGTAATACGCGGGTACTATAAACGCAACAGCTAAAACCTGTCGTAATGCTGAAAAATAGATTGAAAACGGAGCAACTGATAAAAATAGTGCTATTGTAAGGAGTCCATTTTCCGACTCCTTTATACACATTACAGCTATAGGAATAACAGAAATTAATGCAACAACAAAAACAAGCAATTGATATTCTTCGCTTATCATAGAAATTATTTTGCTAAAATAAATAAAGCCAGCTTCAATATCTATAATATTTGTGACCTTATTAAAGCTTGTATTTGCTATTGTTTCATATATATAAGTATATTTTGAGTTATCTACTCCTACTGATACTGCTCGACATGAAACCAAAAACAGAAACACGCCAAAAAACAACATAAGCATTAGTTTTGTTCGTTTCTTTTGCTGTTCTTTATTTGAGAATATTAAATATGATACTACTGGTGGTAAAAGCGCCAATATATAATATGGAATCATCTCTTAGCCTTTCTTTACTCTTAGTTTAAGATAAATTTTTTTGAGTAAGTTTTTTATTCTTGCCTTGAGCTTGGTTTTAAATCTTACTCTTTTTAATTTTCCCGATTTTTTAGGGCAAATACCCTTTGCTATTTCAAAGGCTCTGTCACCCTCGGCATATCGCGTTTTTGAATACGCATTTATACCGTATGATAAATAAAGGTCAAATTCATTCGGGAAATTCTCGTGTAACCAATCAAGACTTCTATTCCAAAACATATCTTGCTCGGGATTATGATAGGAATAGCCAATTTGAGTGGATACCTGCTTTGCATGAACGCGTCCTTGTACAAGCACTATTGGAATAAGATGTACCTTATATCCACTTGAATAAAGTCTATACCACAAATCAACATCGTTTAATAGCCTTAGCTTTTCATCAAAGCATCCAACCTTCAAAAGCGTATTTTTGTGAATCAAGCAGCCACAGCCGTGAAAGTTATTATTTGTTGGCTCAGCAATTAAATATTTATTGTGAGTAACTGAGTTAACTCTTTTAGCCTTTTTTTCAAGCTCCTTTTGCTTTGTCTTGCGAATTACCTTTCCGTTCATATCAACAAGCTCCGAGCCCGTAAAGAAAATATGCTCCTCTAAATTAGCACCGCTTTCCAATAGCTCATTTAAAAGCTTCGCCTGCTCCAAAAGCTTGTCTGGCTTATATAGGTCGTCGTGGCTTAACCAGGAAAACCACTCGCCCCTCATTTCACTAATTCCACGATTCATAGCTGATGATGAGCCACCATTTTCCTTTTCTATATATCGAATTTTATCTCCATATCCCAAAGCAACCTCTTTTGTCGCTCCATCATCCCTTGAGCCATCATTAACTACTATGATTTCAAAATTATCATAGGTTTGGCTAAGCGCACTATCTATAGCTTGACTTAAATAGTTTGAAGCATTATATGCTGGAATTACTATGGAAATTAGTGGTCTATACTGCATTTATTTTCTCCAATTTATGTAGTTTGATATGCTTTTTCGGGTTCCTTTGCTCCGATTATTGTACATATCTTGTCGTTTATTTCTTTGTAATCAAAATTTTCCTCGGCAAATTTTCTTGCATTTTGTCCCATCGTGACAATGTCATCAGTTTTTTCAAGGAAATATATCATTTTTTCGGCTATGTCGTCCGCATTTTTAACTCTTACCAAAAAGCCGTTATAACCATCTACTACCGTGTCGCGAGTACCATTTGTATCGCAAGTAATACTTGCTCTGCCAACAGCTCCTGCCTCGGCATTTACAAGTCCGAGTCCCTCTCGATACGATGGAAGCACGTGCACACTACATTCCTCAATGAATGGACGCACATCGGTTGTCGCACCAAGATAATTTATTGCGCCACAGTCTATGTATTCTTGAATATCGCCTTGCTTTAAGGTACCCTCGGGTCCGACTAAATTAAAGATTGCATCAGGGTATTTTTCCTTTACCTTTTTTGCAGCCTCGCAATACTCAATTACGCCCTTAGTTTTTAAAAGACGTGCTATCATTAAAAATGTCTTATAATTTTTGATAGGCTTGTATTCAAATTTTTCAAGGTCAACGCCAATGCCGTGTACGATTTCGCATTGCTCACTCTTAACAAGACCTCTTTTTATGAAGTCACTTTTGTCGTCCTCGTTTAAGAAAAATACCTTCTTAGAATTTTTAAACGCTTTTTTGTACATATGGCAAACAAATTTGCGAATTATCTTCCATTTTAGTGAGTTGTATATAAATACATCTCCTGCGCCCTCAACCATTGAATATATATTTTTAATACCTGCCTTTTTTGCGCCCAGAACGCCATAAATGTTTGGCTTTAGCATAAATGTAAATACAAGGTCAGGATTTATTTCCTTAATCACCCTTGCATATCTTTTTGAAAGAGTCAATATCTTAAAGGGATTTATGCTTCGATTAGCATCATCAACGCAGTAAAACTCAACGTTTAACTTTTTGATTTGCTCCTCGTTTTCTCTATCAAATGCAATAGCGCAAACCTCATGTCCTAACGCTTGAAGATGCTTTATAAGCGTTTTTCTAAACGTTACAACCACGCTTGATTTGCCACAAGCAAGTAATATCTTCATCTTTTGCTCCTGATAAATTACTTAATTTTCTTACAGGGTACTCCTACATATGTCCCTTCTTCTTCAATGCTTTTTGTTACTACTGCTCCTGCACCTACTATAACATCGTCGCATATTTTTTTAACATTGATTACAACAGCGCCTGCGCCAAGCCATACTCGTTTTCCAATGCGTGTTACGCCACATACTGTACACCTTGGTGAAATATGTGAAAACTCTCCTATATCGGAGTCGTGCTCTACTATAGCACAGGTATTTACAATAGCATGCTTGCCAATTACTGCGTTTGCGTTAATTACAGCGCCTGGCATTACTACTGCGCCCTCTTTGATTTGCGCGCTTGGACTTATTACCGCGCTTGGATGAATGGCTGTGTGCCAGCTGCAATTCATTTTTTGAGCCAGCGTCTGTCTTGTGATATTATTTCCAATAGCCAAAACAAAATAGCACTCATCCTTATAGCTTATGTAATTGTCTGTATGACCAAGTATCTGTGAGCCATAAAGGGCGTCGCCCTTTTCATATGCATCATCAAGAAAGCCAACCACAATATCATTGCTTGCGCGCACTATATCAGCAATTACCCTTGCGTGTCCACCTGCGCCTACAATTACAATTTTTTTATTCATATCTTATCTCGCTTCGATATTTTCTTCGATTTTTTCTTCTGCTTTTTCTTCTAATATTTCCTCGTTGCCTCTAAAAGGCTCCATAGTGGCGTTTCCCTCTTGTGAAATACCATCTCTTTTTAAAACGCTAAAAATTGTTCCAAAGAAAATTTTTACGTCCTGCCAAAGAGTTATTTTATTTACATATTCAACGTCTATTTTGAATTTTTGTGTCCACGAAATAGAATTTCTTCCGCGCACCTGTGCAAGACCTGTAAGTCCCGGGCGCACATCGTGCCTGTGCTTTTGCTCCTCGTTATACAAGGGTAAATATTCAACAAGCAGTGGGCGAGGTCCGATTATTGACATATTGCCAATGAAAATGTTTATAATTTCGGGGAGCTCATCAAGCGAGGTCGAGCGCAAAAATTTACCATATTTGGTAAGGCGCTTGTCGTCTGGCAAGAGATTGCCGTCCTTGTCCCTTGCGTTTGTCATTGTTCTAAACTTAATTAGCTTGAATATTTTCTCGTTTTTGCCTGGGCGAAGCTGCGTAAAGAATGGATTTCCCTTCATAACTATCGCACCAACGATAATGAGTATTAAAAGTATTGGTGATAATACTATAAGAGCCAAAGCACTTAAAAGTATATCGTAAAAGCGCTTGAAAAACTGTCTATAAAGTAAAGCGCTAACTACCAAAAGCAGGCAAAGACAAACGAAGCAAAGAATGAGAATACCCCACCAGGTTGTTGTCATATTTTTGATAAATTCTTCCATTAGTTAAAAAACTCCCTGATTTTTTCTATAACGAAATTTTGCTCGTCCTCTGTCATCTTTATATCGCTTGGCAAGCAAAGTCCTTTTTCAAAGATGTGCTCATTAACACCATTTTCTTCTACATATACAAAATCACAATCCTTAAAAACAGGCTGCATATGCATCGGCTTCCATATAGGGCGAGTTTCGATATTATACTCATTAAGCCTATTCATAAGCTCTATTGGGTCCTTGTCACAATCCTCGTCTATCAAGATACAGCTAAGCCAGAAATTCGGCTCGGTATATTCAAGATATGGATTCATTTTAAGGGGTAAGCCCTTTAAGCCCTCTTTGTATCTAAAATATATTTTTTTCTTTAGCTCTCTGTGCTCATCAAGGTGTAAGAGCTGTCCTCTGCCAATTCCTGCCACTACATTTGACATACGGTAGTTATAGCCTATGTGCTCGTGCTGATACCAGGGCGCATTTTCTCTTGCCTGTGTTGCAAGCTTGAAGGCAAATTTTCTATCGTCCTTGTTATCGCAAATGAGCATACCACCACCAGAGGTTGTTATGATTTTATTTCCGTTAAAGCTTATAGCTCCATACCTTCCAAACGTGCCTGTTTGTCTGCCCTTATATGTAGCGCCAAGTGACTCCGCTGCGTCCTCAATTAAGATAGCGCCGTGTTTTTTACATATATCAGAAATCTCGTCCATTTTTGACGGAGTACCATAAAGATGCGCTACCATAACAGCCTTTGCGTTTGGGTATTTCTCAAACGCCCTTTCAAGCGCGCGTGGGTCCATATTCCACGTTTCATTTTCCGAGTCTATGTAAACCTGCTTACCACCCTCATAAGAAATGGGGTTTACTGTTGCTGCAAATGTCATATCAGAGCAAAGGACAATATCTCCACTCTTTATTCCTGCAAGCTTTACTGCAAGGTGCAATGCTGATGTGCCAGAGCATAATGCCAAGGTATTATAGGCTTGTCCATCTATGCCACTGTTAAGATACTCGTCCATTTCCTTTTCGAAATTATCGCAGTTAAAGCCAAGGGGAGCAATCCAGTTTTTGTCGAATGCCTCCTGTACATATTTCATTTCCTCACCATGCATAGTAGGGGTTGAAAGTAATAATCTTTTATTCATATATTCCTCCGAATGTATAAAAAACGCGCGTAAAAAATGCACATACATATTTATTATATATTATGAGAGTTGATTTGTCAATATAAAAAGAGCAAACACATTTTGTGTCTGCTCAATTTAAAGCTAATTATTTTATTTTTATTAGTGTGACTCGTGGATTGTGATGCTCTTAATTACAGGCTGGTCGTCCTTTTCAATAGTGCCATTATCATCTGTTGGATCTGCGTCATAACAAATCTTGTCAATTACATTCATACCCGATGTTACCATTCCAAATGCAGCATATTTGCCATCAAGTGATTTGGTATTGCTTGTGCTAGTCTTGTCTACTATAAAGAATTGACATGATGCACCATTTTTGTCATCACCCAGACGTGCCATTGAAATTGTACCACGAACGTGCTTAATGTCATTTTTTACGCCATTTTCTTTAAACTCACCCTTAATTGTTTTGTCAGCGTTTCCTGTACCGTCTGCCTCGGGGTCTCCACCCTGTGCCATAAAATCATCAATTATTCTATGAAAGGTAAGTCCATCATAGAAGCCATCATTTGCAAGCTTAACGAAATTTGCAACCGTTTCAGGAGCCTCCTCGCCATATAGCTCAATATGAATTGTTCCGTAGCCCTCTACCTCTATTGCTGCATGGTGTGTTGCCTTAAAGCTATCATTTTGCTTGTTTTCAATTTGAGGATTATCATCTTCAAACGATGGATAGAACCATCCAAGCGCCTTACCTAAAAAGTATATTCCAAATATCAATGCAATTACAAGAACAACACAAATGCAAGGAATAACGGTTTTTAATATTCGCTTCTTTTTTTCAGCCCTTGCCTTATCTGCCTTTGCCTTTTCTGTTTTTTCGGTAACATAGTTACTGTTTTTTCTCTTATTCCCCATAACGATTCCTTTCATAAACTAATATGCCAAATAGTATTTTAACATACTTTTTCCTATTTAGCAACTGTTAAATTGTTACTTTTCTTTGAAATTCATACCAAAACCATATTGACTTTAGAACAATGTTGTGATATAATTTTTCTAACAATACGAAATAACTCGGAGGATTTTATTATGGAACATATCAAGACAATTAAAACTGCTAACCTTTGCGAAAGCGCAAAGAATGGTGGATGTGGTGAGTGCCAAACTTCTTGCCAATCTGCTTGCAAGACAAGCTGCGGTATCGCTAACCAACAGTGCGAAAACAACGAAAGAAAATAATTAGCACAGTTAATTTCGGGACTGTTTGAAAAAGGATTTCCTTTTTTAAGCAGTCCGATTTTATTGAGAGGGTATAAAATGGTACATAAATTTAAAATGGGTGGTTATAACATCGTTCTTGACATTTGCTCGGGCGCAGTTCACGTGGTTGACGATTGCGCTTATGATGTTATTGATTTGTACGAAAATCATACACGTGAGACGGTTATTTCTACACTTTTGGAAAAATATTCTAACAAAAATCTATCAAAAGAGGACATTGAGGCCTGCTATAATCAGGTAGAGGAGCTAAAGAAATCTGGTAGTCTTTTCACTCCCGACACCTTTGAGCCTATGGCTGATAAATTGAAGCAAAAGACCTCTGGCGTTATCAAGGCGCTCTGCTTGCACGTGGCGCACACCTGTAATTTGAACTGCTCATACTGCTTTGCATCTCAGGGTAAATATCACGGTGAGCGCGCTGTTATGTCGCTTGAGGTTGGTAAGCGCGCGCTTGATTTCTTAATTGAAAATTCAGGTACAAGAAAAAACTTAGAGGTTGACTTCTTTGGTGGCGAGCCACTTATGAATTTTGATATGGTTAAGGACCTTGTTAAGTATGCAAGGGAGCAAGAAAAGAAATACAACAAGAATTTTCGCTTCACACTTACTACAAATGGCGTGCTTATAGATGATGATGTAATTGATTTTGCTAACAAGGAAATGAGCAACGTTGTTTTGAGTCTTGATGGTAGAAAGGAAATTCATGACAGATACCGTGTTGACTATCTTGGCAATGGTAGCTGGGATAAAATTGTTCCGAAATTTCAGCGCTTCGTTGAAAAGCGTGGCGGCAAAAGCTACTATATGAGAGGCACGTTCACACACGCAAATCCCGATTTTTTAAATGATATTAAGGTTATGCTTGACCTTGGCTTTAACGAGCTTAGTATGGAGCCTGTTGTTTGCCAAAAGGGCGACAAGGAGGAGCTAACCGAGGAGGACTTCCCCATCGTTTGCAAGCAATATGAGGAGCTTGCCGAGCTTATGGTTAAAAGGCATAAGGAGGGCAAGGACTTTACCTTTTATCACTATATGATAGACTTAAAGGGCGGACCCTGTATCTATAAAAGAATATCTGGCTGTGGCTCAGGAACTGAATATATGGCTGTTACACCTTGGGGTGATTTATATCCCTGTCACCAATTTGTTGGCGAGGAAAAATACAAGCTTGGTGACATTTGGCATGGTGTTACTAACAAAGAGGCGCAGGACGAATTCCTTCATTGTAACGTATATGCGCGTCCCGACTGTAAGGACTGCTGGGCAAAGCTTTATTGCTCGGGTGGCTGCGCTGCTAATGCCTACCACGCAACAGGCTCTGTAAGAGGGGTTTATGAATATGGCTGTAGATTATTCAGAAAGCGTATGGAATGTGCAATTATGGTCGCTGTTTCAAGGGCTCTTGAGGAATAATGAAAACACCTATTTATGATTTTGTAAAAAAATACGAGAAGGAAAATAACGTGCGCCTGCATATGCCTGGGCATAAGGGGCACTCACTTCTCGGTATTGAGGGAATCGATATAACGGAGCTTGATGGAGCTGACTCGCTTTATCACGCAAGTGGAATAATAAAGGAAAGTGAGGAAAACGCTACCAAGCTATTTGGCAGTGGCGCTACCCTCTACTCCTGTGAGGGCTCTTCCCTTTCTGTAAGAGCGATGTGCTATCTTGCTATGTCATATGTGGGAGAAAATAAAAGCCCATACATTCTTGCTACAAGAAACGCACACAGCTCATTTATTTCAGCCTCTATCCTTTTGGATTTTGATATAAAATGGCTCTATTCAAGGCAAAATGATACATATCTTTCCTGTAAAATCAGCGCAGAGGATGTTGAAAACGCCATTAAGAGTGTCGATAATTTACCATTTGCTGTGTATATTACAAGTCCAGATTATCTCGGAAGCATTTTGGATATACAGGAAATAAGCAAGGTGTGCAAAAAATATGGTGTACCACTCTTAGTTGACAATGCACACGGAGCTTATCTTAAATTTTTAGATAACAAATCTCACCCTATTGATTTGGGTGCTGATATGTGCTGTGATTCAGCGCATAAGACATTACCTGTTTTAACCGGTGGTGGTTATTTGCATATTTCTAAAAATGCGCCAGGCTATTTTAAGGAGCACGCAAAGGAAGCTCTTTCCTTGTTTGGCTCAAGCAGTCCGTCATATCTTATACTCTCTTCTCTTGATAAGGCTAACGAATATATTGAAAATGGTTATTCAGACAGCTTAAATAGCTTTATTTCAGAGCTTGAAAATGCAAAAAAACGCTTAGGAGTGTACGGATTTACCTTTTTAGGTGATGAAAAGCTAAAGTGGACCATAAGCACTAAGGAATACGGCTACACAGGCACAGAGCTTGCTTTTGAGCTGAAAAAGCAAGGGGTAGTTTGCGAATTTTGCGACCCAGATTATTTAGTTCTTATGTTCACTCCCGAAAGCAAGGCTGATTTGCAACGAACCGAAAATGCTCTATGTAAGATACAAAGAAAAGAGCCTATTTTAAAAAAGCCCTCTATTCTTGTACCACCCACTAAGGAAATGAGTACAAAAAAAGCAACCTTTAGTAGTAAAGAGCTTATTTCAATAGATAATGCAAATGGAAGAATACTTGCAAGCCTTAATCTAACCTGCCCCCCTGCCATTAGCGTGCTTGTCGCAGGAGAGCGCTTTAACGAAAGCTCGGTTGAGCTTTGTAAATATTATGGATATACCTGCGCTTATGTAGTTAAGGAATAAAATAAAAAACGCACCGTTTTTGAAGTGAACCCCATTTAGTTCACAAAAAATAAAAAACGAAAACCTCTTATGGTATAATGAAACCATAGGAGGTTTTTAATTATGGCTAAAAAGGGACAAAAATTTAAAAAGTATACATTTGAAGAAAAAATGATTATCATCAAAGAGTATGAACAGGGTGTTTGTTCAACG
>JAGBEE010000025.1 GCA_017937135.1 Clostridia bacterium | reverse complement strand
CATCTGACGAGGGAGGTGTCAACCGTGAGGTTGACGGAGGGAGAGATAACACAAGCAGTAGTTTTTTCTTGCTCCTTAAATCATCGCCAATATCGTGTATTTAGAAATTCTATGTTTAAAATAATTAGTTTATTTTATGGTTCTCTCCCTCAGTCAGCATAGCTGACAGCTCCCTCGTCAGATGGAGCCTTAATTCAAGATGCACCCACAAGGAGCACCTCGTCAGATGAGGCTGACAAACGCGCTCTTTCATATCGAATGAAAGGGAGTGGAGTCGAGTGTATCTGTTCAAAACACCTCATCCACCGCAAGCAGTTCCCATTCAGCACAAGCCATACCACAAGGGTGTCCCACTGGAGAAGGCTAATTTCTACTAACCTTATGTGGTGAGGTGCTATAACAGAGAAACGCGCTTTTCATCTCATATATTTATCGCATTTCATTGAAAAATCGACAAAACCCCTCGACCTGTGTCGATAATTTACACAAGACCATAGCTTGAAAGAATGCTTTTTAGCTCGCTCTCACGTGTAGATTTGCACATTGGGAGTCGAAATTCGTTTTTGCACATTGACATAAGGTATAAAGCAGTTTTTACAGGTATTGGGTTTACCTCTGCAAATAGCTCGCCAATTAAGGGATTTAGGTATTCTTGTATTTGACGGCTCTTTTCTATATTTCCGTGAAATAGCTCCATACAAAGCTGATGCACGTAGCTTGGCGTTATGTTGGCTACAACGGAAATTACTCCCTGCGCGCCAAGTGCAAGGGAGGGCAGAGTCAGTTCATCACAGCCTGAATAAATATCAAAATCAGCGCTGTGCCTTGAAATTAGCTCACTTATGTAGGAAATTTTTCCACTCGCCTCCTTAACGCCGACTATATTGTCTATCCTTGCAAGGGAATCGTAAACGGACATAGGGATATTTACCCCTGTACGTGAGGGCACGTTGTATAGAATAATTGGCACGGTGCTTGCTTTGGCAATTTGCTTAAAATGCTCAAAAAGACCCGAGGGAGTGGCTTTATTGTAGTATGGAGTCACTACAAGACAGGCATCAGCGCCCATAGCTGAAGCGCTTCTTGTATATCTTACTGCAACCTCTGTACAGTTAGAGCCTGTTCCGACAATAAGTGGGACTCTGCCCTTGATTTTTTCCTTGGCAAAGGGGATAATTTCGCTGCGCTCACTCTCAAAAATAGTCGATGCCTCGCCCGTTGTACCAAGCAAGACTATTGCATCTGTGCCATTGTTTATTTGAAGGTCTATCATTTCCCCCAAGGCGACATAGTCTATTTTTCCATTTTTAAAAGGGGTTACCAGCGCGCAGGCGCTACCCGAAAAGACTCTCTTTTTTCTGCCCATAAAACAAATCCTCCAAAAAATAAAAATAAGTTGAAAAATATATATAAATACTGTATAATATTATATATATGCCCAAAAATCGACTTATTAAGGACTAATTTAAACCAAGTTCTCTTTTTAATATATGAACAAGAAACAAAAAGGACACAAAACAAAGCTATGATAAAAAATACATTGCCACAAACTGAGCTTTTGACTAAGGATTTTTATTATGATTTGCCAAGCGAGCTAATCGCGCAGACTCCTATTGAGCCAAGGGACCATTCAAGGCTTTTGGTTTTGAAGAAGAATGGCGAAAACGAGCATAGGCATTTTTACGATATTCTTGACTACTTAAAAGAGGGTGACACTCTCGTTATAAATGACTCACGCGTTATCCCTGCGCGTATATATGGCGAAAAGGTAAGGAACGAGGGGAATTTTGTCTCGGCTCCGTCGAAAATTGAAACCTTGCTTTTAAAGCAACGCTCTCAGGATGAATGGGAGGTGCTTTTAAGACCTGCCAAGAAAATCAAGATAGGTGGCAAAATTCGTTACGGTGATATTTTAGAGGCGACAGTTTTAGAAACGGTAGAGGACGGAAACAGAATAGTTAAGTTTACCTACGATAAAGAAAAATACTCAAATATATTTGAGGTTTTAAATATTATTGGCTCAATGCCACTCCCACCCTATATCACCAAAAGGCTTGAGGACAAGGAAAGATACCAAACGGTTTACGCGCGTGAAAATGGTAGTAGCGCAGCGCCTACTGCTGGGCTACATTTCACTAAGGAGCTTCTTGAAAAAATTAGGCAAAAGGGTGTTATGATAGTGCCGGTAATGCTACACGTTGGCTTGGGTACGTTTCGTCCTGTTAAGGCAGAGAAAATAACTGAGCACATTATGCACGCCGAGTACATAAGCGTAAGCGAGGAAAGCGCGAGAATAATAAACGAAAGGCGCAAAAATGGTGGGCGCACGATAGCTGTTGGCACAACCTCGTGTCGCACACTTGAGAGTGCATCTAATGAAAATGGCGAAATAATTCCAATGAGCACTCAAACAGGAATTTTTATCTATCCGGGCTATAAATTCAAGGCAATAGATGCCCTGATAACAAATTTTCACCTTCCCGAGAGCACCCTTCTTATGTTAGTCAGCGCTCTTTGTGGCAAGGATAGAATAATGTCAGCCTACGCCGAGGCTGTGAGGGAAAGGTATCGCTTTTTCTCCTTCGGCGATGCAATGCTGATTGAATAAGCTACGGATTCCATACGCACTGCGTGTATGGAATCGCACGTAGTGCGTAAGGAATCAATTTGGCGCATTGTATGGAATCACCCCAAGCCTCCATCTGACGAGGGAGGTGTCAACCGTGAGGTTGACGGAGGGAGAGACCCGTAAAATAAAGTTACTATTATAAATTTACATATTTCCAAATACTACACTGTTGTAATTAGAAAAGAATCCTTTGCTT
>JAGBEE010000038.1 GCA_017937135.1 Clostridia bacterium | reverse complement strand
TAAAATAAAGTTACTATTATAAATTTACATATTTCCAAATACTACACTGTTGTAATTAGAAAAGAATCCTTTGCTTGCGTTATCTCTCCCTCCGTCTTTTGCTTCGCAAAATCCACCTCCCTCATCAGATGGAGGCTAACAAACGCGCTCTGTCATATCGAATGAAAGGGAGTGGAGTCGAGTGTATCTGCTCAAAACACCTCATCCATCGCAAGTGGTTCCCATTCAGCACAAGGCATACCCACAAGGGGCACCTCGTCAGAGTGAGGCTTGGGCCGATTCCATACGCACTGCGTGCGATTTTATACAAAATAAAGAAAGGAGCACAGAAAATGAAGGTAATTGCCATAGTTGGACCAACAGCAGTTGGCAAAAGTGCGCTTGCAATAGAGCTTGCCAAGCGATATAACGGTGAGATAATTTCCTGTGACTCCATGCAGATATACAAAAAAATGGATATAGGAACTGCCAAGCCGACAAAAGAGGAAATGGCAGAGATAAAGCACCACCTAATTGACATAAAAAATCCAAACGAGGATTTTTCCTCGGCTGAATATTCCACTCTTGCTAAGGAGCTTATAGCCGACATAGCAGGTAGAGGAAAAACCCCTATTTTCTGTGGTGGAACAGGGCTTTATCTTGATAGCGTAATTCAAATGCCAACTCTAAAAAGCACCGAAAGGGACGAGGAGTACAGAGCCTATCTTGAGCTCTATGCAAGGGAAAATGGCGCACACGCCTTGCACCTTTTATTAAAAGAGGTTGACCCCGAGAGTGCAGCTGCCATTCACGAAAACAATATTAAAAGAGTAATACGCGCGCTTGAAATATACAAGTGCACGGGTAAGAAAAAGAGCGAGCTTGACAGCTTATCTAAGCAGGAAAAGCCACCATATGACTCAACGGTTATCTTTTTAAATTGCAAAAATAGAGATTTGCTTTATGAAAGAATAGAAAAGCGCGTTGATTTAATGCTTGAAAACGGGCTGGTTGACGAGGCGCGCTCACTTTACGAGACTGGCTATTTAAAGGAGCAATATACCTCGTATGGAGCAATTGGCTACAAGGAGCTAATTCCTTATTTTGAAAACAAAAAATCGCTAAGTGAGTGCGTTGCTGATTTAAAAATTGCTACAAGGCACTATGCAAAAAGACAGCTCACCTGGTTTTCAAGGCATAAGGACTACAATACCGTATATGTTGACACAGAAAACGCGCTAAATAGCGCAATACAAATAATACAGGGCAGGGAGCCTATGGACTTAAGACAAGAGGAAATAAAGAACAATTACACAAGGGTAATAAATAATATAAATAGCGTTAAAAGTGGCAGAGAAATCTCACTCCTTGCCGCTACAAAAATGCAGAATGTAAGCGACATAAATTACCTAATATCGCTTGGTGTTAAAATTATTGGCGAAAATAGAGTAAATGAGCTGCTTGAAAAATATGACAGCTATGACAAGAGCGCAAGCGTACATTTTATTGGCACTCTACAAAAAAACAAGGTAAAATATATAGTTGACAAGGTCGATTTAATTCACTCCGTTGACTCCATTCCACTAATAGAGGAAATAAATAAGCGCGCTGGAAAAATAGATAAAAAAATAAACATTCTTATCGAGGTAAATAGTGGGCGTGAAGAGAACAAAAGTGGCATTTTACCCGAGGACGTGTGCGATTTTTACGAAAAAGCCATTACTTATCCATATATAAATGTAATGGGACTTATGACTATGGCGCCGAGGTGCCAATCGCGCGAGGAATATCTAAAGTATTTCTCGCTTACCAAGGAGCTTTTTGACAAGCTGTTTAAAAACAATGACAATGCCATACTCTCAATGGGTATGAGTGATAGCTACACCTACGCAATAGAGGCAGGGGCAACTATGGTTAGGGTAGGCAGTAAAATCTTTGGCGAAAGGAAGTATTAAAATGGGACTATTTGGTTGGTTTAAAAGAAACAGAATAGACGAAGAGGACGAGGAAGAGGAGTTCGACGAGGAAATACCCGAGGCTCCTGTGGGAGTGTCCCTTGAGGGTCAGCTTGAATTAAAGATTTGCAAGCCAAGAACAATGGAGCAGCTATCCCCTGCTGTTGACTATCTTTTGGCAGGCAGAACTGTGCTTCTTAATTTGGAGGGCGTTGACAAATCACTTTATCTAAGAATGATAGACTTCATAAGTGGAGCAGCATATGCGCTTAACGTAAGCATTAAAAAGGCGACAAAGGATTCATATTTTATCGCACCACGACAGGTTGACGTGAGTGGAGAAATATTCGACACCAGGGACGAGGACGAGGAATATTTCACAATATAAAGGGGCTAAATATGGATGCACTTTCAATTTTTGCGTGGATAATTTATAGCATTATCTCAGCATTTGAGCTGCTTATGCTAGTAAGAGCAATTTGCTCGTGGGTTGCTTATTTCAGAGAATCGTTTATATATAAAATAGCTTACACTATAACCGAGCCTGTTTTAGGTCCTGTGCGAGAGCTATTTATGAGATGGGAATTTATGAGAAGATGTCCGATAGATTTGTCCTTCCTCGCAGTTTTTCTGCTTATACAGGTGCTCGGCAGCTTTTTTATAAGATTTATGTAAGGAGAAAAAATGGTAGCTTATATAATTTTGGCAGCTATTGTCGTTGGTGGTATTTTAATAGACCAATTAACCAAGGCTATTGTAGTTGCCAATATGACAATAAATGAGTCGATACCGATAATAAAGGACTTTTTTCATATAACCTATATAACTAACGACGGTATGGCATTCGGCTTAGCAGACGATATTAGATGGGTGTTTATGGTTTTTTCAACTATTGCTATTTTAGGAATAGGAGTATATCTTTTCGGCTTTTGCAAGGAAAGGATGCTACTAAAGGTCGGACTTGCCTTAATAGTTAGTGGTGGTATTGGCAATATGATAGACCGTATCTTCAGATACGACCCGATATACGACTGTGGTGTTGTCGTTGATATGATAGACTTCAAGGGAATATGGCAGTTTATTTTTAATGTGGCAGATGCGCTTGTTTGCGTTGGCGCAGGAATAGTCATTCTTGCTCTTATTCTTGATGTAATCAAGGAGCAGAGGGAAAAGAAGGAAAAAAGCCAAAAAAACAGCGAAAAATCGACACAGGGTGGCAAAAAAGAGAAGAAAAGCACCCAAAATAGCGAGAATAAAAAAGCTCCTTTGGACTCAAAGGAGGCAAAAAAGAATGATAATAAATGAAAACGACGTTGGCAAGCGCCTTGATGTATATGTTAGCGAGCTAATAGAGATAACACGCTCAAGCGCCCAAGGACTTATTGAGGGGGGCGATGTCTTAGTTAATGACAAGGCGCAGAGCAAAAATTACCGACTAAGGCTTGGTGATAATGTCGAGGTAAATGAAAGAGAGCCAAGCGAGCTTTTGGTTGAGGCAGAAAATATCCCACTTGATATAGCCTATGAGGACGAGGACATTATAGTAATCAACAAGCCAAGCGGTATGGTTGTCCACCCAGCGCCGGGCAACGAAAGTGGCACGCTTGTAAATGCGCTTCTTTATCATTGTAAGGGCACACTCTCCGGTATAAACGGTGTAATCAGACCCGGCATAGTGCATAGAATAGATAAGGACACAAGTGGACTTTTGGTAGTGGCAAAGAATGATGAAAGCCATGTGTTTTTGTCCTCACTTTTAAAGGACCACGGTATAAAAAGAGTATATCATGCAATACTTACAGGACACCTAAAGGAAAGCAAGGGAGTAGTTAACGCTCCAATTGCAAGACACCCTGTTGATAGAAAGAAAATGGCAGTAGTGCATGGAGGCAGAGAGGCAATAACTCACTACGAGGTAATCGAGGAATATCCGTCATTTACCTACGCAAAAATGGAGCTTGAAACAGGCAGAACCCACCAAATAAGAGTCCATATGAGCCACATAGGTCATCCAATAATTGGTGACGAGGTCTATGGTGGTGGCAAAACGCCCTTTGAAAAAGCAAACAAGTCACTCCTTGACGGACAAATTCTGCACGCAAAAATTCTTTCCTTCCCACACCCAAGAACAAAGCAAATATTAACTCTTGAGTGCGATTTGCCAAGCAATTTTTCCGAGCTATTAACAAAACTTAAAAAGCTATAAAAAAGACACAGGAGGCGAAAAATCGCGACCCTGTGTCTATTTTTGTGCTTAGCGCAAATAAATCTGCCAAGGTAGAATAATTCCATACAATGCGCTAAATTGATTCCATACAATGCGCCAAATTGATTCTATACGCACTGCGTGTGATTATGTTAGCCTCCATCTGACGAGGTGCTCCCTGCGGCGTGCCTTGTGCTGAATGGGAACCGCTTGCGATGGATGAGGTATTTTGAACAGATACACTCGACTCCACTCCCTTTCATTCGATATGAAAGAGTGCGTTTGTCAGCCTCCATCTGACGAGGGAGGTGTCAACCGTGAGGTTGACGGAGGGAGAGAGCCATAAAATAAAGTTACTATTATAAATTTACATATTTCCAAATACTACACTGTGGTAGTTAGAAAAGAATGATTTGCTTGTGTTATCTCTCCCTGTGTCTTTTGCTTCGCAAAATCCACCTCCCTCGTCAGATGGAGGCTTGGGTGATTCCATACAACCTACGATTGATTCCATACACGCTATCGCGTGATTTATGGTTGTAGGTGGAGGGAATGTGGCTTGCCACATTTAATTAGCACGAAGGTGCGACATCATTGCATAGCTACATCATTAACGTAGTGACTTCATTAGCGAAGCGACATCATTTGACAACGCTGAGCCTTCTCCAGTGGGAGGGGGACCGCGAAGAAATACTGAATTTAGAAAAAACTAAAGTAAGCGGTGGAGGGGTAGTAGAGTGGTGGGTTATGCCTTAGTCCGTTGTCAGCTCGCCTCTTAAATTTTCTTCCATAAGGACCTTAATTTCCTCGGTTGAATAGCCCTTACTAAATAGGTAGTAGAGCTTGGCAACGGCTGACTCCGTTGTCATATCGTAGCCACTTACAGCTCCTGCCTCCTTTAATGGAGAGCTTGACATATAAGCGCCGAGAGAAACAGTTCCCTGTGGGCATTGTGAGCAAACTGTAATAACTGAGCCTGCCTTGAATGCCTTTTTAATAATTGGTAAAAGAGCATTACCATTACCGGGAATATTGCCTGCGCCAAAGGTTTCAAGCACTATACCCTTTAATTTTTCTGTCATCAGCTTATCAAAAATAGGGAAGCTAATTCCCGGGAACACCTTTAAAACACCAATTGGAATATTTTCAAGGCGACATAGCTTTAATTTTGCATCTAACGAGCTTTTTGGTGCAGGGGGAGCTTGGAAATATCTTATTGAAATTCCTGCCTCGGCTAAGTGAACAAAGTTCGGTGAGGCAAATGCAAGAAGTCCGTCAGAGGACATTTTCGTTGAACGATTTCCACGAAGGAGCCTTCCACCAAAATAAAGGCAAACCTCGCTAACGTTGCCACTCGCAGCAATTAAAAGAGAGGTTACGATATTATCAACACCGTCGCTCCTAATTTCGCAAAGTGGTATTTGTGAGCCTGTTAAAATTACAGGCTTGTTAAGATTTTCAAGCATAAAGGAAAGGGCAGAGGCTGTATATGCCATTGTGTCCGTTCCGTGCAAAACGACAAAGCCGTCATAGTCGTCATATAAAGAGGCAATTTCCTCGCCTATTCTGTTCCAGTCGTCAACTGCCATATCTGACGAGTCAAGGAGTGGGTCCATTTCAACAAAAGTAAAAAGCGGCATATTTTCGTCCTTTAGGTCGGAAATGGAGTCAAGCATTTCCTTTAGGTGTCCTTTTTTGGGAACGTAGCCCCTTTCGCTCCTTACCATACCCACAGTGCCACCTGTGTGAAGCAAGCAAATGTGTTTCTTTTTCATTTTTTATTCCTCAAAAATAGTAATTACAAATTTATTTTAGCACAAAAAATACGTATTGTAAATAAAAATTCCTTGACATTGGCTTAGTGTAGTGCTAAAATAATAAAAAATAAAATAAAATATCTTCGGGGCAAGGTGAAATTCCTTATCGGCGGTAAAGTCCGCGAGCCTTTTGGCAGATTCGGTTAGATTCCGAAACCGGCAGTATAGTCTGAATGGGAGAAGAAACAGGCATATTTATGCCATTTATATGCTTTTCTGCGCCTCGATTTTCGTGGCGTTTTTTTACGCCCGCTAGGAGAGAATATGAATAAAAACACTAAGAAAATCGTTCTTATCGGAATGTTTTCTGCTATTGCTTATATTTTTACCTTAATTGGTCATTTGATACCTATTGCCTTTGCCGACTTTTTAAAGTACGACCCAAAGGACACAATAATAGTAATTGCAGGCTTTGCCTTAGGGCCACTCAGCGCGCTTATTATCAGCGTATTAACAGCGCTTTTGGAGCTTATAACAATTAGCACAACGGGCATAATTGGCTTTGTGATGAACGTAATTGCAAGCGCAACCTTTGCTTGTATTCCTGCGTTTATTTACAAAAGGAGCAGAAAATTTAAAACAGCCATTATTACACTTTTAATATCAAGCACCTTAGTTGTTGGCTTTATGCTACTGTGGAATTGGCTAATAACTCCACTTTATATGGGTGTGCCAAGGGAAGCAGTCGTAGAAATGCTAATACCTATTTTCCTACCCTTTAATGTCTTAAAGGTTACTCTTAATACCATTCTTACACTCCTTATTTATAAGCCCATAGTGCGAGCGCTTCGACAAACAGGCTTGCTTTCTAAGTCAGATAACGATAAGAGCGAAGAAAAAGCACAGGAAAAATAGCAAAATTTTGCAAAAATTTGCACAAATTGCAAGCACCTAAGCGATACATTTTTTGCATTAAAAAAATTCAAGAGTCCTAATAACTTGTTATTATATAGACATAGCCTGCTAATTAAGCAGGCTTTTTATGTAGCATATGCACCTGCATAGAGGAAGCATAGTGAACTATAACTATAACTATAACT
>JAGBEE010000037.1 GCA_017937135.1 Clostridia bacterium | reverse complement strand
GTGAGGTGCAATTATAGAATGCCTTGTATCCTATTGATGTTACGCTACTCGGTATTGTTACACTTGTAAGTGAGGTGCAATTATAGAATGCCTTGTATCCTATTGATGTTACGCTACTCGGCATTGTTACACTTGTTAGCGAGGTGCAACCAGAAAATGCATAATCATTTATCTTAGTTACTGTATCTGGTATTGTAAGATTAGTTACAAGCTCATTATTTACATATAGATTCTTTGCATAACACAATGGATTTGAATAATAATCATAAAATGATATATTACACCAGCTTGCAATATCACTTATATGCACTTCTTTTAGTGAGGGAACCTCAGCAGCGAATGCACCTTCTCCTATTGATGTTATACCACTTCCTATTGTTACATTTGTTAGTGAATCACAATAAGAGAATGCAACGTCTCCTATTGATGTTATGCAATCAGGTATTGTTACCTTAGTGATCTTATTATTGTTATAGAAAGCCTTCTGATATATTTCATAATTATTACCATTATAGCTTTCGGGTAAAGTTAGCTCTGTATCATTACCTATATATCCTATTAGGTAATATTTACCTTCCCATGTCATAAAGATATAGTCATTTACTGTATCAAGTATACTCTTTTCTTCAAGCGATGTATGTATTACCTTTGCATAATAGCCTACGTATCCGTTAGATGATGCGCCTTTAGTTATATTAAGTGAGGATAAATTATATACTACTGCAAGCTTAGAGCAACCATAGAACGCATTGCTTTCTATTGATGTTATGCTATTTACTATTGTTACACTTGTTAGTGAGGTGCAATATTCGAATGCATAATTTCCTATCGCTGTTACACCATTTCCTATGGTTATACTTGCAAGTGACTTGCAATCACGGAATACATACTTTCCTATCGCTGTTACACCGTTTCCTATGGTTACACTTGTAAGTGATGTGCAATTATAGAACGCCGCATCTCCTATTGAGGTTACGCTATCGGGTATTATTACCTTAGTTATATCATCACGATTATAGAAAGCATCCTGATATATCTCATAATTATTACCGTTATAGCTTTCAGGTAAGGTTAATTCCTTTTCACTTCCTACATATCCAATTAGGTAATACTTACCTTCCAACGTCATAAAGATATAACCATTTACATTTTCAAGTATGCTCTTTTCCTCAAGCGAGGTATGTATTACCTTTTCATAATCAAAATATGATGAAACATCAAGCGAGGTTAAGTTATATACCTCTACAAGCTTGACGCAATCTCCGAATGCATAGTCTCCTATTGTTGTTACACTGTTAGGTATTGTTACACTTGTAAGTGAGGTGCAATTATAGAATGCATAGCTTCCTATTGATGTTACGGGTAAATTTTTATATGTAGCTGGAATAACAATCTCTGCATCTTTGCAGTTTCCTCTACCCGTTACTGCATAAGTATTTGTTTTCTTATTCAAAGTATATACAAGTCCTTGGCTTGGCTCTAATTCTTTACAAATTTGACACACTTTGTTAGCATAAGTATGGTCTTTTAATGGTATAATTGTTTGCTCTACTGTTACTGCTTGGCATACAGTACATATCTTTCCATCTGTAAGACCAGTTTCGGTGCAAGTGGCTTCTTTACCTATAATGGTTTCCTCGCTATGTCCTGTTGCTTCAATTGGTTCTGTCTTATAATCGCCACAGGAGCAGGTCTGCTTCTTCTCGCCTGCCTCGGTGCAGGTTGGCTCCTTAGTGGTTATCCATTCACCATATGAGTGGGTATGAGGTGTAGCACCACCTTGCTCGTCGCCATGATTATCATCAGGGCTTGGTATTTCTCCACCATCTTGATTGTCATCAGGATTTTGTTCCTGTCCACTTTGTACATCGTCGGGATCAGGTTCCTCTCCACCTTGGTTGTCATCGGGTTTCGGTGATTCACTATTTCCGTCATCGGGTGTGCCACAGTTTCCACCGTTTCCATCGTCTGTTCCCTTATCGTCATCAAGGCTTGGTGTTGTGCCCTGTGAGCCTGTGTTGGTGCTTGTGTCGCTTGGATTTTTTGTTCCACTACAGGACGCAAATGCAAATACAAGCATTATTGACAACATAAGTACGAGTAATAATGTTAGTGATTTTTTTGTCATTTTGTGTCTCTCCTTAAAACAAATATTTTTTCACATTATAGCATATATTTACTGTTTTGTCAATTTTAAATATCATTTTGATAATGCAATATCTAAAGGATTAATGTAAAATAATAAAGGAGGGTGAAAAAATGATAGCTGATAAAATCAAAATACTACGTGAGAGGCAAGGTATGACACAGACTGAGCTTGCAAAAAAGCTTGGCATAACGAGATCCGGAGTTAATGCTTGGGAAATGGGCATTTCTATACCTTCAACGCAATATATCGTTGAACTATCACTTTTATTTAATGTTTCTTGCGATTACCTATTGGGACTTAAAAGAAATTCATCCGTATCCGTTGATGGACTTACACAACGTGAAATAGCCTCCGTTCTTGAAATTATAGATTGTTATAAGGAAAGTCATAAAGGTTAAATTTGCTTTAAAAAGAGATGAGCTCTGCATTTGCAGAGCTTTTTTATGTTGCTTGTTTAATTTGGTTATTGCATACGTGATAACGTGTATGAATTGGGTGTTGTTGCACTTATATAGTCGGAATAAATATCGTTTGTCAATATGTCAAGGGTGGTTTTGTCCTTGCCACCTACTGATTTTCCGTCAATTTTAGACACTCCCCTTGCCATTTTTGATGAGCTTGTAACGATTATTTCATCAGCCCTTAGCATATCGCTTGGTGTGTATTTTTCTTCAATTACCTCGATACCGTTCTTTTTTGCACTCTCAATTAGATGTGCTCGTGTTACGCCAGGTAAAATATGACAGTCTGCCGGTGCAGTTATGAGCTTTTTGTCCTTTAATATAGAAATATTACTATGTGAGCATTCGGTTACATAACCATCTCTTACAAATACTGTCTCTTGGCACTTGTTATTTTTTGCGTGCTGTGCTGCGAGCACGCTTGGCAAAAGGTTCAAGGTTTTTATATTGCACATACTGTATCTTACGTCCTTAGTGGTGCATAATTCCATTTTTTCATCCACAGGGTCGATTTTTTGTGGCTTTATCATAATACAAAGATTGCCCTTGGTATCGCTAAACTCGTGGTTTCTTATACCACTTCCTCGTGATACGTGAAAATAAACAAATTTCTCCTCTCCATCTACTCTTGTGCACATTTGTGTTATAAGATAAGCAAGCTCCTCCTTTGTTTTGGGCACATTTATGCTAAGGAGAGCGCAGTTATGATAGAGCCTGTTAATATGCTCGCTCAAAAGATAAGGGATATTATTTCGGCACATCACTGCGTCGTATACCCCGTCTCCGAAGTAAAAGGCTCGGTCTGTGATTGGAACAGTCACTTCTTCTATAAGTCCTGTTTTGCCGTTATAATATCCCAAGTTTTTCATATGTACCTCCCAATTGGCAGGTAGTGGGAGCTTTTTCTCCCTCCTGCTTAAATAATATATTCTTGGTTAGGCTCAAGCGTGATGCTATTATCCTTACCGTCTATATTTATTATAGCAGTTTGTTTAATTGGTGTTACAAGTTTTAGGTGTGAAAGCTTTGAGTTCTTCCACTCAATATCTACCGTGATATTGCCCTTTGCTTTAAGTCCCTTTATATATCCTTCCTTCATCTCGCTTGGGAGTGCTGGGAGGATTTTTATTTTTGAGCTTTCACATTGTAGGAACATTTGTGCAATTCCCGCTGTTACTCCATAGTTACCGTCAATTTGGAATGGTGGATGAGCATCAAACATATTTGCATAGGTTCCTCCACCACTACTATAATTGATGTCCTTGCCAGCAGGTACATAGGTGAGCTGATTCTTTACAAGCTTAAGGGCTCTGTCACCATCCTTCAATCTTGCCCATAGGTTTACCTTCCAGCCCATACTCCAGCCTGTGCTCTCGTCTCCTCTTATTTCAAGGGTTTGACGGCAAGCATCTGCAAGCTCCTTTGTTTTATCAGTTGTAATAAGGTCTGCTGGATAAAGCGCGTATAGATGGGATACGTGCCTATGGTGAGTGTCCTCCTCCTCGTATTCCTTGTCATATTCAAGAAGCTGTCCCTGTGAGCCTATTTGGTAAATTCCTATATCATTTACCTTTTCCTTGATTTCTTTTACAAAATCGTCATCAATGCCAAGAATATCAGCTGACTTAGCTACGTTTATAAACAAATCCTGTACAATTGACTGTGTCATTGTTGTATAGGGGGTTAGATGGATTACCTCACCGTCAACTATTACTCCATTTTCAGGAGAGGTTGATGGGGTTACTATCCATTTTCCGTTATAATTTACCATTACGCTAAGGTAGAATTTTGCACTTTCCTTCATTATAGGATATGCTGTGCTTGCAAGAAAATCCTTGTCCATTGTATATTCATAATGCTCGAAAAGATGTCTGCATAGCCAGCCAGATGACATATTCCAAAATGCGTATCTTGATGAATGCTCAACCTTGTTTCCAACGGGTGTTGTTTGTGCCCACAAATCTAAATTATGATGTGAAACAAATCCATCTGCACCGTAAAAATGCTTTGCAGTTTCTCTACCATTTATGCTTACGTTTTTAATTTGCTCAATTAAAGGGTAATGGCACTCTGCAAGGTTGCACATAAGCACCGGCCAATAGTTCATTTCAGTATTTATATTCACTGTATAATTCGATGACCAGGGCGCGTAGAATTTGTCGTTCCATATACCTTGTAGATTCGTTGCGCGCGAGCCCTTTCTTGATGCTGATATAACCAAATATCTGCCAAAGTTAAAAAGAAGCTCAACCATAGAAAGCGATTTTTCACCTGTTTTAAGTCTTACATCTGTTGTGTTTTCGCTTGGCTTGCCACCAAAATCCACCTTCACTCTATTAAAGAGCTCCGATGCATCGGCTATATGGTCATTTTTTATTTCCTCATATGATTTTAATACAAGCTTTTCTATTCTTTCAAGACAAGGATAGAAGGTTTTCTTGTTTGGTATTTGATCAAATGAAATAAAGCTTGTTTCACAGGCAAAATAAAGTGTTACATCGGTTGCGTTATTTATATAAAGCCTTCCATTTTCGCAGTCAAGCTCACCATTTGTATTAGCCTTTACCATTGCGCTTACCTTTACTCCGTCACCATCGTATGTGATGGGGTTAGTTTTTGCAGCATACTCAGGGCTGATGGTAGATGGACATTCGCCTGATAAATAAAGCGTGCCATTACCTGATGTTACTGCGCTTTTACCAACACATTCTGCACTGATTTCATAGCTAACAGGCTTTGATGAGCGAAGCTTTACCATTACACAATTGTCAGGGTATGAAACAAAATATTCTCTTTCAAATTCTATTTCGTCCTCGGTATATTTCAGATATGCAAGTGAGCTTTCAAGGTCAAGCGTGCGTACATAATTCGTTGGGTTAGCACTTGAGCCTATTCTTTTTATGTAAAGCGCACCAAGTAGCATATAGGAGTTGAGCCAGCCTCCTGTGAAGCCCTCTTCAATTTCTCTTTGCGCCTCAAAATACTTGCCTTTTAAAACAAGCTCCCTTGCCTTTTCGTACGCTCCTTTTGCGCCATCAACCATTTTTTGACCAGGCTTTCCTGCCCACAAGGTATCATGATTCAAGGAAATTTTATCAATATCCGTTCCACTATACACCATTGCGCCCAAGGAGCCATTACCAAGTGGTAATGCTTCCTCAAAGCAGGACGCACAAGAGCTATATTTTAATATTTTTTCCATATGTGCCTCATTTTAAAATGCTTGTTATTTATTTTTGCTTTTATTCATATATTAAACTAATGAATTAAGCTTTTTAACACATTCCTTGCAAATCTGCTTGCCATTTAGCATTACATTGTCCTGTGAATTTCCACAAAGAACACAGCAAGGCTCATACTTTTTTAAAATAATTGTATTGTTTTCTACAAATATTTCAATTGGATCCTTAGGCTCAATGCCGAAGGTATTGCGAATTTCCATTGGTAATACAAGGCGTCCAAGCTCGTCTACTTTTCTTACAATTCCTGTTGATTTCATACTTTTTTACCTCTTTTTTATTATTCCAAGACAAAATTCTCTCTTGGTCAGCTTTATTCTACCATATTTTTACATTTTTGTCAATGTTTTTTACAATTTTTTACATTTTTTTGCAAATTTTAATCTGTACAGAGGTATTTATGATTGGTAAATGTTTTTCATTCTTATGTATTTTTTCATTTATCTTTGCTTGTTTAACAGGAAATATGAAAGCCTTGTCTGATGGAATTTTAGCTGGCGCTTCTAAGAGCGTTGAGCTTGTTATTTCTCTTGTTGGAATTATGACGCTTTGGGGTGGAATTATGGAGGTTTTAAAATCAAGTGGAATTATTTCAAGGCTTGCTCGCTTATTAACCCCTATTTTAAAGCTTATATTTCCTCGGTCCTTTAAGGATAAAAAAGCGACTGAGGAAATTACTGCTTGCATAAGCGCAAATCTTTTGGGGCTATCTAATGCAACAACTCCTCTCGCCTTAAATGCTATTGAAAAAATGAACAAGGGGCGAAATAGCGACAAGGCAACAAATGATATGATAACTCTTGCCGTTTTAGGCTGTGCCTCGTTCAACCTCATTCCAACAACTGTTATTGCGCTACGGGCTATACAGGGCGCAAGCATTACATATGAAATAATTGTACCTGTGTGGATTTGTTCGGGCTTGTGCTCCTTAATCGGTGTAATTCTTTGTAGATTGATAGGTAAATTTAGTGGAGATTATTGAAAAAATTTCTTATTTTGTCCTGCCCTGTGTCGTTATTTTTGTCGGATTTATAATTTTCTTTGGGAAAAGGGACTATTTTTCGAGCTTTAGCTCGGGTGCTTGGAATGGAGCAAAAGCATCGGTTAAATTGCTCCCCACAATGTGCGCTTTAATTGTTGGTGTTAGTATGTTTACTGCCTCAGGCGCTTCTGATTTTTTCACCAAGCTCTTATCTCCTGTATTTGATTTTATCGGAGTGCCAAGTGAAATTTTTTCACTAATCTTAACACGTCCTATCTCGGGTAGTGCATCTCTTGCTACCTTTAAGGAAATCTTAGATGCTTGTGGCGCTGATTCATTTGCAGGGCTTTGCGCTTCGGTTATTATGGCATCGTCTGATACGGTAATTTACGTTATATGTGTTTATTTTTCCACCTCCAATATAAAGAAAACAAGGCACGCAATGCCTATTGCTCTTTTCGTTTCGTTCTTTTGCGTTATTCTCTCGTGTATTGTTACAAGAATAATTTTTGAATAAATTTGGTTTCTTGGGTAAATAATACATTACTAATTTTTATAATGTAGAGGTAAAAATGATTAAGGGATGTCAAAAAAAGATTGTTTTTATTAAGGACACGGGAAGTGAGCTTTTTGATGAGGCGTATTTAGTTATGAAGCCGAAGACACAGGGCGCTAAGGAAAACGACGTTTTAAAGGAAGCACATCGAATTTTAAATGAAGCACAAGGAAGCAGTAGCTATAAAAAAAGCGATAAAAATGGCTTTAGTAGCTTTTTCAAATTCACCTCCGGTCTTTTAACTGGTGCTATTATTGCTTTTTGCATAACCTTATGGCTTATATAAAAGCTCTTGACTATTTGTTCTTTTTATGGTAAAATATGTATAACAAATTAGTTCGTTACAAATGTGGCTATCAATAAGGATATGGGGGCGTATATACATATCCTTATATGCCATAATACAATTCCATCACTAAGTGATGGTGTTTTTTCGTGTTTTACGAAGGAAAGGATTTTATGGAAAAAACAGAGGAAAAGACTCTAAATAAGAAAAACAAAGGGTGGAAAAAGACCCAAAGCAAATCAAAAAAGGCCAATACTGTAAAGGCAAGCGCTAAGAACACTGCAAAAAAGAGCGCCCCTGCAACGAAAAAAGCAACTACAATTAATCAAAAGACAAAGAGACCAATCAAAAAGAATACTAAACGAGATAGCTCAAATAAGAAAAAGGCAAATTTGCCAAAATTAAAAATTTACTCTCTTGGTGGTCTCAATGAAATCGGAAAGAATATGACGGTTTTAGAGTGTGGAAACGATATTATTATCGTTGACTGTGGCATTGGCTTTCCAAACGATGATATGCTCGGGGTTGACCTTGTAATCCCAGATTTTACTCATTTACAAAACAATATTGATAAAATTCGTGGTGTGTTTCTAACACACGGACACGAGGACCATATCGGCTCACTTCCCTATTTTTTAAGAACTATGAACGTGCCTGTTTATGGTACTAAATTGACCTTGGGAATTTTGGAAAATAAGCTAATTGAGCACAAGCTCTTACAAAGCGCGAAGCTCCACAATGTAAACGCGGGAGATAAAATTAGCGTTGGCGTATTTAAAATAGAATTTATTAGAGTTAATCACTCTATTGCCGATGCGTGTGCTCTTGCTATCTCTACTCCTCAGGGCTTGGTTATTCACACAGGCGACTTTAAGCTTGACGTTACTCCTATCGACGGAGAAATGATGGATATTACAAGATTAGGTCAGCTTGGTAATGAGGGAGTTTTAATGCTTCTTTGCGAATCAACAAATGTTGAAAGAGCTGGATATACGCCATCTGAACGAAAGGTTGGCTTCTCTCTTGAAAAGATTTTTTCACAGGCTCCTGATAAAAGGATTATAATTGCCACATTCGCTTCTAACGTACACAGGGTTCAGCAAATTATTGATGCAAGTATAAATCACGGTAGGCGTGTTGCAGTTACAGGTAGAAGCATGGTTAACGTTGTAAATGCTGCTGTTAAGCTTGGCTATATGTCGGTACCTGAGGGTGTCTTGATTGATATTGATGATATTAAAAAATATCCACCTGAAAAGATTACCATTGTAACAACAGGAAGCCAAGGCGAGCCTATGTCCGCACTTTACAGAATGGCTTTTTCCGACCACGATAAGGTTGTTCTTACCGACAAGGATTTGGTTGTGCTTTCCTCAAGCGCTATTCCAGGAAATGAGCCTCTTGTTGGAAAGATAGTTAATGAAATGTATAGGAGAGGTGTCAACGTTTATCACGATTCAAGCGTTGAGGTGCATGTTTCAGGACACGCTTGTCAAGAGGAGCTGAAGCTCATGCACGCACTTACTAAGCCCAAATATTTTATGCCTGTGCACGGTGAATACAGACACCTAATACAGCACAAGGAGCTTGCAGAGGGAATGGGAATGAGCAGCGAAAGCATTTTTGTTTCCGACATTGGCAAGGTTATTGAAATTGATAGTGATGGAGCGCGCTTTAATGGCACTGTTCAAGCAGGAAAGGTCTTAATTGACGGCTCTGGCATTGGAGATGTTGGTAATATTGTTTTAAGGGATAGAAAGAACTTAGCCGAGGGTGGTCTTATTATCGCTGTTGCTACTGTCAGCTTAGAGGAAGGCATTTTAATGTCTGGCCCTGAGATTATTTCAAGAGGCTTTGTGTATGTTCGCGAGAACGAGGAGCTTATGAATGGCGCTAGGGATATTGCTACAAGAGTACTTGTAGATGCGCTTGATGAGGGAATTAAGGAATGGAGCGAGCTTAAAACCATTCTTAAAAACGCCCTATCCAAGTACATTTTTGCAAAAACGAAGCGCAAGCCACTTATTATGCCAATACTTATGAATCTTTAATAAAAATTTCTCTGCCAAATAGGCAGAGATTTTTTATATAGTATTTGTAAAATTTTATATTATTTTATTGTAATATTTTTCTTTATGTGGTATACTCTATACTGAATAAATAGGGCATTAATCTATTTTTTAGATTTGTCTTGAATTTTTAGAAGGGAGAACGATATGAGAAGGCTTCTTGTATATATGAAGGGCTACTGTAAGGAATGCGTTTTAAGTCCTCTTTTTAAAATGCTTGAGGCTGGCTTTGAGCTCATAATCCCTTTGGTTGTTGCAAGTATTATTGACGTAGGTATTGCAGGAAATGATGGCTCTTACATTATTAAGGCTTGTCTTATTATGGCAGCGCTTGGCTTAATAGGTCTTACCTGCACGCTTTTTGCACAATATTTTGCAGCGAAGGCATCGTGTGGCTTTGTTGCAAAAATAAGGCATGCGCTCTTCTCTCATATATCCTCTCTTTCCTACACGGAAATTGATACTCTTGGTACATCTACTCTTATTACAAGAATGACAAGTGATGCAAATCAGGTGCAATCAGGTGTTAACCTTACTCTTCGACTTTTTATGCGCTCACCTATTATTGTTTTAGGTGCTATGACTATGGCGCTTATTGTCGATGTAAAAACATCACTTATTTTTCTTGCTACTATCCCTCTTCTTGCTTTGGTTGTTTTTGGAATTATGTGTCTTACTATTCCACTATATAAAAAGGTGCAAAATAAGCTTGATTCCGTTCTCAATACATCAAGGGAAAATCTAAGTGGTGTACGTGTTATTCGTGCCTTTAGACTTGAGGGAAATGAAAAGAATAAATTCCATCAAAAAACAGAGGATTTAAACAAGGCGCAAAAATTTGTCGGAAGAATTTCGGCAATTATGAACCCTCTTACCTATGCTATTGTAAATATCTCAATTGCTATTCTTATTTGGAGTGGCGCAATCGAGGTTAATAGTGGTAATTTGACACAGGGTGAGGTTATTGCAATTTATAACTATATGTCGCAAATTTTAATAGAGCTTATTAAGCTTGCTAATCTCATTATCACTATTACTAAATCCGTTGCTTCTGCTAATAGAATACAGGGTGTTTTTGAGGTTCAGCCATCTCAAAGCATCACTTTAACTGATAATAATGAAAAAACCGACAATGTCGTTGAATTTAGAAATGTGTCGTTAAAATATGCATCCAGTCCCGAATATACGCTTGAAAATATCAATTTTTCTGTTAAAAAGGGTGAAACTGTCGGTATTATCGGCGCTACTGCCTCGGGTAAAACCTCTCTTATAAATTTGATAGGCAGATTTTATGATGCAACCTGTGGCGAGGTTTTGGTTGATGGTAAAAATGTAAATTCATACGATACAGAAATTCTCCGTGAAAAAATAGGTGTTGTTCCACAAAAGGCTGTATTGTTCAAAGGCACTCTTCGCGAAAATCTTTTATGGGGCGATAAAAATGCAAGCGACAGCGATATTATGCGCGCTATTGAAATTGCACAGGCTAAGGATATTATTGAAGCAAAGGCTCAGGGACTTGATTTTCAAATCGAACAGGGCGGCAAAAACCTCTCTGGTGGACAAAGACAGCGTCTTACTATTGCAAGAGCGTTAGTTGGCAAGCCACAAATTCTTATTCTTGATGACTCCTCAAGTGCGCTTGACTACGCAACAGATGCGAGCTTACGTAGGGAAATTGCTAAAATTGAGTATAATTCCGTTGTATTTATTGTTTCTCAAAGAACCGCTTCAATTGAGCATGCTGATAAAATAATAGTGCTTGATGATGGTAAAATTGAAAGCATTGGAACGCATAGTGAGCTACTTGAAAAATCGGTGGTTTATTCTGAAATATACAACTCTCAATTCAGAAGGGAGGATGTATAATGAAAAAGCAAAAGATTAAAAAATCTACATTAAAGGAGCTTTTTAAGTATATTAAAAAATATACTCCACTTCTTATTCTTTCTATCATTTTTGCAGTTGCAAGCGTCGTGCTTACCCTTTATATTCCAATAATAATTGGAAATGCTATTGACTATATCGTTGATGCTGACAGGGTTGAGCTTGATAAAATCTCTCCTTTACTTATTAAGGTTGGAATTTTTGCTATTATTATTGCTCTATGCCAATGGTTAATGAACAATATAAATAACAAAATTACCTTCAATGTTACAAAGGATGTAAGAAATGATGCATTTGATAAGATAGAAAAGCTTCCTCTTAAATATATTGATTCACATTCATATGGTGAAATTGTCAGCAGAATGATTTCTGATGTTGATACCTTTGCTGACGGACTTTTAATGGGCTTTTCCCAATTTTTCACGGGAATTGTAACTATAATTGGAACTCTTGTGTTTATGCTTATTTTAAGCCCTGTAATTACAATTGTGGTTGTTGTGTTTACACCCCTGTCTTTGCTTATAGCAGGCTTTATATCCAAAAAGACCTATTCTCTTTTTGGCAAGCAAGCAAGTGCGCGTGCCGAGCAAACAGCCATTATTGATGAAAATATTACAAATTTAAAGCTTGTAAAGGCATTTTCGCACGAGGATGAGGCTATTGAAAAATTTGATAAGGCAAATGAGGAATTAAAAAAGGCTTCTACTAAGACTATTTTCTTCTCATCACTTGTTAACCCCACAACAAGATTTGTAAATGCGCTTGTATATGCAGGTGTTGCTCTTGTTGGCGCGCTCATAGCTATTGGAAATATTAGTGTTGCTACGATTTCAGTTGGTACACTTTCCTGCTTCCTTAGCTATGCTAATCAATTTGCTAAGCCGTTTAATGAAATTTCAGGTGTTGTGACTGAGCTACAAAACGCAACTGCTTGTGCATCGAGAGTTTTCGAGCTAATAAATGAAGAAAACGAGATGCCAGACAAAGACAATGCCATCGTTTTAGATAACGTTTCGGGTGATGTTGAATTAAACAATGTTGAATTTTCATATACTCCTGATAAGGAGCTAATTAAAAATCTAAATCTAAGCGTTAAGTCGGGACAGCGTATTGCTATTGTTGGCCCTACCGGCTGTGGAAAAACAACGCTTATAAATCTGCTTATGCGCTTTTATGACGTAAACAAGGGCGAAATAAGAGTTGATGGATACGATATACGTGATATTACAAGAGCATCTCTTCGCAAGGGATACGGAATGGTGCTACAGGAAACGTGGCTACAAAATGGTACTATACGCGATAACATTGCTATGGGTAAGCCTGATGCTACGCTTGATGAAATTATAGAGGCAGCAAAGGCATCGTATGCACACAGCTTTATAAAAAGACTTCCAAACGGATATGATACTATTGTATCAGATGAGAACTCCTCACTCTCTCAAGGACAAAAGCAGTTATTATGCATTGCAAGAATAATGCTTGCCCTCCCCCCTATGCTTATTCTTGACGAGGCGACATCCTCAATTGATACACGAACTGAATTAAAAATTCAAGGCGCCTTTGCAAGGCTCATGAAGGGACGCACATCGTTTATTGTTGCGCACCGTTTATCCACTATTAAGGAGGCAGATGTTATTCTTGTTATGAACAAGGGTAACATTGTTGAGATGGGTAACCACGAAGAGCTTCTTAATAAAGGTGGTTTTTACGCAAATTTATATAATAGTCAATTTGAACCCAGCGAGGAATAAATAAAATGAGAAAAACTAAAATTGTATGCACAATTGGTCCTGCATGTGAAAATGAAAAGGTAATGAGTGAGCTTTGCTTGGCGGGAATGAACGTTGCCAGACTTAACTTCTCTCACGGTACACATGGCGACCATCTTAAAAAAATCGAGCTTATTAAAAAGGTTCGAGAGGAGCTTGATTTGCCAATCGCAATTATGCTTGACACAAAGGGGCCTGAATACAGAATAAAGTCCTTTGAAAATGGCAGAGTTACATTAAATGATGGAGATAAATTCACCTTTACGACCGATGATGTTGTCGGTAACGAAAGAATAGTTAGTGTTTCCTATAAAGGACTTATTAACGATTTAAGCGTTGGTGATAAAATACTTGTAAATAATGGTCTTGTAATTTTTGAGGTTAATGAGCTAACTGACACTGAAGCGCATTGTACTGTTATTAACGGTGGTGAGCTTTCTAACTCAAAGAGCATGAGCTTTCCTAACAAGGTTTTGCATCAAGCATACCTTTCCGAGCAAGACAAGAGCGATTTACTCTTTGGTATTGAAAACGGTGTTGATTTTATCGCGTGCTCGTTTGTTTCCAATCGCCAAGACTTAATTGACGTAAAAAGCTTTTTAAAGGCGAATGGTGGAGAAAATATTGATATTATCGCTAAAATAGAAAACAGAAGTGGCGTTGATAATATCGAGGAGATTTGCAAGGAATGCGATGGCGTTATGGTAGCAAGAGGAGATTTGGGAGTTGAAATTCCCTTTGAGGAGCTCCCCTCCATTCAAAAGCATCTTATAACTAAGTGCAGAATGCTTGGTAAGCGCGTTATTACTGCTACTGAAATGCTTGAATCTATGATAAACAATCCTCGTCCTACTCGTGCTGAAATTTCTGACGTTGCTAACGCAGTTTATGACGGCTCAAGTGCTGTTATGCTCTCTGGCGAAACTGCTATGGGTAAGTATCCTGTATTGACTGTTAAAACTATGTCTAAAATTGTAGAAAAGACAGAAAGCTGTATCAATTACGACGAGCTATTTTCACATTCGGGCTTTACAATAAACAATCCTGTTGACGCAATTTCTCACTCCTCTGCTTGTATGGCTATTGATATTCACGCCAAGGCCATTGTAGTATGCTCTATTTCAGGTATTACTGCACGAATGGTTTCTCGTTTTAGAGCTCCTATTGATATTATTGGTATGACAACAAATGAGCAAACTTGGAGAAAGCTTTCTCTTTCTTGGGGTGTTATCCCTGTTATGACCGAGGTTGTTAATTCTACTGACGTATTATTCTATATGGCTACTAAGGCTGCAAAGAGTATGTTCAAGCTCAAAAAGGGTGACAAAATCGTTATTACCGGCGGTATTACAAATGGCGGCAGTGGTAGCACCAATCTTATTAAGCTTGAAACTATATAGGTGATTTTATGAGTAAAAATGATTCTGCAAAAAAATTTAGATGGGGGCACTTCCTTATTTCCCTTGTTGTTTTTCTTGCCGGTGTTTGCTTGCTTATTTTCCCAAACGTTTCTTTAACCGCGGGAAGCTACATAATTGCATCAAGCGCTATTTTGACTGGCATTATAACGTTTATAAAGCTACTCGCTAACAGATCCAGAGGCGCTACGTTTGCTTCAGGCATTATAAGCTGTGTTTTAACTCTTGTTTGTGGTATAGTGGGCTTATTTATTCCTGATAAAATTATGGAATATTATCCTATGTTTATCGGTCTGATTTTAGTAATTGATGGAACGTTTAAGCTACAAAGCGTAATAAATGCAAAAAGATACGAGATTAAGTTTTGGTGGGGACTTTTAATCGCATCTGTTATTACTATTGCAGGTGGATTTTTATGTATTCGTCTTCGTTTGGGTGAGGGCGAAACTGATGTGTTTATTTTCTCATTAATACTTGGTATTGCTGTTATCTTTTGCTCCATTCAAAACTTCATTTCTCTATTTATGCTTGACAAGATTATAGATAGAGCTAAGCGCAAGGTTGAATCGTACGCTAAGGACATAACTGATGATTATATTGCTGCTGATTCTTATATCAATACTGACAAAAAGCGTCTTGAAACTGTGATTTTAGATCCTGAAAATGAGGATCAAAAGGCGCTAACTGATAAAAAGAAAAAATCCAAAAGGAAAAAGGCTGATAAAGCTATCCAAGATGATGATATTTTCTTTGATGAACAAGAAAATGAGCAAGAAAGCAAGCAATTAAACGAGCCTAAAAAGGAGGAATCCGAGCAAAAAAAGGATGAGGCTGAGCCTATTGAATTCTTTGATGCTACACAGGATTATGAGGCATATGAGCCAAATAATGATTCTGATAGCTTCTATAAGCCTGAGGATAAGACGGATGATACACAAGCTACTGCTTCACAAAATGAGCCTATTGAGGGTGAATTTAAAGAGGTTGAGGATAAGTAAATTAAATAAAACAAGGGGCTGTCGCATTAAGCGACGCCCCTTTTTGGTGGATAGTGAAATATGTGCCCAAGGCGAGATTCGTACACGTAGGCGTACTTCGTACGGTAGAGTGCGATGCTCGCGCCTAAAAAACAGGCATTAAAAGAAGAGAGCTTGCAACAAAACCGCAAGCTCTCAACCTTAAAATTTTACTAAAATAAATGTTTATACTTAATTTCAAGAGGGAATGTGTCCTTATTTGGTCTAAACTTATTGCAACATCCCCTTTATTTTATTCTGCTGAAATAATGTAATAATAAACCGGCTGTCCACCTTGGTAAAGGGAAATTTCTATTCCTTCATTAGATAGCTTGCTTGTAAGATATGATAGAGTCTTTTCAGCCTCCTGCTCACTTACATCCTCGCCATAGAATATAGTTACAACGCTCTTCTCACTTTCCTTTATTTTATCAGAGAAGGCATCCAAAATTTTTTCAAGTGCGTTATCATTTGTAACGAGCTTGTCGTTACAAATTCCAAGATAATCACCCTCGCTAATATCCATTCCGTCGAAATTGGAATTTCTTGCAGCATAGGTAATTTGCATTGTATCTGTTTCGCTGATAACCTCAGTCATAGCTTCCTTGTTCTCGTCTGCGCTTGCATCCTGATTAAATGCAAGACAAGCGCTTATTCCCTGTGGAATACTTCTTGTTGGAATCACTATTATATTTTTATCAGTTAGCTCATTTACCTGTGAGGCTGTCATTATTATATTTTTATTATTGGGCAAAATGATTATATTTTTTGCGTTTATTTGGCACACTGCGTTATATAAATCCTCTGTCGAGGGATTCATTGTCTGACCACCTGAAACAATAACATCAACACCAAGCTCCTTGAACATAGAGCCTATTCCATCGCCACTACATACGCTTATTATTCCGTAATCAGCCGTTGGCACTTGTTTATCCTTTGTATCCACTATTTTGTTTGTGTGCTGAGTACGCATATTCTCTACCTTTACAGTTTCGTATATGCCCCACTTAAGTGCCTCACCCAAAACCGTGTGTGGCTCATTTGTGTGTACGTGAACCTTTATTATTTCTCCATCATCAAGGAACACAAGGCTATCACCCATTGTGGAAAGATAGCTCTTTAATGGTGACGAATCACAATCTGGCTCATTTTTTGTTATTATAAACTCTGTGCAGAAGGAAAATGTAATATCCTCTGTTTCAAATGATGAAAAATCCGCCTTTGGCTTCTTTTCAAGCTCTGATTTAGGTGAGAATTTTAGCTCTCCCTTGTGGCTAAGTGCTTGGAACATTGCCTTCATAACAAGAAGCCAGCCCATACCACCAGCATCTACAACTCCTGCCTTTTCAAGTGTGGGGTTTTGCTTTATGGTTTCGTCAAGCGCAACCTCGGCAGCCTCTATTGCTACGCCAAGCACATACTCAAAGCTATTATACTCAATAGCGGCATTTTTAGCAGCCTCAGCACACTTTCTTGCAACTGTAAGTATTGTTCCCTCAGCAGGGTGGTCAACTGCACCATATGCAGCCTCAACGCCTTTTTCAAGAGCCTCTGCCCATACAATTCCGTCACATTCAAAGGAATTTTTAAGTCCCTTTGCTATGCCACGAAAAAGCAAGCTGATTATAACGCCTGAGTTTCCTCTCGCACCATGAAGCATTGCCTTTGCAGTTTTCTCGGCTGTCTGGTCAAGCGGCATATCTGCTCCTTTTTCAAGCTCCTTTGCCGCATTTGCAACAGTCATTGACATATTTGAGCCTGTATCGCCATCGGGCACAGGAAATACATTTAATTCGTTTATTTCCTCTTTGTTATCCTCAAGGCACTGCGCCGCGTTGATTATCAGATTACGATAGGCGTTACCATCGATTGTATCGTGTTGTAAATTATTCTTATCCATTTCTATCTCCGATTAGTTTTCTCTTTTTTGTCCAAGGAAGAAAAGTGCCACTGTGCCTGGGCCTGTATGTGAGCCTATTGTAGTTCCTATGTTATTTATAATAACCTTATCCTTCATATTTGGAAAGGTTGCTTCGATTAAATCCTTAACTGCGCTTGCATCGTCATAGCAGGCTGCATTTGAGATGTAGCATCTTCCGTTATAATTTATTCCGTCAAATGCAAATTCTTCCATCTTTTTCACGATTGCCTTGATAACATTCTCTTTTTTTCTAATCTTTTCTCTCTTAATGAGCTTACCATTGTTATCAACATTCAAGAGTGGGCAAATCTTTAAGATTGAACCAAACCAGCCAGCAACCTTTGATACTCTTCCACCTCTTACAAAATAAGTAAGGTCTGAGGTGAAAAACCAATGGTGAACGTTCAATTTGTTTTCCTCTGTCCACTTATAAAGGTCATCTATTGACATTCCACTATCACGTCTATCTGCCATTTCATCAACCAAAACCGCCATGCCAGAGGATGCGCCCAGGGAGTCAACGATGTAAATTTTTCTGCCAGGATATTGATTTTCAAGCTCCTCGGCTGCAATTTTCGCAGATGTCATAGAGCCAGAAAGTCCAGATGAAAGGTTCAAGTGGATTATATCCTTACCATTTTCAAGATATGGCTTAAAAAATTCCACATATTCATCTGCGTTAGGCTGAGAGGTTTTTGTGTCTGCTCCGTCAGCCATCATCTGATAAAACTTATCATTTTCTAAGCTTTGACCAATGTCATCCTTGTATTCTACTCCATCAATGAAGAAGGAAAATTTAATGAAGTCAATGTTTCTTGATTTAAGATGCTCTGCGCTAATATCAGCTGTTGAGCATGTGGTTAATACATAATTTTGCATTTTTGTTTTGCCTTTCAAATTTGAGTTTTGCCGAGCCTTTTGCTCGTCGGTAAAATTCTATCATCATAACTAAAAAAAGTCCACCTACTACTTTGATTTTTGTCTCTATAATAAAAAATCTTTCAGTAGAAATAAAAAAAGCCACTCTACTGAGCGTAGAGTAGCTATTTTTTTAGTTTTTGGGCTCATCCTGTGTCTGATTTTCCTCTTCCTTTTGTTTTGGAAGCTTCTTCGTTACTGTTATAGTAATCTTAAGTCTTAAAACTAAAAATACTATTGCTTGAAGTGGTATTCCTAAAACAAATATAAGCCAATAGCTATAATTTCCTATAGCAACATATATAGTAGCAAGCAGAGACCACAGCAAAATTGAGGTGTATGCAAGCACTCCACGCGCCCTTTCCCATACTGAAGAAAATACTATTGCACAGATGGTTGCAATTGGTACAGCATAAACAAATACCTGCCAATAATACACATCACAGGTCAGTGCAATAATAATAAATGCCAAAAGCGCCAATACAAATACGCTTATTACTGATATATTCATTATTGTTTGCTTCGCAACCTTTGCTGGCTTTGTATCAACTCTTTTGTCTTGTTCTGAATGTTCTGTTAATATATAGTCAACACTTACTCCAAAAAGCTCACTAATTTTAGTGAGTATGTAGGCATCCGGTACGCCATCGCCCCTTTCCCACTTTGAAATTGCCTTGTCAGAGTAGTTAAGCTTTTGTCCAAGTTCATATTGAGTCATATGATTGACTGTTCTTAAATAATAGATATTTTGAGCTACTATTTCTCTAAATTCCTTTAAGTCCAAGCTATACCTCCTAATATTTTTTGCCATTATATTTTATCATATAATTGGTGATTAGTCAATGATAATTTAAAATTTTGCGCAAATAAAAGCGCGCCTGCAATATTTAGGCGCGCCCTGTGTGTATTAATTATAATTTTAAAAGCTTTAATAGGATATAGTTGCTTACGAAAAAGCCCTTTGGTGTTAGGCTATAAGAGCCTCCTTGCTCCACTGCATGTCCAGTACTCAAAAATTCTCTTGCTTCCTTTGCATAATCATAAAAATCAATATTAAAGCGATTCTTAAATTCATTTAGCTCTATTCCGTCACTCAAGCGTAATTTGAGCATAATATACTCGTCAATTTTTGAATTTTGGTTAAGAGAGTGGCTGTTATTTGAATAGCCTTCTTCATAAATCCTTTTTGGCATAGTACCATTTTTTACCGAGCTTATATATTCGTTAATGTCAGATGAATAATAGTATCTCTTTCCATCAACAAAGGAATGCGCTGATGCTCCTATTCCTACATACTCCATAGAAAGCCAATACTTCATATTATGCTGACAACGGTAGCCTTGTTTTGAAAAGTTACTTATTTCGTACTGCAAATAGCCCTTTTTGTCAAGATATGAATATAGAGTCTCATACATCAAGCTCTCGTCCTCGTCACTTGGGAGGCGTAAGCTGTTCTTTATTTTGCCAAATGGAGTATTTTCCTCAATTTTCAGGCAGTACGCAGAAATATGCTCAGGGCTTAATTTAGACACTGTGTCAAGCGTTTTTATAAAATCCTCTAATTCTTGCTCAGGCAAGCCATACATAATATCTATGTTGATATTATCAAAGCCACACTCCCTTGCCAAAAGAAAGCCTTGCTTAAACTTATCAAGGGTGTGTATTCTGCCAAGCAATAAAAGCTCATTTTCATTTGCACTTTGAAGTCCGATGCTAAGACGATTTACTCCGCTTGCTTTGTAAGCAAGAAGCCTTTCCTTTGTAATGGTATCAGGATTGGATTCTATGGTAAATTCGGCACCCTGTGTTAGATTTAAGTTCGTTTTAATGGCGCTTGTAAGGCGGATAAATTCATCAGCCTCAAGAAGCGTAGGTGTTCCACCGCCTATAAATACTGTATCAAATATACGGTTTTTATAATCTTTTGCCTCAGCTTCTATTTGAGTACACAGTGCATCTATGTACTCCTTCATATTTTCGTTTGTGGCACACGGAAGTGAGTAAAAATCACAGTAATTACACTTTTTCCTGCAAAAGGGAATGTGTATATAAAGTCCCGTCTTTATCATTTTTCACTATCATCAAGCTTGAGTACAGCCATAAACGCCTCGGGAGTTACCTCTACTGAGCCTAAGCGACGCATCTTCTTTTTGCCCTCTTTTTGCTTTTCAAGAAGCTTCTTCTTTCTTGTAATGTCTCCACCATAGCACTTTGCCAAAACGTCTTTTCTTAAAGCCTTTACGGTTTCTCTTGCTATGACCTTTGAGCCAATAGCAGCTTGAATTGGTATTTCAAAAAGCTGACGTGAAATATTATCCTTTAGCTTCTCTGCTATTTTTCTTGCTCTTGTGTATGCCTTTTCGCTGTGCACAATAAAGGTAAGAGCGTCAACTATTTCTCCATTTAATAGGAAGTCAAGCTTAACTAAGCTACTTGGCTCGTATCCTGCAAGCTCATAGTCAAGCGATGCATAGCCCTTGCTTCTACTCTTTAAAGCATCAAAAAAATCATATACTATTTCGTTAAGTGGCATTATATAGTATAGCTCAACACGTGTAGCATCAAGATATTTCATATCCTTGAAAATACCACGTCTATCCTGACACAAATCCATAATTCCACCTACAAATTCTGTTGGTGTTATTATGCTTGCCTTAACGGTTGGCTCATATGCTGTTTTTATGGTATCTGCCTGTGGATAATTTGATGGGTTATCAATATAAACAACCTCGTCATTTGTTTTTACTATTTTATAAATAACGCTTGGCGCTGTGGTTATCAAGTCAAGGTTAAATTCTCTTTCAAGTCTTTCTTGAATAATTTCCATATGCAAAAGTCCCAAAAATCCACATCTAAAGCCAAAGCCTAAGGCAATTGATGTTTCAGGCTCAAAGGACAAGGCTGCATCGTTGAGCTTCAATTTTTCAAGCGCATCTCTTAAATCGTTATATCTTGCACCGTCAGCAGGATATATACCCGAGAATACCATAGGAAGTGCTTCCTTAAAGCCTTGAAGTGGCTCGCTTGTAGGATTTTCATCGTGTGTAACGGTATCACCTACTCTTGTTTCGCTAACCGTTTTTATGCTTGCTGTAATATAACCAACCTCACCTGCGCTTATTGATTCGGATTTTTCAAGTCCAAAGGCGTTTAGGTGTCCTACCTCGACAACCTCGTATTTTGCGCCTGTGTTCATAAGTCTGATTTTGTCGCCAGCCTTAAGAGTACCATCCATTACGCGTACATACACTACAACTCCAAGATATGAGTTATAGTGAGAGTCGAATATCAAGCATTTTAGTGGAGCATCTGGGTCGCCACTTGGAGCAGGAATTTTTTCAATAATTGCATCAAGCACCTGGTCAATATTAAGTCCAACCTTGGCTGAAACAGCAGGACAACCCTCGGCTACTATGCCGATGACATCCTCTATTTCTGCTCTAACACGTTCAACATCTGCTGATGGCAAATCTATCTTATTTATAACGGGCACTATTTCAAGATTGCTATCAACTGCTAAATAAGCATTGGCAAGCGTTTGCGCCTCTATACCCTGTGTTGAGTCAACAACCAAAAGCGCACCCTCACATGCATTAAGCGAGCGTGAAACCTCATAGTTAAAGTCGACATGACCAGGGGTGTCAATAAGATTAAGAATATAGCTTTGTCCATCCTTATGGGTGTAATTGATTCTTACTGCACGCGCCTTAATGGTAATGCCTCTCTCCTTTTCAAGCTCCATATTGTCAAGAAGCTGTTCCTCCATTTCTCTTTTGGTTACTGCATTTGAATACTCAAGTATTCTATCTGCAAGCGTGCTCTTTCCATGGTCTATATGAGCTATTATTGAAAAATTTCTTATATTTTTCTGCTTATCGTTCATTTTTTTCATCCTTTCGGAAAAATTCACAGTTATTTTATCACATATTATACTTTTGTGCAAGTATTTTCATTGACTTTTTGAGTATTATAAGTTATAATACATTTAGAAATATATATTTTTGGAGGTTTTTATGGCAGGACCAGGAGGCGGAGGTCGTAGTGGAGGCTTCGGCGGAGGTAGCTTCGGCGGTGGCGGAGGCGGACGTGGCTTTGGCGGTGGATTTCATCGTGGACCAAGACGACCATTTTTTGGATTTGGCTATGGGGGTGGCTGCTTAGGTGGTCTTTATGGCTTGATTTTGGCACCTATTATCGCTATTTTTGTAGTCACTATTATTATAATTGGATTATTTATTTCTCTTTTCAATACAGTTTCTGAGGGTGGACAAATTGATTATAATGAGGCTGAATTTCAAGAGTATGCTGTTGATGCTTATTATGACACATTCACGGATAGAAAATCGGCAGAGGACAATATCCTTATTGTTTTCTTAGTGAACGAAGAAGCTGATGGCTATTATCCCATTGCAATTGTTGGTGATAATGTAAAATCAAGCATTAACAATATGTTCGGCAACGAATACACGGAGTTTGGCATAAGCGTAAGATATAATGTCGGCGACTATTATGCAAATAATCTTTCAAGGTCACTTGCGGATATAATGGCAGATATGGAAAATAAGGTTTCATACTTAGGTCTTTCCTCCTCATTTAATACAGCTGTTGACCATTCAAGTAAGATTAATTCTCATATAATTGACCGTTCCAATTTAAGCTTAAACGAGGGAGTTGTTAATTCAGCATTACAGAGCTTTACTAACACAACACAAATTCCTGCTGTTATTTTAGTTGAGGATGTAGAGGATGTATTTGATACATCGTTCCCGTTTGTTGAGCTGTTTTTGCTTATTATTATGATGGGGCTTTTAGCTCTTGCTGTTTTCTTCTTAGTTCGAGGAATCATATCAAAGCGTTCTGGTAACAACCAAAATAATACAAGCAATTTTAAAAACAATAGCAACAATAATGATTTTGGAAATAACTCAGGCTCTTACAATAGCTTTTAAAAAATCAAAGGGCTATCTTAATTGATAGCTCTTTTTTTGTTGACTTTTTGTTTTTTGTGTAGTACAATAAGCTAAGTAAACTATATAATGAGGTGTTATTATGAACATAAAGGGCGCAATTTTTGATATGGACGGTACTCTTCTTAACTCTATGGACTACTGGGCTATCGTTGCAAATGATTACTTATTAAGTGTTGGTATTACTCCCGACCTTGGAGCGAACAAACGCTTTTTAGAAACAGGAATGAAGGCTTTTTATGAATATTATAAAGATAATTTTGGTCTTGGTGGTAGCTTTGAGGAGCTAAATGATAATATAAATAATCTTATGCGTAACAATTATCAAAATTATGTAGTTGTTAAGGATGGAGCAAGAGAAATGCTCGATAAGCTTTATAATAACGGGGTTAAAATGTGCTTAGCTACTGCAACTGACAGAAGCTTGGTGGTTGAAATTTTAAAAAGACTTGATATAGAAAAATATTTTTCAAGAATTTTTACCACTCGCGAGGTTGGAAAGGGCAAGGCATTCCCTCTTATTTACGAGGTAGCTCTTGAATATCTTGGCACTCCTAAGGATGAAACCTTTATCTTTGAGGACGCATTCTACGCAATAAAAACTGCACACGATAATAATTTTAAGGTCGTTGGTGTTTATGATAAGAATGCTTTTGTGCCAAAGGAAACAATGATTGCTCTTTGCGATTACTATATTGATGAAAACGACAAATACAATATTGATATGCTATTATAACAAAAAAAGTGTCTGTTCCATTAAACAGACACTTTTTAATTTTAGAATTTAACTGTTGCTTTTTCTCCGACCTTAACGTGGACTTTTTTGAAATCTACAAGGCTTTTGTGGGGGACGTGTTCGAATTTTAAAACAGCGTAGTCGGTATCCATTCCACCGTCGTTTGAAATTTCAACCTCGTTTTCATTAATCCAGTTTTCCTTTATATCAGCATATGTTAAGCCATAACCAAATGGATATGTGGGAGTGCCCTCAAAGAATTTATAGGTGCGATTTTTCATACTGTAATCTCTAAACGGTGGCAAATCCTTTGTATCCTTATAGAAGGTTACTGGCAAGCGCGCGCTTGGGGAATATTTACCCAAAAGAATGTCGCAAAGCGCATTTCCTCCCTCAGCACCAGGATAGAAGCACTGGAGAACTGCATCGCATTTTTCGTCCTGGTCCTTTAATGAAATGCAGCTTCCACTAACATTAACAAATACTGTTGGTTTTCCAAGCTTCATTACCTCATTATAAAGATTTATTTGTGATGGGGGGAGCATAATATCCTTTTTATCTCCAGCAACATCGCCATTAAAGGTATCTCCCTCCTCACCCTCAAGTGATGGATTAAGTCCCATACACATAATGACAACATCCGCCTTTTGCGCTATTATAAGTGCTTCTCTTACAGGTGTACCACTCCAGTTGCCTGAATTACCATCATATGGGTGACAGCCCTGCGCAAAAAGCACACGTCCGTCAAAGCCATCCTGTATTCCCTTCAAAAGTGTTGTGTATCTTGATGGAGTTCCATTATAGTTGCCCTTTAACACTCTTGCGTCATCAGAATTTGGTCCAATTACTGCTATTGTTTTTACGTCCTTGGAGAGTGGTAAAATGCCATTATTCTTTAAAAGAACGATACTCTCCCTCGCCATTTGTCTATTTAGTGCTCGGTGCTCATCACATTCTACCACGTCGTATGGAATATTGTCATATTCACAGTCATTATCAAACATACCAAGTCTAAAGCGTGCCTCAAATAGCTTTTCAACTGCCTCTGTTATTGTTTCCTCACTTATTAAGTCCTCCTCGTATGCCTCGTAAAGACTTAAATAAGCTTCGCCACAGTTAAGCTGACAGCCATTATTTACTGCAAGAGCACAGCTCTCAGATGCCTTTGTTGTCACCTTATGATTTTTGTGAATATCGTTTATTGCTCCACAGTCGGATACCACGTAGCCGTCAAAGCCAAATTCACCATATAAAATGTCCTTTAAGAGTGTTTTTGATGCACAGCACGCTTCTCCATTTACTCTATTATATGCGCCCATAACTGCCGAGGGGTGTGCGTTTTCTATGCAATACTTAAACGCCCATAGGTATGTTTCATATAAGTCCTTTTTATCTACTATTGCATTAAAGCTATGGCGCTCATACTCTGGACCACTATGAACTGCATAGTGCTTTATTGTAGCATCAAGCTTACGATATTTGCCCTCACCCTGCAAGCCCTTTATAAATGCGCTTGCCATTTTTCCTGTCAAAAGTGGGTCCTCACCATAGGTTTCGTGTCCTCTGCCCCAGCGTGGGTCTCTAAAAATATTGATATTTGGCGACCAGAAGGTTAAACCCTGATAAAGCTCTGTATTGCCAAATTTTTTAAACTCATTATATTTTGCCCTTGCCTCATCAGAAATTGCAGTTGCAACCTTATACATAAGCTCTGTATTATAGCTTGCTGCCATACCTATAGCTTGTGGAAAAACCGTTGCACAGCCCTGTCTTGCAACACCATGAAGGCACTCATTCCACCAGTTATACGCTGGCACGCCTAAGCGCTCTATGGCTGGTGCGTCGTATCGCATCTGCGCCATCTTTTCTTCTATTGTCATCTTAGAAACAAGCTCTTTTGCACGTTCTTTAAAATTCATATTATCACCTTATTTTTCAAAATAAATTTCATTAATATCGACACTTCCCTCACCCTTATATGCAAAACAGAGTATTATGTTCCATTTAGATAAGCTCTTCTTTTTGAACGTGTGGCTCTGCATCGGGAACGCATTCGTGAAGTGGCATATAAGGGTTAAAAGCCTGTTTTATAAAAATTTTCCTATATTTTTCAAAAAACAGTTTCTTTTTAATTTCAAAAATGATAAAATAGATACATATTACGTATAGAGGTGTATTATGACCGAAATTATCAAAAATGTTAAAAATCCTCTTCCCTTTTACTTTTTTGAACAAATATCAAAAATTCCACGTGCATCGGGAAATGAAAAGGAAGTTGCAAATTATATAGTTGAAATTGCTATAAAGCATTCTCTACAATATTATATTGACGAGCATAATAATGTTTTAGTTACCAAAAGCGCAAGCGTGGGTCGCGAAAATGAGGATGCCATACTATTGCAGGCGCACACGGATATGGTGGCTGAAAAGAATGTAGCAACCAAGCACGATTTTAAAAAAGACCCAATTAAGCTTTTGCAAAATGGTAATATTTTAAGTGCAAGTGGTACTACCCTCGGCGCTGATGACGGCTTTGGCGTTAGTATTATGCTTGCTATTTTAACAGATGAGTCTATATCTCATCCAAAATTAGAGTGTCTTTTTACCTCAGCTGAGGAAATAGGACTTGTTGGTGCTTCAAAATTTGATTATTCAAAAATAAGCAGTAAAAAAATGATAAACCTTGACTCTGCCGAAGAAAACACCGTTATTATTGGCTGTTGTGGTGGAATACGCACAGAGCTTACCATTCCAGTTTCCTTTACAAATGGTAATTATAATGGATATAAAATCACTATTGGTGGATTGTGCGGTGGTCACTCGGGGGAGGATATTGACAGAGGCAGATTAAATGCTCATATTCTAATGGGCAAGGCTCTTGAATTTTTAAAGGATGCTTCCTTTTGCTCGATTTCTTCAATTCATGGAGGCGATAAGGATAACGCAATCCCACGAGAATGTGAGCTTGTAATTGTGCCAGATGATATTTCCTTAGTTGATAAAAAAATCTCTATGCTTGATAGCTATTTACGCTCATTTGTAAAGGCAAACGAGGATAAAGGAATATTTGTAAAAGCCGAAAAAGTCAATGTAAATAGCGTTATGTCAAAGGAAGCGACAAATAAGCTATTAAAGACTCTTTCATTGCCAAATGGTGTGCTCACATACAGAGAGGTTGCACCAATTTTGCCAAATACGTCAAGAAATTTAGCAAGAATAAGAACTAATAAGAGCAATGTTTCAATAGGATTTTCCTCTCGTGCTTATCTTGAGAAGGACCTTATGGTATCAGTAAATACGCTGAATAATTTAGCTATTGAAATTGGTGGCACCACCTTCCATCACGAAAAATATCCAGGCTGGCAGGGTGAGCCATCATCAAGCTTGGTTACAAATTGGCAAAAAGCATACAATAAGGCTTGCCAAGGAGTGACTATGCCAACGCTTATTCATGCAGGACTTGAATGTGGCTTGATTACAGCTGGTGTTAGTGGTCTTAATGCTATTTCAGTTGGCTGTAACGTGCACGATTTACACACTCCTATGGAAACTATGGAAATTGATTCTATGGATAGAATTTATGACACTATGATAGAATTTTTAAAGCAATAATTTTTTTAAAAGCACTCATCCGAGTGCTTTTTTCTTTAACTCGTCTATTGTTATTTTTTTAGTAGTGGGTCTTTCCTTGGGTGTTTCGTTTGGATAGTGGAAAATAAAATAATTCTCGCCTTTCAAGTCGGTAAAGTACATACCGTGCCCACCGTCCTTTTCGTAAATAAGATTTTCACTTATTGTCCACTTGCCAAATAGTTTTCCGTTGTCGGAATAGGATATTGCTTGAACATATTCTCCCCTTGAAAAGCTCGACCACAGGCACAAAAGCTCCTTGTCAGCCTTTACAAGAAATGGTCCATCTGTAACGTATGAGCCATTATCTCTTATGTCGTATCGCCAGTCTGGCTCTGATGCCTTCCATAAAAGCTTTGGCTTGCCAACCGAGCTCTTTAAATCATTTGTTAGCTCAAGCGCGCATACTTCGCCATCCTTTATTTGTGTCCATTCGTGACAGAATACTATGTATGGTGTTTCATCCTCTACGTAGAAGGTGCCATCAAGGCACTCCCAGTCCTTTGGCGTTACTGCACCCTGACTATGCTCCTTGAAGGTTCCATTTGGCGTATCACATACCATAATTGCTGTTCCACGATGACTGTCACTACCTGCAAAGGTAGCAAAAAGATAGAACTTTCCTTTATAATAGTGAACCTCGGGCGCCCAGTACTGTGTTTTGCCCCAAAAGCCATCGTAGTATCCAAATATCTGCTTTGGTTCACTCCAGTTTTCAAAATCATCGCTTTCATAAACATCAAAGCCAAGTGTTTCAAGTGGCTTTTCTTCCCAAGTGTTTTCTGCGCGCGTTCCGTAAAGATAGTATTTTCCATCGTGAACTAAAACAAATGGGTCGCGTATGTTTATATCACTAAATTTCATATTAAAATTCCTTATATACATCCTTTAATGCAGGATATAGCTTTGTAAAAAGCTTGTATTTTTTTTCGTATTTTGCAACTATTTTTTCGTCGGGATATGTTACATCCTTTGTTTTTATGAGCTTTTGGCACGCTTCCTGTACGCTGCTGTATTCATTATTTGCTACCATTGCTAAAATAGCTGAGCCATAGGATGGCCCCTCCTCTATTTCAGTACGAACAACAGGAATATTTAGTACGTTTGCCATTATTTTGCGCCATACTGCGCTCTTAGCCCCACCACCACAAATATTTGTAGAGGTTATTTTTACTCCACTTGCCTTAGCTATTTCAACACAGTCACGAAGGGCAAATGCAACTCCCTCCATTATTGACAAGGACATATCCTTGCGAGTGGTACTCGGTCTCATTCCTATAAATGCGCCTCTTGCGCTTGTATCATTATGAGGACTTCTTTCTCCCATAAGATATGGCAAGAAAAAGACCTCGTTCTCGCCAAGATTATCCTCTAATCCTTGCTCCTCTAATCTATAATCACCCGATTTTAATACGTCCTCTATCCACCATTTGTTGCAGGAAGCAGCTGACAATATGCAGCCCATAAGGTGATATTTTCCGTTTGCGTGAGCAAAGCTATGTAGTGCGTTTTTGTCATCTACAAAAAACTTATCAAAGGAAACAAATACAGTTCCACTTGTACCAAGTGAGATATTGCATGAGCCATTTTCTACTGTGCCTGTTCCAATAGCTGCAGCGGCATTATCGCCTGCACCTATACAAACTATTGTATCTGTGGGAATTCCAATTTTTTCAGCTATCTCTGGGAGCACTACTCCTATTTTTTCATATGACTCGTAAAGGCTTGGAAGCATATTTTTTGTAATGCCACAGATTTGGCACATTTCCTCGCTCCAATTACGATTTTTAACATTCAAAAGAAGCATACCCGATGCGTCTGAATAATCAGTTGCAAACACTCCACTTAACTTGTATGCAAGATAGTCCTTCGGGAGCATAATTTTGACAATTTTATCAAAATTATCCCTCTCGTTTTCCTTTACCCACAAAATTTTTGGCGCAGTAAAGCCCGCAAAGGCAATATTTGCAGTATATTTCGACAAATTATCCTTACCGATTTTTTCGTTTAGATATTTTGTCTCTTTTTCTGTTCTTCCGTCGTTCCACAAAATTGCAGGTCTTATTACGTTATCATCCTTATCAAGAATCACAAGCCCGTGCATTTGTCCACCAAATGAAATTCCCCTTACGCTTGACTTGTCCTCTCCATCTAAAAGATTAACTAAGCCATCTATGGTTTTATCATACCAATCCTGTGGCTTTTGCTCACTCCAGCCACTTTGAGGATAGTATATAGGGTATTCCATACTAACGCTTTTTAAGATTTTACCATCCTTATTTACAAGCGAAAGCTTAACACTTGATGTTCCTAAATCTATTCCTATATATGTGTTCATATCAGTTAAAAAGCACGCTGTTTACAATGGATTCAAGCATTTCCTGTCTTCCACTACCGGGTAATTTTGCGTTACCAAGAGCTTCTGCATATGCTGCTATTTCCTGTAATGTTGCATCCTCACTCAAAATTTTCTTTCCAATTTCTGTGTTGAAGTAGCTTGAGTAGCGTTCCTTCTTAAACTCGTCTATTCTGCCATCCTCAATAAGCTCTGCTGCCTTGATAAGACCGAGAGCAAAGGTATCCATACCAAGAATGTAGCCTATAAACATATCCTCATCTGTGTATGATGGACGACGGTTTTTAGCGTCAAAGTTGAAGCCACCTGTAAGTCCTCCTGCCTTTAACACCTCATACATACACATTGTTGCTGTATATACATCGAATGGAAATTCGTCAGTATCCCAGCCGAGCAAGTAGTCGCCTTGATTAGCATCTATTGAGCCAAGCATTCCGTTTATAGCACTTATTCTAAGATCGTGCTCAAAGGTATGGCCTGCAAGGGTTGCGTGATTAGCCTCTATATTCATTTTGAAATCCTTATCAAGGTCATGTGCACGAAGGAAGCCTATCGCAGTTGCTGCATCAAAATCATATTGGTGCTTCATTGGCTCCTTTGGCTTAGGTTCAATGTAGAAATCGCCTGTAAAGCCAATGCTTCTGCCATATTTAACTGCCATCTTCATAAGCTTTGCGATATTCTCCTGCTCAAATTTTACGTCTGTGTTAAGAAGTGTTTCATAGCCCTCGCGTCCACCCCAGAATACATAGCCCTTACCACCGAGCTTCACTGTAATGTCAAGCGCCTTTTTAACCTGTGCACAAGCAAAGGCAAATACCTCTGCACTGTTTGATGAGCCTGCGCCATTACAGAATCGAGGATTTGAGAACATATTTGCAGTTCCCCAAAGGCACTTAATGCCTGTTTCCTTCATTTTTTCAAGTATGTAGTCGGAAATTTCGTCAAGACGTCTATTGGTTTCCTTTATATCATCTGCCTCGGGAACGATATCAACATCGTGGAAGCAGAAATATTCAATTCCGAGCTTTTGCATAAATTCAAAGCCTGCATCTACCTTTGCCTTAGCGTGCTCCATTGTTGCATATTCCTTGCCGAAGGACTTGTTTGCTACGCCTCTGCCAAACATATCTGTTCCCTCAGCGCAAAGGTTGTGCCACCATGCCATTGCAAATGGAAGGTGCTCACTCATTTTTTTACCCATTACTACTCTGTCCTTGTCGTAGTACTTGAAGGCCAAGGGGTTTTTGCTTTTTGGTCCCTCGTATTTGATTTTTTCGATGTTAAAAATTTTGCTCATTTTTATTTCCTCACTTATTAAATATTTCTTTTTTCAATTTGCCATTCTTTGTTATAAATAATGGTATTCTATCTATTGGCGCTTCACACCCTATGACAATACCACCCTTGTATTCGTTGCCTGTATATACGTCTATCCAAGTGCTACCCTTGGGCAGATATACCTCTCTTTCTCTTTGTCCAAGCTCCATTATAGGTGCAACAAGTAATGAATCACCAAACATATATTCATCATCAATGTTCCAAGCCACATCATCACTTGGATAATCATAGAATAGTGGGCGCATTGGCGGAGTACCTATTTCGTGCGCCTCTTGCATTAGTGATTTTACATAAGGCTTTATTCTTTCACGAAGGAAAATATAATCCTTCATTATCTCGTATGCCTCATCTCCATAGCTCCATATTTCGTTTGGAGAGCCTGAGAAGCATTGTCCTGCACCTGTTGCACCCTCCTTTGCAGGAATGTATGGCATTCTGTATCCATGCATTCTTAATACCGGGCAGAAGGTTGCATATTCAAACCAGCGAACAACAAGCTCACGATAGTCCTTGTCATCCGGATAGCCACTATCAAATCCTCCTATATCCGTCGTCCACCAACCAATACCTGACATTGCCATATTGAGTCCTGCCCTTATCTGACATTTAAGAGCATCGAAGGTTGGCATAATATCGCCCGACCAAACGAGTGCACCATATCTTTGGCTACCAGCCCATGCGCATCTTATAAGGTTGACTATATTCTCTTGTCCCTCGCTTTTCATTCCCTCGTAGAAGTTTTGAGCATAGGTTAAGGGGTATATGTTGCCGACCTCTAAGCAGTCACCTAAATAATATTTATGATTATCATAATCATACAACATAAATTCAGGCTCCGCCTCATCAAGCCAAAATGTTTTTATGCCGATGTCATAATAGTTTTTCTTGATTGTTTCCCATACAAATTTTCTCGCCTCGGGATTAGTAGCATCATAGAACACAGCGGGTGCTACGCATACCATATGGTTCTCTGGCCCTCTGTGGTTTTTTATGAGCATTCCTCTCCTTTTCATATAATCAAAGTTTTCACTTTCAAATTCAACGGTGGGCCAAACGGAAACCATAAGCTCAGTTCCCATTTCATTAAGCTCCTTTACCATTGATTTTGGGTCGGGAAAATAATCGGTATCAAATTTCCAGTCGCCCTGATGTGGCCAATGGAAAAAGTCGCATACTATTACGCTTAATGGAATATTTCTTTTCTTATACTCTCTTGCAACATCTACAAGCTCATCTCTTGTTTGATAGCGAAGCTTAGACTGCCAAAAGCCAAGCGCATAATCAGGCATCATTGGTGGCTTGCCTGTTATGCTCATATATTTTTCTTCAATTTCCTTAGGTGTATCCCCTGCTATTATAACATAGTCAATGGTATCTCCCATTTTTGCGTTCCACTGCGTTATGTTCTTACCGAAGCTAACCTCGCCTATCGCAGGCACGTTCCATAAAAAGCCATAGTTTAAGCTCGATACCATAAAGGGCACACTTGCCTGTGAGTTTCTATGTGACAGCTCCAACACACAACCCTTTATATCAAGAAACGGCTGTTGGTACTGTCCCATACCAAATATTTTCTCGTTTGGATTTGAAATAAAGCGCATATTTATTTCATATTTTCCGCCCACATAAGGCTTAAATTCTCTTGCAGGAATTTTCAAGGGAGTAAGCTCTAATTTTTCCTCTAAAATCACCTTGTCTTTATCGTTTTTAAAGGTGATTTTGCCATTTTTATTTATTTCTGCAGTTATTTTTCCATTTTTTATAGTTGCGCTTTCCTCGCCAATTTTTATGATTGACTCTTGGTTGTAAACATTGATTAAGGCATATTTTCGCTCAGAAAAAGAGCTTTCCCTTGTAGAGCGCACTCTTAGAGCATCTATTCCATATGGCTCTACTCTTAAAAGCTCGCCTTCAAAAAAGCGCACAAGCGCATTTCCTTCCTGTGAAAACTGATTTGAAAACAGTTCCATATTAATTTTCCTTTCATAAATTTACATCTCTATACCTTAATAATATAATAAGTGTATTGATTTTTCAAATCATTAGTGCTATAATTATAATCATAAATTAAGATTTTTTGGAGCACATTATGCTTACATATGAACAACATCGTTCCTTTTTCAGCTATGAGCTATATAGGCAAGAGGATGAAAATTTGAATTTTGGCTTGCATCTACATAATAGCTTTGAGCTTTTGTTCGTTGAAAAGGGCAAGATTTTAGTCTATGTTGACGGTGAGGAATTTTCACTTGGAGCTAACGAAGCAATTCTAATTTTGCCAAACAGAATTCACTCGTATGAGACTAAAGAATATTCAAAAACATATTTATGTATTTTTGCAAAAAACTATATAAACACATTTTATCAAAAAGTTAAAAATAAAAAGGCTGATTCCCCTGTCTTTACAATAGAGGACAAAACGGTTATAAATGAGCTAAACAACCCACAAGATGATATTTATCTTGTAAAATCGGCACTTTATAAAATTGCTTATTTAGTCAATAAAGCAACTACATTTAGCGAAAGAAATTCAAAAAACCTTGATAATTACGGTAAAATTCTTGGCTATATTTCTATGCACTACCAAGAAAATATTACTGCTAAGGACATTGCAAGAGAGCTTGGCTATGACCACAGATATGTAACCTCGCTTATTAAAAAGGGGCTAAAGAGTACGTTTAGGAGACTTTTAAATGAATATAGAATTTCGCATGCGCAATATCTTTTGAGCACAGAGGTTAAAAATATATCGCAAATTGCGTTTGAGTGTGGGTATGACTCTCTTTGCTCATTTAATAGAAACTTTAAGGAAATCACAGGCACTACGCCTAAGCTTTTTAAAAAATTAATTTGATAGGAGAATATATTATGTTTACATTAGGACTTTCAACACCGAGATTTTCAGATGAAGCCTTGTTTAAGGAGTATAGCGAGGCTGGTATTTTAAACATGGAGGTTTCATTTGGAAACGAATACTGCGAAAAGCTTGATTTTGATGAGTTAAAAAGACTTAGCGAAAAATACGGCGTTAATCTTTATTCATTTCATCTTCCCTTTTATCCATTCAATAAAATAGATATATCAAACAAGGAGCTTGCGGATTATAGCGTTAAATATCTTTCAAGCCTTATAAAAAAAGGTAGCGATATTGGAATACACCTTTATATCATTCACGCAAGTGGAGAGCCAATTGATGAAAATCAAAGAAAAGAGCGTATGGAGTGTGCGAAAAGCTCGCTCAAGGAGCTATGTCAGGTTGCCAAGGAAAATGGCAGCATAATAGCAGTTGAAAATCTGCCACGCACCTGTCTTGGCAGAAATTCAAGCGATATAAAGGAGCTTTTGAGTGCTGATAGCTCCCTTGTTGTCTGCTACGATACAAACCATTTGCTTGGTCAGGATGCCATAGAATTTATAAAGGATGTTGGAGATAAAATTGCTACAACACATATTTCCGACTATGACTTCAAGGACGAAAGACATTGGCTACCAGGCGAGGGTAAGAACGACTGGCAAGCTATTATTAAGGCGCTTTTGGATGTTGGTTATAATGGAATTTGGCTTTATGAAATAGACTTTCAATGTCCTTGGACAATACACAGAGACCGTGACCTTAACTGCCATGACTTTGTTCGCAATGCAGATGAGGTTTTAAATGATAAGAAAATTACTATTTTCTCAACACCTAATGAAAATCTTTGACGAATTTCTTTAGGGAGTGTCTATAATTTTATTTGGAGAGCATGTGAACCAACCTATGAAATACATTCCATATGTCAATATAAAAATGGGTACCGATTCAAGCATGAGATATTCAAGGGGTAACACTCTGCCTCTTATTTCTCTGCCATTTGGTATGGCTTCATTTTCCTTGCAAAGTGAGATAATCAAAGAAAGAGAGCGTTGGTTTTTCAACCCCGATGCGCCATATACAGAGGGCGTAAGGCTAACACATCAGCCAAGCCCTTGGATAGGCGATTATGGTACTTTTTTAATGATGCCTCAAAATGATATTATATCGAATACAGCAAGTGGCGCTTATTCAGGCTACAGAATAGAAAAAAGTATTTTCCGCCCCGATTATTTAAAAATAAGACTTCTACGTTCAGAATGTACCCTTGAGCTTACTCCAAGTGAGCGCGGTTGTATAATTCGCTTAAGCTATGAAAACGACCTTGTGCCATATCTGTCATTCTTGCCTGTTATGGGTAATTATACATATTCGCTTGACAAGGAAAATGGTATTTTGTTTGGCACAAATGACCATCATTCTCAGGATGACGCAAAGAACTTCAAAATGCACTTTGTTGTTAAATTTGACAAAAACGATATTGATTTTGATAAGACATATCAAGGCGAAAATGGCAAAAATGCGTATATACATATAGCTTTTAAGACAAAAAATGTCGAGGCACGTGTCGGAATTTCGTATATTAGCAAGGAGCTTGCGCTTTTATCTCTAAATCGCGAATGTGAAAACAAATGCTTCGATGAGTTAAAAGGCGAGGCTGAGAGCATTTGGGAGGAAAGACTCCATAGAATTGAAATTGATTCTGATAATAGCGAGCAATTAAGAACATTTTATTCTTGTCTTTATCGTACATTCCTATTTCCTCACAAGGCTTATGAAATTAATGCTTCGGGCAAGGCTGTACACTACTCACCATTTCTTGGGAAGGTATGTGACGGCGTTAGGTACACAGATACTGGCTTTTGGGACACGTCACGCACTCTTTTCCCTCTATTCTCTTTAATTGCAAAAGATGAATTTTCAAGTATGCTTGAAGGATTTGTTAATGATTATTTGGAGTGCGGGTGGCTGCCACGCTGGCCATCTATTGGCGAGGTTGGCTGTATGCCAAGTACCCTTATTGACTCAGTTATAGCCGAGGCTGCTGTTAATGGCATTGGTTCACCAGGGATTCTTGATAAGGCTTTAAAGGGCATGCTACACCACGCAAACAACGCATCAAGTGATAAAAGATACGGACGTAACGGAGTTTTAGAATATTTAAAATACGGATACGTGCCGAGGGATTTATACAAGGAAAGTGTAAATTTGAGCTTAGATGCTGCATATGGTGATTATTGCATAAGCGTTGTGGCAGATAGACTTGGCTACAATGACATGAAAGAGGAATATTTAAATAGAGCACAAAATTATAGGCTGCTTTTTGACAAGGAAAGTGGCTTTATGCGTGGGCGCGACACAAATGGTAATTTTTCAAACGATTTTGACCCTACCATTTGGGGTGGTGACTACACCGAAGGTAGCGCTTGGCAAAATTCTTTTTTTGTTCCTCACGATATTGACGGTCTTGTAAGCCTACATGGTGGCAAAGACAATTTAATCAAAAAGCTTGACGAATTATGCACACTCCCCCCAAGATATCGTGTACACGGATATAATGGTGAAATACACGAAATGACAGAAATGGCCTGCGTTGATTTTGGTCAGTGCTCTATTTCTAATCAACCATCATTTCATATTCCTTATTTATATGCACTTTTGGGCGAGGATAAAAAATGTGCTGATATTGTTAAGAGTATGTGCTCTGCTCTGTTTACTCCTGATTACTATCCAGGTGATGAGGACAATGGCTCTATGTCTGCTTGGTATATTTTATCAACCTTAGGCATTTATCCTGTATGCCCCGGTAGCAAGGAGTTAGTTAAAATTCCTATGCTTGTAAAGGGTGCTAAAATACTTGGTAAGGATATAAATGAGTTAATGCTCTGATAGTTACTTTCACAAGATAAATTAGGCTGATAAATATTTGTCAGCCTGATTTTTGTTTGTATAGTTAAATTTTTTTGTAAAAGTTAAAAAATATCTTGATTTTTAAAAAAAGTTATGCTATACTTACACAGGTAAATTGCAAAACTAAATATGTTTTATGGAGAAGTCGCTTAGCTCACATTGAGACTTCAAGAAACCGAGCTTGCGATGGTTGATTGTTTAGCCGAAAGCGTGCGACGGTATAAAATCAATAAAATTGCCTACACAAATTTTACCATACACAATGTTATATATGGAGAAGTCGCCTAGCTGGTCGAGGGCGCACGATTGGAAATCGTGTAACCGGTAACACGGTTCCAGAGTTCGAATCTCTGCTTCTCCGCCAACAAAAAAGACAGGTCTTGTGCCTGTCTTTTTTGTTGGTTGCGAATCATTGTTCAAACTTCTGCTCGTGGCTTTGCCACGAATAGAGTGCGTAAACGAGGCAAGAGCCGTTGTCTGCTTGCAAGCATAAGGCTCGCCGAAGTTCATTCCCTTCAGGGAATGTATCTCTAATTCTTATTATGTCGATTTTTCGACAGGTCTTGTACCTGTCTTTTTTGTTGGCTACGAATCATCGTTCGAGCTTCTGCTTCACGACTTTGTAGT
>JAGBEE010000018.1 GCA_017937135.1 Clostridia bacterium | reverse complement strand
ATATCACATCTTTTCAAGAATATCTATCCCTTGTTGAAGATTGGCTGATTTTTTACAATACAACTCGATTAAAAAACAGGAAAAGGTGATTTCCTCTTCCTGTTCTTCATTATGCCGTTTTTTGTTTTTTGTGAACTAAATAGGGTTCACTTCAATTTAGTCAGTCGGTTTTTATTTTAATATTTCAAAAGCTAATTTGTGTCCAATTTCAAATCCCTTGGTAAAATATTCCTCATAAAATAGCATATTTAATTCACAAATCAAATCCTCATACCTTTCTATTACCTCCTCATTTTCACTACCAACCAATTTTACAAGCTCATCATACGCTTCGTTTACTCTTTTTGTCGCTACTAATATTTTTTCATTGCTTTCGCCACATTTTTCTATGCAAAATGCATTTCCATTAAATATACTCTTAATTACTTCTTTCATAGAATCACCTTTTATTTAGTTATATAAATATTATATCACCTTTTAAGGTGCGTGTCAAGAGAAACCTTTAAGGTGCATGCTAAAATAAAATAAATAAGTTAAAGGGAGATTTTATATGGGTTATCAAAACAGATTAAAGGATACAAGAGAGGACCACGACTTAAAGCAGACTCAAATAGCAGAATTATTAGGAACAACACGTCAACAAATCAGCAAGTGGGAGAATGGTATTCAAATGATGGGCGTAGATAAATATATTATTCTTGCTAAATATTATAACGTAAGCATTGATTACCTCGTCGGGCTAATTGATACACCAAAGAAATTACATTAAATAAAGCTATATAATATTATAAGTTTTATCACCATTTTTTAGTTTTATATTTCAATTATTGCACCATATGGTGCTATAATTCAATACCATACGGTGTTTTTTCATATAAACTTAAATACTTACTGTAAAGAGGTTTATTATATGGCTTTGTATAAAAGAGTGCGCGATTTAAGAGAGGATAATGACAAAACTCAGAGTGAAATTGCCCAAGTCCTTAATATGCAATTAACAGTATATAGAAGATATGAGCGTGGTGAACGCGAGCTTCCTTTGTGGGCGGCAATAATGCTTTCTGACTATTATGGAGTTACCCTTGATTATTTAGTAACGCGACAAAAAATAAACACATAAAATAGAACGTTAATGTTCGCTATAATAAGCAAAAAGAGCAAGAGTAGAAAAATTCTTCTACCCTTGCTCTATTCTTTTATAATTTATTATACATATTGTTCTTTGTTTGCTGGAGCGTTTACGTCAAGGCTAACTACCTCTACCTGTACGCCTGCTATGTCATTGTATGATTTTGTGCTTGGTGTATCTACTACTGCTCCGTCGTCTATATAAACTATATCGTTGCCAACCTTAATGTATGCGCAGCAATAAAGCTGTGTTGATTGATGACCATTTTTAAGACCATAAATCTTCATTTCCATAAGGTCGTAGCTTCTGTTTGTGAAATCAATGCTAATTACATTATTAACAAATACTCCGTTTACGTCGGGGCAATTAATTGCTCCGTTTGCTGCAACTAAACCATAGCTGAGCTCTATCTCGGCAAGCTCACAGTATTTTTTCAATACTTCTTTATCAACGCCAAAGTTTTGCATTATTGCATCGCCATTTACTTGGTCGCATGAGTAGCCTGTGGTTGTAAAGATTGTGCCGATATTTTCAAAGGAATCGATAGTTTTACAGCTACTGCAGGTGTGGAGTGCATATACTGTCTTAAGATAATCAAATGCTACGCTTCCATCCTCGCTTGCTGCAAACGCATAATAAAGCTGATGTACTGGATTTTCAAGAAGAACGTTTACCATAGAGCAACCGTTTCTTGTGCAGTCACCAATACAGGTGCTACCTTCCTTTGCCGCAACATCGTGCTTTGAGTTATAGAACGCATCACAAGGATTATATCCACAAATAACATAATTTCCTGTTGCATAGCTTTCAGTATTTGCTAAATACTCATCATATGTAATTATTTCTGCATTTGTGAATTTACCATTATTTGATGTTGCGCTCACTTGAGTTAAGAAATTTGCTTTTGCAATTTCAAATTCTTCAACTGTTCCACAATAGAAAAATTTACAATCAGATGTAACACCGGCAAACGCGTATGAAACCTTATAGTTTAAAGATGTATCAGGCGCTGTGGCATAGAAGGACTTAGGAATGTAGATTTCCTTAACATTTCCGCACTTGTATGTGAATGAGTTATCACCTGTGTTTTTAAAGTATTCAAAGGAATTTCCCATTCTGATAACTTCAAGTGATGTACACCAAGAAAATGCGTGATTTGCAATTGTTTCAAGAGAATTCGGGAGACTTATTTCCTTCAATGATGAACAACGTGCAAAAATATTATTGGGAAGAGCAGTTATTGAGTTTGGTAGCTCGACTGTTACAAGAGAAGTACAGTCGGTAAAGCATGCAGCACCGAAGGTTTCTACTTCACTATTATCGTAAAAATAGAGATTTTTCAAGCTGGTGCAGTGAGAGAAGGTTGCTGCGGTTCCTCTGTCAACGCCGTCATTTTGCGAGCCAGGAGTAGTTTTAACCTTTGGCGGATAATAGAACTCTGTAAGTCCAGTTGCATAGTAAAAGCAAAACTGTCCCATTGTTTCCCACTTTGAATTTCTAGTGACGTCAACAATTTTCAGCTTTGATGTGCAACGGAACTGATTAGTTACAGTTCTTGTGAGGGTATCGGGAAGGTAAATATACTCAATAGTGTCGTTATATGAGTGATAAGCTCCTCCGTTTGAGCCATAATAGTACGATGGCACCTGCTTAACATCAAGAGCCTCTACCTCTGCTCCCTGGAAGTTGGCAACTACTACGCTCATGTTCGCTATGCTGTTGTATTTAGCATTTCCGTTTGCGTCAACAGTAATAGCATCTACTGTTCTTTGGCTAACAAGATTGCTCGAATCGTCGAGATAATAAGTCAAGGCATATCCTTCGTCGTCATACAAAGCAACCTCTGTAGCGTTGTCAAGAGTAACCTTTCTTGTTATATCATGTGCGCTTACGCAAAGAGCAAAAAGGCAGGCTATTACAAAAATCATCGTGGTTATAAGTAATAATTTCTTTTTCATTTAAAGCTTCTCCTTTAAAATATAAATAATTGTACGTATATTTTAACATATATGTGGAAAACTGTCAAGTTGAACAAAAAAAAAAAAAAAAACACATCACTTTTGTTTAATGTGCACAAAAATATTATATATTTTAGATTTTTTGTTACTCAAAAATAAAACAAAACAGCCACTTGCGAGGGGGTCGAGCTTTGTTTATGCTCAGAGCTTTGGACAAATTTAACAAAGCGTGTTAAATTGTTAATTTTTTGTAAACTCGTTAGCTTGGCAGGAGATTTATTCCACATACTGTGTTTGGTTAAAATAACATAGTGCGAGGAACAATTTCGTTTGACATATCTCTCCCTCCGTCAACCTTTCGGTTGACACCTCCCTCGTCAGATGGAGGCTATTAAAAAAGCTTGATAATTCTTTAATTGCCTGCACCCTTTTGTCTTGTAGCTATCCTCATAGGAATCGAGCGCGCTTGGCTTGAAACAGAAATCATCTTGCTATATACCTTTTTTGAGCTGCTTGACTATTGCGTGGTTTTCGTTACACAAAAGAAAAACGCGACACAGGGTCGCGTTTTTTGTTTATTCTATTACTTAATTGTAACTATGATATTGTGCTCTTTTCCATCCTTAAAGTCGGGGATAAGGTTGCCGTTTATCTCGTTTCCGTCAACGATAATTTGCATATTTTCTGCCTTATATTTGTTCTCGGGATTGGAAATTGTTACCTTATAGGTTGCTCCTCGGAAGGTTCTTGTCATGCTTGCCTTGTCAAATGGAAGGTGTGGGTCAACAGCTAAGCCCTCATATGTAGGTCTTAAGCCAATTAAGTAGTTTTCCATTGTGTTGGTGTACCAAGCAACAGAGCCTGTAATCCAGCTATATTCCATTTGGAACGCGCTGTTTTTGTGCTCTGGACCAAAGTAGCAGTTTGAGAACATATAAGGTAGGCACTTGTTCTTAATTTCAGTATTGTCACCGATAATATAGCCAGGAGCAATTTTCTTAAATAGCTCGTATGCCAAGTCTGCCTTGCCATACTTTAAGAGTCCCAAAATCATCCAGATATTTGTATGTGAATAAATTGTTCCGTTTTCGCAAATGCCCGGCTCCATTGAGGAAATACGACCAATTGTTGAGTCAAATTCCTTATATGACGGTGTCAAAAGCAAATATCCAACAGGAGTAGCCATATGCTCATCCATAGCCTTTATGATGGTGTTTGCTCTTTCCTCGCTTGCTACGCCTGAAATGAGCGACCAGCATTGAGGCTCCATAAACATTTTTGCATATTTATTTTCCTTAGAGCCAAGTGGCTTACCAAGGTCTGTGTAGCAACGACGATACCACTCGCCATCCCACGCATTGTCGTTAATTGCGTTCTTAATAGCTTCTCTTCTTGCAAGGTAGTTCTTTTCCTTTTCTGTATCGCCAAGGAACTTATGAAGCTCCGCCATTTCAAGAAGCGCCTGCGCGTATGCGATAGAAAGCCATACGCTCTCTCCCTTACCGTCCTTGCCAACACCTGTTAGTGAGTCGTTCCAGTCGCCGAACTTGATTAAGAGAAGGTTGTGCTCACCCTTGTTATTTTCAAGGAAGTCAAGAGCTCTGTCCATATGTCCAAGCACGCTTGCCTCTCCCTCGTCTCTGAAGGGGTAAACCTCCTTTAAGAACTCAACGTCGCCTGTTTCGCGAAGATATGCGCTAAGTGTAAATTCAAGCCAGAGCGCTGAGTCAGAATACGGCTTTGTGTCAACAGGGTTCCAGCCTCTTACAGCCATACCACTTGCGTATTGGTTTTGAATTGCTTCCTTTAAAATTTCCTTTGTTCTATCAGTCTTGAAGGAAACAACACCGAAGCCGTGCTGAACAATATCACGGTAGCCATTGTAGCCCCAACGGCACCAGGTAGCACCAAAGTGTGTTGCGTGCTTGCCCCAGAAGTTTATAAGTCTGTCAAGGTGCTCATCATTTGTTGTAATATGGTTCTTTGAATAAAGGTCCTTATAGTATTTCCTTGTAGCCTCAAAGTACTCATCTTGGTTTTTGAGGTACTTATCTGCCATTTTAATTGAGTCATCCTCGCACTCGCCTGCGCCAAGGAGCATACTAATGTCCTTATTCTCGCCCTTGTCAAGAGTGATGTCGAAGCGAAGTGAGCAGATAGTTGCGTTTGCAGAGCCGATGGAGTTATAGCTTACGCCATCTCTTACAACCTGTGGTGATGCAATTGTACCGTATTCACCGATAAATACGTTTTCGCATCCCTCGCTGCCTGTGATTTTCTCGTCTGCTACCATAAATGCAGTCAGGTAGTTGTGAGGCTTAATAAATGGGTGCTTTGTCATATAGAAGGTGTTTCTTCCCTCGTCAAATCTTGTAGCACGATACATAGTGTCACCGTAGCTATCGAAGCCCCATTTGAACTTGAACTGAATTTGGCTATATGTAAATATGGAATAGGAGCGCTTTTTATCGCCCTCATTTTTAAGGCTTAGCTTCCAAATTTCAACTGCGTCCTTGCCCGTTGGTACAAATAAGCGAAGCCTTGAAAGCGTGTCGCAGGTCTTATTTTCTATAAGCGTATAGCCCATACCCTGTGTGCATTTGTAGCTTTGGTAGGGGTGGCAAACGGGCTCCCAGTTAAGAGTCCAAAACTCGCCTGTTTCATTATCTCTTATAAAGATTACTCTGTTATAAAGGTGATTTTTGCCAAAAACGTCGTAGTCACAGATACGACCAACGCCTGTGTAAAGCTGAATACCCTCTGTACCATTTATTTGATAGTCAAAGCATCCGATACCTGTCTGGTGCACGTTTGCATAGCAGGAGTCATTGAAAAGAAAGTTGTCAAATGGACGAGGAGTATTTGGCGCTGTGATTATAAACTCGTCTCCGCTTTCGTTAAAGTAACCGTATTTGTATTCCATATTTGTGTCCTTTCGTTTTGTGAATTATTTCCATAAGAATTTTATCATAATAGCTATCTTATTTCAAGTATTTTTAATAGATATTGTCGTCGGGCTTGATTTTTCCGCCCTCCATTATTGTTTTATATGCCTCTGATATCTTTTCTATATGCTCCATTGTAACATCAAAGTTAATAGTCGGCTCCTCCCATACCTTATTGCCATCTACAATTTTGCCCTCGCTCATCACCTGTAGAGCGTAGCTTGCTGTAATTCTATAATAAGTGTACTTTAATAAAACGCCATCGTTTCTTACAACATCAAGCTCGTAAACTATGTTTTCATCAAGCATAATTTCTGCAAGCTCGCTATCTGTCATATAATTAAAGCGCTTTGGCATTGGGTAGTAAACTAAGTAGGTAAATAGGTTTCTGAATTGATTCTTCTCGTATGGGTCGTCAGTATCAACGTCGCCAAAAACCAAGCCACTGTCCTTAGTTGTCATTTCAAGATGCTTTGTGCCCTTATTATAATTTACATAAAAGGTTTCCTTATAATCCTTTGTTCTAATGGTAAGCTCCTTAATACCAGGCTCGCCAGCCTCGTCGTCGGGCAAAAGGTATTCAAAAAAGCTTGTTAAAACGCTGTTTGTCGCTGACCATTTCAGCAAGGATGCCTCGTCACTCTTAAGAAACGAGAGCTTATCTGCCGATATTTTTATAAGCAAGGGGATTTTGGGGTCTGAATAGGTTGAAAGGGTGTAATAATAGCCATCTATTTCATCGCTGAAAAGAAATCTTGTCGTATCATTTTCACCGTGAACAGCTACCACCATATACTGCTCAAAGCCCTCTCCTAAGCCATATTTTTTAAGCTCCTCATCATTTGGGTTTATAGCGACAACGCTCTCACCCTTAAACGAGCCATAAAGCAAGCCGAAAACATCAAGCAGATAGCTTGAGTCGGCAAAGGTAATTTTTTGCCTTCCCGCCTTGTCAATATTATAAATTGCGTCAAAATACGCGCTTGTTTCTGTTTTTTCCGATACTCTTAAGGATATTACGCTTGAGGCGCTGTTTTCTTGAAGCTTTGTTTTTAAAATGTCAAAGCTTTCTATGCCCAAAATAGCATCTGTGGCATTCTTAAATCTCTCAAAGATTGTAGGGGATAAATAATCGTAAAGCGTTTTTGAAGCGTATGTATCTATATCCTTTTGCAAGCGATATATTACATTTCTGCCCTCAACTGAAGCGTAGTACGTTGTGCCTGCGCTATACGCCTCATTACCAACATACACGGTATATTCTCTTTTTCCTGTCTCCTCGTCTGAGATTATAGTAAACGAGAAGCGACAGGTATTCTGTGTAACACCGTATTCACTTAGCTGCTCATTGGTTGCATTTCTTATTGGCTCATAGGTTATCGGACATCTTACATATGCTGTTAAATACGCATACGCTTCCTCATCATATGGTAGCTTTTCGTAATTTTTAAGAGACATTACATATTTTGCCTTGTCCTTGTCCCACGTTTTTACAAAGCCATATTCATGTCCGTTTTTATGCTTGATATCAATGGAATAAATATTTGACTCGGGAATTTCGGGGAATATTGTCAGGGCATTACCCATTACTCCCTCTCCCTTCTCCGGCTTAACAGCGCTTGAAGGACCATGTTCGTCATTTGCGAGCACTGCTTTTATTATGAAAAAGCCTGCTATTAAAAGAGCCAGCACCACAAGAAGCAAGGAAAGAGTAATTATTTTCTTCTTTGTTTTCATCTATGCTTTCTCCTGTAAATTATCACAAAGCCAATTACTGCACATATTAAGCAAGGAACGAAGGTTAAAACGCAAAGAAGCACCTGCGCTTGTGATTCTGTTATATCAAGTGAATAGTCAGAAAATGGCACTATGTCAATGCTTACAGGCACCTGCGCTCCTGTTGTTGAGTGAACGAGCGAGGCTACAATTTCCTTGTTCGCATAGGCATTTGAGTTAAGCGCGCTGTCCTCGGCAAAGCCAGCACTTGCACATACAATCATTCTTGAATAATAATCGTGCTCTCCACCCTTTATGGTGTATGAGTAGCTTACTGTCATTATTGTGTGAACGCCTCTGTCCTCTGTTTCGTCATTGTCGTCGTCATATATTGCGCTTGATGAGGTTACTATAAGAGGTAAGGTTTCCCTTGTCATATTTGTACCGTCGTTATAGCCACTGTCGTTTTCGTCATCCTCCGGCAAATAGTCGGGGTTTATTGTAAGAATACCGCTATTTTCAATTATTGGCTGAATAGTACCAATATTTGGCACATAGGTATCTGTCGCTATATTGTCTGCCATATCTGCCTTGAAGATATAATCGCTTTGGCTACCCGATGGCCTTTTTGAATAGTCAACTACTCTGTTATCTGTATGAATGCTAACACCAGCCCAGGACTCGACAAAGTCATAAAGCTCAGGCTGCTTGTCCTTTACTTTAATGTCCGGGTCAGCAAATATCATTAAACTACCCTGTACATCAAGGTATTTTCTAAGAAGCGCAGCCTCGGTATCTACAAGGTCGGACTGTGGCTGATTTATTACAACCATACGCGCATTTTCAGGCATTTGCGTTCTTGGCTTGTACATTTTATCATATTTTTCCATATCAGCCTTGCTTGTTCCATATATCTTTTTACAGGATGGACAGGTAAAGTCCTTTTTATTTTCATATGCTACGCCAATACCATCTGAAAATTCGCCAATTTCTACTCCACATTCACATTCAATTACGCTTTCGCTAAGGTCTATTGTCCTTGCATCAAAGCCAAGCTCGGTAAAGAGCTTTACTATTGAGGCGAGGTCTGTTCCCTTTTCATTAGTTAGCCTTTCGCTATGATTTGCTGTGAAATAAACAACGGGGGTTTCATCATAGGTTAAGGAAATAATCGCTCTTGCAAAAACATATTCGCCCCTGTAGCCATACAAATTTCCGTCTGTGTCGTTAACATAGAAGGCTGTTGGCTTGTAGGCTCTGTACTGTGTGCCAAACTTACCGTCAGCGCCACGTCTTGCAACAACGACTCCACCCTGTGCGGGTCTTCCGTCCCTGCCCATATCAAAGTTGTCATTAAAATACGTTGGCTCTTTAATTGGGTCGTGATATGAAATGGTTACATTATCGCATCTCTGGGCAATTTGCTCAGCCGTTGAGTGCACGTAAGCCAATGCCTGTCCGCTTTCAAGGTTGGAATAGTTCTTTTCTGCTACGTCCTTAGTACAGCAGAAGATTATTTCCACATCAACGCCCTTATCAACCGCCTCAAGAGCCACAAAAAGCTCGTCGGAAACGGTATAAATTTGCTCGTCAGTCATATCGATGTACCATTCAAGCTCATCGCCAAGAACGGATACAATTGAGTTAAAGGCGATTACTATTGCTATGATTATGGCGCAAAACGCCCACGCAAAAGCTCCTGCTTTAAGCTTTTTATTGTTAAAAAATCCTTGCTTCACAGTAGCACCCCCTTAACCCAAACGGCGCATTTGGAACACGCGCTCGCACAAAAATAGGAAAACTCCTGTGATGGAAAGGTAATAAATCAGTGCGCTTATATCAAAAATACCGTGAGTAAACGCATTAAATCTACCGTAAATGGATAGCCAGTCAAGCACCACCCTTATCCATTCAATACCAATATATGCGTTGAACGCATTGATAAGAAGAAGGAATAAAAGTATTGCCACTGTAATTATGTAAGCTGCGGGCATATTTTCAGTTAGGGCTGATACAAATATACCTATAGCTATAAAGCACATACCAACTAATATAAGGGCAAGCATATTGCCAAGCAGCATTGCTCCGTTAGGTGAGTTAGCTCCGTTTGCAACGGTTGCAAAAAGTGGTATATAATAAATCGTAGTTATACCAAGGAAAATCAAAAACATAGTAAGAGCAGATAGGAATTTGCCAATTACCATTGAAAAAATTGACACGGGAGAGGTCAAAAGAAGCTGTTCGGTTTTAGTTTTCCTTTCCTCACTAAATGAGCGCATTGTAAGTATAGGGCAAAGCACCACTATAAGAAGCACCATTATGTAAAAATAGCTTGAAATGTCGGAGGTCGGCTTGTCAGCCATTATTGTGTTCATGCAAAAGAAGAAGCCTGATATTACAAGCGCGCAGGCAAGAAAAATATAGCCTGTTGCAGTTTTAAAATATGAGCTTATTTCCTTTTTGTAAATAGCAAACACTATTCTAACCCTCCTTTGCCATCAATAAATTTAACGAATAGCTCCTCAAGCGTTGCCTCAACGCCCTCAAGCGCTAAAATTGGCCAAGCGCGCTCTGCAAGTGAACGGAATATCATTTTTCTTACGTCAACGCTTGCCGAATGGTCAACTATAAAGGTGTATGCATCGCCATCGCGCACACCGTCAGTTGTAACCTTATTAACTCCGTGTATTTTAGAAATGAGGTTTTGTACCTCCTTATAGGGTCCTGCGACCTTAACCTTAAAGCGATTTCCCTGTCCTAAAACTGCGTTTAGCTTTGTTGTTTTTTGGTCGGCAATTATCTTGCCCTCGTTTATAATAATAATTCTGTCGCATATTGCCTGTACCTCGGACAAAATGTGAGAGGACAAAATAACAGTATGCTTTTTGCCAAGACCTCTTATAAGGTTTCTTATCTCGATAATTTGCTTAGGGTCAAGTCCAACCGTTGGCTCGTCAAATATCATAACGGGTGGATTTCCTATAATTGCGCCTGCAATTCCTACCCTTTGCTTATATCCCTTAGAAAGATTTTTAATGAGCCTATCTCTAACGTCATTCACCTTAACAAGCTCGCAAACCTCGTTTAAGTGCTCCTTTTTATTAAAATCACAGCCCTTTAAATCAAACACAAAGGAAAGGTATTCCCAAACCGTCATATCCATATAAAGAGGTGGCTGCTCAGGTAAAAAGCCTATTTTTTTCTTAGCCTCTGTCGGCTCGTCAAAAATGTCCTTACCGTCAATTGTAACAGCTCCACTCGTTGGGGAAATGTAGCCCGTTATCATATTCATAGTTGTTGATTTTCCAGCTCCGTTAGGACCTAAAAAGCCAACTATTTCGCCCCTTTGAATTTCAAATGAAATATCATCGACTGCATATTTGTTGCCAAATCTTCTGACAAGATTTTTTATCTCAACCATTAGCTCTCCTTTATATATACGTAGTCATATTCGCTACGCATTTATATATAAACATAATATTACATTTTAAAGTATAGCATATAAAATCAAGTAAATCAATAATAATATTTTACCACCTGTCATTTTTCGTCTTTTTTTCACGCTTTTGTCACTTATAGGTGAATGTTGTTGCTTTCAATACAGCTTTAAAAATATAGAGGCGCCTATAAGGGTGAGGCTCTTAACGGAGAATTTGAAAACGCTACTAAGCGAGGGCATCACATTTGACTGGTCAATTCAAATGGGCTAAGCCCAAACCCATAATACGCGAACCCCAAAAGCTCATACTTCGCTTCGGGCAACCCCTATACAAAGAGAAAGAGAGAACAAATCGGTTTCATGCGAGCCGAAATGTTCTCTATTTTTCTGTTAGTATTAAAAGTGATATTCTTCGCTGACGCGAAGAGTGGTATTTCCCTGACGGGAAGTGATATTGCAAGTCTTTGCCTTGCAGTGATATTCTATTCGCCTAAAAACTCGCGTAGCGAATATCACTCGGTATAAGCCGAATATAACTGCGTAGCAATATCACTCGCCGTAGGCGAATAGAGTTATGCGTGATACTCCGTTAAGAGTATCACGCATATTAAGGCGCCCCTTACAATTATTCGTCATATTCGGTTTTTATTTTACCGTTTTCCTTCTCATATTCGTCAACGCATTTTTGCGCCAAGTACTCAAGCTGAGCATTCAGCGACCTCTTATTCTGCTTTGCTATATATGCGATTTTGCTAAGAAGCTCTACCTCAAATCGTATTCCTGTTTGTATCTTATTCGTTGCCATGCTAACACCTCACTACCACTTAGATATTATTATAGTAACATTTTACCAACTTTTATATTGACTTTCCAGTCACAAAGTGTTATCATAGTGTTATCAAAAGGAGGTTTTTTATGGAAATAAATGAAATTATCAATAGCTTTTGTAACAATATTAGGGTGCTGCGAAAAAGGGAAGGTCTATCTAAAAAGAAAATGGCTAAAATAATGGGTATAGGTATAAAATCACTGTCGCTAATAGAAGATAATATTTTACCTCGTCGTCTAAGGTGTGGAGTTTTGATAAAAATACACAATTATTTTGGAATTTTGCCTTCCGAAATAGTGTCTGCCGATTTTCAAATCAGCAAAAAAGCCTCACCCCGTGTGTGATTTTTCACCTCAAAGCAAAAGGGGATGTTGCAATAAGCGCAGAACAAAAACAGACACATTCCCTCTTGAAATTAAGTATAAACATTTATTTTAGTAAAATTTTAAGGTTGAGAGCTTGCGGTTTTGTTGCAAGCTCTCTTCATTTTAACATCTGTTTTTTAGGCGCGAGCATCGCACTCTACCGTACGAAGTACGCCTACGTGTACGAATCACGCCTTGGGCACATATTTCACTATCCCCCAAAAAAGGGGCGTCGCTTCAAATGCGACAGCCCCTTTTTATTTTATCTGCTGTTTTTAAGGTTTATAGCTATCTTAACCTTTTCTACTATTCCTCTTGCGTTAAGCGCAAAGTGCTCGATAAGCTCCTTAGCCGGACCACTCTTGCCGAAAACGTCCTCAACTCCGTGTCTGACCACAGGAACAGGACAAATTTCACAAAGTGCCTCTGCAACTGCGCTACCAAGACCACCTATAATATTGTGCTCCTCGGATGTTACAATTGCGCCTGTTTGCTGAGCCTCAGCTATTAAGGTTTCCTTATCTATTGGCTTAACTGTGTGCATATTGATAACGGATGCAGTTATTCCCTCTGCAAGAAGCATTTCTCTTGCGATAAGTGCCTCTTCAACCATCATTCCGTTTGCAACTATCGTTACGTCGTTACCATCAGCCATTTTTATAGCCTTGCCTATTTCAAACTTGTAATCGGGATTGTCATTGATTATAGAAATAGGAAGTCTGCCAAAGCGCATATAAACAGGACCGTTGTATTTTATTGCAGCCTCAACTGCGCTCTTTGCCTCAACTGCGTCAGATGGGTTGATTACTACCATACCGGGTATTGTACGCATAAGCGCTATATCCTCGTTGCATTGGTGGGTCGCACCGTCCTCACCTACACTAATTCCTGCGTGGGTTGCACAGATTTTTACGTTTAGGTGTGGGTAGCCAATTGAGTTTCTTATTTGGTCAAAGCTTCTGCCAGCTGCAAACATTGCAAAGGTGCTTGCAAATGGAATTTTGCCCGCTGTTGAAAGCCCTGCTGCTACGCAAAACATATTGTTTTCTGCAATTCCACAGTCGAAAAATCTCTCGGGGAATTTCTTTTTAAAGATAATTGTCTTTGTTGCCTCTGCAAGGTCGGCGTCCAAAACTACAACATCTCTGTAAACTGAGCCAAATTCAGCCAAGGCATTACCATAGGCTTCTCTTGTCGCGATTTTATCTGCCATTATTTGTTACCTCCGAGTGAATTTTTGTATTCTGTAAGCTCGCTAAGCGCAATATTATATTGCTCCTCGTTTGGAGCCTTTCCGTGCCAGCCTGCTTGGTTTTCCATAAAGGAAACGCCCTTGCCCTTAATGGTTTTTGCAATTATTACAGTTGGCTTGCCCTTAGCCCTTTTAGCCTCGTCAAAGGCATTTAAAATTTCCTCAATATTATGTCCGTCAATGGAAATTACGTTCCAGCCAAATGCCTTGAATTTGCTTGCGTATGGCATTGTGTTCATAACGTCCTTAACCTTACCGTCAATTTGCAAGCCATTATTATCAATGATTAAGCAAAGGTTGTCAAGGTTATAGTGAGCTGCAAACATTGTTGCCTCCCAAATTTGTCCCTCTTGGCTCTCACCATCACCAATTATTGCGTAGGTACGGTAGTCTTTTCCATCCATTTTAGCGGCAAGCGCCATTCCACAAGCTACTGAAAAGCCTTGTCCCAATGAGCCTGCTGACATATCAACGCCCTTCATGCTCTTCATATCAGGATGTCCCTGTGCGAAGGAGCCAACGTGTCTGAACCTCTTAAGCTCGCTTCTGTCAAAATAGCCCTTTAATGCAAGTGCTGCATAAAGCGCTGGACAGGAGTGTCCCTTTGAAAGCACGAATCTGTCTCTTTTTGGGTCTTGTGGATTTTGTGGATTAACATTAAGCTCAGAGAAATATAGACAAGCCATAATGTCAGCGCTTGAAAGTGCGCCACCGGGATGTCCGCTCTTTGCACTATAAACAGCCTCTACTGCGCCAAGCCTTATATCGGTTGCCACCCTTTGAAGCTCTAAAATTTTATCGTTGTTCATAAAAGAACCTCCGCGAATTTTTATATATGACTAATTGTAGCATTTTTATTCGCGCTTGTCAACTAAGTATATTATTTTTGCTCGTTTTTCCTTGCAAAAATTTTAAATTTATTTAATATATCAACCTTTTTCGACAAGCCCTGAGTATATTCGTCAACCACCCAGCTGTATGAGGAATACATTTGAATTACTCCACCTGTTAAGTACATTATTATCTGCAATGAGTTCCAAATAAGCGTGGCAATATTCACCTCATTTACAAAGCTGACACCAAACGCTCCAAAAATTATTGCCATTACTACCCTTATTAAAATGTCGGTAGCGCTTCTTGCCCTTACGTACTCATTTTTATTCTTGCCAAAATCAAATGGATTGTTTTCCTTTACGCTCTGGGCAGTTAACGCCATACCTGATAAGAGCTTAATTTTTACATCAATAGCCTTTTTTAGCGCGCTCCTACGCTTTTTGTTTTGTCTTTTAAGAGCGCGACGGTGTCTCCACCCCTTAAAGGCTGATATGTACTCCTGCGTGTATAGCCTGAAATCGTTATTTATGACTACTCCGTTTTCATCAAAAAAGTCCTCATATTTCATTCCTGCGCCTGCTAAAATTCTGCATCTTATGCTTTTTAAGGCTCTTTTGTTTTCAGCCTCGCAAAAGGAGTCAAGCATATCGGCATATGGCTCTATTTCTTCTACTGCCATATTGTATTTTTGATTGGCTAAGGCTGTTTTTTCGTCGCTCTCTCCCCTTGATATTCCAATCGAACGAAAAACTCCGTTTATCATAATTCCAACTATCATACTAAGCGCGCCTGTGCCAATTATTTCGTATATGCTTCTTCCTGTCTTGGAAATTAAGATAAGCGAGCTTGCTATATAGATGGTAGAAATCAAAATTACAGCCACGTATCCAGCATTTTTATAAAAAATCTCTGCAAAGCTATTCTTTTTCATTTAACCCTTTCCTCCTGTTTTTGTGTGCTCTTAAGGGGGGATACTCCCCCTTAAAAAGCAACTGATTTTTAATTATTTTTCAACAGCTCCTTTACCTCGGCTGCTGTTTTGCTCGCTATCATTTTTTCTCTTTCGCTTCTTATTATTGCTCTTACTGCAAGGCTAAGAAGCTCACCTACTATTGCAAGGAAGGAAAAAATCATAATGTCCTCAATTATAGGCTCGAAAAGATACGAGAGAATAAAAACAAGTCCAAAAAAGGTTATTCCATTTGAAACTCGCAGGGCGTGTGACACCTTCATTATTAAAAGAATACAAATTATTATTCCACCAAAGGTCAGCTTTACTCTATCAGGCACTGCCATTACGTATTTTTCGGAATTTACTATAAAGAAAATAAGTGCCGGTAAAAGTGACAAGGCAAAGGACAAAAAATACAAAAATGGCATTTTAAGCTTTGTCATCTGAAATAGCCCCCTCGCCAAGAGGATTATCGACACTGGGTGCGATAATTTCCGTTTTTTCGTTGCATTTTTCACCGTTGTTTACAGACATTGAACCATCGTTCAGACTTGAAATTTCCTCGGCAAGCTGTACAATTTTTTTGCCTGCTCCACTCGTTATTACGTCCTTGCTTTGCAAAAAGCCAAGGTATAGCATCTTGCTAAGCGCCTCGCACTCATTTTTCAGAATTGAAAGCTCTTTTATTAGCTTCATAGTGTCTTCTTTAAGGGTCGGCACGTCCTTTAACGCATTTTTAACCTCATCTATTCTTGCTTGTATGTACTCACTTTTTTCCTTAAAGCTTAAATCTCTGCTTTCGACTTCCTTTTTTAATTCCTCTCTGGAAGCGCCAAGGTCACACATAGCCCTTTTGATTTTTCCCAGTGTCGCTAAAAGCGCGCATATGGCAGTTAGAACGCCAATTATCACGGGCATGATTTTTTCCTTCAGATATTCCTTAATAATTTCGCTGTTTGCCCTTTCGTCCTCTGCTTGACTATGCTGTGTACCATTTAGCGCTGAATCAGTGCTTGTCTGTTGGCTTGTATTATTTGTATCTGTTATTTCCTCACCTGCCATAGCGCTAACTGAGAATAGCGCGCACAAGATAGCAAGCGATAGTATAAAAATTATTAGCTTTTTCAAATCCTTTCCTCCTTTTTTATAACCTCGTAGCTTATTTCAAAAAAGTCGTCTTTTTTTATGTACACTTCCCTTAAGATATGCGTGCTTTCGTCGTATGACGGCTTTTTCATAATTTCCCTTTTTGGTAGCTTGCCTACCCTTTTAAAATCCTTATAGGTTGGGTTTGTTATGGTTCTGTCTATTCCTTTTTCGTCCTTGTATTTTACAAATCTGTCTTTGTTTTGTACAAGCGCTCCGTTTATTTCTGAATATACGCTTCTATACATTTTCATCCTCCTTATAAATTAAGCTTATCGTAGTATCGCCGCTTGCTATTCCCTCTTGCTTTTCAAAGATAGGAATATAGTTATCTATATGTGGAGAGATTATTAGATATCTTGCTCCCCTTCTTACGCTATATTCCTTGCTTGCTTGAATTTTAACGCCCTCTGTGTCGATAAAATCAATTGTGAGCGTTACCATTTCATCGCGCGAGGTTGAATAATACTCGGCCTGTATTGCACTTACAGGTATCATTTTTTCATCGTTTGGAATAATTTCTATGCTTCCGCTTAAATAGCAAGGGATACTAAGCGACAAAAGCTCCTGCGCCAAATCGCTATTTGATAGGTCATATACGCTTGGCTCGTCATTTTCTGCTTGCTCGCTAAGTGGCAGGGTGGGGTCTGGCGCTTTTGTGTATTCATAATACCTAACGCTTCTTGCCTTTTTATCTATCTCAATATAATCAGCATTTTTATATTTACCAAGCCTTAGCTTAACTACTGCTCCGTCTTTGAGCATCACCTCGCTTGGTATTTGAATTTTCTCAACAAAATATGGCTCATAAGGAAATGCCTCTGTGCCCTCTACTATTTGCATTTCCTTAATTACATCGGTAAAAAATTGCTCGTAGCTTATTCCTTTTATATAAGTCCATAGATATAGGTCACTATTTTGGTTATACACAGAAAATTTTGTTCCGTATCTTATTCCCGAAGAGGTATTTCCCAACAAAACTCCATTCCAGCCACCGTTTGCATTTATTACAATTGCAACGGTTTCGGTATTAAATGGGTAATCTATACTGTTGCATAGATTTTTACCTATTGTTACTGTATATCTGACTCCCTTTTTAAAGACAATAGGGGTGAATTTTTTATACTGCACACCCTTCCAATATGTAGAGCTGCTTGCCTTAGCTAAATCAAACATATTTCTGCTATTAAGATTAAACGTCATTCCTTTATCGGCTGAGCTATATATTGGATGTGGCAAGGTGGCGCTTATCTCGTTTGCTGTTGCTACCAAGAGATAATTTCCCCAAAACGCGCTTATTTCGTCGCTTGACATTACATTTCCTATTATTAAATAGGTGTACTTAGAGCTTGTTATTGTATTTATTTCACCACTGCTTGTCAAAAGAGATTCGCTTGTAGCAAAAAGTGGGTTGTCACTGTCAGATAGGGACAGAGTGTTTGCAAGAGTGGCACCTGTATTTCTCAGTGAAAAGGTTATTTCCTTACCGACCAAGGCGCTTGGCAGAGGTATTGCAAAGGCGCCTGTTACAAGACCTGTGTAATTTGAGGTGTTTTTAAAATAGTCCAAATATACCTCGCCAAAATTTACACTCGGCTGATGCGATGCGCCAAAAATTCTTATTTTCTCAAAGCCAACGCCTGCGCTCTGTTCAATTTCAAGAGTATTGCCTTCGCTTTTTGCGCTGGCTTTAGTTCCACGTATTTTGTGGCGCTTTGTCAGCCTTCTTCTTATTTCCTCGAAATGCGTCATTGTATAACCTCATAGTCAGCACAGCCAACGCGCGCTATTAAATATCCACCGACGCTTTTAATGCTGACCTCGTAAATTCTGTTTGACACGGGATAAAGCTTTCCATCTAAGGTATCATCACCCGTAAAGATAAGATTATCGGGGGCATCAAGTGAGGTTGGCGTTGTGCCAGAGCGAAAATTAAAATATGCTTCAAAATCGGCTGGTATATCCGCAGGCAAATTAAGACTAATTGTAGCTCTTAGCCCCAAATTATACTCGGTATTATTTAAAATATCGACACTGTGTGCGCTGTTTTCCAAAATTTCCTTTTTGTTTTGCTTGATATTTAGCGCCTTATTTATGTCGGAAATAACACCGTCATTTTTGGTAATATATTCGTTCATTTCGCTAAAGAGCTCCTCAAGCTCCTCCCTTTTAGCAAGAACGCTTGTTTCAAGACCCTTTTTTGCCGACAAAAGCCTCACCTTATTGTAGTAATACATTTTGCCACACAAAATATCCATTTCTCCACTTGCTATTTCCTCGGGTAAAAGCTCAATATCGCCCTCCAGGGGAGTGGCTACATTAGTGTCAAAAACGGTAAAATCAGACACCTCTCCCTGTGCAAGCATAAAAACGTCGCCTATTCTTAATTCCTCACCCGATAAAATTATATCTATCATATCGGCAACGTCAGATATGGGAAAGGCTCTATTTTTTCCACTTGCCACCATATAGGCAAGCTCACATTTTTTTATTGCGTGCTTTAATTTTTCTCTTATATCCTCGTGAGCAATTAAGCTATTGTCGTGCACGCTGATTTCATTGCCTATCTGCATCCTTATATCGCTATGTGAAAGCGCACTTTCATTGTGGATAGACACGGCATTTTGTATGCCTGTGCCAAGCTCACTATCCTTTGTGTCAAGGTCGAGGAGCTTATTTAGAATTTCTTCTATTCTTTCCTTGTTATTTTTAGCATCACTGCATACGCCATCGTAGGTACTTAACACCTCAGTGAGCTCGCTTAAATGAACATTTAATTTTTCAGCAAGCACCCTTATAAAATCATAGAAGTATTTTTTAATATGTACAGCCTTTAAGCCCTCTGTTGTGGGCGTGTCCCCCAAGGAATATGGGGAGTGCATTATTACTTGATTTATTTCCTCATTTGTAATTTTATAATCCTTCATTAAATTTCTCCTTTTATAGTTGAGTAGGTGCAAAAAATCGATTCTATTCCAAAATCGCCTTTGCTTCTTGATTTGATTTTAAAGCGAATAAACCTAAAATTTCTTTCAAGACAAGGGAGCACATACGCCTTGCCAAGCGAATCCTGAAAGGAAAGCTTGTCAAAATTTAATAAGTTAAAGTCAAGCTGGCTTGAAATATCTAAGCGCTTAGTGCATTTATTTTTCTCGCTCTCATATACAAGCTCAACCTCCCCGTTTGTGCTCGCGCTTGGCAAAAGAAGCACACGTGTAAGGGTTTTTTTCTTATTTGGCTCCGAAAATGAAATAAGGGAGGTGTGTAGCTCGCACTCTATTTCCTCATTTTTATCGACAAAGGCGCACAAGCTGCCAGTGTCCTTGATAAAAACAGGCTCATTATACCTTTTTAAAATATAGCCATCGTCCACCTTGAATAGCTCGTATGGAATTTCCCTTGTTCTGTGATATAGATAAACAGTATATGCTTCACCAGCAGTCGCTTTTGCCTCTGTGTCTATTCTGAAGGTTGATTTTGATATATTGCTATCGTAAATTTTTCCACCAAGTAAAAATTCGCCCTTACTGTTATAGACTCTTGCCTGTACGCTATCATAAATAGCGATGCTTCCGTTTTTGACAAAATCGGCAGGCGATACCTTAAATTCACCGTTTTCGCTTATACAGAGTACGTTTTTTGAAAAAAGCGCCTCGTGCTCGCTAAGATATATGACCTCACCCACGTCGGGAGGACTTTCCATATCGAAATACAGAGTTGTTTTTTCGTTATCGCTTTTGCATAGAAGCTCTCCGTGTGACACCCTGTAAATAACGCTATAACGGTCCGAAAACTCGCTGTCAAGGGTTATTATCTCACCGTCTTTTGTACCTAAATATATTTTATTGTCAAGCGATACAGCCACCCTTACGCTTGGGCACTGCCATACCCACCATTCGTATTCAAAAATATCCGAATTACCACTTGAATCGCGCGATTTGTATCTTGAATCAGCAATATATACCTTGTCCTTGATAAAAAGGTAATAGCGCCTGTCGTGACATATTGCTACTGCGCTTTTTTTCTCGTTTTCTGAATAGCCCGAGAGCTCAGCTTCTATATTTTTACCTCTTGAGCTAAGGCAGGCAGATATAGCAAGATTATTTGTGCTGCCATAGCCATATACTCCGTTTTCTCCAAAGGAAACAGAGTCGTTATCAACGTTACATAGCACATATTCATTTACTGCCCCACACTCATCGCTTGAATGGTAAACGCGCGCTGTGGTTGTGGCTGAGGCGTCGCTATTTTCAAGCTCAAGACGGTAAAAGCTCCTTTCCTTATATACGCCTACCAAGTTGTCGTGCATTTGCAAAATACCCTTAATTGGGCTTGAATAATTGCCAACACACACGCAGTTATCCCTTGGGAAATAAAGTCCATTTTTATTTGGCATTGAGTATGCAATTTTGTTGTTGTCGTAGCAAAGAAGCATTATAGCGCCACCTGTGTTTGAATTTGCCACTGCGCCAAGGGTTGAATATATAAAATCGCTCTTCTCCTTGTTTACCTCCTCAAACTCCACGCTTATGTTATCAAGACCTATTATTGGAGGTGTTAAATCGAAGGAAAAATATATTTCATTTCTACTTTTTATGCCCATCGCCCAGCCAAGCTTATTGTAGGCGCGAATGTCCTCCTCGCTTAGCTTTATTCGTATTTCCCTTCCGTCATCGTCGGTTATTGGCTCGCGCAAAAGATATGCAGTATGCAGAGGGGAAACGGAGTCAATTCCGTATTTTACGTTAACTATTGTGTTAACCTCGTCGCCATTTGCATCAACTCCAATGTAGCACGAGGTTGTTTCGTCTATTAAATCGGTGCTTTTTCTTACACGTATTCTTACATGAACCTTCATTTTTGTATATGGCTTTATGTCGGCATCAAGCAAGAATACGGGCGCCTCTGCCTTGTTACCTGTTGCTTCGGTGTTAACATATAAATTGCTACCCCTAAGGGTGTTTTTTCTTTTGCCACTAAGTAAATTCGGGCTTTCCCTTTTGTATCTTTTCATTTCGTGTCTGTGGTCAGTTATGCCAACGGTTGTTTTCGGCACGTAAAGGCTTTCAACACTATATGGGCTTTTAATTTTTTCTCCGTCATAGACTAAAACCTCCTTGTTGCCTACAATAAAGAGATTGTTATCTACTAAAAAGCCTCTTGTTTTGGTGTCTTGTATTTCTACTCCATTGTCAAGTGGAATTTTTTCACAGCTAATAAAGTCGGTTGTGCATCTATACAAATTAGCCCCTGCGTGCAAAATATAACACGGGGTCGGCTCTTTTTGGTCATTATAGACTGAATAGCTATAAATTCCATTTATCTGAAGCTTGGAAAAGTCCTCGTCTAAAAAGGTTTTTATGCTCTTGTAGCCGTTGCGCTTCGATAACACTCCTCCCTTACAAATGAGATTTTTCATATAGCTTAGACGTCCATTTTTTATCATCGACAGGGGGCTTTGGAGGTCAACTCCTAAATTAAGTGGAATCTCATATGTTTTTTTGTTCATATTTTTCCTCCTTAAATATCCATACAAAGAGTGCTTTGCACTGTTTTGTATTCAATAGCTTTTGGCTCAGGCAATAAATTTAATAGCTCATAAAATTTTTCTCTTGCAATTTTCGCGCCCTCGCTATCCTCACCCTCAAATAGCTCTGACTTTATAAAGTAAGGAATAGCGCTTGCTATTTCCTCTCTTACATCAAGCTCATCTGTGTCGGCTGTTAGCTGAGATATTCTTTTAATTTTTGATTTATAAACAAGCACACATTCGCTATTTTTTGGTAGCTTGTCTATAATAAGCGTGCTATCGGATTCCATAAAATGCTCGATTTTTTCGTTTTCCCTTCCGTGTGCAATAACGCCCTCAACACTTAGGACATCATCGCTTAGCCTTGATATATGCACGCGCACCTTGTTGCTTGCAAGCACTTCACACGCATTGGGAGTGATTTTTACGCTTTTTGTTTTACTTTTGCCACTTGCCTCAATAAAGGAAAGTGCGCGATTTATTGAACCAACGCAGGCGCTAATATACTCGCGAAAATTACCGTCTGATTTAAGCTGGTAAATGCTATTTAATATGCTTTCGTCATCATCTAATGAATATGATATTTGAGCGCTTGGAAACATCAGCATAATCGCCTCTATTTTTATCTCTCCAATTTTCATTTGTTCTCCTTTCTAAAATCTCCATTTGTCAAGACGAGCACCACATATTATATTTTTAACGTGGTGCTCGCTTGATTTATTAAATTGTTGCCTTAAAAGTCCTCAAACCTTTTAGCCCTTGGCGTTTCCTTTTCCCCGTCCTTTAGCTTGTTTCCCGAGGAATCTCTTATAAATACTGCCGCCTGCGTATCTCCGTTTGAGGCTTTTATTGCCTGTGCAAGCAAGATAGCTTCCTGATATGTTATTGCGCTTCCTAAGGGAGTTTTTAGTACTGCCTCGCTAACGCTTTTAGGCAAAATTTGCATAGAAAGTATTTTTTCCAAGGAGCCCTTGAAGGAAATTTTTCTTTTCCTTTTTATTCGACCCGTTTTTTGTATTTGCAAAGTGTCTTTTGGATTATCGGAACTCACATTTTCATTTTCGAGATATAAAGACTCGCCACTTTTTTCCTCCTCCGTCAGTATCGCCGTGCTTTTTCTTTTCATTTTTTGCCTCCATTTCATATTTTCACTTGCTTCAAGTATTTCCGCACCTTTATTATTGCATAACAAAACCGGTACTGGACGGTACAGATTTGGAAATTTTGAAAATAAAAAACGAGCAAAAAGCTCGTTATTAAATATATTATATATTATATAAATGAAAGTTTTGTGGGAAAACGCAATTTTTAAATAATGTCGCTTGCTTTAAAATGAAATGAAAAATATATGAAATGACGGTATAGTGAGAAACTATTTCATTTGGTGTATCTCTCCCTGTGTCTTTTGCTTCGCAAAATCCACCTCTGCACAAGGCATACCCACAAGGGAGCACCTCATCAGATGGAGGCTGACAAACGCACTCTGTCATATCGAATGAAAGGGAGTGGAGTCGAGTGTATCTGTTCAAAACACCTCATCCACCGCAAGCGGTTCCCATTCTGCACAAGGCACGCCACAATGGTGCCCCACTGGGAAGGCTTAAGGAGCCTAACATAATCACGCATTTGCGTGTATGGAATCGCACGCAGTGCGTATGGAATCAACCGTAGGTTGTATGGAATCAATTTGGCGCATTGTATGGAATCAGCCCAAGCCTCCATCTGACGAGGGAGGTGTCAACCGTGAGGTTGACGGAGGGAGAGATAACACAAGCAGTAGTTTTTTCTTGCTCCTTAAATCATCGCCAATATCGTGTATTTAGAAATTCTATGTTTAAAATAATTAGTTT
>JAGBEE010000017.1 GCA_017937135.1 Clostridia bacterium | reverse complement strand
GCTATCATGGAAGCGATAGAAATAGCCTCCACTTGTGAGGGGAGGGGAACCGCAAGAACAAATAAAAGGTTAAAATAAAACGACAATAGCGGTGGAGGGGTAGTTGAATCTATGATAATCTAATTTTGAAAATAAAAAACAAGGCTACCGCCGAAGCGATAGCCCGTTTTATTCAGTTTAATTTAATCAGTTATTACTAATTATTATACCAAATGAAATTATTCAGTAACAACTGCCTCAAATGTAACTGTAAATTCTATAGTAGCTGTTTCTGTGCCAACATTTTCAAGCTTAAACCAAGCTCCTGTATTTATCATGTCAACAGTAGCATTTCCTGATGAAGCAGGGATAAGTGTGTCGCCCATCATAGGATGTGCTGAATACAACTGAACATTTGATGATGTTACAGTAACAGTAACATTAACACCATTAGGATATTGGTCCTCTAAGTTAGAGTAAAGGAATTGAATGTAAGCATATCCATTTGCATCAAGAACTACATTGTAGTTACCTGCTGCAGTAATTTTAGTTGCATTTGTACAATCAGTGCTTACAGTAATATTTGTAGATGTAGAACCTGTTCCGCTTCCACCCTCTGAGCTGTCGCCAGTTGAAGGAGTAAATGTGAAGGTGTAATATGTTGTTTCACCATCCTTAATGTAATATGTACCATTAAGAGCATTTACTTCGCTACCATTTTCGTCAACCAAGGACATAGGCATCATAGAAGCTGGAACTCTTGCACAATAGAAACCACCTGGATTTGGCAAAATTTCAAATGTTGTGCAAGGCTCATCGTTCAAGTAAATAGAGTATGAACCATCACCGTTTATTGTATATGTATATGTGCCTGTAATATCGCCATTTGTCTTCATATCGTCAACAACAGTAAGAGTACCACTGTTAGTAGTTGTTTCTTCGGAAGCCTCTTCGAATTCAACAGTAATTTTTGCATCCACGTCTTCTTCAGCAATGAATAACAATGTTACCATTTCGCCTGCAGCTACTGGTCCAGTGTATGAAGCTGTTGGTGGTTCCCAGGTGCTTGCTGTTACAGTAACACCAGCTGTAGTAGGAGTTACTGTTAATGTACCAGCCTTATCAAACTGGAATCTAACCTCTGTTCCAACCCAAGAAGCCTTAACGTCGTACTCGCCAGCTGCAGTAATTGGTGGAGCTGGTGGCTCTGTTGCAACAAATACAAAGCTACGTCCATACATATTGGTTGCAACTAATTCATAATTACTGTTAAGTTCGAGTGAAACAATATTAAGCTCGTCAAGTGTAGCATCACTTACATAAGTAAATGTAACAGCCTTTGTTGTTTCATCATATGCGTATGTGTAAACGCCATATCCGCTTTGACCTGCAACAACAACTGTACTGTTCTCACCAAAGGTGAGAGAATACATCTTCATTCCGGAGAAGCTTGCTTCATAGTATCCAGTAAGGATATCCTCAATTGCTGGTAATTCCTTAACCTCAACTGTTAATGTAGCAGTAAGAGTAGAAACAACGCTTGATGTAAGAGTGATTTCGTATGTACCTACTGTTGTGGTTGTAAAGGTGTAAATACCGTCGTTGAGTGTAAGTGTAGCGTTTGCAGCGTTATCGCTTGTAATAGCAGCTGTGTAGTCGCCCTTTTCATATGAACCAACTACTGACTCAATATCAATAGAGTTACCGGCAAACATATTTACGTTTGTCTTTTCCTCTGTCATACCGTCAACAACTACGCCTGCACCAAATGATGTAGGATCCTTAAGCTCAACTACGAGTGTCTTTGTAACGATAGCATCGCCAATTGTTACTTCAATTGTGTATGTGCCTGCAGCGTAGGAGTAAACCTGCAATGATTGGTCCTCAGGATTGTAATAGCTATCAACCTTCCATTCAACAACCTCGCCCTTATCATTCTTAGCAACTATTGTTGGCTTGATAAGTTCAAGAATAGCAGTTGTAGGAAGAACATCCTTAAAGAAGAAGTAAACACTGTCTTCACCGCCACCAGCCTTAATTTTGATAGTGTCAGCAATTTCCTTACCGTCCTTATCAACTACCTTAAAGGATTCAACTAAAACATCGCTTGGATTATATGGATTTTCTTTAACCTCTGTGTATTGGTTAATTACTAAAGTGCTTGTGAAGTCTTGTACTGCATCCTCAGTCAATGTAAGGGAAACAAAATCTCCTGTTTCTTCATCTGTTTCAACAACGAAATAAACAATAGTGTTATATACTGGATCGCCGTTTTCATCATAATAAGCGAGATATGTATAAGACTCTGTATAACGCTCGTTATAGATATTAACCTCATCAATATAGTAGCCTGTTTCGTCCAATGTGAACTCTACAGTTACTATGTTGTAGTACCAACCAGTGTATTGGTCAAATGTGAATGAGAACTTGTTGCCGTCAACCTTTTCTTCAAAAATATTAACCTTGTTCTCTTTTGCAAACTCATACATTGCGTTGATATAATCAACAACGCCATAAGCGGTAATAGAGTAGTCGCCCATAAAATAGTTGTTGAACTTAGGTCCGTTGAAGTAGTCCTCAAACGCTTCCTCATCAACGTAAATAGGGTTGCCATTGCGAGGAACAACAACTGCGAATACATCGCCATTTTCCTTAACGCCTACATAAACATCTTCACGGGGGTCATTTGAATAAAATGCGTGGAAGTAGTCATCTGTAAACTCATAGAATACGTCAGTAGTTGAAAGAATGCCCTCGTTTTCATTGTAAATGCCCAAATTAGATGTACCTGTTTTTACAAGCACGCCTTGGAGCTCTGCGATTTCGAGAGCCTGTGCAAGAGTTTCAATTTTTGGAGCTACAAAGTAACCACAAACGCAGAAGCCAGCCTTGTTAAGAGTGTGCTTTTCTGCCTCTGTTGTCAAATCGTGTCCGCAATTTGCAACGTTCCAGTGTCCGTTTTCGTCATAAGTATATTCCTCTGCATATGTGTGCTCGTGGTCAGCATCGCTATATCCGCAAACGTCACAAATACCGTCGTTTGTTTCGTCAACGTGCTCGCTAGCGTCCTTAGCGGTGTCCTTACATCCACATGTAGGAGCATACCAGTGTCCCATAGCATTGGAAGAATACTTATCTGCATATGTGTGTGTGTGAGGCTCTTGTGTTTCGCCACATGCTGCGAAAGCCATTAAAACGAGAGCCAAGCATAATGCTAAATAAAGAATCTTCTTCATATTTAGCCTCCTTCATAAAATTTTTATTTTTAAATTGAAATGCATTTGTGCTGTGCCTGAGGTAAATAACACAAATTACTTAGCATAACCCCTATAGCCTATAATTTGCATTATTACCCTCGGGAACAGCAAAACACTAATCAATATTAAAAAACAGTATTATTTGTACTTTTTAAATGATGGGAGAAGCACTAACCCAATAAATTAAGGAATTATATAATATCCACAGGCAAAAAGCCACTGAGAAGCCTCATCGGAGTCGTGTCTTGGAGTAACATTTGTTTCAGCCCAACCATTTCCGTCTTTGAAAAGCTCTTGATTTTGACTATATTTTAATAAAAATTCCTTTAGCTCCTGTGTTACAGCGCATCTACCCTCGGAGTTTGCAACGCCGACATATCCAACATTGTAAAAGGCTTCCTCCGGGCAGGGGCGACAGTCCTTACTACAATTCTCGCATCCTTCAACGCACGCGCCTGGACAAGGGTTTTGTTCACTATTTCTACAAGGACAATTTGTGACGCAGAAATAATAGCCATCAGTTGGATTCTTGTCAACCAAGCCGTAAAAGCCCTCTATAAACAGCTTATAATTCTCCGTACCATTAGAAACGGTGAGGTTTTTATTTCCTGGGTCCTCAACGTGAGTAAACGGAGCATCTATAAATTTTGTTGGACAATTTATATTTGCATATAGTGTAGGACCATAAGAGGTAATATTTCCGTCACTATCGCGCTCTACTAAATGGTAGTAGCCATCACCACCGTCCTCCTTTGACCAAAGTGCAAAGTAAGACTCATCAAAAATTGTAGTTCCTGGCACAACTGCATCAACCCAAACAGAACCAGCTGGCTTTTCAGGCGACCTTTCGGTATTTTGTGTTGGCACCATTATATTTGATGGAATTTTTTCAAGAGAGAATGCCCCCTCATATTTTACAGCAAAATCAACTGTTGCAGGGAAATAGCTTTCGCTTCTTGCGTCAACGTGTATAGCAAATGTAAATACTACCTGTCCTGTGTTTGAGCTTGAGATTTGCTCACTTGCAATTTCAACCTCGTAAACGAAGTTTTTAGTAAATTTACCCTCAGCTCCACCACCGTCAATAGTGTATTCGAGCTTTTTATATTGTGGATTACTTGTGTAAACATCCACCTTGGGGTTAATTTTATTTGATGAAATATCAACCCAGGATTCAATAGTGTAAGTGCCACTTTTTTTAGGAGCATATTCGAAAAAGAGCACAGAGCTACCACTCTTGATTTCAGCGCGATACATACCAACGTCCTTTAAAACTATGGCATTATACTCACTGCTACCTCTGCCTTTTCCCGAGTTCAGCTCAAAAAGCTCAATATCTATATGCTTTTTATCATTTGTGGCTTTATAAATGTTAGGATTATATGTATATCCCTCGGGTAAATTTTGCAGTGTTACTGTGTAGTCACCGTCAAGTCCAAATGCGCTTGCAATACCGTTTTTGTCAATTACAGCCCTTGTTGGAAGAACGTATCCGTCATTCCATTGGACAGTGATTTCCTCGCTCGGTATAAATTTTTCACCATTAAGCACTAACGATACAGTAAAGGGCGCGCCCTTATCCTTATCATCATTTGTGCCACCACCTGAAGAGTCGGTGTCAGTCGTGCCGGTGTCATCGCCATTGGAGCCTATATTGCTTGTAACCTCAACACAGCTAACAAGGGAGAAGAGAATACAAAGGAGCAAAAATATAGAAATTATTTTAATTTTCATAATTTGCCTCCGTATCTCTTGCTTTTTTCTTGAATAAGGACTTAATGTCTGCCCATCTTATTTTTCTTACTATTATATCAATAATAAACAGAATAACAGCGAGCACCATAAAGGGAACGGTAAAGCTGAGCTTGAAGGAGGTTACCTCCTTGCCCTCATTGTCAATAACAAATGAACCGTCAGTGTTAACACTACCTCTGTTTCTTATTGCTGAATTTAACATAGACGGGTCGAAAATTACAAACTCATCATATTCAGGCGAGTAAGAAATATTAAAGGTGGATTTTGTAATAATTGGATTATCAGCCTCTGGCAAATCAGGAGAGGAATATGTAATTACTATCTCATACTTGCCAAGCTCTTTTGCTTCAAATTTTTTAAAGTACCTTGTTGAATCGTATGTAAGCTCATATGAAAGCTTATCGCCAAGTGGTGTCTTTATTTCTATAGACACAGTAGCCTCTGGGTTTAATTCAACAGGAATAATTTCAACGCTTGAATAAGAGCCATCAAAGCTAATATTTAAGTCGTAAGGGAAATCTGTTTTTTCCTTAGGAGTGTTAGTTTTTAATATACGGCCAAGGAATAAAAGCTCCTCATTTTCGCTCCATTCCTTAGTCCAATCTCCACTTAAGGAGCTTGTAAAGGAAGCGACCCTACCGTTTCCAAGCTCGCGATATGCGTATATTGGAACAGTAACTAACGCGCCACTTTTCTTAACATATTCAGTTGTTAAAACAGTTGTCGCATTTGTCCTTGCCTTGCTAAAGATATATCCATGTAGAGGATTTAAAAGCTCAATATCCTCAACTATTAAATCAGTCTTTTCAGCTATAGTAATATTGCTTTCCTTATTTACTACTGTATCAGTTACATCATCTGCAATATCTGAAAGCAATAAATCCTCAAGGTCTTTTTCTGTTTCAGCAGGATAAAATGAACCCTTACCTCTGCCAGCGATGTTTTTCATGGTTTTTTCGCCACCCTCACCAGCTCTGCCTGTATAAAGAGTGGAAACAACAACGCCTGCATTTTTTAAATTAGTAGTAACCTCTATTGGGTCATAGACCTCTCCACCATAGGAAAGACCGTCGCTTATAAGCATAAGCTGCTTATCATAGAAGGGCTGAGCTACGATTTGCAAATAAGCTGCATTGAGCGCTGCACCTATAACAGTGCCCTGTGTTGGCTTAATGCCCTCAATTGCCTGTGCCACCTTATCCTTACTTGATATAGGAGTTGGGGGCTGTGTAATGCTAACGTCACCAGAGAAGGAAACTACCATAACATAGTCCTCTGGATTTAGCATATTCATTAGCTGAATAGCGGCTCTTTTCGCCATAACAAAGTGTGAAAAGTTATTCATACTTCTTGACGAGTCAATAACGATACAGTAAAGCTTGGGGTCGTTTACATCATTTCCAAACCTTACAGGTAGCATTTGGTCGAGCAAATCAAGCGAGCCATCTGCTTTATTTTGAATTTGCGTATCACCAATTGTAACAAGGCTTTTGCCAAATTGCGATACTGCCAAATTTACACTATTTAAAAACGCCTCATAATTTTCAAGCGCCGTTAAATCAACGTTACAAAGTAAAATTTCATCATATTTACAAAGCTGCTCAATTGTATAAGGAATATTCTTGTCGCCAACATAGCTATCAATAATTGCGTTTTCACCATAAAGCTCGATAGCTCTCTGTGCTTCTGCCTTATCAGAGGAAATAAGAAGTACGCTTAATTTTCCCGAAACGCTTTGCGTGAAGGAGTATGTATTATTTTTCCTCGATGTGTCCTTTAATGACTTTGTTTCCTTGATTTTAATAGTATAGTCGTTTTCACCCTCGCTACTTGTATCAAGATCGAAATTGGCAACATTGTAGCCCTTTGTAAGCGCAACGGAAAGAGATTTTATAACCTCATCGTCTCTTACAAGCTCCAAAATAATTTCGCTATCCTTATTTGACTGTATCAAAACGTCAGCAGTAGCCTCGTGATTAAGATAGGTTGATTTTGTAAAATCAACGCTTGAAATTTGAATTTCATCCTCGTTTTCAGATATGTTACTGTCAAGATACATAGCATCAACGTAGATTTTTCTTGCATAAAGTGATTCAATTGTGCTAATTAAATCTCGTGTGCCATCTGGGTTAGTTTCCTTACCGTCAGAAACTATAACAATTCTTTTAAGCGCATCGTCGTTAAAGAGAGTAGAGGTATAAATAAGCGCCTCGTTAATATTTGAAGCGCTATCGCTTACACCCGATTCCTTTACGCTTGTAAGCTCACCACCAAGTGGAGTTGTCAATTTATAGTCCTTGCCGAAGCAAACAACACCAAGCTGAGAATTTGAGGGAAGCGTTTCCTTAATATTCTCAATATACTCATCAATCTTATCAAGATTATTCTTGGTAGAATGAGAAACGTCAGCCATAACATAAACCTCAGTTTTAGTTATGTTTGCACTGAGCGCCATGCCTGCAACTGATAATGCTATTAAGCATATCATAACTGTGTGCAAAGCAAGTGAAGCAACAACACCCTTAGTCCTGTTTTCCTTCTTAAATGTAATAAAAAATGGAATAAACAAGGCAAGAAGAAGTGGTATTGCGATTAAAAGCAGATATGGATTATCGAAGCTGATATTTTTCATAGCAATACACCATCCAATCCGCCGTAAATATTACCGCTAAGAGAACAAAGAAGATAATAAGCTTGTCATAAATACCATCAAGCTTGTCATTTCCTGCCTCGCCGTAAAGGCTAATTTCCTCTGCCGTATTGACAGGACTGCGCTCTGCCTCGGGCATTGCTGAATAAATATGATAGGTTCTTGGCGCGCCTGAAATTATAGCGGTAATTTCATAAACGCCAACCTCATCAAGAGTAAATTCAGCAACCTCACTATTTGTGCTCAAATAGGTCGTGTTGTTCATAGGGCTAGTAACCCTAATGCTTTCGCAATTTGGAATAACGTTTACCTGTGCCTTATCTCCACCGTAATAAAATACGTCTTCAATAACAGCAGGGAAGGAGTATTCCAAGAGATTTCTTATCAAAATTACAAAATCAGGAAGCATAGCAAAATCCGACTTGTGAATATCAAGTGAGAAAATTACCTCTCTGTTACCGTGTGTATTGCTTCCTGTGAACACAACGGGATTACCCTTATATGAGAGAAGGGTATTGAAATTACCATAGAAGCCACATTTTATATAGCTCTTTATATATATATTTTTACCCGACATATCGCGAATCAGCTTTTTAACGAAACTCGAAGAGGAGCTTGTAAGAGAGAGGGTATCCCCCTTTTCAAGTATAATTTCACTCTGTGGAGTAAAGCCGGAATTTTGTGTATTTTTTGTTTGGTTTACAAACCAAACAGCGCCATCGCTTGGCAAGGTCGTAGGTGCTGCTGTGTCAAGAATGTATAGACCATATCCCGATGGAACATCAATAGTATCCTTGCCATTTGGCATTAAAATATCTACCCTTGCGTTGCTAACTGACTCAATAACCGTCTTAAAAAAGAACGGATTGTCGCTCACAATAAGAGCCTCGTAAGCGTTTTCACTTTTTACATTGTAAATAACATTTTCATTATCTAATGGTAAAGAGTCGCTATTTTTGATATTTACCTTGAAATTGTTAAAATCATTTGTCAAATAGCTAAGCTCAAATTCCTTTTTTACACCCTTTTTAACCTCTAAGGTGTCAATTGTGGCACTCGGTTCATCCTCACCATCTATATAAAGCTCAATAGTCAGCCCTTCGTCACTTGTGTACGATATAGCATTACCAAAAACATTCAGCTTGCCATTTGAAAGGGTATATGTAACGTCGGAAATAGCAAAATTCTTTTTCGTTTCTGCTACGTTAATTATCTCGATGTTATTGTGTGTCTTATATTCTGTGTCAGTTACAAGATAGGTAAGTACAGAGGAGTTATCATTAAAGAATAGCTGTGCCTCCTTGATAGCATCGCCAAAACCTTGGTCGGTGTACGCACATTTTTGCTCATTAAGCTCAAAAATAGCCTTTTCCTTATCGCTTGTTTTTTCATATATAATGTTTGTACCATTGCCAACAACGATAAGAGAGTATAGGCTGCCATCGCCTGACTCCTCAATAATTTTTGAAATTTCCTTTTTGCCGTTTTCTAATCGAGAGCCGTTTTCACTCTCTATATTCATGCTTCCTGTCGCATCTAAAATAAAGCAATATTCGTTACATGAATCAGAAACTGTGAATACAGGATGAGCAATGGTTAAGGAAATTGCAATAACTAAAAGTATTTGCAAAATCAAGCTTATAATACCTGCAAGCTTGCTTATTGGATTTCTGCGCTTCAGAAATTTTTCGCTAAGAGTCCAAAGATAAGTAGAGGCAACTGTTTGCTCGGTATGCTTATTCTTGATTATGTAAATGATGATAAGAACGGGTACGCCCAAAAGTCCTAAAAGACCAAGTGGATAAAGAAAGCTCATTTCAATACCCCCATATCTATCATTTTTCCAAAGAATATATCTGCAATGTCGTCCTCAGCGCAGGCAAGAATATAGCTTGCGCCTATTGATGCGCAAAGGTCCCTTAGTCTGCCTGTTGCGTATTCAACTGCTTTTCTATAAGCATTTATAATATCTCTATTTATATTTTTTCTGTATGCTTTTGACACATTTTCTGAGTCAAAGAAATGCACCTTTCCACGAATAAGTGGATTTATTTCCTCCTTGGACAAAAGCTGAATACATAAAACGTCGCGCCGTTTATCGTTGAGATAATTGATGGCATTTTCATAGTTGTTATCTGTTAAAAAGTCAGAAATGATAACGGAAAGACCATCACCGTAGCCAACGCTTTCGGGCATAATTGCATCGCTGATATAGCAGTCGCCCGAAAATTCAACCTCGTTTAATTTGCCGATATTGCTTATATACGCATCCTTGCCAACCATACCGTTTATTATGGTATGTACCTTTTTGTCACGTATTGCATAGATAGATACCTTGTCCATTTCGTTCAAGGAAATATAAGCAATAGTGGCGGCAAGCTTTAGCGCACACTCGGCCTTGTCGAGATTTGAGTATTCCATAGAGCGAGAGGCATCTATATAAATTTTAGTATGCATCTGTCGCTCGTCCAAAAAGAGCTTTTGATAAAGCTTATCAAAGCGTGCAAAGGCGTTCCAGTCGATTTTTGTAACGTCGTCACCGGGGATATAGTCACGATAATCGGCAAATTCGCACGAGGAGCCATAGGTTTTACTTTGATGGTTTCCTCCGAACATACCTCCAACGTTATTTTTAATCAAGGACTGGAGCATTTCAACCTGTGCCAAAAACTCCTCATTGATTAAATTACTTTTCATATGGAACTAAATTACCTTTTTGTTTCCTTTACAAGTAGTGAAATTACATTGTCAACGCTCAATTTTTCATTTACTGCTGTATAGTTGATTTTAATTCTATGACGTAAAACAGGAATAGCAAGCGCATCAATATCCTCATAGGCAACATTATAGCGTCCATTAATTAGAGCGCGCACCTTGGCACAGGAGATAAGAGCCTGTGCAGCACGTGGAGATGCACCGTATTTTATGTATTTCTTCGCTGTTTCACTCTTGTTAAGCTCTGGATGTGTGCCAGAAACGAGCCTTGCAGCATAATTTACAACCTCATCAATTACAGGAACAGTAGATGCAAGCCTTCTCATATCAAGAATAGCTTGATCGTCAATAACAGCCTCAGCGGTTTCGTCCATTGTGATTTGTGTCATATTTACGATATCGACAATTTCCTTATCAGAGGGAAACTGCATAAGTAGCTTGAATACAAAACGGTCCATCTGCGCCTCTGGTAATGGATATGTACCATCCTGCTCAATTGGGTTTTCAGTAGCAAGCACGAAAAATGGCTCCTTAAGCTCATATCTTTGACCTGCAACTGTGATTTTGTGCTCCTGCATTACCTCAAGCATTGCCGACTGTGTCTTAGGGGTTGCACGGTTAATTTCGTCAGCAAGCACAAGATTTGCAAATATAGGACCAGGACGGAAGGATGAAACCATTTTTCCGTCAGGAGTCTTTTCAATTACGTTTGTACCTGTTACGTCAGAAGGCATAAGGTCTGGCGTAAACTGAATTCTTGAGAATGGAAGGGAAAGCACCTTTCCAAGTGAACGTACAAGACGTGTCTTTCCAACACCTGGAATACCCTCAAGCAACACGTTACCACCTGCAATAATGGCGATAATAACATTATCAACTATTTCGTTTTGACCAACAACGTCTTTTCTTAATTCGCTCTTTATTTTCTTGACAGCCTCACTAAACTGCTGTACCTTTTCGATGTTTTCCATTTTTATTCCTCTCCCTCATTTTCTGAAGTGTTGTATAAATGATTAAAATAATCTCTCAAATAATCGGCAACCTCAGGGCTGTAATTGCCATTCATAATTGCCTCAATAACTCTTGCATAATATTCGCCGATTACAGTTGTGCTTCCGTCAATTACAGTACCATATTCGGTAATTATATCAAGCTTAGGATAATAAACTAATTCGTTACTTCCAAAAATAGTATTTCCACTACCCATACCGCCCTCATTTTGCTTGTTGTCATCATCGGGCTTTGGCGCTTCTGGGTTAGTTGCTTGGTTCTTATCATCACCGAAAACGTCTTTTTCAGTAATACCAAAGATTTCCATCAGCCTTTTAGTTATGTATTCTTTTTGCTCCTCGTTTGATTTCTCAATAGGAAGTCTACTTGTCAATGAATCAAATAAAGGTGGTAGTGCTTTGTTAAAGAATTCAAGCGCAGCACCAACGGAATAACCGTTTTTGCGTCCCTCGATTATTCGATTAACCTCATTTAAAAATGTGTTAAAGGCTATATATACCGTATAGTCATTAGGGGCATTAGCTTCCTTTAATGCCGATGGAAGCTCGGTGTAAATTTTGTCAAGCGTATCATCAACATTAGAAGCATTTGTGTTCTTTTTTACATTTTCAATAGCATCGCGCAAAAGAGCTGAGTCATAATCAATAAGCGCCGTGCCAAGCTCCGTTAAAAAGTCGTGGTTGCTTTTTATAAGTAAGACTCCTATATCATCACAATAATCAACCTTGTCGATTAAAGCTCTGCAAGAGAGAATGGTGTCAACAACCAACGTCTTCATTTCCTTTTCAGTAACAGGCTTCTCGCCCTCTTCAATATAAAGCTTGTCAAGTAGCGCCTCAAGCTCTAAAACGACGTTGCTTTTCACATCGTCCTGTAGCTTTGATTCCTTTACAGAATCGATAAGGTTTTGTAGAGCTGTTAGCTTTTCGTCTGTAAATTCAAATTCCTTTTCAGGCTCCTTAGGAGGCTCAGGCACAGCTGCCTTTGGCACAACAAGGGCAATTATAAGCATAATGGTTGCAAGCACCATAACGCCAGCGCTTATCCACATAGAAAGAATCCGTGTTTCTTTTTTTGGTATAGCTAATATTCTTGAATTAGTGGAAGCTCTTTGAAGCTCAACCATATCGCCACTTTTGTCCTTGCAGGCGAGCATGGTTTGCGCCTCCTCCTTACCACCAAGCCTTTTGTCAATATATTTTGCAAGTCTTAAATCAAATGGATATAGGCAAACAAATATAATTGAAGCTGTAATAAGAGAAGCAGCGACTCCAATTAAAATAAATAATGGGTTAAAGTCAAGCGCGCTCAGCTTAAATATAAGCAACAAAAGAGAAGTGATGAGCACTCCTGAGCCTAATCCCGAAAGGATAGTGCTTAAAATAGCATTTATTTTTAGTTTTTTCTTTAGATTGTTAAATCCCTCGCTCATTTAAGCTCTCCTTTCTAAAACGCGTATAATATAAGGACATTTAAAAAGCACTTAATTAAAAGTGCTAAGCTGAAAAAGAAAATAAGACTAGTCCATTATTATGTAGTATTATAGCATAAATAGTAGAAATTGTCAATATATAAATATATAATATAGAATATAATACTATATCGTTTTCTCTTAAGATAGGAAGCAGCATCAACATTAAAAACCAACAAAAATACAGAAAAAGACACAGGATAATGGACCCTGTGTCTAAATTTCATTAAAGATATTTGTTGTAAAGAGGCTCTATTTCTTTCAAGGAATCGTTTTCTAAAAGATGCTTGTACTTGTCAATATACGCCTTGAATTTAGCCTTATCTATAGCTCTTGGTTTGTCGCCAACACGTCTTTCAAAGTTTTTGTAAAGAATATTTTCCTTGTGCTCCTTGGGTAGATTTATACCTGTTAGTATTCTGTCATTGAACGCCATTATAGCCTCGTCAGTCGCAAGATAACGATACAAAACATCAATGCACCAAGCGTGCCCCTTCGTAGGCCAAGGGAAAGTTCCGTCAGTTCCAACCATAACACGCTCAGAGTACTTTTTAAAGAATTCCTTGTAGTAATCGCGCGCATCCTCAAATGCTCCGTACATTTCAGTTCCAGGCGTTAAATCCACACACACCTCGGGGTATTTTTCAAAAAGCTCTATCAGCTTTTGAGGCTCCTTGCTACGAAAATAGAAGTGTGCAAAGGTCACCTTTAAATTCGGGTGGTCATTAAGAATTTTATCAACCTGCGAATAGATTTCTTCGTACGAGGGGTATGTGCCATCACCATAGAACCAATCTGGGAATGCCCACGATGGAGCTCTATCCTTGTCCCAAAACTCATCAGGGTCATTTACGTGAAATACAATATGCACCCCGTCGCGTTCCATCTCGCTAAAGAGCCTATCCAAGGAAGGAGTATTAAGACTTCCACCAAGAGGCTTTAAATATGTGGGCTTACCCTCGAGCATTTTTATTCCGTCAAAGCCAAGTTCCATAATTTCCTTGTATTGAGTTACCAAGTCCATATCCTTTGGCATATCGTCACGATTCGGAGGCACGATGTGGTCAACACTGCCGTGAATATATGTATTTGGATGCGCCAGCTTATAAAAGCCAAGCATAATATTGTTAGTTAAAATTCTGTACTTAGATGGAACAGAGCAAATATTCATAGATGCAAGACCCGAAACCTCTCTGTGCTCCTCAAACCCATCAATAAATGAACCGGAGTCATTTTTCCAAGCCTCAATGTGTAAATGTGAATCAATAATTTTTTCGTTTATCATAATCTCCTCCAAAAGTAAGATTTATATTATCATTTTTCTATAAAAAGAACCACAGGGTCGAGCGTTTTGCAAGGAATATCAAGCGTGTATATGCCATTTTCAAAGGTGAATCCAACCTCTTTTTCGCTTCCATCTGGCATAAGCATCCTAATTTTCTTAGCATTAAATTCACAAGCAAGCTCTAAACTATCAATAGGGTCAAGACCGATATTAAATACTGCACAGAAAACACGCCCGTCAGCCATATCAGCACACTTTAAATATACCTCTTCGTCATTTGGGTAATAAAGGGGCATTTCGCCTGTCATTTTTAACATACGAATAAGCTGTTCTTTTCTTGAATAGTTAAGAAATGAAAACGCCTCTGAAATGTCAAAATTAGCCACAGGGGTGCCGCAAAATACAAAAATAGTACCGCCCAGCTCGTTTTTAAATATGGTTGTAGCAGGGAATAGCCTTTCATAGCTTTCGTAGTCAACTGTATTATAAACGTAAGAATCAGTAACAGTATCATTTGAAAGAGGAATAAGCTCCATTGCTTTCATTTGTACTTTTGTGTGCTTGCCATTTGAATTAAATATTTCACGCACAGGCTCCTTGCCACTCCATTCCCGAACATCAACGCCTAAATATTTACCAAAGCCACGCCCTATAAGATTTTTTGCTGTATCAGATGCCAAAAATAAAGGATGCTTTAAAAGCTCCATTATTTCATCATCACTTAATCGTGTATCTACATCACCCTCAAGACAGGTAACGCCACCAGCCTCACTTGAAAAATACATAGGCAAGCCAAGTCTTTCAAGCACACAGTAGCTCCATCCGTCCCATTCCTCCTTGATTCTGCCATATGTAAAGTCAGGCTCGGACGGAGTAAAGATTCTACATCCACGCCATTTTAGGGTGGGTACAAGCTCAGCAAGCCTTTGATAAAATCCATAATTCTTGCTAAGAATACGTCTATAAGCAACTCCGCTTTTGTCCTCATACGTAATTAAACGTGTAATCCAATGCTTAGCGCCGTTTGCACCCTCTAAAATTGTACCCGTATAATGTGTATGAAGCGACATAGCGCCTGTGCTATATCTATTTTGTGGGCAGGTGTCAGTTTCGGCAAGAATGATATCAGCCTTGCCCTTTAATTTAGCAATTTGTGTTGCTGCACGGTGGAAGGCTCTGCTGAAATGTCTTGCACCGGCAGGTGTATAATTACCATTGTTTATTCTTACTGTAATGGGATTGCCTTCTCCTGCCAATACGCTTGCAATTTCATAAGCAAACTCTGCGTTATTTCCACAACAGCAGTATGAGGCAGGCAAATTGGGATTAACGCTATCAATTCCTGCGCGCATAACCTTAGCACATTCAACAAGAGAATCCCTTTGCGTTTTTATGAATAAATCAGTATATTCCTTTTTCTTTAACGAGCTACTGTTTACAATCTCCCAAAGCTCTCTGTCAGTTAAGCTACTGCCTGCAAGTCTATTAAACTCAGCCATATGCAAAGGGCAAGCACAGCCCTCTCCCTTGTACCAGATTGTGCGAAAGTCGTCATCGACCATAATACATTCTGGTTCATATGATGCAATAGTTGCCATTACATTATATATGTAGTCCTTAAAGCCCTCATCCAATGGACACACCGAGCGCACAGCCTTACCATTCGTAAAATTTACATGCTGTTGATAGGGAAACATATCTCCCAAAACCCAACCATGACCAACGCTCGCCTGTACTAAAACGCCACATTTTAGTCCCATTTCATCAAGCCTGTTTTTGAATTCTGCAAATTTTTCACATAAAACATGTACCTTATCAGAAGGGGGATTTCCCTCGGGCACAAGCGTCATTGAGAAAAGAGCGCAGCTTGAAACGCCACTTTCGTATTGTATTTTTATGTCCTGACAAATTTGTTCTAGGTTTTCTGTTAGAAGTGGCATAATGCTATATGAATACAGTTTTTTATTATTCATTTTATTTCCTTAAGAAAGCATTATTTTAGCTTGTCAATTTTTGATGTATTTACGATTACTACTAATTGCATGGTTTTTTCCAGCTTAATATTAGGGTCTATGCTTGTTATAAGGGCTTCTTCTTGACGAATTGCTATAACGTTAATAGAATATTTTTTTCTTAGATTTAGTTCAATAAGTGTTTTACCGACCCAATCAGGCTTTACGTCAAGCTCTATAATAGATACGTCATTTGATAATTCAATAACGTCAACAAAGCCAGAGCTTAAAAGATTCTTCGCAAGTCTAATTCCCGATTCATTTTCTGGGAACACAACCTTATCAGCACCAACCCTGATTAGAATTTTTCTATGCATTTCATTTGCACATTTAGCAATTACTGTTTTAACGCCAAGCTCCTTGCAAAGCATAACTGCCATTACACTTGCTTCAAGGTTATTTGCCATTGCAATAATGACAACATCTATATTTGAAATACCAAGATTTTTAACTACCTCGGGATCAGTAATATCTGCGCATTTGCAAAATGGAATGTCAGAAATAGCAGAATTAACAATGCCCTCGTCATTATCAATAGCCAAAACGTCAGCTCCGTTATCAACAAGCTCCTTAGCTACAGCTAAGCCATACCTGCCAAGACCAAATACCGCATACGATTTATTTATACTCATAAAAAAGCTCCTTATCCGACACAAACATTTTCAGTAGGATTTTTAATATTATTTGTAGATTCCTTGCTTGAATTAAAAGCAACAGCCAATGAAATTGGACCTATTCGTCCTAAATACATTGTCACAATTATAATTATCTTTCCAGCTAAATTAAGAGAGGCTGTAAGGTTTCTTGTCAGACCAACTGTGGCAGTAGCGCTCACAGCCTCATATGCTATATCTAATGCTGAGGCATCGGTAACAAAAGCAAGGGATACGGTTGATAAGAATATTATAAAAAATGACATACTCAAAACTGCAACAGCCTTTCGCGTAGTCTGTTTAGATAGACTCCTTTGAAATAAAGAGATTTCATTTTTGTTTTTAATAGTAGAAATTGCAGTTGCTAAAAGTACGATTAGTGTAACAGTCTTTATGCCACCTGCAGTTCCAACAGGAGAACCACCGATAAACATTAAAAGCATACAAAAAATAGAAGAAGCATTTGTCAAGCTCTCTTGAGGAACAGAAGCGAAGCCAGCCGTTCTTGTTGTTACTGATTGGAAAAACGATACTTGAATTTTATCAAAAAGTGAAAGCTCCTTTAAGGTTAGAGCGTTGTCATATTCAAATATGAAAATCGCTAAAGCACCAACCAAAATAAGAGCAATAGTTGTTAATAAGGCGATTTTACTGTGCAAGGATAGAGAAGAAAAACACTTAAAGCCTTGCTTTTTGAATTTTTTCAATACTCGTATAACATCCCACCAAACAATATAACCCAAGCCACCGAGAATAATCAAAAGACTCGTAACGATGTTTATAACAGGATTTAATGCATAGTCACAAAGGCTGTTTTCGCCAATAATATCAATTCCTGCATTACAAAAAGCAGAAATCGAATTAAAAACAGAAATCCAAATTCCCTTAGCGCCAAATTCAGGTATAAATACTGTCATATAAAGTAATGCACCAATGCCCTCTATTATAAAGGTGCCAATAAGAACCTTTTTAACAAATTTTGCAAGACCCGATAGGGTATTAAGATTAAATGCATCTTGAATAAGCTGGCTGTCCTTCAAGCCGATTTTTCTGTTAAGAGCAATCATTACTCCTGCCATAATCGTAATAATACCAAGACCACCAATTTGTATTAAAATCAAGATTACGACCTGTCCAAAAATACTCCAGGTTGTAGCAGTTGGCAGTGTAACTAACCCTGTTACACATGTGGCGGTTGTCGCTGTAAATAAAGCATCAATGTAGGAAACAGAGGTACTCCCTCTTGAACTTATAGGCAAGACAAGTAAAATACTACCTATAAAAATAGCTAATAAAAAGCTAAGCATAATTATTTGCGTTGTAGACAGAGTAAGCTTGCGTTTTTTCTTCATATTAGTTCCTCAAGGATAAATAATATATATGTAATTATAACACGATTAAATATAAGTTTCAATAATTAAATAAAAATAAAATTGCAGATAATAGTTATACAGAAAAAACAAATATTAAAATATAACAGGGCAGATATTATATGAAAGAAGCTTTATTTATAAAAAACACTGCGTTAATTTCCCTTGGTTCATTTCTTATATCTCTTGGAATAAATATGTTTTTGGCACCAAATAAAATATCCTCAGGGGGCATATCATCAATAGGAACAATTCTTTTACACCTTTTTAATATAAAGATGTCAATAACAAATATAGCTATAAACCTTGCCTTATTCTTTATAGGCTATAAATATCTTGGTAAGGAATCAGTAATAAAAACGATTGTTGGCATAATTTTTTTCACCTTATTTCTTGAAATAACGAGCCTTTTTCCAATTTATAATGATGATATAATGCTTGCAACAATTATAGGTGGAGCTTTTATAGGAGTCGGCACAGGCTTAGTAATAAGACGAAGTTCCTCAACGGGAGGAAGCGATTTTTTAGCCTTAGTAATTAAACGCTTCATACCCCACATCTCACTTGCAAATATAATTCTTATAATCGACTCCGTAGTTATTATTATATCGGGCATAGTATTCAAAAGCGTAACAATTACTATATATTCAATAATATCAATGTACATTTCCTCAAGAGTGACAGATGCAGCAGTAACCTTAGGAAGCAAAGCAAAGGCAGTTCAAATTTTTTCACAAAAAAGCGAGGAAATTGCAGCTTATGTAATAAAGGAATTTAAAAGAGGAATAACAGGAATACCTTGTAAGGGAATGTATTCTCACAAGGAAAAAACAATGCTTCTTTGCGTAGTAAGCCCAAAGGAGCTTCCCCTGCTTGTTGGCGCGATAAAAACGATTGATAAAGGAGCCTTTGTAATAATAAATGATGCAAAAGAGGTTTTAGGAGAGGGCTTTAAATCGTATGCAGATTATGAGGAGGTAAAAATAAAACAAAAAAATCGTTAGTAATAGTTTACATTATAAAATATAAATGATATAATATTCTCATAACAATTTACAATTGCCAAGGAGAATATTATGAGAATTTTATTTCAAGGAGATTCAATTACAGATGCAGATAGAAGCAGAGAGGATAATACACGCTTAGGTGTTGGCTACCCACGCCTTGTTGAGTCAGCGCTTGGCTACGAAAGACCCTTAGAATACGAGTTTTTAAACAGAGGCATTAGTGGTAATAGAATAGTTGACCTCTATGCTCGTATAAAGTCAGATATTATAAATCTGAAGCCCGACATTATGAGCATTCTTATAGGTGTTAATGACGTATGGCACGAGTTAGGAGAAAGCCCAAACGGAGTGGACAAGGATAAATTCTATAAAATTTATTCAATGCTTATAGAAGAGGTAAAAGAGGCGCTACCGAATATCAAAATTATGATTTTAGAGCCATTTGTTTTAAAGGGATGCTCCACTATTGAAAATTGGGAGTATTTCTCTAAAGAGGTTCCATTGCGTGCAGAAATGGCAAGAAGAATAGCCAAGGAATATTCCTTGCCCTTTATTCCACTTCAAAAGGGCTTTGATGAGCTATCAGAAAAGGCGCCAAGTGAATATTGGCTCAGCGACGGTGTTCACCCCACAGCAAAGGGACACGAATACATAAAGGAGCAATGGCTAAAGGTATTTAAGGAATATATTTAATAGCTTACAAAGGTGTAAATTAAAAATAGGGAGTGCCAAATAGCACTCCCTATTTTATTAAAATAACACAAAAGCATCAAATTAAAGCACTTGATATGCGTTAGCAGCCCAAGCATAACCCTTACAGCGTAGCTGCTTACCAGTAATAGCACTTGTATTTTCGCTGAAGCCGTATTTGCAAACAGATGCTTTGTAATTTTCTGCAATTTGATTTGCAAGGTCAGTATATCCAAGGTTGCGAAGAGCATAAACAAACATTATAACGTCTGGTGCCCAAACTGCACCACGCCAGTAGCCGTTTTCAACAAACATAGGACTATCAAGCGCTTCACTTGCAATACCACCCTTACATAGGTGATGCTCAGTAATTTGCTTAACTATGTATTCTTGCATTTCCTTTGGAAGCATATCCTCAAGAATAATTACACGAAGAGGCATAAGAGCATTACAGTAGTAAGGCTCACCGGTTTCTGCAAGGCGAACAAAAATCCTTTCGCCGTCCCAGTAGTCCTTTATAGCCTTTTCAGCAAGCTCCTTTGCAAGCTGTGCATAGATTTTTTTGTCAGTAGGGAAATTAAGTATCTCAGCAGCTTCAGCAAGGAAGGAGCACTGAACAGAAAGGAAACCAATAAGCTCTGATGTTTCAATATGCTCGCTCTTATCAAAGCAAGTTGAGTTATCCTGTCCTGAGTCATTTCCGTGATAGTATGAAGGAACGTCGCCACGAAGGTTTAGCCACCAGTCAGTGTTTCTCTTCATATCAAAATATACCTCTTCAAGAGCGTGAGGAGTAGCGAATTCTGGGTTTCTCTTCATCATTTGCTTGTACATCCAGCCCTGTACAGGTGGCTTAACAAAGTTCCATACCTTATAGGATTCGGAAATGGCATCGGGCACTCTACCAACACGATTGATGTGCTTATACATAATCATAAATTGGTCCATAGCAATGCGATAATCAATGTCAGCAAGTCCAAGAGCATTAAATGCATTGTCCCAGCTCCAAACGTTACTCATACCAGCCTTACCCATTACAATAGCCTCAGTATGGAAGTTTCCTAAAGGAGCGATTGTATTGCTCCAAAGAATGTAAGCACATTCCTTTTCGTACTTATTCTTGCATTTGAATTTTTTCTCCCAAGCAAGGTAGTCCTTTTCGGCAATATCAGCATAGTGGTCGTAGCCCATACCCTTAGCTTGAACAGCGCCCTTGTCAAGAAAGTCGGCTTCAATTGAAAATTCATAATCGCCATTTTCATCAGGTAAAACACGTACGTTTGCAAATTCAGAGGTAATTTCTCCCGCCTTACGAAGCTTTTCAAGCTCTAATCTACCTTTAATAGGAACAAACATAAGGCTTGAGTTATTTTTAAAGTCACAAAGCTCAATAACTCCGTTTTGAACAATCTGATAGTCGAATTTTGCGTGGGTCTTTGCAATTTCTACAAGAAAACTATTACCATTACCCTTAATATATGTGCCGTCAGTGCCAAACATAGTAATTTTCTGCTCGCCACCGTCGTACTTTACACTAATTTCACGGGGTACAAATCCAATTTTGGCGCTCTTGCCATAGTTAATAGACAAGATGCCATTGAAAATGTCTTGTCCGTGACTATGAATCATATCTAATTTTAAGACACCCTTTTTACGGCTGTCCCATACAAGATAAGAGCCTCTGATACTGTAATGAAGTCTGTCAAAAGAATACATAAAAATCTCCTTAAATTTTTTATTTAATTACATTATAGTATGAAAGCACTTAAAAGTCAATAAAAACCAATGTAGCTCGGACAAATAAATACGAATTTATAAGGTCATTTCCGTAAGAACTTTTTTGCAAGCGTTTGTCTAAATGATGGTAACAAACAATAGTTAGCAGTTGATTTTTTAGATGGGAAGTGATAAAATAATAAAGAACTAAATTAACTCAATATTATAAGAAAGAGGAAATATATTATGATTTATGCAGAAAATGCTGTTATTCAAGTAAAGGATAGTTGTCATTTTGATTGGGTAGGACAATGCCCACGCTGCGGACATGTTGAGGCATCTTGGACAAGAAACGCCTATATTAGCTCTGGTGGATACAGAACCAGCTCTATATTAGGCCACAAAACATGCTCAAAGTGTAAGACACGATACGAAATTAAAGCGTATAACGTAAACTAAGCTTGTAAAAGACATTAAAATTTGATAAATTTTACAAAAAGGTGGCATTTATGATAGTTGAAAAGCGTATTAAGGATTTTGAAAATTTAGGCTTTGGAATGTTTGTGCATTTTGGGCTTTATAGCGTACACGGTAAGGGAGAATGGGCGTATAATATAAACATTACTCCAAAGGATTATGAAAAGCTTTTTTATTCCTTCTCGCCAGATAAGGACTGGGCAAAAAACCTTGTTTTAGCTGCTAAGGGTGCAGGCTGTAGGTATATTACAATAACAACAAGACATCACGATGGCTTTTCTCTTTATGATACCTGTGGCTTGAATGAATATGACGCACCCCACTCCTTAGCAGGTCGTGATTTGATTCGTGAATTTGTTGATGAATGTAACAAGCAGGGAATAGTTCCATTTTTCTATCACACCCTTCTTGACTGGCACGAAAAAAGCTACAAGGAGAATTTCCCAGAATATTTAAAATATCTACGCGCAAGTGTGGAAATTTTATGTAAAAACTATGGCAAAATAGGTGGTCTTTGGTTCGACGGAATGTGGGACAAAAAGGATGAAAACTGGGAGGAGGATGAGCTTTACTCTCTTATCAGAAAATACCAGCCCGATGCCATGATTATAAATAATACAGGGCTTTCTGCCCGTGGCGAGCTTGGACATATAGAGCTTGACTCTGTAACCTTTGAGCGTGGTCGCCCTAACGCTATCAATTTAGAGGATTCACCGAAATATATAGCAAGTGAAATGTGCCAAATTTTTGGCAATTATTGGGGATATGCAAAAAGAGATTTCAACTTTAAATCAATGAGAGAAATTATTGAGGACTTCTGTGTTTGCAGAAGATATGGTGCAAACTATCTTCTTAACATTGGACCTATGGGCAACGGTCAGCTTCGCCCACTTGATAAGGCTATGCTTGAGGCACTTGGCGAGTGGGTTGATATTTATTCGGAGGCACTATATTTACCGCGCCCAGCCGAAATCGAAATTGAAAACAAGGAAAAGAGCTTCCTTCTTAAAGGAAATAATTGCTACTATTTCTTTGCCTACGACCTTGAGGTCTCAGGAAATGTCAATGTCGAGCTTTCAAAAGGCAACCCCAATTCTACTAACGTCTTTACATTTGACAAAAAAATCAAGTCAATTAAATGGTTAGACAATAACGAGGATGTATTCTTCACTCAAACCAAAGACAAGGTAACAATTCTCACCACCCCACAGCTATATGGCGAAAACCTCGTTGTAAAAATCGCAAAAATCGAGATATAAAAGGCAAAAAGGACACTCGAGTGTCCTTTTGATTTTGATGGTGAGCCGTAGAGGTGTCGAATGATACACGCGTCCGAGACCAAAGGCGTTTATTTTCAAAGTTTATTGAATTAGATAGTATTTTGTGATATCATATAAGTGATATATAATATGAAATTGACACTAATAGAATGTTAGGAGAAAAATGAAATGGTAAATAATATAAATCCAGATGGAATATTGATTATAAGGCAAGGCGGTTACTATTATAATGTTTCAGGAAATGATGCTTTGATATTGAATAAATATTTGGGTTATAAACTTTTTGGGGTGAAAAAATATAGAACTGGATTTCCAGTTTCGGCAGAAAAAACCGTTCTTAAAAAAATCGACACACTTGAAATGAACTATGATTTAATAGATAAAACCGAAAAAGTTTTAGTTTCAAAAAGATTTGAGCAAAATAGATATGAAATAATAGATCCAGAATATCCAATAGAAGGTGTTGCGTCGGATTTAGAAGAACCCCCAAAAATATTAAAAAACAAAAATAAAACAGTTAAGGAAAAATTAACGCAATATATAGATATTTTGCAAGGTCTTAGCGAAGGGGTAAATATATTGACTGGCGAGGTCATAAAGGATTTAGACAAAGAGTTAAAGCTGCATCTTTTTGAAATGTCATTGTACTTTGACAACAAACTCAAATATAAGGAAAAACTTGAAAAAAAACACCCTCAGCATGGTAAAAAATGGACGAAAGAAGAGGATGAGCAACTTCTATCGGAATACAAGCAAGGAAAAACTGTGAAAGAATTGAGTTCAATCCATCAAAGAGGAGTAGGTTCTATTCGATCACGTTTGATAAAACTGGGAGTTTTATTGTAAATCTATATTGTTAATGTTAATGAATTGAAAGCTCATTTAGGCTAGAGGGAGACGTACTTTTGCGTTGCAAAAGCAAGCGGGAAGGCTCCCAAAGGGAGCTATTTTCGCCCGACCTTATGCTAGCGAGCTGACATCGGTCTTGGTCGAAAATGCGAACCCGATTCCTCAAATTAGCGAGTGCGAACAAGCAAATTTTCGTAAAGCAAGAGCAAACGAAAATTTGTACGGGAAGATGCCCTGTCTTACAAGGTTCCGACGTGGAACGACAGGGCATACAATGCGTCCCCAATCCAAATTTGCGAGCAAATTTTGAGATGTGTGCGCAACCCGTAAGGATTGTCAAAAACAAAAAGACAGGTGTGAAACCTGTCTTTTTTGTTTTTGGTGAGCCGTTATATTTGAGTGTCGAACTAGATTAACTCTAACGATTTTATTGTTTCAGCTGATTTAACAAGCGCATCATATAAGCTCACATTTCTGCGCTTCATTTTGGAAAGCGGTGTATCGTAATACTCCTTCAGGGATATTTCGTTAAGTGTGTTTATAGCCTCAGCATTACACTCCTTATCCTCTCTTACTGACAAAAGCATCTGTCCGAAAAGATTCTTTAGCTCAGGTAAATATAGATATTCGGCGTTTTCGTAAATATAGCTTCTGCAATACCAGCTTTCGGCATTGTGCTTTAACGTGGTCTCAAAATTCGGATTTGTAGTTTCAGTCTTTTGCAAAAGACTAAGAGTAGAGAGCATAGAGTAGTCCACGTGAGAAGAAAGAATATCTGTAAGACATTCAAGCATATTAACAGCCTTTGTCATTGCGCGCTCAAGCTTATCAACATCTGCCCTTTGAGTATATAGCGACTCTACATAAAGAATAGCTCCGTTTGTAAAACGGCTGACTACCGTTCTTGCAATATCGTAAAAATCCCTTTTTGTCATTTCATCAGAGCATGAAAGCGTGCTAAGGCGCTTAAGAATGCTGAGTGCGACATCTCTTTGCTCAAATATAAGCGAAGCTCGACTTCTGTACGCATCTGCATTTTTATTAGAAAAATCTATCTTGCCAAGCGGACGAACAAAAAGATCACCACACATCGATTCGGGGTATTTACTATCCATACTCCACGACTCAAGCTCAACTATCGGCATAAAATCTCGCCAAAGACGCATCATTTCCTTGCTTATATCGGTATTGTACCTTGCCATGCAGTATCTGTCGGTCTGCTCAGCAATGGACAAGGTTTCTTTTTCCCATGCATTGTTGACAAGATATTCGATTGCAAATGGATCCCCGTGTGAAAGCTCTGGCCATAGCACAAGTCCACGGCACATCGGGTCTTCCTTAGCTATCTTTATGCGCTCATTAATATACTTATAAAATCCACGTATTTCAGAATTAGGCTCAAATGCACTAAAAATACCGAATATCCACGGGAATTTATTTACAATGCCCCATTTTGTGAAATTGTTTTCTTTCACCGTATCCGAGGTGTAATCAAAAATCAGTGATTGTGAAGGGTCAAGCTCACTAACAAGACTGCGAACCTCTTCCTCTTTAAAGCTGTACCATAAGTCCCAGCTTGCGATAAACAAGGGAGCATTCGGATACCTTTCTTTTATGTGTGAGCATATCTTACGATAAACGTAAAGCTTCATACGCTTATTTTCCTCGGGATCGTTTGAATAACGTCTTTCACCAAGTCCTATCGTATGGAATATTTCACCCTTGCCGTATTCCTTTACGTGAGTATCGGTAAGCCTTGCATAATAATCAAAATTTCTCTTTTGTCTTATATCAAATACACGACCTGTCGGCTCGGAATAGTCTTTAGTAGCTTGAGGTAGTAGCTCGGGTTTTTCTTTATCTAAAAACTCACAAGGCGTACGCGAATACCAGTGCGACATAGTTCCGCAGTCCTCTGGGTGCATAAGGTCGCGCTCAAAGGCATAAAGCAGTATCTTCTTTCTTAACTCTCCACGATATTCAAGCGACCAAAAAAGATTTCTGTCATCATAGCCGTCCCCTGCCTCAGCCAAAGGCATGTCATATTCAGGATAGGAAACAAGCTCTGGAAAAGCCTTTTGCCAAACGTCATCCATTCCCATACGCATCATAAAGATATTAAGCCTCTTTTTAAGCATCCAATCTATTTCGTGCTTCCAATCCTCAAAGCTCCAGTGCTCCGCCTGAAAGCGATGTAGACTACGGTGTGCAAAATAGCGAAGTCCTCTATAATCAAAACGTGGCGATTCACTAATATCAATATTATCAAACGGCATTTGCTCGATGGATGAAACTCTGTCTCCGTCCCAAAACCAATGGCACGAGCAGAAAAGCTCAAAATAACGATATACCGCATATATAGTTGAACGCGGGCGCCCTCCGGCAAGCCAAAGATATTTGTTTTTACCATCAGTAACACTTCTGATACAATAATCATCGGTGCAGTATCTTATACCAGGCGAATCAGTTTTTTTCGACAAATACAGCTCTGCCGCAATGTCATTTTCACCGTCGTGACCGATAAGCACTGTTATATCTCCATCATTTGCTCCTGTAAATTCCTCATCGGTGATAAGCATCGAGGAGACCCCAAACACGCGCATTGCAAACTCTGAAAACTTTTCTGCCGCTATTTTGTACGCACTGTGAGCGCGCGCAGGATATACTACCGTCAATTTCATAATCTTAAAAACCTTTCTTGTATTAATTTGATTATAACACACAAATATTTTATTGTAAAGTTTTAGGTGTAATTTAATTACGACACCTTATAAAAAGACTGAATGTCCCGTACTTTTGCATTGTATAAGCAAGCGGGAAGGCTCCCGAAGGGAGCTATTTTCGTCTAGACTCTTGTGAGCGAGCTCCTGTCGGCTTTAGCCGAAAATGCGAAATATATCTCTCAATTAAGCGAGTGCGAACAAGCAAATTTTCGTTAAGCAAGGAGCTAACGAAAATTTGTACGGGAAGATGCCCTGTCTTGCAAGGTTCCGACGCGGAACGACAGGGCATACAATGCGTCCCCAAATATTGTAGGGGAGGATAGTATCCTCCCGTGACCTGAACGGGAAGATTCGCAAAGCGAACTATTTCTGCCGAGCCTTATGCTAGCAAGCTGACAACGGCTTTCGTCAGAAATGCGAACCCAATTCAAAATGCGATTGCATTTTGAAGATGGGTCGATGAGCGTACGGAATCACAACAAAACGAAAAAAGCACTCCAAGTGGAGTGCTTTCGTTTTGCTGGTGACCCGTACGGGAATCGAACCCATGTTTCAGCCTTGAGAGGGCCGTGTCTTAGCCGCTTGACCAACGGGCCGTTTGTCAAATGCTTATGTATTATATCACAAGTTTTTTCATTTTGCAATACTTTTTTTCATTTTTTGCAAAAATATTTATTTTTGTTTTTATTGAAAAGAAAAGGGTTATATGGTACAATAAAATAAACTGAAATTCGAGGTGTTTTATGAAGCAGGCTTTTAATCCCTATATGCCCCTTTGCGAGTATGTGCCCGACGGTGAGCCCCACGTTTTTGGGGACAGGGTGTATGTTTACGGCTCCCACGATAAGGAAAACGGCGAGGCATTTTGTATGCTTGACTATGTGTGCTACTCAGCCCCGGTGACCGACCTTAAGGACTGGCGATATGAGGGCGTTATATACAAGGCAAAAAACGAGCCGAATTATGAGCGCTTTCCCTATATGTTTGCACCCGACGTAGTACGGGGCAATGACGGAAGGTATTATCTTTACTATTCAAGCGCCCGCCATTATCCCGACTGCTCCTATGTGATGAGCGTGGCAAAATGCGACACTCCTGCGGGGGGATTTGAATTTTTGGGCTATGTTAAGAACCCTGACGGCACCATCATGACCGACGGAGTTATCTTTGACCCCGGGCTTTTTAATGATAACGGCACCATCCGCCTTTACTACGGAATGCAGTGGGATTTTGAGGAAAAAATGGACACAGAGTCCGCCATTTCCACTCAAATGAATATGTTCCGCAAGACAAGAGAAGAGGTAATAAACAACGGCGAGGGCGTCATGGGCGCATACACCGTGGAGCTTTGCGACGATATGCTAACCGTAAAGCATAAGCCTGTGCGCATCCTGCCAAGGTATGTTAAGGGCACAGACTTTGAGGCTCACCCCTTCTTTGAGGCAAGCTCAATGAGGAAAATCGGCGAAAAATACTACTTTGTGTACTCCTCCTTTAACGGTCACGAGCTTTGCTACGCCACAAGCGACTACCCCGACAGGGATTTTAAATACCAAGGGGTTATCGTTTCAAACGGTGACATTGGTATAAACGGCAGGCTTGAAAAGGATAAGCTAAACCGCACGGGCAACAACCACGGCGGCATTGAAAAAATAAACGGTGAGTGGTACGTTTTCTACCACCGCCACACCACAAAAACCGAGCTTTCCCGCCAGGGATGTGCCGAAAAAATTGAAATTTTGGAAAACGGCGCAATCCCACAGGTGGAAATGACCTCCTGCGGCTTAAACGGCGCACCTCTAAAGGCGGTCGGCGCATATCCCGCCGTAATTTGCTGCAACCTAACAAATGGAAAAATGCCAAGAGGTCAATGCGTGGAAATGACATTGCCCCACATAATTTGCAAAAACGGTGAACGCATAATTTCCGAAATTGAAAACGGTACTTTGATCGGCTACAAGTACTTTTCGGTGGAGGGCGTGTCCGAGTTTTACATAAAATACCGCACCTGCTTGGGCGAGCCAAGGGGCGAAATTTCCATTTTTCTTGGGGAAATTTTAGCAGGAAAAATTAATATAGAGCCGCAAAGCGTTTGGTACACGAAAAAAATAAAAATTGATGTACCTATGGGAGTGTACCCCTTATATTTAAGGTACGAAGGAACAGGCTTAATTGATTTGATTGAATTTGGCTTTAGAGGTGAACAATGAAAATACCGTATATTGCTTCCGAATGGCAGGAGCTGTTCAGACCGAAGGAAACAGGAAACTATATAAATGACCACTGTATAGTCAAGGACTTAGAGGGAAAATACCACCTTTTTGGTATAACGAGCTTTCTTGGCGGAGCGACAAACGAGAGATATTTTGCACACGCCCCAGAGGTATTAAAGGAGGACTATGGCTGGTACATAACAACGTGTGGCTGGAATGGCTATGATAATATGCCAAACCCTGGCGCTGTCTCAATTGCGCGCCTTGAATGGAGAGAAGAAAAATAATATTGACAATTTTATAATATTATGCTAAAATGTTTTAAACGCGATGAAAAAGAGGAGTAGCATAGCAAATATGCCCTGAAGAGAGCTATCGGTTGGTGCAAGATAGTGGGTGATGCCTTGTGAAGTAGCTTTTGAGTGGTGATAGGGAAGCCTTATGGTGCGTACTTATCAACGGTTCTCCCGTTACAGAGGTAAGAGTGCACGCATCTTGCGTGAATTCAGGTGGTACCGCGCTAATTTTGCGCCCTGACATTGTCGGGGTGCTTTTTTGTTACCTGCTAAATTTGAAAATTAAAAGGAGTACATATATGAAGGAATTAAACAAAACCTACGCTCCCTCAGAATTTGAGGAGAAAATTTACCAAAACTGGTGCGAAAAGAAATATTTCACACCCGTAATTGACAAATCAAAGCCACATTACTCAATAGTTATTCCACCACCAAATATCACAGGTCAGCTCCATATGGGACATGCCCTTGATAATACCCTTCAGGACATTCTTATTAGATATAAAAGAATGAGTGGATATTCAACCCTCTGGCTTCCTGGCACAGACCACGCATCTATTGCGACAGAGGCAAAGATAGTTGAGGCTATGCGTAAGGAGGGCTTAACAAAGGATGACATCGGCAGAGAGGGCTTCTTAAAGCGCGCTTGGGCTTGGAAGGAGCAATATGGTGGAAGAATTATTTCTCAGCTTAAAAAGCTCGGCTCCTCATGTGACTGGTCAAGAGAGCGCTTTACAATGGACGAGGGCTGCTCCGAGGCTGTAAAGGAGGTATTTGTTCGCCTTTACGAAAAGGGGCTTATCTACCGTGGTGAGAGAATAATCAACTGGTGCCCACATTGCTTAACGTCTATTTCTGACGCAGAGGTTGAATACGAGGACCAGGCAGGACATTTTTGGCACATTAAATATCCATTCAAGGATGGTAGTGGATATCTTGAATTTGCAACCACACGTCCAGAAACTATGCTCGGTGATACAGCAGTTGCAGTAAACCCTAATGACGAAAGATACAAGGACTTGATAGGCAAAACCCTTGTAATTCCTCTTGTAGGACGTGAAATTCCTGTTATAGCTGATGAATATGTTGAGATGGACTTTGGAACAGGTGTTGTTAAAATCACACCAGCGCACGACCCTAACGACTTCGAGGTAGGAAAGCGACACAACCTTCCAATAATCAACGTAATGACCCCCGATGCAAAAATTACCGAGGATTATCCCAAATATGCAGGAATGGATAGATACGAGGCAAGAAAGGCAATAGTTGCCGACCTAAAGGAGCAGGGCTATCTAATTAAGGTAGAGGATTACAGTCATAATGTAGGCACCTGCTACCGTTGCTCCACAACCGTTGAGCCAAGAGTATCACTCCAATGGTTTGTTAAAATGCACGACCTTGCACAGCCCGCTATCAAGGCTGTTAGAGAGGGCGATATAAAGTTCGTTCCCGAAAGATTTGAAAAGAACTATTTCTATTGGATGGAAAATATTAGAGACTGGTGCATTTCACGTCAGCTCTGGTGGGGACACAGAATTCCTGCGTTCTACTGTGATGACTGTGGTGAGCTTGTAGTTACAAAGGAAAATCACGCAACATGTCCAAAATGTGGCAAGGAAATGAGGCAGGACCCCGACACGCTTGATACTTGGTTCTCCTCGGCACTATGGCCATTTTCAACACTGGGTTGGCCCAAAAATACAGAGGACCTTAAATATTTCTATCCTACAAACACACTTGTAACAGGCTACGATATTATTACCTTCTGGGTATCAAGAATGATATTCTCAGGACTTGAATACATGGGACAAAAGCCATTTGACACAGTGCTTATACACGGACTTGTGCGTGATGCACAGGGCAGAAAAATGTCAAAGTCCTTAGGTAACGGAATTGACCCACTTCTAATCATTGAAAAGTATGGTGCAGATGCGCTTCGCTTTGCTCTTGCAACCGGTAACTCACCAGGAAACGATATGCGCTTCTCCGATGAGAAAATTGAATCAGCAAGAAACTTCGCTAACAAGCTTTGGAATGGCGCAAGATTCGTTATGATGAATCTTGATATAGAAAAGGTAGAAATGCCATCGAAGGACAAGCTTGGCATACAGGATAAGTGGATTTTGACAAAGCTCAACTCACTTATCAAGAGGGTAAGAGCATCGCTCGACTCATACGAGCTTGGAATTGCACTCGGTGAAATTTACGATTTTGTTTGGGACATTTTCTGTGACTGGTATATTGAGCTTTCAAAAACAACCCTTTCACAAAAGGGAACAGAGGCAAACCTCGTTTCACAAAACGTAATTGTATATGTTCTTGAGGCGATTTTGAAGCTTCTTCACCCATTTATGCCATTTATCACAGAGGAAATATATCTCTCACTTCCACACTTTGAGCATTGCGAAAGCATTATGATTTCCACATATCCCGAAATCAACGAGGAATACAATTTCAGTGAAGAGAGCGAAATGATGACAAGAGTTATCGAAACAATTCGCGCCATAAGAGCACGCAGAACTGAAATGAACGTTCCACCATCAAGAAAGGCAAAGCTCTTTATTTCTACCAAGTATAAGGACACCTTCAACGAGCAAAGTGCAGAGTTCTTTAAAAAGCTTGCTTCAGCCTCCGAGGTTGAGCTTGTGGATGAATATACAGGAGAAAATGCAGTACAAATTATCACTCATGCAGCAACTGTATATATTCCAATGGCAGAAATGATAGACACCGAGAAGGAAAAGGCGCGCTTAAATGGCGAGCTTGCCAAGGTGAATATGGAAATTGACCGTCTTGTTAAAAAGCTTTCAAACAATGAATTTGTCAGCAAAGCACCAAAGAAGGTAGTAGAGGGCGAAAAAGCAAAGCTTGCAAAATATGAGGATACCAAAAAGGGTATTTTGGATGCTATAAACGCATTATAATAAACAAAAAACGCGACCAAGTGTCGCGTTTTTGTTTTGCAGAAAATAAGGCAATAAAAATTATATTAATGTCATAAATCCCTTCTAATTATAATAAATATTAACAAAGAGAAGGGATGTGAATAAATGAAAGAGGAAAAGGGACTTTCTAAGGAGGAGGTTTTATTAGCTCGACAAAAATATGGAGAAAATGTTTTAAAAAGAAAAGAAAAAAAGAGCTTTTTAAAAAGCTTTATTTCTAATTTATCCGACCCGATAATAAGAGTTTTAATAATAGCTCTTTTTGTTAACATCGTTTTTATGTTTCCCAATATAAATTGGTTTGAAAGTGGTGGAATCTTAGCCTCTATTATAATAGCAACGCTTGTATCAACAATAAGCGAATATAGCAGCGAAAACGCATTTGAAAAGCTAAGCGCCCTTGAGGAAAATGTAAAGTGTCTTGTAAAAAGAGACGGGGAAGTGGTTGAAATTTTTCCAAGCGAGATAGTTGTTGGCGATATTATTGTTTTAGAGGCAGGAAACGGAATATATGCTGATGCACAAATAATATCAGGAGAAATAAGTGTTGATGAATCAGCCTTAACAGGAGAAAGCACCGAGATAGTAAAGACCACAAAGAATACCGAAAATGATGAAAGAAAAACAAAAGCTCTGCGTGGCAGCACAGTTCTTAGTGGCTACGCATTAGCGCGCGTTTGCGAGATAGGTGAGAATACCTACTATGGCAAGGTGGCGAAGGAGCTTAGTGAGGGAACAAGACCAAGTCCCTTAAAAAAACGACTAACACAGCTTGCAAAAAGCATCAGCACTCTTGGATATTTTTTCGCAGGCTTAATCGCTTTTGCTTACTTATTTAATGCCTTCGTTCTTGATAGCCATATGAATTGGGCAGAGGTAGCCTTAAAGCTAACAGATATAAAATTTGTAATTTCCAAGCTGATAAGCGCATTAACACTTGCCATTTCAATAGTCGTTGTCGCAGTGCCTGAGGGACTACCAATGATGATAACCGTAGTCTTGTCCTCAAATATGAAGAAAATGGCAAAAGATAACGTGCTTGTGAGAAAGCTGGTTGGAATAGAAACCTCGGGAAATATAAATCTACTCTTTACCGACAAAACAGGCACGCTTACAGAGGGGAAATTAAAGGTAAAGGAAATACATACAATAAACGGGGAGTCCTATACGCTCTCAACTCTTAAAAATGCTCCAATTTTAAAAAAATATGTTACCCTGTGTGCGAATTATTGTACAAATGCAGCTATATCAAATAATCGTATAATAGGCTCGGATGCAACAGACAGAGCAGTTTTAGAATACTTTGCTGACAAGAAGATGAAGGCAAGAACACTTGCGAAAAATCCTTTTGATAGCACAAAAAAATACTCCTCGTGTCTTATTGAATATGACGGAGAAGAATACTCATTATTTAAAGGTGCTCCTGAGAAAATTCTTAATTACTCCTCATCATTTATGGATGAAAACGGAGAAATTAAGCCACTTTTGCAGACGGATATGAACAAGGCATATCAAAGGCTGAGAGAGCTAACAACAAAATCATACAGAGTAGTTGCTTTGGGTATAAAAATAAAAAACAAAGACACGTCTCCCGATAAAATAGTATTTTTATGCTTCCTTGCAATACGCGATAGGGTAAGAAAGGAAGTACCAAGAGCAGTAAAAAGCGTTACAGAAGCAGGCGTTGGCGTTATTATGATAACAGGGGATAACATAGATACAGCCAGAGCAATTGCCAAGGAATGTGGAATAATTTCCCCCTGGTCAAAAAGAAGCACAGTTATTGAGGGAAGTGTCCTTGCCAAAATGACAGATGAGGAAATTTCAAGGGAGCTACCAGCCCTTGCAGTAATAGCAAGAGCCTTGCCGTCAGATAAAAGTCGCCTTGTTAAAATAGCTCAGGAAAATGGCTATGTAGTTGGGATGACAGGCGATGGAATAAATGATGCCTCATCATTGAAGTCAGCCGATGTTGGCTTTGGTATGGGTAGTGGCACACAAGTAGCCAAGGAAGCTTCTGACATAGTTATTTCAGATAACAATTTGGCATCAATAGTAAAGGCAGTATTATATGGACGTACCATATTTGAATCAATAAGAAAATTTATAGTTTTTCAATTGACAATGAATCTTGCAGCTGTAGGAATATCACTTTTAGGACCATTTATAGGTGTTGACACCCCCGTCACAATTACGCAAATGCTTTGGGTCAATATAATAATGGATACCTTAGGCGCTCTTGCATTTGCCTGCGAACCGCCACTTTTAGAATATATGCGTATGCCACCTAAGAAAAGCGATGAAAAAATTATAACGTCAGGTATGATTAAACGTATAGCATTGAATGGATTATACGTTCTATTTTTGTCCGTGTGGTTCTTAAAGAGCGACACTGTGTCGATGATTTTATCGCGATGTGATGAAAGATACACGCTTAGTGCATTTTTTGCGTTATTTATATTTACAGGTATTTTTGTTTGCTTTACTGCGCGTACACAAAGGCTTAATTTGCTTGCTAACTTAAGCAAAAACAAGTCGTTTACATTTATTATGCTCTTAATATCTGTAATGCAAATGGCATTTATATATTTTGGAGGGGATACCTTCCGTGCAACACCACTGTTTTTCCACGACTTAGTAAGTGTAATTTTGATTTCAGCAAGCGTGGTTGTGTTTGATCTTGGCTGTAAAATACTTGCTAAGCTTTTAAAAAGCAAGAAAAAAACAAAAAACTGTCATAAAACTAAAAAAAACACAGTATGCTTTAGTGATAATATTTTGGAGGAAAAAACAAATGTCATTGAATAAATATCTTCCCGAGGGCTCTTTATATTTGACACCTGAAAATAACGAATACGTATGTAGCCTGAATGGACTTGAAAGAGCAAGACAAGAGGGAAAAATCCTTGAGGGAGTGGTAAATATGTGCGACAGTCAAACACTTTCGCTCCACGTGGATTTGTGTGGAATAGACGGGATAATAGAAAAGGACGAATGCCTTTATGGCGCACCCGTGAAGGACATAGCAATAATAACAAGGGTTGGCAAGGTTGTAGCCTTTAAGGTAATGCAGCTAATAAAGGATAAAAACGGAAAAACAACAGCAATTCTATCTCGCAAGGAAGCTCAAAGAGAATGTATGCAAAGCTATTTAATGGACTTAGTTCCAGGTGATATAATTCCTGCAAAAATTACTCACTTCGAGCCCTTTGGCGCATTTTTAGATATAGGCACAGGAATTTCCTCACTTATGTCGGTTGACTCCGTTTCAGTTTCAAGAATATCAAGCCCACGTCAAAGATTTATGCCACGACAGGAGTTAAAGGTAGTCGTTAAAAGCATAGATTATCAAAGTGGCAGAATTTATGTTTCTACAAAGGAACTATTTGGCACTTGGGAGGAAAATGCAAGCAATTTTGAAGCAGGGCAAACTGTATCGGGAATAGTAAGAAGCATTGAGAGCTATGGTATTTTCGTTGAGCTTGCTCCGAATTTGGCAGGACTTGCAGAATTAAAGGAGGGTGTTGAGGTAGGGCAAGCATGCGCCGTTTACATAAAAAGCATTATGCCCGAAAAAATGAAAATCAAGCTTGTAATTATCGACACCTATGAGGCAAAATCCGAGCCGGATACTAAAAACCACTACTACATAGACACAGACAAGATAACACATATAAACTCTTGGCAATATTCCCCCGTAGGCTGTGAAAAAAAGGTGGCAACCGAATTTGAGGTAATATAAAAAATATGCGACTCGGTTGAGTCGCATATTTTTATTAGCTTCAAATTGATACAAAGCTTAATGCCAATAAACCCCGTTTTTATCGGTGTTAATGTTAATACTTGAGATGCTCGTAGCAGAAGGAGATGTTGTTCCTAATACCACAATGCTTGCGCTTATCTGGCATGGCATTTTCATTGTTAAAATTGTGCTTTCATCATCTGATATTACAAGATATTCGTTTTGTGAAATCGAAATGGAGGTAGTACCACCAATTGATGAAAGATTTTGACAATTTTCCGTTTCGTGGCTCATTCCACCCTGTGTATTAAGAGCAACTACATATCCTTCAGTATATTTATAGCCACTCTCTGTATCCAAGGCAGAGTTGCCATTCGAGTTGCAAATAATAACACAGCTTCCACCAGTAAATACAATGCCACTATAAGATGTTCGACTGTTTGAATCTATACCATCGCCTTTAGCATAAACATATACAGCGCCACCACTAATCGTTATTGTTTCACCCGATGTAGATGTAGCGTTTATACCATCATCAGTTGAAATTACCGATACGCTACCATTAGATATATTGATGAATGCACCCTCTACGCCTTCATAGCTATTAATTATAGATACGTCTCCACCCAAAATACTAAGTGAGCCATCAGCATGTATTCCATCATCATTCGAATAAAGAGAGATAACGCCACCATTTATTGTGATATTTCCTGTAGCTACATCGCCATTTTCAAGCGCATCTGTATTATTTGAGTGTATTGCGTCGTCATATGATTTAATGTTGATTTTACCACCGTTAATGATTATTTCATTGCTTGCCTTGATACCCTTTGTAGAGTGGTCTCCCTTATCGGGATTGCCTTCTTGCATACCACCCATTCCACCACCAGGACCACCACTTATTTTCGTAGTATAATTTGTCCAATTGTACATAAGTGATGAGCCACGCACGCTAAATGCGAGTGTATCGTAAGATGAGTTCAAACTTAAATAATCTGTATATGCAACACAGTCGTTTTCTTGACCCTGTGTCTGATTTTCATCATATATAAAGAATTGAACCTTATCATAACCTGATTTCATTGGGAAAGTATAGTAATAGTATGTTGTTCTTCCACCTGAAACGCTTTTGTAATAGCTTGCATTAACCCATTCGTAATCAGAGTCGCTATTATAATATTTTACAGAATAGCTATAATTGTTATAATTAAATCTAATATAGTATTCCTTACTTGAAACCTCGGTTATTTCCTTGGAATATTCCGAGTACTTATCGGTTAAAATGTTAAGGGTAGCACCATCGTTTATTATTACATTATAGGATGAATCAATTCCATCGCAAGCTGAATAGATATTTACACATCCACCAAGAATTTCAATAGCACCTCGTTGATTTCCTTTTTCGGAAATGTTAGAGTTTGTTGTCTTAATTCCATCACCCTGTATCGATGCAAGCGTTAAATTACCATTTTTGATAGTAACACTGTCGTTACCCTTCAAGGCATTATCAACGCAGGTAATATACAAGGTTAAATTCTTTATTTCGAGGTCATCTTTTGTGTTAATACCATTGTTATAATCGGAAAAAACAGTTAACTCTCCCTTGCCACAAATTTCAAGGTCACACAAGGCATAAATGCTTGCCGAATATTCATTTTCATTAGTGACCTCTTGCCTTTTATCATATATATAGCTTTGGTAATCCTTTTTAGCAGATATGCTAACCTTTTTGCCACTTAAAATAACAATTGGGCAATTATTACTGCTGCTAAGCTTTAATCCGTGTAGCTCCAAGTCAAGCTTGTAATCTGAGCCGATATCTATTATTATATTTCCGTCAAGCTCACCTGAAATTGAGTAAACTGAATCCTCGCTAAGTGATGTAAAATTAAGAACGTTGTTTTCAATGGTGTAGGCATTTTTTGTTCCCGAGATGCATTCCACAACCAAGCTGCATACTCCATCTTCAACACTGACTCCCTCTGTAACAGCTGGGGGAGTGTCTATAATTATATTATTTTCTGTATTTATCGTTGAACCCTTTACATATGAGCAAACAGAGCAAACACCATTTTCATTAAAGGAATGTCTTTGTTTTTCTGACAACTCAAAGCTGTGCTCACAAGTTGCACTGTGCCAGTGACTATTTTCATCATAAGACCAAATTTCCGAGTATTCATGCGTGTGAGAGCATGAGCACAGTGTACCAAGTGTGATGACAAAAATTATTAATGATAATATTTTTTTCATACAATCCTGCCTTGATTTTATAATATTTATTAGTTATTATACTCGTGATTCCTTTAAAAAACCTAAAAAAGCATCTAATGTAAAAAGCAAATGTCTATTATCTTATTTGTTCTTTATAATAAGACTAAAAATAGTACCATTTTCATCTGTACTGCTTGCAAAAAGCTCAGCACCTAATTTGTCAGCGGTGCTTTTTGCAATGGCAAGACCAAGACCGTAACCTTCAGTTGAACGAGATTTATCACATCTATAAAACCTTTTGAAGATGTTATCCAAATCATCCTTGCTAATTACATCACCGTAGTTTGTTACTGAAAATGCAATGCGTTGCTTTTCCATTGACAGCTTAACAGTCACTTCTTTTTTATCATAGCTATATTTGATAGCATTATCAATTAAAATTTGAATGAGACGCACATAACTGTCCTTGTTTGTTTGTATTATAATATCACGTTGAATGTTTTGTGAAATAGTTATTTTTCTTTCATAAGCGCTTGCTTCAAACCATAGCACAGTTTTCTCTGTAAGCTCACTTATGTTGCATTCTTCAATTATTAAATCATTTAGCGAGCCTTCGCTTTTGGCAAGGTCAAGCATCCGTTCAACAAGCCTCTTCATATTGAAAGCCTCATCCTTAGTGCTTTCTATCCATTTTTGCATTTGTGAGACGCTTTTATTCTTGTTTGCCTCCAAAATATCATTATTTGCAAGAATAACAGTTATTGGAGTCTTTAAATCGTGAGATGCATCGGCAATAAATTGCTTTTGTTGCTCCCAAGCATTACGCACAGGCTTTATTGAAAGCTCGGCTAAACGTTCACTTATAAAGAAAAACGCAATCATAGCTAAAGTGAAAACAAGCAGAGAAACCAATATAGTTGTATTAAGTGAGCTTGAAATCGACTCACTAGAGGTAAATGCAATTAAGTATCCATCTGGAGCTTTCGCTCTTAAGTACATCAAATCCATCGAAGAAATGATATCACATTCATCCTTGTTTTTTATAGCCTTCATAATCGCATCCAATATTACCTCATCTGAAATGTCAGCACTATTGTCAAACACTTCTATAATCTCACCGGTTTTTGTTACATGAACCGAAAGAGTGTAAACACGAGGGATGCTTGAAAAATCGTTGTGCTTGTCCGCATCGTGATGTGGGATGTCGCTTGGCATATCATCTTTTATTGGGGGTAACGAGTTATTAGTATCCTCTATGGTGGGAAAGCGCCCTTTGTTCACCATAGAAACAGCGTTTTTTAGAGCCTCTTCGGTTCTGAACAATTGTGATTGATATGAAAAAATACAAATTGCTAAGATTATAGCGAAAATTATAGCACCAACAAGGCACATGTTTATGATTATGAATTTTCTTTTAAGCTTTTTAATCATTTGGCGCCTCTAATTTATATCCTATTTTTTTTAGAGATAAAATTTGCACATGCGAATTTACAAAATCGAGTTTTTTTCTTAAAAAAGATATATAAGTTTCTACATTATTGTCAGAAGCATTAGAATCATACCCCCAAACCTTAGTAATAATTTCCTCTTTGGGAATTATGACACAAGGCTTAGAAAGAAATAGCTTTATAATTTCAGCTTCCTTGTAGCTAAGACGCACGCTTTTTTTATTAACTAAAGACATTAGTTCCCCAGAGCTTATAGAAAAGGAAATATCAAAGTAGCTCAATTCATCCAAGACCACCTCACCAAGCCTACGGGTAAGGGTTCTTATTCTTGCTAGAAGCTCATCTGTTGCAAACGGCTTTGTCATATAATCATCAGCGCCCAAGTCAAGCCCACGCACCTTGTCATATACCTGATCCTTTGCCGTGAGTATTAAAATAGGAGTTGAAAGTTTCCTTTTTCTAATATCAGAGCAAACATCAAAACCGTTTTTTAAAGGAAGCATAATATCAAGAATGATCAAGTCGTATATTCCGCTGATAGCATAATCATATCCATCCTTGCCATTATATACAGCATCAACCATATATTTTTCAGCGCGTAATATTTCACAAAGAGCATCTGCTAATCGTTTTTCATCTTCAACAATTAAAATATGCATATGTCCCTCCAAGCATAAATCTACAAATAAAGTATAGCATAAGTGAATTAAAAAAACCTTAAAATTTAAGAATTTTTAAAGTTTCATAGTATAAACTCATTACAAGGGGGAAGGTTGTGCCCTCGTTTGGTTTCTTTACTTTATATTGTGGTAATCCACACAAAAAGCCGTGTATTGAACACGGCTTTTTGCTTTTTAGGGGTAAATATGTAATTCATACATTACATATGAACATATTATCAAATGAACATTATTTATATATTTTATATTTAAGTCGCATATTATCAGCAATCATAGCAATAAATTCTGAATTTGTTGGCTTTCCACGTCCACCTTGAATAGTATATCCGAAATATGAGTTGAGTGTATCAACGTCACCCCTATCCCACGCAACCTCAATGGCGTGACGTATAGCACGCTCTACACGGGAGGTCGTAGTAGAATACTTCTTAGCAACTGATGGATATAATATCTTAGTAACGGAATTTATAATTTCATTATCAGAAATAGTCATAAGTATAGCAGTACGCAAATATTGATATCCCTTTATGTGTGCAGGAACACCAATTTGATGAATTACCTTTGTAACTTGAGTCTCTATGTCATCATTTATTGCTTGATTGTTATCTACAGAGCTTTCTATTCTTTGACGGTAAAGAGTATCAATGTGCTCGCAAAGGCTATTAAAATCAAATGGCTTTATAAGACACATAGATGCGCCTGCATTACAAGCCTCTACAAATACACTTTGGCTTGAAACAAGAGAAGCCATAATAAATAAAGGTGGCTTATCAGGAGAAAAGCTAATTCCCTTAGTATTTCTTATCAAGCCTATTCCGTCGAGCTTGGAAAGCCAAATGTCGCTTATAACTATGTCTGGATGATTTCTTGAGATTTTAACAAGTGCTTCCTCACCATTAGACGCCTCATCAACATAACGATAGCCCTTTCGCAGTAAAGCCTCCTTTGTTGTTAGTCTTGTGCCGGAGTTTTCATCGGCAATTAAGATTTTTGCATTAAATTCCATTTTACACCTCGTATTTTCAATATTTCCAAAATATGTAAATTTTGCAATATTATTCTACCATATTTTTCCAAATTATTCAACAAAAATGTTACCGTCAATATTTACAAAATTTCCTTTTAATAATTGTAAATAATTAACAAAAATGGATAAATATGTAAATATTCGCAAGAAGCGACAAAAATAACAGTAAAAATGTGGTATAGGGCAAATAATCATTGAATTTTATATTTTTTTGTGCTAATATAAGAAATGTTTACAGGAGGGAGTTATGTTTTTATCCACTTTAAATCAAATAGGTTATTTGTTTTTACTAATAGCGCTCGGCTTTATAATAATGAAGGCTTGTAAAATGCCAAGCGACGCAACAAAAACATTATCAAAGCTTGAAAGCTTTATATTTATGCCGGCACTAATAATAAGCAATTTCGCAGCCAATTTCACAACCAAACGCTTAGGCTCACTTTGGCAATACTTTGTTTTAGGCGTAGTAGTTATAGTAATTTCAATTGCACTTGCGTATTTAATTGCACACTTTACAGCCAAGGATGATTACCATAGAAGAATACACATATATTCACTTGCATTTTCAAATTTTGGTTTTATGGGTACGGCAGTGGTTAGCGCAGTATATCCCGAGTTATTTACAGAATATCTTGTTTTTGCAAGTGCGCTTTGGATTTTCAATTACGGATGGGCAATACCGACTCTACTAATTCCTAAAGAGGACAAAACGAAGGGGATTAAGGCAACACTTAAAAACTTTTTAAATCCTATGTTTATTGCTATGTTTATAGGAATTATGATAGGACTTATAGGAATAAAGCTGCCTACATTTATATCGGCCTCAGTAGGAGCGCTTAGCGATTGTATGTCACCCGTTGCAATGCTTATAACGGGAATGACAGTAGCAACGATAGATTTAAAAAAGACCTTGAAATCAAAAAGTATATATCTATTAACGGTAATAAGCGTAATATTAGTTCCACTTGCATTCATCGGTATTTCAATGCTCACTCCGCTTGATTATAGCTTAGAGCTTATAGCATTATGCGCTCTTAGTATGCCACTTGGTTTAAATTCCGTAGTAATCCCAGCAGCGTATGGCAAGGATACAAGCGATGCAGCAGGAATGGCAATAGTTTCTCATCTTTTATCCGCATTGACAATTCCTTTAATGCTCGTTATATTTACTAATTTACAATAAAAAGAAAACTCCTTTCATTTTGAAGGAGTTTTTTAAATATAAAAAAGGCAAGCGCATGCTTGCCTTTTGATATTTTATTGAAGAGCGTCTTTTCTTGAAAGATTTGCGCGTCCCTTTTCGTCAATTCCAAGGAATTTAACGAGCATTTCATCGCCAACGTTGCAAACATCCTCAACCTTTTCGGTTCTTTCCTTTGCAAGCTTAGAAATGTGAACAAGACCCTCGCGACCTGGTGCGTACTCTACGAAAGCACCGATAGGAATAATTCTTGTAACCTTAGCGTTGTATATAGCGCCAACCTCTGGCTCGAAAACAATGCCTGCGATAATAGCGCGTGCCGCCTCAATTGCGTTCTTGTCGATTGCAGAGATAAATACACTTCCGTCATCCTCAATATCAACCTTAGCGCCTGTATCAGCAACAATTTTTTGAATTACCTTACCACCTGTACCGATAACCTCACGAATCTTTTCAGGCTTAATCTTCATAGAAACCATCTTAGGAGCGAAATCGCTAACCTCCTTACGAGCTTCTGGAATAGCCTTAAGAATTACTTCATCAATAATTTGGTCACGACCCAAGTGTGTAACGCGAAGAGCTTCCTTGATAATTTCAGGTGTAAGACCGTCAATTTTAAGGTCCATTTGAATAGAAGTAATACCCTTGTGTGTACCGGCAACCTTAAAGTCCATATCGCCATAGAAGTCCTCAAGACCTTGAATATCTATCATAGTCATCCATCTTTCGCCCTCTGTGATAAGACCACAGGAGATACCTGCAACAGGAGCTTTAATTGGAACACCAGCATCCATAAGAGCAAGAGTAGAGCCACAAACAGAAGCCTGTGATGTAGAACCGTTAGAGGAAATAACCTCTGAAACAAGACGAATAGCGTATGGGAACTCCTCAACTGAAGGGAGAACAGGAACGAGTGAACGCTCAGCTAAAGCACCGTGACCAATTTCACGTCTTCCTGGAGAACGGGAAGCCTTAGCTTCACCGGTTGAATAACCAGGCATGTTGTAATGGTGCATATATCTCTTTTCGGTTTCCTCGTCAAGACCGTCAAGCATTTGCACCTCGGAGATAGGACCGAGTGTAGCAAGAGTCATAACCTGTGTTTGTCCACGAGTGAACATACCACTACCGTGAACGCGCTTAAACATACCAACCTCGGCAGTAAGAGGACGAATTTCATCAAGACGACGACCGTCAACGCGCTTGCCATCCTCAAGAAGCCATCTTCTAACTATCTTCTTTTGCATCTTGTACATAAGCTCAGGAAGAATTACATTGATATCAGGATACTTTTCAGCAAAATTAGCTGCAATGTCCTCAATGATAGGCTGAATTCTTGCATCACGAACATTTTTGTCATCAGTATCAAGAGCAAACATAATTCTTTCTTCGCAGTAAGCAAAGATTTCATCAAACATATCGTGGTCAAGCTCGCAAGAAGGATAAGCAAACTTTGGCTTACCGATTTCATCAACGATACCATTGATAAACTTAATAAGCTTCTTGATTTCCTCGTGTGCAAGCATAATTGCATCGTACATATCCTCATCGGATACCTCTTTAGCTCCAGCCTCAATCATAACAACCTTCTTTTCAGAAGCAGCAACTGTAAGCTCAAGAGTGCTCTTAGCTCTTTGTTCAAACGTTGGGTTTATAACTATCTTGCCATCAACCATACCCATAAAAAGACCACCGATAGGACCATTCCAAGGAATGTCAGAGATGGAAAGAGCAATTGAAGCACCAATCATAGCAGCAATTTCAGGTGAGCAATCTGGGTCAACTGAAAGAACTGTAAGTGAAAGGTTAACATCATTTCTTAAATCCTTAGGGAACAAGGGACGGATAGGACGGTCAATAACACGTGAGGTGAGGATAGCCTTTTCAGATGGCTTACCTTCTCTCTTAAGATAACCGCCTGGGATTCTGCCTACTGCATACATTCTTTCCTCGTAGTCAACAGAGAGAGGTAAAAAGTCGATACCATCTCTTGGAGCAGCAGAGGCAGTAGCACAAGCCAAAATTACTGTTTCGCCATAACGAATGAGGACACTACCATTTGCAAGTCCTGCCATTTTTCCGTTTTCAACAACAAGCTTACGACCTGCAAGCTCGTACTCATAGGTCTTGTAGTTGTCAAAAACCTTTTGTGTGAACATTTCTGTCATTTTTGTTTTCTCCTTTATTTTTATGCGTGGACATAGCATTTAACAAAATGTCGAAGAGCTTCGGCGCTTTGTTAACTGCTATCTTCTCACGCTTATTAACTTGAATGAAAATCCCGAAGGGAAGAGAATACCTTAGCTAAGAAAAATGGCTGTGCAATTTTGCACAGCCACTCCACGCAAAAACGCGTAATTTCTTATTTTCTTAAGCCAAGCTTTTCAACGATAGCACGGTAGCGCTCAATATCGTTGTTAGCAAGGTAACCGAGAAGGTTACGTCTGTGACCTACCATTTTAAGAAGACCTCTACGGCTATGATGGTCGTGTGGGTTTTTCTTAAGGTGCTCGTTAAGGCTGTTGATACGGCTTGTAAGAAGTGCAACCTGTACCTCTGGTGAACCTGTATCACCCTCGTGAGTAGCGTAAGCCTTGATAATTTCCTGCTTGTTCATATTTTCACCTCATAAATTTTATTTAGCCCTGATACTGTGCAAGCGGTGGGTGAATAGCATTTTGCCTGTATCCGAAAGCTCGGTATCGGTGCTACGCGTGATATTATAACACAAAGATTTCCATTTGTAAAGACTTTTTTTAATTTTTATTTTTATTTTTACTAAATAGAGAAACAAATGTCATAGTAGCTCCAACAATAAGCACGCCACCAAGTACCTTTTTTGGAATTTCAGGGTCAATCATATTTGCATAGTGTGAAAAAATATAGCTACCTATTACTCCGAAAATTATCATAACGATAACCTGCACAGGATAAATTTTTCTTTTTTTAACGTGAACGAACAAGGAGGCAAGAGCACAAAGAAAGAAAAAAGCAAGGTTAGTTCCTTGTGCAGTTATTTGGTCGAAATTCAGCCACTGGGTAAGGAAAATTATAAAAAGACCGCCTCCACCAATGCCAAGCCCCATAAGCAGAGCTATTAAAAAAGAAATTAGAATATTCATAAATAATCCTCACTTAATTATCATATTGATTCCTGAATAAGCAACTAAAATTGCAAACGCAAGCTTTAACCATTTAAGCCCTAATTTATCTGTTAAAAATGCTCCTGTTACTCCACCGACTATGGCTGGCAGAGATAATTGACCAAGAGTACTATAATCGACACTCCCTGCCCTAAAATAAGCTACAAAGCCAATTATTGAGATGGGAACTGTGGCAAACAATGAGGTTGCAAAGTTATCTCTTGTATCATTGTTTGTTAAGAGTGCGAGCATATAAACAAAAATTATACCCCCACCTGTTCCTACAAAACCGTTTATCGCACCGGCAAAAAAAGAGGCAAGACAGAAGATTATTGCAAAAAGAAATTTATTTTTATTTTTTAAGTTCAGCATAGTAATCCTTTAAAAAAGTTTTTTGCTTTTGTCAAAAATCTATTGTTTTTTTGTTTTTTTTCTGTTATTATATATATAATAGTATTTAATGAAGTTATATTTGATATACATAACCTCAAGAAAGGAAAAACAATGAAGGAAAAGAAAAAGAAGCCAAAAGAGCAAGAAGATAATGAAAAAAAAGAAAATGGTTTTTTAAAGCAGCTTAATAAAAGAATGCCGATTGTATTGTCTGTGCTCGTTGTAGTAGTGCTTTTTTCACTTCTTCGTATTTTGGGCTCAAACAATTTTATAAGAGCAGGGCTAATGGGTGGCTTTTCTGCATTCGGCTCATATTTCCTTGTGTTGCTCCTTTTATACCACGCATTTATGTGGCTGTACGACTCCAAATTGAAGATACGCCTAAGACGTGTAATTTGCTCAATAATGACTGTTGTGGGTGTATCCACGCTTCAGCATCTTATTGAATACTCAAAATACGCAGCAGACGATAATTATAAGCTTATCACTAACGGACAAGAAGGACACGGTGGAGGACTCTTTGGAGGCATTATAGGAGAGTTCTTTGCAAATAGTGCCATTAGTAGAATAGGTGGAATAATTGTTGTTTTAATTATTCTTTTATTTATGTTTCTTCAAATGTTTAATATTACTCCGGCATCAATGCTAAGATCGGATGAGAAGAGTAAGAAAAAGAAGAAGCCCAAGAAAAAGAAGCGTAAAAAGCTTGACGTATATGACGATGGCGATGACGATAGTGAGGAAACCTTTGTTAGAAAAACAAAGAACAAATCCCCAGATTATTTCGACCTTAGCAAATATATTGAAGAGGAAAATCGCAAAAAGGAAGAGGGACTTCAGCCTAAGGAGAAGGAACAGGAGGAAAACGACGATTCCTACGAGGATTTCTTTAATTCAAGCTTTAATAAAGAAAATGACAGCAAACAGGAAGATAATGAAAGCAGAAGCAGCTTTAATGTAACTAAGGAAAGAGTTACAGACGAGCCAGAGCAAAAAGCTCCAAATCAATATAAGCCTGAAGAGGATACATCCTATCAATATGAGCCACAGAAAGCTCAAAAGGACTATTTTGACCCTGAAGAAATATTTAAGCCTTCAGAAAACAAGGAAAGCTATACTGAGCCTCAAAAGGAGCAATTCTTCTATGAGCCAGAGGAAGAACCGTCCTTCCATCAGTCCAAGGACGAGGAAGCCTTCTATAAGCCGAATGAAGAGGAAGTGTACTATAATCCACAACAAAAAAATGATAGCTTTAGCGATTATGTAGAAAATGATGAGGAGGAAACCACTTACTTTAATCCTGAAAAGAGTAATTCTTACGAGGAGAAAAAGAAAGAGGAGAGCTTCTTTGAATTTGATACTCCCAAAAACGAAAATATCGACACTCCTAAGCCTATATTCGAGCCTTATGACGACAGCGAGGAAGAAGACGAGCCCGAGGATGAGAGCTATGAATATGATGACGATGAGGACACAGAGGACTACGAGGACGAAGCTGTAAATGAATATTATGGCAATCAAAATGACTCTGATTATGAGGAAAAGGAAGAAAAAGAAGAAAAGAGCGATTTTGATAAGTACATTTCAAGAGAAATAATGGAAAGACTTGGCAAGGCCGGCATGGCACCAAAGCCCTCAGAGCCTGTGCGTGAGGATAGGCCAGCACCACCTCCACCACCTCCGACACCTCCACCACCTCCGCCAAAGCCAAAGCCAATAAAGAGGAATTATGTGTTCCCACCACTTTCATTCTTACAAGCACCGTCTGTTGACTCGGATTCCGACGAGGCACAAAGCGAGCTTCAGGAAAATGCAAGAATAATAGTAGAAACGCTTAATAACTTTAACGCAAGGACAAGAATAGACAACATTACAAGAGGTCCAACGGTTACAAGATATGAGCTTGTGCCAGAGCCAGGCGTACGTGTTCGTTCAATTGCCAACCTTGTTGACGATATCGCTATGAATTTGGCTGCAGAGGGAATAAGAATTGAATGTCCTATTCCTGGAAAGAGCGCTGTTGGTATCGAGGTTCCTAACAAGGTAACAAGCATGGTTTACCTACGCGAGCTTTTGGAGGACCAAAAATTCAAGAGCGCAAAGGGACCTATGACCTGTGCTCTTGGCAAGAGCATTTCTGGCGAAAATATCTATGTTGATATTGAAAAAACACCACACTTATTAATAGCAGGCGCTACTGGTATGGGTAAGTCAGTATGTATTAACTCACTTCTTGTGAGCTTGCTTTACAAGGCTACGCCAGATGATGTAAGGCTGATTCTTATTGACCCTAAAAGAGTTGAGCTTTCAAACTATAATGGCGTGCCACACCTTTTGGTTCCGGTTGTTTGTGAGCCTAAAAAGTCACTTGGAGCGCTCCAGTGGGCAGTAACCGAGATGGAAAGTCGCTTTGAAACCATTGAGGCGGCAGGCGTGCGTAATTTGCACGAATTTAATGAAAAGATTGATAATGGCTACGAGGCAGAAAAAATGGCGCGTATCCTTATCGTAATAGATGAGCTTGCAGACCTTAAAATGGCAGTTCCAGATATTGAGGGACACATCACACGTCTTACACAAAAGGCGCGCGCAGCAGGTATTCATATTATAATTGGTACACAGCGTCCGTCTGTTGACGTTATCACGGGTCTTATTAAGAGTAATATTCCATCACGTATTGCATTTAGAGTTCCTTCACAGGTAGACTCTCGTACTATACTTGATGAGGTTGGAGCAGAAAAGCTTGTCAGCCGTGGAGATATGCTCGTCAAGATAGTAGGAGCTCTACGTCCTGCACGTGTACAGGGCTCATTTGTAAAAGCATCTGAAATTCAATATGTTATAGATTTCTGGAAGGAAAATTCTCCTGCTATTTATGACGAGGAGGTTATGCACCAAATTGATTCCAACGCGGCAAAGCTTGCTAAAAATGACAAGGAGCTTGATGATGACGGAGGCTCAGATGGCGCAGGTGACGACGAGCTTGATTCGGCATTTTATGATGCATTAGAGCTCGCTACTGAGATGGGTAAAATCTCGTCCTCCTTCCTACAAAGAAAATTGCGCTTGGGCTTCCAAAGAGCAGCGCGTATTATCGACCAGATGGAGGATTGTGGCTATATTGGAGAAGCAAATGGCTCAAAGCCACGTGACGTTCTTATAACCAAGGAAGATTATCAAGAAATCGTAATGAGAAGAAATGGCGATTAACAAAAGGACAAGCTCTGCCTCTTGAAAAGGGGCAGAGAGTGTCTATATTAAGGAGAAAAAATGGGAAAATTTATAGCGATTGACGGCCTTGACGGCTCAGGTAAGGGAACGCAAAGCGAAAAGCTTGTAGAATATCTTGAAAAAATGGGCAAAAGGGTACGCGTGCTTTCCTTCCCAATGTATGAAAATGAAAGCAGTGCATTTGTAAAAATGTACTTGGATGGCAAGCTTGGTGACAAGCCATCTGATACAAACGCATATTCAGCATCTATGTTTTTTGCATGTGACAGATACATAAGTTATATTCAAGATTGGAAAAAGGATATTTTAGACCCTGACACCTATGTAGTGGCAAATAGATATACTACTGCAAACGCAGTGCATCAGCTCTCTAAGCTTCCAAAGGAAGAATGGGAAGGCTTTTTAGAGTGGCTGTGGGACTTTGAATTTTCAAAGCTCGGCTTGCCAAAGCCTGACCTTGTTTTGTATCTTGAATTACCCCCACATCTTTCACTTTCCTTAGTTAAGTCAAGGAGCAGTGAAACAGGGCAGAAAATGGACATTCACGAAAAGGACACCGAATATATGAAGAGGTGCTATGAAAGCGCCCTGTATTCATGCCAAAGGCTTGGCTGGAACAGGGTTAAATGCTACGATGGTGACAAAATTCGCACACGTGAGGATATTTTTTCTGAGATTTGCAGTATAATTGGAGAATAAAATGGTTTACTTGTTTTTAGCAAATGGATTTGAAGAAGTCGAGGCTCTTTGCCCACTTGATTATTTAAGACGTGCAGGAGTAGAGGTGAAAACCGTTGGCGTGGGAGGGAAAACAATTTGTGGCTCACACCAAATACCTGTTGTTTGCGATATAACCGAGGATGAGTTAAACGGCAATGAAGCCTTTGATATGATAATTTTGCCCGGTGGAATGCCTGGCTCAACTAATCTTGACAAAAGCGAAAAGGTAGATTTGTTTATAAGTAGAGCAGTAAAAGAGGACAAGTTTATTTGTGCTATTTGTGCAGCACCGTTTATTCTTGGCAAAAGAGGAATTTTGAAGGGCAAAAAAGCAACCTGCTTCCCTGGCTTTGAAAATGATCTTGTAGGCGCAGAATTTAAAGAAACAACAACTATTCGTGATGGAAAAATAATCACCAGCTGTGCAATGGGTAAATCACATGACTTTGCACTTGAAATAGTAGAAGCGCTTTGTGGCAAGGAAATGAGCCAAAAGCTTAAAAATTCAGTATATTATGTATAAAATAGCCTTGCTTGGTAAGAAAGGAAAAATATGACACCGATAAAAAGAGAGAAAGACGCAATCAGAAAAGAGTGCGCTGAAAAACGAGATGCCATGACTAAAGAGGAGCATACCCTCTTTGATAATAATATTTACCAAACAGCAATTTCGCTCGTTAGCTTTAAATATGCAGATATAATTCTTTTATATGCTCCTATTAAATCCGAAATAGATGTTATTCCTATTTTTGAGGAAGCAATTAAAAGAGGCAAAAAGGTCGCCTTCCCTAAATGTAATAAGGAAGAAAGGACGATGAGATTCCACTACGTATCCTCTCTTGATGAACTTGAAATAGGTGCGTATGGTATAAGAGAGCCTAAGGAGGACGCGCCAGTATATGACCCCGAGAACGAAAAGAGTAGCGCAATTTGTTACGTGCCAGGTCTTGCGTTTGATGTGTATGGCTATCGTCTTGGCTACGGTAAGGGCTATTATGATAAGTTTATGAACAAGTTCACAGGCTCAACGATAGGAGTAGCTTATACCACACAAATTCTACCGAATCTCCCAAAGGGAAGATATGATAAGCATTGTGATATAATCATAACCGAAAAGGGTATTAAGACCTTAAAAAAGGAAAAATAATATTATAAGTAAAAAACGCCTTCGAAAAAAGCATCGAGGGCGTTATTTTTTATAACAAAAAACAAAAATAGTTATTGAGAAAACGAGAGATTACAAGAGAAAACAAGAGAAAAAAAGAGAACAAACCCTAAAAAACAAAGTTGAATAAAAATTTTTTCAAAAATCGCTTGACATAAGGCAAAGTGCGTGATATAATGATTTGGCAATAAACAAAGATAACAAAACTATTCGGAGGAATTAAAAATGTCAACATTTATGGCTAACAACCAAATTGAACGTAAATGGTATGTTATTGACGCTGCAAACAAGCCTCTCGGTAAGACAGCAGTTGCTGCTGCTAACATTTTAAGAGGTAAGCACCGTCCAGAATTCACACCTAACGCAGACTGTGGTGAATTTGTTATAATCATTAACGCTTCAAAGGCAGTTCTCACAGGTAAGAAGCTCGAGCAAAAGTACTACAGACGTCACTCAGGCTACATCGGTGGTCTTAAAGAGGTTCAATACAAGACTCTTATGGCTACACGTCCTGAACTCGCAATGGAGCTTGCAGTTAAGGGAATGCTCCCACACAACAAAATCGGCGACAAGTCTATCACAAGACTTAAGGTATATGCTGGAGCAACACACAATCAACAGGCACAACAGCCTATCGCAGTTGAAGTAAAATAAGTTTGGAAAGGATAGAAGAAAATGTATACAAGTGCTAAACCATATTTCTACGGAACAGGTAGAAGAAAGAAATCAGTAGCTCGTGTTCGTCTTTATCCCGGTACAGGCTCTATCGTTATCAACGGTAAGTCAATTGACGAATACTTCGGACTTGAAACTCTTAAGCTCATCGTAAATCAACCTCTTGACATTACAGAAACTATCGGCAAGTACGACATCGTTGCAAACGTTGTTGGTGGTGGTATTTCTGGTCAAGCAGGCGCAATCCGTCATGGTATTGCAAGAGCACTCTTAGTAGCTGACGAAACATATCGTGGCGCACTCAAGGCAGCAGGACTTCTCACTCGTGACCCTCGTATGAAGGAAAGAAAGAAGTACGGCTTGAAGGCTGCTCGTCGCGCACCTCAGTTCTCAAAGAGATAATTTCGAGAGTATCTCAATATACAAAATTACAGCACCCACATTCATGGGTGCTGTTTTTATATATCACTTTAATAATTATATAATAAAAAAGAAGAGATTTTCGTAATTCGCGAAAATCTCTTATCTTTATTTAATTAAATTAGCCGATCTTTGCGCCGTTAACCTTGATACCAGGGCCCATTGTAGAAGCTACTGTGCAGCTCTTAATGTATTGTCCCTTAGCAGCAGCTGGCTTAGCCTTAATGATAGCGCCGAGAAGAGTAGCGAAGTTTTCGCCAAGCTTTTCAGTACCGAATGAAGCCTTACCGATAGGGCAGTGAATGATATTTGTCTTATCAAGACGGTATTCAATCTTACCTGCCTTAGCATCAACAACTGCCTTTGCAGTATCCATTGTAACAGTACCAGCCTTAGGGTTAGGCATAAGTCCCTTAGGACCGAGAATCTTACCAAGACGTCCGATAACGCCCATCATGTCAGGAGTTGCGATAACAACGTCGAATTCAAACCAGTTTTCCTTAGTAATCTTTTCAACGTAATCCTCAGCACCAACGTAATCAGCACCAGCGTCCTCAGCAGCCTTAGCCTTGTCGCCACGAGCGAATACGAGAGTACGAACCTTCTTACCTGTACCGTGGGGAAGAACAACAGCGCCTCTTACCTGTTGGTCAGCGTGACGTGAGTCAACGCCAAGGCGAACGTGTACTTCGATAGTTTCGTCAAACTTTGCAGTAGATGTCTTGCAAACGAGTTCCATTGCATCAGCCGGATCATAGAGCTTTGTTGAGTCGATGAGTTCGGCACTTGCGATATATTTCTTTCCTTGTTTCATCTCAAATTACCTCCTAATCTTAGTCCTCAACAGTAACGCCCATAGAACGAGCAGTACCCTTAACCATGCTGATAGCAGCCTCAAGTGAGCCTGCATTAAGGTCAGGCATCTTTGTCTCTGCAATCTTTTGAACTTGTTCCTTTGTAAGCTTAGCAACCTTTGTTTTGTTAGGAGTTGCAGAAGCAGTCTCAATGCCTGCTGCCTTCTTAATAAGAACGGGAGCTGGTGGAGTCTTTGTGATGAATGTGAATGAACGGTCAGCATAAACTGTAATTACAACAGGAATGATGTAACCGATATCATTTTTTGTTCTTTCGTTGAATTCCTTTGTGAAGTTAGGAATTGAAACACCATATTGACCGAGAGCTGGTCCGATAGGTGGTTGTGGTGTTGCTTTACCTGCAGGGATTTGAAGCTTAATATAACCCTGAATTTTCTTAGCCATTATAAATTTCCTCCTATGTGGTACTCTACGAGAGAATTAAAGATTTTTCTCTCTCCCACTTATTTACGATTTATCCGAATCGCACGGTGATAGCAGGCGTGTCCTGCTTTGTGTTAAAAAATTAAACCCTTTTAATGCTCTTAGCATCAAGGTTGACTGGAAGGTCACGGCCTATTGTAGAAACAATAACAGTGATTTCGCTTCCGTCCTCTGAAATCTCGCTGATTTTTCCCTTGTGGCCACTTAAGAAGCCATCGATGATTTCAACCTCATCTCCAACATTGAATGAATCAGAAACAGGCTTTTCCTCAATAGCGATAGCTCTTGCTTCCTCATCAGAAAGTGGAACAGGTCTTGATCCGGGACCTACAAAGCCTGTAACACCACTAATATGTCTTATGATGTGCCAGGTTTCATCGTTCATTACCATTTTAACGAATACATAAGAAGGGTAGATCTTTTCCTCAACGATTTTTTCGTTGCCCTTAGAATCCGTGGTAACAATAGGTTGAACAGGGACTTTTACATCGAAAATAAGTTCAGAAAGGTTTCTGTTCTCAACAACTTTTTCAATAGTAGTTTTTACTTTGTTTTCGTAACCGGTATAAGTATGAATGATATACCATCTCGGTCCGACATTTAATTCGTTAAAATCACTCATCTTTACACCTCATATTAGTATGGAATGTTGATCGCTTTAAATAAAACGTCGATAAGTGCGCCAAGACCCCAGTCAATAAGGCCGATGACAACTGCCATAGCTACAACTACGCCCATAACAAGCATGAAATTTTTAAAAGTTGATTTACGAGAAGCCCAGGTAACCTTTTTCTTCTCAGCCTTAACTCCTTTGAATTTAGCAATGATTCTGGAGAAAAAGCCGGGTTTTTTGGTAACTTCCTTCTTTTCCTTGTTTGCCATGACTTTACTCCTTATTTAGTTTCTTTGTGCAATGTGTGCTTACGACAGAAACGGCAGTACTTGTTCATTTCAAGTCTGTCAGGATCATTCTTTTTGTTTTTCTTTGTGTCGTAATTACGTTGCTTGCACTCACTGCATGCCAATGTGATTTTGACTCTCATTTTTTCGGCACCTCCTAATTAAATTTGGGACAAGCCCATGAATGTGCACGATGTGCACTGTACCTCCCTCTTGACAAGGGATTTTAATCTGAATTTGCGCAGAAAAAACCGCGCAAAAAAAGAACCCCTGCGCGAGGTGACAACATTTTACCACATAAAACGTTTATTGTCAATACCTTTTTACAAATTTTTATAAAATAATATAGATAAACAATAATTATACTTGATATTTTAAATAATTTATGCTAAAATACATAATGGAATTTTATTGCATTTAATATATTTACTATATGTTAGAGGAAAATAATGAAACAATATTTAGAATGTGGACAAATAATGAGAGCCCATGGAATAAATGGCGCTATGGTCATAAATCATCTCTGTGATAGCTACGAGGTTTTTGCAGAGCTAAAAACCGTATATCTCTTAAACGGTACAGAATATAAGGGATACGAAATCAAAAAGGTATCACCATACAAGTCAAACGCACTTGTCCTTTTGGATGGCATAACAACACCCGAGGAGGTAACAAGGCTTCGCACACAGTTCCTTTTTGCCAAGAGAGAGGACATACTTAAAAATGAAGGTGACTATTTTATCGCCGACATTATAGGACTACCCGTCTATGATTTTAATACAGGCGAAAAATATGGCACCCTGAAGGATGTAATCAATCAAGGCGCACAGGACATTTATGTAATAGCGAGAGAAGGCAAGAATGATTCTTTAATCCCCGCAATTTATGAGTTTGTTCCTAAAATTTCGCTTGAAGAGGGCATTTTTATTTCTCCAATTGAGGGAATGTTAGAATGAGATTTGATATATTGACGATTTTTCCCGAAATGGTTAATGCCGTTTTGGATAGTAGTATAATAGGTCGAGCAAGACAAAATGGCTATATAGAGGTAAATACACACGACATAAGAGAATACACTCAAAACAAGCATAGAAAAACAGATGATACACCTTATGGTGGTGGCAAGGGTATGCTTATGTCAACACAGCCAATTTGCGATTGCTATGATGCAGTAACAAAATCTCTCCCAAATGGAAGGACAAAAACGATATATGCCTCACCCCGTGGACGAATTTTCAATCATGAGGTAGCAAAGGAGCTTGCTGAATATGATAACATAATCATACTTTGTGGGCACTACGAGGGGATTGATGAGCGTGTTATTGAAGAAATAGTTGATGAAGAAATATCAATAGGTGATTACGTGTTAACAGGTGGCGAAATTCCAGCCTGCATAATTGTAGATGCAGTTTCAAGACTAAAGGACGGAGTTCTGTCAGATAAGGAATGTTACGAAAAGGAAAGCGTTGCATCAGGGCTCTTAGAGTACCCACAATATACACGTCCTCGCGTATTTCGAGGAAAAGAGGTGCCAGAGGTGCTTCTTTCGGGGCATCACGAAAACATAGAAAAATGGAGACTTGAAAGGTCACTGGAAATTACAAAGCAGCGTCGCCCTGATTTATACGAAAAATATATATCAGAGCATCCGATTCAAACGGAGGCTAAAAAGAAATAAAAACAGTAAAGGAGGTAATTATATGGATAACAGCCCAAGAAAGCAGTCTGTATTCGATAAAATAAGCGAATGGTTTTTTAGAATACTTGCAGGCTCATTTATTGGACGCTTTTTCACCTCTTACGAAAAGACAAACGCAAAATTTGAAAAAAAGGCAAATAAACAGAAAAACATACACTCCCCTTGGAGAAAAAAAGTAATTATTGCCCTTCAAAATAGCAAAATTACTTTATCCATCGAAAAATTTATGACGTTTTTGCTTCGTATATCGTTGCGAGAATACGGACTGCTTTTCTTTGTGATGGGAGCAGTTGTTTCGATACTTTATCCTCTCAATGGAATGATTCTTTTTGTAAACGTTTCATTTGAATATTTTGTATATGCAATGGCTATATTGGTGTGCTCAATACCGCTTATGTTTTCAGCACACTCGTTAGCGGTAAACATATTATCAAATAAGCTTGTCAGCACGGTGCTATTTGACTTTCTTGGAATAGATAGTGAAAGTGTTCATACTGAGGCTGAGAAAAATAGGGTAACTCACCCGAGTATAATGGCTCTTATTGGCTTTGTCCTGGGTATTGCCTCTTACTTCGCTTCGCCGATAAATATAATTATTGCAATTTTATTAGTTATTTTTGCATATAACATTTTTAAATCGCCTGAAACGGGAACTGTAATAATAGTATTCTTATTACCATTTATTCCCTTTGAATTTCTAAAAGTAATACTAATTTATGTATTTGCTTGCTATCTTATAAAGCTGTTTCTTGGAAAAAGATTATTCAAGCTTGAGTATCTTGATATATTCGCCTTTGCAACTATAATTTTAATGGCTCTGTTTGGAATAAATTATCAGCATCCAATTGAGTCTATACCAATGGTATTGAATTATATAGCAATTTTTATTTCATATTTCTTATTTGCAAATATCATTCGTTCAAAGGAATGGTTTAGAAGAGATATGATATCATTAACAGTGACATCACTAATAGTGTCGCTAATAGCCATTATACAAGCGATTTTAGGTAAAATAGGGCAGAGCGTGTCTGCTTTGAACACTGCTTTCCCATATAGCGGGTCTGCAAATGCAACCTTTGAAACCTCAGAAGCGCTTGGACAATTTATGATAATAGCTGCTGTTTTTGCCTTGGCAAATATGATAAGCGAAAGAAGTGACCTTGGCAAATTCGGACATTTCATTCTTTTAGCAACCTTTACCGCCACACTGATTTTAGCTGATACAAAATCAGCGCTTGTTGGCTTCTTGATAGGTGTAATATTTCTTCTTATTATTTACAATAGAAATTATTTATACCTTGCATTGGCATTAGCACTCGCAATTCCAATATTTTATTTTGCATTACCGGACTATATGATACAGCAAATATTCGCTGTTGGCTTCCTTTCGGATATAAGCTTCCCAAAGAAGTTTAACTATATGAAAAAAGCGTTTGCTTTATTCCTTGAGAAGCCACTTGGTATAGGCGTGGGCAGTGAGGTATTAGACATATACTTTCCTGGCTTCGGTGGAGATTATGTAGATTCGCTTCCAATAAGCATAATGGTTGAGTTTGGCATAATAGCGACTATCGCATTCTTAGTGTATGCGGTTATGTTTGTTCGCGTAATATTATCATATTGCGCTGGTGCAAGAAATAAGTACAGAAGAGTAAACGGAAGCGCAGGCTTTTGCGTATTAACAGCAATTTTTTCAGCAGGAATTTTTTCAAATGTATGGCATGATAGCAGAATTATGCTCATTTCATTTATTTGTGCAGCTCTTTCAATAGCATATATAAAAATAGAAAGAGAGGAAAGGCAGATAAATGAAAAATACGTTGATCTATCCTCGGCAAGCATTGAGATAGAGCTTTCTCCCGACGGTGAGCGTGATACAGCTGTTAGACGTAAGTATGTCCGTGCTCCAAAGCTTAAAAAGCAAAAGGCTAAAAAAGCACAGGTTAAAGAATTTACCAATACAGATGAAATTATAAGAATAGTCGACCCTGTATCCGATACAGAGGACGATGAAGAGTAAAAACAACGCAATACATGGAGAAAATATGTTTATAGACAAAGTAAAAATTTATGTTAAAGCAGGAAATGGCGGAAACGGTAGCGTATCCTTTAGGCGTGAGAAGTACGTTGCCAAGGGTGGACCTGATGGTGGCGATGGTGGACACGGTGGAAACGTTGTTTTCGAAATAGACAAGGGAACTAATACTCTATTATCATTTAGATATAAAAGAAAATTTGTTGCTCAAAATGGTGGAGATGGTGCTGGCGCTAAATTTCACGGAAAAAATGGTGATGATATAATCATCAAGGTTCCAGAGGGAACATTAATAAGAGATGAAAAAACAGGCAAAATTTTAAAGGATATGTCAGATTGCGAAAGTTGGATTTGTGCAAAGGGTGGCAGAGGAGGCTGGGGAAATAAGCATTTTGCAACCCCCACAAGACAAATTCCTATGTTTGCTAAAAGTGGCACGAAGGGGCAGGAATGGGAGCTCGTTTTAGAGCTTAAAATGCTCGCTGATGTCGGGCTGGTTGGCTTACCAAGCGCTGGTAAATCCTCGTTACTTGCAGCAGTAAGCGATGCTAAGCCTAAAATAGCAGATTATCATTTTACAACATTATCTCCTAATCTTGGTGTTGTACGAGTAAGAGAAGGACATGGCTTTGTAATGGCTGACATTCCTGGACTTATTGAGGGCGCATCAGAGGGACTTGGCTTAGGTCATGAGTTTTTAAGACATATCGAAAGATGCAGGCTTTTAGTTCAAGTAGTTGATATATCTTGTATTGAAGGCAGAAATCCAATAGATGATATTGTTACAATAGATGATGAGCTGAAGAAATTTTCAAGCGAATTATCGACACGTCCTCGCATAATTGTAGCAAATAAGGTTGATTCTCTTGACAGGGAGCTTGTTGATATTGACGCGTTTGAAAAATACGTGAAGGAGCAAGGCTGGGAGCTTATATATATTAGTGCTTACACGGGCGAGAATACAGAAATTCTTATTGATAAAATAGACAAAATGCTGGATAAGCTGCCACCATTGACAATTTACGAGGCTGACTATGTCCCTGAGGATGCTATATTATCAGATACAGATGACCACGCTATCACAATTACTAAGGACTCAAAGGGTACTTATGTAGTAGAGGGAGAATGGCTCTTTAACCTTGTTGGACAGGTGAATTTCTACGATAGAGAATCACTAATGTTTTTCCAACGTGTGCTTCTTAAAAGCGGAGTAATCGATAAGCTAAAGGAAGCAGGCTGTAAGGATGGAGACGCTGTTTCAATTTACGATTTTGAATTTGATTTTGTAATCTAAGAATAATGCCACCTTTTCGGTGGCATTTCTTAAAAAAGTGAGGATAAAAATGAAGTTAAATTTAGGGTGCCACCTCTCCGTATCAGGTGGCTATGAAAATATGGGAAAAACTGCTCTTAGCGTAGGAGCAAACACTTTTCAGTTTTTTACAAGAAACCCACGTGGTGGCTCATTTAAGCCGCCAACAGATGAGGATATTGAAAATCTTGTAAGGCTTATGGAGGAAAACGACTTTGCCCCCATTATTGCGCACGCCCCGTACACCTTTAATCCTTGTGCCGCAGACGAAGGCATTAGAGATTATACAAAGGATACAATGACAAAGGATGTGTGCTTGCTTGACAAGATCCCCCTTGCATATTATAATTTTCATCCGGGCTGTCATGTCTCACAGGGCGTAGATGTAGGAATTGAAAAAACAACAGACACACTTAACACAATTTTGGCAAACAGTCAAAGAACAATAGTGCTCATAGAAACAATGGCGGGCAAGGGAACTGAAATTGGAAAAACATTTGAGGAAATTGCTAAAATAATCGAGGGAGTGGATAAAAAAGAGCGCGTTGGCGTATGTCTTGACACATGCCACGTTCACGATGGTGGCTACGATATCTCAAATGACCCAGATGCTATTTTTAAGCATTTTGACAACGTGATAGGAATTGATAAGCTTAAGGCTATTCATTTAAATGATACTAAGAATGTACTAAACGCTCACAAGGATCGTCACGAAAAAATAGGTCAAGGATATCTCACACTTGATGGAATAATTAAAATTATTACGCACCCTGTGGTTAGAAATTTACCAATTTGCTTAGAAACCCCCAACGATCTTGATGGCTATGCAAACGAAATAAGGCTTCTTAAGGAAGCAGTTGCAAATTTATAATAAAAATGCAGAGGACAGCCTCTGCATTTTTAAATTATATTATCTAAAGCAAATGCTTCTTTATCTCTAATCTCACTTATATAGTTCATGAGTAGAGCCTTATACTCATAAAAGCCGTCGTCCTCTTTATTTTCGTATTTTTGCTTTAAAACTGATAATGCTATATTCAAATTGTCAATGTCCTTGTGTGAAATCGTAATAGAAAAAATACCCTCTGCTTTTTTCCACTCATCATAAAGAACAAAAAATTCACTGTTTGTTTCTGGTGTTAGCAATGAGGCAAGCGCGTGAAAATCCTCGGATTTGTTGTTTATATAAATTGCGTTTGTCACAGTCAGCGCCATTATAGCTATTAAAATTATTAGAGAAATTACAAATGCCTTCATTTTTCTCCCTTCATTATTATATTTATAGCGTTTGCATCGTTACAGGTAAGTAAAAATACTTCATTTATATTTATTGAATGCTTTTTTAAATATGACAGTAGCCATTTTTCCGTTTTGTTTGCAAGAAGCAAATTGCTTTGATTTATTTTTCCATCTGTTATAAGTGGGTGAGAAATACCACCCTCCTTCTTTTTTATATCTAAATCTCCAATAGTAATAGGCTGATTTTTCACCTTTGGAAAAACGGAAAGCTTACCATTTTGCTCCAAAATAGCATAGTCAATCTCGCTAATGTCGGAAAAGCCTTTGATACGTAGCTCTGCGAGTAACTCTGAAATTCCAATTCTGAGTCTTGATAGCTCCTTTTGGTTTAAAGCACCATCTTTAATGATTATGCTTGGGTTGCCGAATAAAGCCTTTTTTATTAAATTAGATTTTGTAACAAGAAATGACATAATAACCTCAAACACAAGCAACAAAATTAGTGGAACAATTGCATATGCAATAGGTATGGAAAAATCCTGAATTGGATTAACAGCTAATTCTGATAACATAAAGGTAGTAACAAGCTCGCTAAGCTGTAATTCGCCAACTTGTCTTTTGCCAACTAAGCGCAGGCAAAAAATAAACAAAACATAGATAATAACAGTTCTTAAAAAAACAGTAGCCATATATACCTCCATATTTATTATTAAAAAATATACATAAAATATGTAAAAATGAAGAAAATATCTTGACAAGAATAAATATAAGTGATAAAATATAATTCCCTCAAAAAAAGCCAACAATTAAATTCTTTTGCAATTTTTTTAAAAAAGTTTAAAAAAGTACTTGACAAAGGTAAAAGTATTTGATATAATGGCAAGGCTGACTGAGCGAGGAGCTTGGTTGGTGGAAAAAAAGATCCTTGAAAATTGAACAACGAAGTATTAAGAGAACTTAATGTACAAAAGACGGAACTCTTAAAATTCTTTTGAAGAATGAACTCGAACAAGTAATTTAAAGTAAAGAGCAACAAATCAAGCTCTAAGGAAAAG
>JAGBEE010000036.1 GCA_017937135.1 Clostridia bacterium | reverse complement strand
GTTATTGACACCTTGAATGAGGCAATAGGTAAAACAAAGGATGTGTCAAACCTTATCATTCACAGTGATCAAGGCTTTCAATACACATCCCTTGAGTACAAAGCAGTATGCGAATCTAAAGGTATTCAAATATCAATGAGTCGGAAAGGCACTCCGATCGATGATTCTCCCATGGAAAGTTTCCACGGCATACTGAAAAAAGAAACTTTGTACAACAATTATATCACAAGTTTCGAAGAATATCTACAGCTTGTTGAAGATTGGCTGATTTTTTACAATACAACTCGATTAAAAAACAGGAAAAGGTGATTTCCTCTTCCTGTTTTTCATCATGCCGTTTTTTGTTTTTTGTGAACTAAATGGGGTTCACTTCACAGTGGCTGTTTTTTATTCGGAAGCGAAGTATATATTAAGTACTTAATTTGCAAAAAACAACGAATTTACAAAAAATTCACATTTTAGCGCTATTTGTTAAATATGCCCAAAAACCAAAACATAAACAAAGCCTTATCCCCCATAAACAGCAGTTTTATTTTAATTTCCAACCCCAAACAAATCTAAAATATGTAATATTTTGTGCAAATTAAACAAAAATGTATTTGTTTTTTTTTTTTTTTTGTTGAACTTGACAGTTTTCCACATATATGTTAGAATGTGAACACAAATATATATTTAAAGGAGAAATCTAAAATGAAAAAGAAGCTTTTGCTTATGATTGCAATGATAGCAGTGCTTGTATGCTTATTTGCAATTTCCATAAGCGCAGAAGAAATCACAGTTGTCGATGACGGAACAACAGACATCGTTCTTGGCGATTGTGTTATCGAAGGTCTTGACAGAGAAATACCTGCTCCATCAAGTGGCTTTACCTTCGTTCTTGACACAGACCTAAAAACAGCAAAAATCACAAAGTGGGCAGATTATGCCGACAAGGAAAAGGGTGTTAACTTTGTTGTTCCATCTACTGTTACATATGAGGGCAACACCTACACTGTAATAAGCTTTAACGATATAATCGGATATACCGATAATGGCTTAGGCGAGACAAATAGAGGCAACTATATACTTGTGAAGGTGTTTATTCCTGACACTCTTATATCCATACCAAGCTCTGCATTCCAAAGCTGTGCAGCCTTGGAATATGTATATATTGGTAGTGGACTTGAAACATGGGGTGAAAAAGCCTTCTATTTTGCAGGTGCTACTGCAGGTGGATACTATGTACAGGTAGAAGAAGAAACCACTAACGAGGAAACAGGCGAGGTTACAACTACAACTAAGAATGTTACAATAGAAGATGCTGGCGGAAAAATGGGTAACATTAAGGAATTTATCCTCAAATCCAAAAAGATAACAACTATGTCTAAAGAAGTATTTCACCATACAGAATTTGATATGAATGCAATAATTGAGATAGACATAACTCAATTTACAACCTTTGAGTCATATTGTATTTCCTTGAATCAATATGCTTTAACCTCGGATCACAAATTTGAGGGCACAGGTCTTAGATTTGAGGTATTTGATATAAGAAATGCAACATCTATTGCTAACGATGCATTCTATTATGCATACGGTGGAGATGTTATGATAGTAAATGCCGATCAAACCAAATATTTCAATTTGAACAGCCTTCGTTCATCTGGAGCTGGTTATTATAATGAAAACGACAATGACGGTTATTTCATTATATGTGGTGGAGATACACCGGAAACAGCAAAAACCTTAACAGGTCCAATTTGGACAGCAAATGCATGGTATTGGCATGGTTCAAATCTTAATATGTATGTTTTTATAAAGGGCTATGTAAATGCATATGACGGTGTGGAAGGACTTGAAAACCAAAACGGTTATGGAATTGACCAGGTTGACTATTTCTTTGAATCTGAAGACGCATTTAATTACTACATAAATTCAATAGAAGCTACAACAAGTAAGGCTGATACCTATACAAGATATGCTAAGAATAACAATGGCTATTTCAACGTATGTACGCTTACAGAGGCTGATGGCGTATTAACACATGCATATAAGGCATATAATCTTAAATACACAGCAGCTACAGAAACCGAAGAGGCAGTAGTTGAAATTGTAGAAGCTACAAAAATTCCAACAATACTAACTAACCATGCAATAAAAGATGGCAAATGTACAGAATCTGAAATGTGCTTTGCTTGCGATTTTGAATTTGTAGCAGGCTTAGAGCACGTTTTAAAAAATGCTATATTCTACGATAATGGCTTCCTTATGGCAGGATATATTAGCGCAACCTGTCAAAATGAGGGCTGCGACCATTCTGTTAAGGTAGAGGACACCGATCCACTTTTCATAATCAACGGCTACTCAAGCACAACAGGCGCAATAATGCAAGCCTTCCAAATAAACAAGGATGCAATCGAAAAGTATATGACTCTTTCAGGCAAGGACGTTAAATATGGTATTTTAGCAGCATCAGGTAATGTGGCTAACATCTACCAAGGAGTATTCACTGATAATGTAATATCT
>JAGBEE010000016.1 GCA_017937135.1 Clostridia bacterium | reverse complement strand
TCAAGAATATCTATCCCTTGTTGAAGATTGGCTGATTTTTTACAATACAACTCGATTAAAAAACAGGAAAAGGTGATTTCCTCTTCCTGTTCTTCATTATGCCGTTTTTTGTTTTTTGTGAACTAAATGGGGTTCACTTCACTGTGGCTGTTTTGTTGTTGTATATAGAAAACCGCACGATAGTCGTGGGTTCCAAAGAGGTCTACCGGTGAGTAGAAAAATACGCAAACAGCAAGGTGATAGAAAATTGGTGAGATGAAAGGAGGCGGATAATATGCCTCCATCTGACGAGGGAGGTGGATTTTGCGAAGCAAAAGACGGAGGGAGAGATAAAGTAAGTAGTAGTTTTTTCTTGCTCCTTAAATCATCGCCAATATTGTGTATTTAGAAATTCTATGTTTAAAATAATTAGTTTATTTTGTGGCTCTCTCCCTCAGTCAGCATAGCTGACAGCTCCCTCGTCAGATGGAGCCTTAATTCAAGATACACCCACAAGGGACACCTCAGCCGATGGAGCCAGCAGAGCCATTTATGGCAAACCGTAACGATTGCGTGTCCGACAGGTCGTTTTCATACACACTTGTGTGTTGCCTGTAGTATTAGGGCTATGCCTGAAAATGAAAAACAGCCACTCCTGTGGCTGTTTTTGTTGCTTTGCCAATAAATCGCGTATGATTTTTAACAAATAGCGCTTAGTCAAGGTCAAAAACGAAATATGGGTTATTTTCTCCCTCGCACATAGCCGGAAGGGTAAGATAGGTAACACCGTCGATAACGCTTTTCGCTCCCCAATGGTAGTGCCCCTGTATAACGAGCTTTACCTTTTTTGAGTGTGAAATTACTCTTCTTACCTCGGTTGCGTTTTTGATAATATGATTTTTATCAACACACGGGTCTAAGTTCTCGTGAACGAGCACAATGCACTCTTTTTTAGACACGTCAAGCGCGTTTTTTAAAAAATCCACCTGCTCCCTTGGCAAATTAGAATCATCCCACTGTACCCCTGCCGTATCAAAGCGCACCATATTTGACCTGTAATTTGCATCAAGTAATATAAAGCAGTATTTTTCGCACTCTATTACATAAGGCGGAGTCCTTAAATTAAAATCGCTCTGAAGCTCGCTTGCACTTAGCATAAGGTAATCGTGGTTGCCAGGCACTAAATAAAAGGGAATACCAAACGAATAAATTAGCTCAGTGATTTTTTTAAAATTATTATAAACGCTTTCTCTTTCTTCCCCTGCCTCGTGGTCAGTTAAGTCACCAAGGCAAAAAACAATATCGACATTTTGCTTCTTAAATTCCGTCATAGCCGTTTGTAGCTTGCCATAGGAAAGGGACGGACGGCGCGTGTCAAATTGAGTGGCATTACAGAAATGCGGGTCTGAAAAAACTCCTATTTTCATACATATCTCCGAATTGAAAATTTATATATAATATTTTACTCTACTAAAGCAAAAAAATCAACAACTAATATTGACAAAGGCGCATCATAGTGATAAAATAAAGCATATTTATTTTGGAGGAAATTAAAATGAGTGATATGAATATTGTATGCCTTGATTTAGAGGGCGTTTTAGTACCTGAAATATGGATAGCATTTGCAGAGGCAAGTGGTATTCCTGAGCTTAAGCGCACCACACGTGATGAGCCCGATTACGACAAGCTTATGAAATATCGTATAGGCATTTTAAAGGAGCACGGTCTTGGACTAAAGGAAATTCAGGAAACTATTGCAAAAATCGACCCAATGCCCGGCGCTAAGGAATTTCTTGACGAGCTTCGCTCACTTACACAGGTTATAATTTTAAGCGACACCTTTACACAATTTGCAGCCCCACTTATGAAAAAGCTCGGTATGCCAACTATCTTTTGCAACACCTTAGAGGTTGCAGAAAATGGAGAGATTACAGGCTTCAGAATGAGAGTTGAAAAGTCTAAGTATGCAACGGTAAAGGCACTCCAGTCAGTTGGCTTTGAAACTATCGCAGCAGGAGATAGCTATAACGACCTTGGTATGATAAACGCAAGCAAGGCAGGCTTCCTCTTTAAGAGCACAGACAAGATTAAAAATGACAACCCAAGCCTTCTTGCATTTGACGAATACAGCGACCTTTTAAACGCAATTAAAAGGGCTCTTTAATAAAAATCAGCACTGCATAGCAGTGCTTTTTTTACACCTATTTATTGAAGTGGTGTATTCTTTATGGTAAAATAAATATATACTTTTACAATTCTTTAACAATTTATAAACCTTTTAAAAATAAGAGGTGTATAAAATATCCTTGTAGGGTGGTGAAAAATATGATTAAAATTTTAGTTGTTGAGGATGAATACGACCTAAATCGCTTTGTTTGTTTATCACTTCGCGAGGCTGGATACGAGGTTACCTCAAGTCAAAACGGAGAGGACGCCTTAAACAAGGCTATTGAAAACAAGTACGATTTGATTTTGACAGATATAATGATGCCAAAAATGGACGGCTTTGACTTGGCAGAAAATATAAGAATGAATGATGAAAAAATTCCTATTATATTTATGAGCGCCAAGGATGACAAGTCCTCAAAGCTACTGGGCTATAAAATAGGAATTGACGATTATATAGTAAAGCCATTTGATATGGACGTTTTGATTATGAAAATCAACGCCATTTTAAAAAGAGCCAATATAGAGAGTCAAAGGGAAATAGTAATAGGCAATTTAAGAATAAACACCGAGCAAAGAAGCTGTGAGATAAACGGAGAGGAAATTTCCTTGACAGTAAGAGAATTTGATATACTCTTCAAGCTCCTTTCATATCCTAAAAAGACCTTTACACGCTCGGCACTTATGGAGGAGTTTTGGGACTACGATTCCTCTGCAACCTCTCGTACGGTTGATGTCTATATGGCGAAAATAAGAGAAAAAACCTCACCCTGTGACGGATTTGAGATACAAACCGTGCACGGGCTTGGCTATAAGGCGGTATTAAAATGAGAGATAACAAAAGAGGAAAAAGTGGCTTTACCTTCCTTGGCGCGCTTTTGTTTTTTGCACTTATTGCGCTCATTATGCAAATTGCAATTTTGGTATATGCGTATATTGCCGAAAGAACAAGCGACAAGGGCTTAATAGCTATCTTGGTGCTTATTATGATAGTTATTTTGTCGGCCATTTGCACTGTATGCGACATAATAAGGCGTAAAATAATGGTCGATAAGCCTGTTTCAAGCATTCTTGAGGCTACCGAAAAAATTGCCTCTGGTGACTTTAACGTGCGCCTTGAGCCAAGGCACGTTTACACAAAGTACGATGAGTACGATGTTATAATGGAAAATTTAAACACTATGGCAAGCGAGCTTCAAAAGAGCGAGGTTTTAAAAACGGACTTTATATCAAACGTATCACACGAGATAAAGACTCCGCTTGCTATAATTCAAAGCTATGCTAAGCTTTTAAATAACGACTCATTGAGCTCTGAGGACAGAGAAAAATATACTCAAACTCTAATTTCTGCATCTAAAAGGCTAAGCGACTTAATTAGCAATATTTTAAAGCTAAGCAAGCTCGAAAATCAAGGTATCCCACCAGAAAGAGAAAGGATAAATCTTACAGAAGCGCTCTTTTGCAGCATTTTAACCTTTGAGGAGCTAATAGACAAAAGGGGAATAGAGCTAATTTGCGATTTTGACGAGGACGTGTCGATAATTTCATCTCCGTCATACCTTGAAATCGTTTGGAATAACCTTATGTCAAATGCGATAAAGTTTACTCCCAAGGGTGGAAAGGTTAGCGTTTCCCTTAAGGACGAGGGCGAAAAGGTAAGAGTAGTATTTAAGGACACAGGATGTGGCATAAGCCGAGAGGTCGGTGGGAGAATTTTTGAAAAATTTTACCAAGGGGACACCTCGCACAAGAGTGAGGGAAATGGCTTAGGCCTTGCGCTGACAAAAAAGGTTATTGACAACTTAGGTGGAAAAATCACGGTAGAAAGCGAGCTTGGCAAGGGAACAAGCTTCACAATAGAGCTATATAAAAATGCTTAAGAAAATATTTGAAAAATTAAAAAAGCCAAGTAGCTTAATAGTGGCATTGACATTTGTTCTTACAATGATTTTTATAGCACTTGCGCTATGGCTTGTTATAGCTGGCTACGGGGGTGTTTTGGAATATATATCCTACGTGGCTTATGGCTTGTCTGCTATATTTCTTGGCTACACGGTTTATATAATTTGTATTTATGCGCCAAAATTCAAGGGAAAGCTTATAAAGCTCCTTGAATCTAACAAATTAACCAACAAAATAATAAAGAATTTTGGCTTCAGAGCCTTGGTTTTCTCGGCAATATCGTTTGTTTTTGGTATTGGCTATGGAGCGCTAAACCTTTATCTTGCCATTGTGTCAAGCTCTATTTGGTATTTTGCGCTTGCGTTTTACTATGTGTCGCTCGTTTTGGTGCGTGGTGGAATTTTACTTTATCAAAATAAAAAAAGACAAGGCAGAGACACGCGCCTTGACCCACTTAAAAAATATAGAAATAGTGGCATAATTCTTGTAGTGCTTAATTTAGCCCTTAGCGTAGCTGTAATACAAATGATTTTTGTAGAAAAATTCTTTAATTATCCGGGGCTTTTAATATACGCCGCTGCTGCCTACGCCTTTTATAAAATGACAATGGCTATTATTCGTATGTTCAAGGTCAAGAATGAAAAGGATATGACAATAAAGGCAGTTGCAAATGTGAACCTAACCGATGCAGTCGTATCAATTTTGGCGCTTCAAACAGCGCTTATGAATACCTTTGGCAGTGGTTTTCAGGCATCGAGGCTTGCAAATGCGCTAACAGGCACAGCTGTTTGCTTGTTTGTTTTAGCTCTTGGCATTTATATGATAGCTAAGGCGCAGAAGGAAATCAAAAAAATAAAAAGCGAAAAAATAGATATAGGAATAGAGAATGGAAAATAATAACGAGTTCAAATTTACTTATAATGCTCCAAGCGAGGCACAGCGAAAGGAAATAGAGAGCATAAGAAGACAGTACACTACAAGTAAGCCACAGAGCGAGAGCAAAATGGAAAGGCTACTTAGGCTTGATAATACGGTTAAAAATAATGCAACAGTGTATCCCTTAATACTTGGCGTAGTCGGCACTTTAATTTCAGGTCTTGGAATGGCAATGGTGCTTGAATGGAGTATGCTTTTGCTCGGCGTTATAGTCGGCATTATCGGGCTTGTGCCAATAGCGCTTGCATACCCCTTGCATAAATACGTGCTCAAAAAAATGAAAAACAAATATGGTGACGAAATTTTAAGGCTATCCGAGGAGCTTTTAAACGAAAATAAATCCGAGTAAAAAAGCCCTCATTCAAGCTGGCGCACTTACCTGATGGCATTTATTTTAGTTTTTTGGGCGTGTCAATTATTCCTGTGAGATAATCAATGGTTACATTGTAGAATTTTGCTAATGCTATAACGTGATGAAATGGTATTTCCTGCTTGCCAAGCTCGTATTTGTTGTATTGCTCGCGTGCAGTGCCAAGCAGCTCGGCAATTTGTGCTTGTGTTAAGTCACTATCCTAACGCAAATCCTTTAATCTTTTATATAAGTACAATAGATTTACTCCTTTTATTGTGCGTTTTAAAAATTATAGCATGTAATTGATAAGTCACTCTTGAAAAGTGATTGATAAGTCACTATAATAAAAGTATAAGCAAAGAAGGGAGAATTATTATGGAAATCGTATTTGATACAACAGGCAGATTGAAGGAAGAGTTCGTTCTTGAGCTTATTAAAGAGCGAGAAAAAAGGGAACGACGAATGGCGAAAAGAAAAGCAAGACAGGAAGCCAAAATGAAAGCAATGCAAGAGGCGCAGGGCAACGAGAAATAATACCTAAATAAAAAGCAAGAGTAGAACAAAATCTTCTACCCTTGCTTTTTTAGCTTTACGACCTGCTACTGCCAAAATGAGAAATATGCTAAAAACAATTTCGCTTTTACAAAACTTTAACAAAACTTTATCAAAACACTTACCAAGCAGTATTAAATTAAAAACATAGGATTAGTAAAATATATAAAAAACGACGGAGGAAAAAGAATGAACGCTATTGAAATAAGAAATTTAACAAAAAGCTTTCGCACAATGTATGCGCTTGACCATTTGAATATGACTGTGCCGATGGGTGCAATTTATGGCTTTATTGGTGAAAATGGCTCAGGCAAATCAACAACTCAAAAGCTAATTTGTGGACACTTAGTGCCCGATGAGGGAGAAATAAAGCTCTTTGGCAGAGATTATACCGACCCAGGAGTTAGAGTAAGGGTTGGCGCGCTTATTGAAAACGCAGGCTGTTTTCCAAATTCAAGCGTGTATCAAAATCTTCGCATGCAAACTATTAACCTTGGGCTTGAAAATCCCGACGAGGAAATAGACAGGGTTTTAAAAATAGTGCGTATGCAGGACTCCAAAAATATAAAATTCAAAAGCTGCTCTCTTGGTATGAAGCAAAGAATAGGAATAGCAATGGCACTTCTTGGCGAGCCAGCACTCTTGATTCTTGACGAGCCAATAAACGGTCTTGACGCTGATGGAATGAAGATTATGCGACAAATCCTTGTAGATATTACACAAAACTACGGATGCACCGTTCTTATATCCTCACACATTCTTGGCGAGCTTGAAAAAATAGCAACTCACTACGGAATTATCCGTCAAGGCAAGATGATTTGCGAGCTATCTGCCAAGGAAATGGAAGGTCGTGCAAGGGTTTTCGCCTCTTTAAAGGTAAACGATATACAAGGTGCAAAAATTGCACTAATGCAAAAATACGACACAGTTAAAATAGAGGACGATTATCTTCGTGTATATGATGTAGAGAATACAGAGGAAATAGTTGAATATCTATTAAGAGGTGGATATTTGGTTTCCGAGGTGAGAAAGAACAAAATAGGACTTTTGGAATACTATATCGAAATTATGTCGAAAAAGGAGGAAAATTGAAATGACAAATGAGCTAAAATTTGAATCCCCAAGCTTTATAAAAAGAATAAAGGGAATGCTTGGCGTGGATTTTTATCGCTTATTTCACACACCAATGTTTTATATTTTTCTCGCTATTTCTGCAATAATTCCTGCAATGGTTTTGGGTATGACAAGCATTGAAAATCCACAGGGAATAATGGAGCCTCTTTACACTAACACCTGGCAAATTATAGCAGCCGACAAGCCACTTTATGTGGTTAATAGCATTGCTGAATACGCCAATATGAATATGGTATTTATATTTGGTGGAATTATGGTATCTATCTTTATAGGTCACGACTACAAAAGTGGCTATGTAAAGCAGTTATTTACAACACATGCAAAAAAACAGGACTATATGATTTCAAAATCGCTTGTTGGCGCGTTTTCTATGGCTTGTATGTGCATAACCTACCTTTTAGGTGGCACTATTGCTGGGCTTTTAGTGGGGGCAGATATGAGTGTATCGGTAATTTCACTTATTTGCGCCGTAGCTGGCAAAATGGTGATGAGCCTTGGCTGGGCGAGCCTTTATACCTTTTTAAATATCATTTTTAGAAGATATTTTGGAATTTCAATCGCATCCTCGTTCTTCTTCGGTACAGGAATACTAATAATCGGAATAGGTGCAATAGTTGGTGACTCAGCAAGCTTTTTATTAAACGCATTCCTTTATGGCTCATCAGTTAATGCGTGCCTTAGCAGTAATGGGCTTAGTGTCCTTTTGTGCTTAATGGTATCAGTTGGCTGGGCGTTAATTTACAATGTCCTTGGCACACTGATTCTTTCAAAATGCGATGTATATTAAGGAGGCTTGTATGAACGCAATAGAAATTAGAAACTTAACAAAAAGCTTTGGCGAAAAGCAAGCAGTATGTGGGCTTAATATGACAGTTCCAATGGGGGCAATTTATGGCTTCATTGGTGAAAATGGAAGTGGAAAATCAACAACTGAAAAAATGATTTGTGGCTTAATACATCCGAGCAGTGGAGAAATAAAGCTCTATGGAAGGGACTATACCGACAATGACGTAAGAAGCAGGGTTGGGGTGCTTATCGAAGCACCAGGCTGCTTCCCAAATCAAAGCGTTTGGAACAATCTTATTTTACAGGCTACAAATCTTGGAATAAAGGACGCAAAAAAAGAGGTTATTAAGGCGCTTAAAATGGTAAGAATGGAGGGCGCTGCCTCAAATAAATACAAAAATTGCTCCCTCGGTATGAAGCAAAGAATAGGAATCGCAATGGCACTCCTTGGTGAGCCAGCACTTTTGATTCTTGATGAGCCAATAAACGGTCTTGATGCTGACGGAATGAGAATAATGAGAGAGGTGCTTACCGATATTACAAAAAATTACGGTTGCACAGTTGTGATTTCCTCACATATTCTTGGTGAGCTTGAAAAAATAGCAACCCACTATGGAATTATCCGACACGGAAGAATGATAAGAGAAATGAGTGCAACCGAGCTTGAAAATAGCTGTCCAACATATGTAGCTTTAAAAGCAAGGGATATGTCCAGAGCCAAAGCACTCCTTAACTTAAAATATTCAAGAGTTATCGAGGCTGATGGCTACCTTCGTGTATATGATGCAGGCTCTAGCGAGGAAATAGTTACCTATTTATATGAAAATAATATTCTGGTAAGCGAGATAATGACGGACAAAATTAGTCTTGAGGAATATTATATAGATCTTATGAACGAAAAAGGGGGGGACAGATAAATGAATGAAATAAAATTTGAAAAAACCACCCTTTCAAAAAAGCTCAAAACAATGATTGGCGTTGATTTTAGAAGGCTTTTTACATCACCTCTTTTCTATATAATGATGGGTATTGCATTGATTATGCCAATACTAATCCTTGTAATGACAGAAATGATGGACGGTATGGTTACTGTTGACCCAAATGGAAATGAAACAATTATAAAGGGCTTTGACAACGTATGGCAGATTATAGGCTCAAAAAGCGACGCACAGGGCGCAGGTGGCGGACTTGATATGATGACTATGTGCAATATAAACCTTCTTTATTTTGCCTTGGCTGTAATTGTTTGCCTTTTTGTAACTGACGACTTTAGATGTGGCTACGTAAAGAATTTATTTACTGTGCGCTCGTCAAAATGTGATTATGTAATATCAAAAACCTTAATTGGCTTCTTCTCTGGGGCTTGTATGATAATTTTATTTTTCGCTGGTTCAATGCTTGGTGGAGCGATATCAGGCGTAGGCTTTGATATGGACGGAGTTGTAGGTAGCCAAATATTTATGTCGTTAATGGCAAAGATATTTTTAATGATAGTATTTAGCTCAATATTTGTTTTAATGAGCGTTATCGCAAAGCAAAGAGCGTGGCTTGCATTAGTTGGCTCACTTGGAATAGGCATGCTTTTATTTATGATGATACCTGTAATTTCCCCACTTGATGCAGGAGCAATCCACGTGATTTTAAGCCTTGTCGGTGGAGTTGTCTTTGGCGTTGGAATGGGAGCTATAAGTACTACGGTATTAAGAAAAACAAGCTTAATTTAGCATTTACAAAACTTTAACAAAAGTTTATCAAAACACTTACCAAGCGTTAGTAAATCAAAAACAAACGACAAGTATAATGATAGTACAAAGTTAAGAAAAGAAATGCTTGGAGGAAACACGAATGACAAACAGTGAAGCAAAATATGTACAAAGAGTAAGACAAAGCTATGAAAAGAGAGAGCAGTCTAATATCGAAAGGCTAAGAGAGCTTGATAGCAGGGTGAAAAGAGGAGCAAATATATTTGCTTACATCTTCGGAATCATAGGCTCGCTTGTATTGGGTAGCGGAATGTGTCTTGCAATGGACGTAATCGAACAGCTAAAGGGACATATGGCAATAGGAATTATTGTAGGCTTGGTTGGAATTTTTATGGTAAGCATAAACTACTTTATCTACAAAAAAATTCTTGAAAAATCAAAAAAGAAGCACGCGCAAGAAATAATATCACTCAGCGATGAAATATTAAATAATAAATAATTATAAGGAGAAAATAAAATGGGAATAAAGAAATTTTTCAAGGATGCATTCCACGATATGAAGGAGAGCACAAGGGCACAGCACGAGGTTGACAAGGCTAATTTTCAAGCAGTAAGGGCTGAAAGCAAGGCTACTTGGGAGGAGGCAAAGCTCTCACCAAGACAAAGGCAGGAGCTAATCAACAAGCAAAGACAGGAGCAAATAGAAAAAGCAAACGAAAGAACAGCCAAGGCAAACGAAAGAATAGAAGCTGTAAAAGCAATCAAAAATAAATAAAACAAAAACGAGGAGCAAGCTCCTCGTTTTACCATTTGGAGTAAGTATGAGAAAGACTATAAAATATAAGGTAAATAACAAAGAGGTAGAAAGGCAGATAAACTATATACCTATAAGATATGTTATTGCAATACTAATTACTATATTTGAAATCCTTGCGATAATAGGTATAGTAATAGTGTGTTGTATTTTTATACCATACTTTTATGTGGCTGCGTTTCTAACGCAGGTATTTTGCGTTTTGAGAATAGTTTCAGGAGATGAAAATCCTGATTACAAGGTGCCTTGGCTCTTGGTTGTCTTGGTTATTCCTGTTGCGGGCTTTATGTTGTATTTCATTTTCTCGTCACGCAAGCTAAAAAAGAAATTTATAAAAAGATTAGACGAAATAAAATTAAAGGACTATCAAAGGGACGATAAAAATGAATTTGAAATGCTAAGAGGCGAGAATATAGATGCCGCAAATGATGCAAAAATGCTCACTAAAATAGCCGATACGCATCTTTTTAAGGACACAGAGTGCGAGTATTTTCCTCTTGGCGAGGATATGCACAAAAGAATGCTTGAGGATTTAAGAGGTGCTAAGAAATTCATTTTTATGGAGTATTTTATAATAGAGCGCGGCGTTTTTTGGGACTCTATTTTAGAAATTCTTGAAGCTAAGGCAAAGGAAGGCGTTGAAATCAAGGTCGTTTATGACGATATTGGCTGTATGTCAACTCTACCTGGAAATTATTATAAAATCTTAAAGAAAAAAGGCATAGAGGCAACACCATTTTCACGATTAAGAGGAAATGCAGACAGTGAGTTTAATAATCGCTCCCATAGAAAAATAACCGTAATTGATGGCTACATTGGCTATACGGGTGGAGTTAACATAGCTGATGAGTATATAAACGAAAGGGTGCGCTTTGGGCATTGGAAGGATGTCGGATTAAGACTTGAGGGAGAAGCGGCTTGGGAGCTGACAAGGCTATTTATTTCTGACTATTCAATAAATGTAAAGCAAATGCCAGAAATAAAGGAGCATTATTACCCGAAATGTGAAAACGCCAAGGGGAGTGGCTATATTGTGCCATTTGGCGACGGACCACGCCCACTTTACGAAAGGCGCGTTGGTAAGGGCGTAATAAAAAATATGCTTGCGGGTGCAAAGCGCTACACTTATATTATGACACCGTATCTTATAATAGACAACGAGCTTTGCGCAAGCCTTGAAAATGCAGCACTAAGAGGTGTTGATGTGAAAATAATAACTCCTCATATACCAGACAAGAAAATAGTTTTTGGCATGACAAGAAGCTTTTACAAAAGGCTAATGGACGCAGGAGTTCACATTTACGAATATACACCTGGCTTTGTGCACGCAAAGGTATATCTTTGTGACAAGGAATGCGCTATGGTCGGCACAATAAATCTTGATTACAGAAGCTTAGTGCACCACTTTGAAAATGGCGTGTGGCTCTATAATACAAAATGTATTGAGGACATAGAAAACGACTTTTTAAAAGCCTTAGATAAATGCACGAAAATAGAAAAGGGCACGCTAAAGGCGAGCGTGCCAAAAAGAATATTCCGTTCTATTGTTCGCATATTCGCACCATTGCTTTAAGGTACATGTGCGCTCTATACCAACGACATAATAACTGTCAAAATAATTAAAAAGGCAAAGTTGAACAGTGAGAAAAGTCCTATGTATTTTGCGCTACCGTGTGGGTTGTGCTTTATATATTCCTTAAAGGTGATAAGGCTTGCAAGCGAGGCAATAAGCGTGCCGGCGCCACCTATATTTACACCTATTAAAAGGTCCTTATAGTTAGTGGTAAATTGCGAGAGCAATATTGATGAGGGCACGTTACTTATTATCTGACACGAAAGCACGCTGAAAACGAGCGTGTTTTTGTCAAGAAGCATTGAGAATAGCTCTCTTACAGCATCTATTCTTGCCATGTTTCCTGCAAAAATGAAGAAGAAAACAAAGGTTAAAAGCAAGGGATAGTCAACCTTTTTCAAGGCATCTCTGTCAAGGAACAAAAGTAAAGGAACTATTACAATTGGACCTATATAGTATGGAATAAATCGAAATACAATTACAATTGACAGAGCAAAGAGCAAAAGATATATAGCTGTTCTTTTCTTGTTTACCTCAATTTTAGCGCTTGAAATCGTTAGCTCCTCGTTTTTTACAAACACTAAGCAGCAAACGGTGATTAGCGCTATTGAAATAATAAAGGGCAGAGCCATTATTGATATAAATTCAAGGTCGCCAATTCCGAATTTTGAATACAAATAAAGATTTTGTGGGTTGCCAAAGGGAGTTAGCATACCACCTAAATTGGCAGCGATATTTTGCATTATAAAGGTAAATGCCATATATTTTTCCTTGCCTGTTGTGGTAAGAACCAAATAGCCAAGGGGCAAAAATGTCAAAAGCGCCATATCGTTGGCAATAAGCATTGAGCCAATAAAGGTTATATAAACAAGGGCTAAAATTGCGCTTTTCGTAGTTTTGAAAACTGAAACAATTTTGTTTGCAAGCATATAAAAGAAGTTTACGTTTTTAAGCGCGCAAACGACAGCCAAAACACAAAACAGGCAACACAGTGTCTTTAAATCGAAATAATCAAGATAAAGTGAATCGGGTGGAATAATAAATGAGGTAATAAGCGCGGCTAAAAATGCGATAACCATAATAGCATTCTTTTTTACAAAATGTCCTATGGCTGCAAATGGCGCTAAATGAGCTTTTTTGTGATGTGCGTGTACCAATTTTATCCCCCCCTTTTAAATTTCCTAAAAGATTATAGTACAAAAGAGAAGTCTTGTCAAGAAAAATTTACTCTTATATTAAAATAAAAATATAAACTAATGGAAATTTTTGTTTTTTGTCATATTATGTAATTAAGAGCACCTTTAAGGTCGCTCTTAAATAAGACTGTGTCTTAAAATATGCAAAGGAACTAATTATGGGTAGATATAATAGAAACGAAAACACAAGCTGGCGCTGTCCATGCCCTCACTATGACGAGTGCCAAAGCGCTTGGCAAAGACGTGAATACAACGATAACGACTACAACGATAGCTGCTACGACAACGACCACTGCTACGATAACGACCACACAGAGAATAACTGTAACAATACCTGTGGTGAGAGTAACAATTCTTGCAGAAGAAGATGTGGCATCTGTAGCCTCTTTAGACGTTGTAGATAAGCACTAATTTATAATGCGTAAGCTCAAGCCTTAAATAAAACAGCCACACCTGTGGCTGTTTTTGAGTTGATTGCCATGCCGAGTAAGGTTCAGTATGCTGAGTATTAGTGGATGATATTTGCATTCAAAAAATAACAATTGCGAAATTAGCTTATAAATGTGCAATTGTTGCTAATTCAACTTATTTGGTGTATCAATTAAACCGACGATATAGTCTAAGCTAAGATTATATTCCTTAGCAAGCAAAACGTATTTATGAAACTTCATTTTTACCTCACCGCTTTCCCACCTTCTTACCTGAGTGGTGGTAGCATTTAAAACCTTCGCTATGCGAGAAAGCGAATAGCCCTTTTCCATTCTTATTTTTGCCAATTTTTCATAGCCCTTCATTTCACACCTCCTAAACATTCATATGAATGAGATTTATATAATTATAACATTCATTTGAATGTTTTTCAAGCATTCATTTAAATGTTTATAGTAAAATCTATTTATAAAAGTAAAGTATGCTTAGGAGCGAATGAAATGTATTTTTATAAAAGGCTGCGCGATATTAGAGAGGATAAGGATAAAAAGCAAGCTGAGATAGCCTCAGTGTTAGGAATAACAAGTCAACAATATCAGCTTTATGAAAGTGGCAAGCGAGAAATACCTACACACCACTTAATAACGCTTGCAAAATATTATAACACCTCTGTTGATTATCTCTTAGGACTAATCACAACCCCTGAAAGACTTGATAGAATAAAATAAATCGCTATTTTTATAGCGATTTATTTTTTATATATAGGCAACAAAAGCCTTGTTTTTGATTTGTATTCTTGGAAGCCTTCTTTTTTGGCTTGACGCTTTTCAGCCATCGGGAGGCTGACAAATAAAAAGAGCAGAGTGTTTAAAAGCGCACCCAAGAGTAAATACCACGCACTTGGTGCATTTATAACAGTGAAAATACCAACGCCCCACCACATAAGAATTTCACCAAGGTAATTGGGATGACGTGAGTATTTCCAAAGACCGTTTCTTATAAATGGCGTTTCCTTGGTTTTTCTATATTTGTGCATTTGGCTATCTGCAATACCCTGCATAGTGAATGAGAAAATGCACAAAGCAAAGAAAATTATCGATACAGGGTTGAAGCTTTTTATAAATAATATTGCGTAAACAGCAGGCAGAGTGCACATATACACTATAAGCGTTGGCACCATATGTATTCCGACAAAATTTATTAAGGGATATATCCTGCCTGTTTTTTCCTTAAGCATAGTGTATCGCCAGTCTTGGTGATTTAGTGATTTAAAGGTGTATGCCCAGTTTAGCGTTAGTCTTACCCCCCAAAGCGTTATAGCTATTATAAGAAGAAGTCCTGCTGAGCTAACTTTGGCAAGCGTTGAAGCACCAAAAGCTATAACTATTGGCTGTACGCTCCAATAAGGGTCGTAAACTGATGCATTTTTGAAAATTAGACTAAATATAAAGACAATAGCTGTGGATATGCAGTCAGCTATTAAAATGCCGAGCCACCATTCTAAATTTAACAGATTGAAAATCAAAATTCCCAAAGCTGAGGCAATAATATAAACAAGAGCTACAATAACAAAGCTCCAAACTCTATTTTGCTTGATTTTTTCCATAAGCTCCTCACTTTTTCGTTATATGAAATATTTTAACATACAATAAAGTAAAAAACAACAATAAACAAAGCGAATATTGAAAAAAGGCTTTAAAAATGCTACAATAAAAAAAAACACCTTTAAGGAGATAGATATGACAAGGGCTAAAAATCCGGTATTAAGGGGCTTTCACCCCGACCCGAGCATTTTAAGAGTGGGGAATGATTATTATCTTGCAGCCTCTACATTTCAGTGGTTCCCGGGAGTACAGCTTTATCACAGCACCGACCTTGTAAATTGGGAGGAAATGAAGCATCCGCTTCGTCGAGTGTCTCAGCTTGATATGAGAGGAAATCCGAACTCGGGTGGAGTGTGGGCGCCCTGCCTTTCATACTGTGACGGTACGTATTATCTTATATATACAAATGTTAGGAATTTTCACGGAATATTCAAGGACACGCACAACTATTTAGTTACAGCAAATGACATAAACGGTGAGTGGAGCGAGCCTATATACCTAAATTCAAGTGGCTTTGACCCCTCGCTTTTCCACGATGATGACGGAAAAAAGTATCTTGTAAATATGCGCTGGGACCACAGAATGGAGAAAAACGACTTTTCCGGCATACTTATTCAAGAGTATTCCGAAAAGGAAAAATCGTTAATTGGCGAGCCTAAACTAATTTTTGAGGGAACAGAGGTAGGAGCAACCGAGGCGCCCCATATCTACAAAAGAAACGGGTATTATTATCTTATGGTGGCAGAGGGTGGCACTATGTATAATCACGGTGTTTTGCTCGCGCGCTCAAAAAATATTTTTGGACCGTATGAAATAGATACACAGCCACTTTTGACAACACGCGATAATAAGGAAATTTCCATTCAGCGCACAGGGCACGCCTCTTTAATCGACACTCCCGAGGGTAAATGGTACGTAGCCTATCTTGGCGCGCGCCCTGTTGGAGAAAAGAAAAGGTGTATTTTGGGCAGAGAGACCTGTATATGCGAGGTTTTTTGGAACGAAAACGGCTGGCTTCGCTTGAAAAATGGTGGCACAACTCCACCGCTTGAATACGAAAGCACGTTACCTGTGTCGATAATTAAGGAAAATAATGAGCGCGAGGAATTTGATTTTGACACTCTCCCCCGCACTATCAAACACTTCGTATTCCATTTGAGGAATTTGGCTCGCTTAGTGAAAGAAAGGGCTATATGCGCCTGTACGGACACGAGTCAATTACCTCGTGGAATAATCAAGCTATGGTCGCAAGACGCTTGCAGTCGCACTATGCCGAGGCTACTGTTGAAATGGAGTTTACACCAAGGAATTTTCAGCAAATGGCAGGGCTCAGCGTGTTTTACGACACATATAACTTCTTCTATTTCTATATGTCAAGCGAAAATGGCACGGACAATTATTTAAGGATAATAGCAAGAGATAATCTGCGCTTTTATAACCCCTTAAATAAGGGCATTTTTGTTGGCGAAAATAAAAGAGTATGGCTAAGAGCGAAAATAAATGAATGTGCGCTTGATTTTTATTATTCCTTAAACGGTGAGGACTTTGTAAAAATGTGCGACACGCTTGATATGTCAAATTTATCCGACGAGGCGTATGTTGACATTGGCTTTGAGGGGCACACGGGCACATATATAGCAATGGCGTGCCAGGACCTTAGCTGTACTGACAAAAATAAATGCAATTATGCAGATTTTAAAAATATTACTTATAAGGAGCTTTAAAGCGCAGGTAAAACCAACATAAAAGCACCTATAATTAGGCACACAAAAATGCGTGGCTCACGAAAACGCCACGCATTTTTTGTATAGTGAAAGCAAGTTTGGCTTGGCATATTGGTCACAAGCGTCTTCCATGCCTTGCGAGAGTGAAACGAATCACCCCAAGCCTCCATCTGACGAGGGAGGTGTCAACCGTGAGGTTGACGGAGGGAGAGATAACACAAGCAGTAGTTTTTTCTTGCTCCTTAAATCATCGCCAATATCGTGTATTTAGAAATTCTATGTTTAAAATAATTAGTTT
>JAGBEE010000001.1 GCA_017937135.1 Clostridia bacterium | reverse complement strand
GGCGTACTTCGTACGGTAGAGTGCGAGGTCGCGCCTAAAAAACAGATGTTAAAATGAAGAGAGCTTGCAACAAAACCGCAAGCTCTCAACCTTAAAATTTTACTAAAATAAATGTTTATACTTAATTTCAAGAGGGAATGTGTCCTTATTTGGTCTAAACTTATTGCAACATCCCCTTTTGAATTTTATTTATTAAGCGTGTTAAAATGGTATGTAAAGCCTTGCGATTTGTTTTTCTTCTTCGTAAATGTGAAGTAGAAGGTTACACCAACACCACCAACTAATAATACACTACCAATTACTATAAGAGCTATAACCCAACCAGGAGTACCCTCATCAACTCTTTCGAGCTTAGGTATTTCTCTATATACTATTGTTGCGCACTTGGTGCAGAAGGAGTATTCCTGACCTGAGCGCTCCGTTGTTGCAGGGGTTGCAACTGTAAATGTATCAGCAGGAACGTGATTTGTAGCATCAAGTCTTATAGTTACATAACGCTTATATGTGCACTTTTCACCCTTGTTATTTAAGTTTTGACACTCATAATAGCCCTGTCCCGTGTCTGTACAGTCAGCAGGAGTAACTACTATAAGGTTATTTGATGGTGAGTGCTCAATGCCGACCTCTTCGGGTCTTACATATGTTGTTTTAGTTCTTCCGCAGTTCGGACATTTTTGAATTTGCTTACCAACAGAGGAGCACGTAACCTCCTCAATTACTTCGATTTCTGCCTTATCCCATTCGTGACCTGTGGGTAGTGGGTTGTATATTTTACTACGATTTGATGGAATATCAGGCTCAACAGCCAAGCAAGCGCATTGACCTAACGTGTAATACTTGTTTTCACATACATATCCCTCAGGAAGCTTGTTTCCGTCCTTGTCAACATAGCCACCGATAACCTCAGCGTGTGTGTAAACGTGCGCGTTATAATCAAGAGGAAGAATATATACTGAATCGGGGTTTTCATATTCACAATCAACACACTTGTCAACCTCATATCCCTTGACTCTGCACGTAGAAGCATATGTTACGTGCTTGTAATTATGAGGAAGAGTTGCAATCTCAACTACTGTCCTTTCGTCCCAAAGGTCACAGCGTGAGCACTTATTGCCCTCTTGACCCGGCATGGAGCAGGATGGAGCTATGGTTGAGAATACGTAATCGTGATTTGTATATACAATTTCATTTCCACCGAATTGTTGATTTGTATCGCTGTAGCCCTTGTTACCCATAGCAATTTTCATAGTTGTTTTGTCAATTAGGTTACCGTCAACAATAATTTCAATCGTTACGCTCTCGTAGTCCTCGCCAAGCTCAAAAGCGCCTGCTTCGACAGATGAAACGTTCCTTCCTATTGTAAGTGTTTTCATAAGTGCGTTCTTAAAAGCCTTCTCGGAAATGGTTTTTGCATTCAAAACCATATGCTCAAAATACAAGTGAGCTGTCGTTTGCTCAAATGCACTCTTGCCAATTGTGCCTGTTACGTATTCAAGACCCTTAACACAAACTAAGCTATCCATAAGATAGAATGCATATTGGTCAATATTAACAAGTGAGCGAGGCAAAATTATTTCTTCAATATAGTTAGCTCTCATGAAAACGCCCTGCTCGGTTGAGTTTTTGTAGTCACCGTTTACGCCAGTTGCGCCAAGAGGAAGCTCTACTGAGTATATTTTATCCTGACTAATATTGTAGTCGTATTCAAGCACAGCAGTAGAGAAGGACATTATTTCCTTGCCATTAGCTTCGTCGAAGGAATAAAGGTCCTTTGCTGGAACTCTTATAAATGTAAGCTCATTATCCTTGTTTATGTAACCGATAGAAACATAAACGCTTGATGGGTCGGGGTAGAAATATTTAATTTCCGTCTCACCACATATCTTGCAGGTATATGTGTATTCGCCCGGCTCTGTGCTTTCCTCGGTGTTTACAATATCCTTTGTAAGCTCAAATGTGAACGAGTGGCCAATACCCTCGGGAAATTCCTTTTGAAGCTCAACAACATCACAATAGTCACATTTGTAGTCAGCATATGCACACTCAGTGCAAGGATTTTCTCCAACAACTGCACCTATAATTTGACCAACGTGATTACACCTTAAGAAGTCGTAATAATCGCCATTTTTTGTAAATACATAGTTCTTATTCGGGAAGAAATCTGCAATATCCTTTGAAAAGCTACCACCAAGGATAATAACCTTGAAATCAGAGGTGCTTCTTGCATAGCCAAGACAGTCTGAAACATTAAAGACACCACCGTGAATTGTAGCCTTTAACACAAGGTCATCTCGAGCCTCTATTATTTTGTAGTCATCAAAGATATATTCGCCTCTTATAGCTACGCTTGAGCTCGAATAAATATCAAGCGTTGCATTTTTCATACCGTTTGAGCGAGTGAGCCTTTGTGCATCAATGCTGCCATATATATCAACGTTGACAATTGAGTCAAAATTGGAAACGTCGGTATTTACGTTAAAAAGACACATGTTTGTAGTAATGGATACACCATTTCTAACAACAAGGGTTATATTATCGTGTGCATTATCGGTAGGAGATACTGACAAAACAGCCTGTGAAAGCATGCTTTCATCAATGCCACTTGCAGTATGAATCACACTGCCTGCGCCTCCAAAAATAAGACCGGAGTTATTACCGCTGAAGCCACTTGCTGTTGTTTGAACGTCATTGTTGATATTTGATGTATTAAGAGTGATTTTGTTTGTGTTTAAATCAATATATGTAATTTGGTCGAGTAATGAAACTGTTTGATTTATGGTAATATTGGAGTTTAGCTTTATATAGGTATAGCCATTTGAAATTGCGCTAACGAAGCCTGCGCTTGTAGAGATAGCCTTGCCCTTAGCAAGATAATAGCTCATATCAGCGCTTGCGCCAAGTGAGGCTGACGTATCGTAGAGATTACCCTCCTTGTCAAACCAGCCATAATGATTAAGCGCACCTGTATCAACGGTAGGGAAGGAAATGCTTTCGCCCGAAGCAGCCATAACCTCCGAAATAAGTTCACTGCCGTCATAAAATTTGATAGTAAATTTTTCTTCACTTGCAAGCGATACCATACAAAGCGAAATAACCGTCACTAAAATAACGGTGAAAAATATAGTAAGTCCCAGCTTTACCCTTTTCATAGCTCTCTCCTTGAGAATTAACAAATAGATTAACCAACGCCGAAAGGATAGACCTCTCGACTATACAAATTCATTATACATTAAATACAAAAAAATGTCAATATATAATATCTAATTTATGAAAAAGTTATAAAATAAAAGAAAAGCCTCACAAAAGGCTTTTCAAATATAAACAAATACGCCATAACAGTCGCAAGCTCGTAGTATTTACCAAAGCTGCCAAATTCGCCAAGACATGATTAAAACTTAGGTGTAAAGGCGGTATTTGAGGAGCTTTTATCCTGAATGTATCCGTCGTAGCCAAGAGATATAGCATAATCGACCACGCTGTTATATTCAAAGGTGGTAACGCGTCTTTTTATTTCCTTGTAATCATCGGGACAAAAATCAGGAGTATATTGGCTCATAAGAGAAAGCTTGAAGCTTGAAATGTCAAAGCTGTTTTTTATATCCTCTAAAATTTTCATAGAATCGTGCCTTAGGGTAGGCAAGACAAGATGTCTTAAAATTACGCCCTTGGTCATAATACCGTTTTTGTCAAAGGTGCACTCTTGTACAAGGCGTAGCATTTTACCAAAAGCTCTCTTTGCTACCTCATAATAGTCGGGCGCGCTTGAGTATTTTTTTGATATCTCGGACGAAAAATACTTAATATCACAAAGAAAAACGTCCACGTACCCCGCCATTTTTTCGATTTCGGTATCAAGCTCATAGCCTGACGTGTTGTAAACTATCGGTATTTTAAGCTCGCTCTTAACAAGAGAAATGGCCTCTCTTATTTTGTCAGAAAAGTGCGTAGGGGTTACAAGATTTATATTGTGAACACCTTGATTTTGCAAATCAAGCATAATGTCACCAAGCTCTTGGGGCGTAATTTTCTCTCCCACGTAGCCTCGGCTGATTTCCTTGTTTTGACAATAGACACAGCCAAGAGGACAGCCACCGAAGAAAATAGTGCCACTGCCATTTTCGCCACTTATACATGGCTCCTCCCACATATGCACCATTACCTTGGCAACCCTTATATTTTCACCACATTTGCAAGCACCAAGAGTATTTTCCCTGTCAGCGCCACATTTTCTTGGGCATAAATAACACCTCATAATTTCTCCTTTGGACTAAATTGCGCTAACAAACGCACTCTGTCTTACCGAGCGAGCAAGTAGAGCTCTTCGCAGCTCTGTCGTTGAATACACCTCATCCACCGCAAGCGGTTCCCCTTCTTCCACTAAAGAAGGCTTATGGAGGCTAACATCATAATAACGTGATAGCGTGTATGGAATCGCACGCAGTGCGTATGGAATCACCCCAAGCCTCCATCTGACGAGGGAGGTGTCAACCGTGAGGTTGACGGAGGGAGAGACCCGTAAAACAAAGTTACTATTATAAATTTACATATTTCCAAATACTACACTGTGGTAGTTAGAAAAGAATGCTTTGCTTGCGCTATATCGTTCCTGCTGTTAGCTTTATTAGCTTTTTAATATCGTCAGGCTGCTCCTTTGCCTCGTGGGCGCTTCTGTTGCGCTTGATTTCACCACAGTTGCGACATTTGTGAATGATTATAAAGCCCTTTTTGGCATCTGGCTCGGTGCGAATTGGGTCCATTATTCCACCACAGGTGTTTTGTCTGTCCCCTGGCATAATGTCAACATGCTTAGAGCATAGGCACTTAGGACAATGATTCCTTGAGGAATAGCCAAGTGGCTTAACCTCAAAGCCACAGCTTTCGCATATAAAGCCATTGTCGTTTTTAGTAAATTTTTTATTTTCCATATCTATAATTTGGACAAGCGTCCAAGGCTCACTTTCTTATTTTCCAACGCAGAAGCGTGAGAAAATAGCATTAACAATTTCCTCGCTTGCTCCACGTCCGTCTATCATATCAAGCTCACAAAGAGCATTTTCAAGTGCAAAGCAAATAATATCGGGTGTTTGTCCAAGCAAAAGCGCTTCCTTAGCATCAAGTGCCTTTTCAAGAGCCAAGCTCACAGAGGAGAAGGCTCTTGCATTTGAAATTACAGCATCACTTGAAAGGTTTATATCGCCAAGGTCGTACATTTTAGAAACAATGTCGCCAAGCTCGCCAGCTCCCTCGCAATTTTTGGCACTTACGCTTACCACGTGGCTGAATTTTGACAAAAGCTTGTCCTCAAACTCCCTTGAAAACTGACTTGCTTTATCAGATTTATTTATAATTGCAATTGCGCTTTTTCCACTTGCACACTCAATAATATATTCGTCCTCGTCGCTTTCCCTTTGGCTCGAATCGAAAACGCATAAAAGCAGCTCAGCCTCGCTTGCTCTTGCCTTCGCCCTTTCAATTCCTATTTTTTCGACCTTGTCCTGCGTGTCGTGTATTCCTGCGGTGTCGGCAATATTTAAGGTAACTCCACCAAGAGAAAGGGTGCTTTCAATTACATCACGCGTTGTGCCAGCAATATCTGTAACTATTGCAGCCTCTTGCCCAAGGAGCATATTGTAAACGGAGCTTTTTCCTGCGTTTGGTTTACCAATAATGGCAGTTTTTATTCCCTCTGAAACAGCGCGCCCTGCACGATAGCTTTTCTTTAACTCCTCTAAGGAGGAAATTACAAGGTCAAGACACTCTGACATTTGCTCGCGCTCTGCCGGTTCTATATCCTCGTCGGGATAGTCAATTGTAGCGTATGCGTGGGAAATAGAATTTAATATGCTTTGTCTGATTTTTTCGATTTTAGAGGAGAGAATACCCCTTGCCTGTGAGGACGAAAGGCGCATTTGAGCATCAGTTTTTGCATCAATTACGCTGCCAATTGCCTCAGCACGTGAAAGAGTAAGCTTGCCATTTATATAGGCGCGCCTTGTAAATTCTCCTGCTGTAGCAGGCTGCGCGCCGGAAGCGTATGCACTTTGCAAAACTGCGCGTGTTACATATATTCCACCGTGACAGCAAATCTCGCAAACGTCCTCTCCTGTAAAGGAATTTGGACCTTTAAAATAGGTTAGTATTCCGTCGTCAATAACCTCGTTATCGGAAAGAATTTCACAATAATAAGCACGCCTTGGCTCGATATTGTCGCTTTTTAAACGGAGCATTTTTTTGGCAACTAAAAGCGCCTCATCTCCACTGATTCTAATTATCGCAACGCCACCCTTACCATAGGCTGTGGAAATTGCGGCAATTGTTTTATTAAACATAAACACCTCGTCGTATTTTACAAAATTACTAAATTTTCCTTACCCTGTGTCTGTTATTTCTTTTCTGCAATAAAGAAAAACGGAGAGGTGGGGGAGTTAACTATTTTAAATTTTGATATAGACATTTCCCTTCTGTCTATTGTTTCAAAGTATTCCTCAAGCATTATTCCTTCTAAATTGCCCTCCTCGTGCCCCGGGTAAACTGCAATTAAGAGTATTCCGTCGCTATCAAGCATTTGAAGCGCATCCTTAACTGCGGGCAGAGTAGTTTCACGCTTGGTTGTCAAGGACTTATTATTGCTACCTGGCAAATAGCCAAGATTAAACATTCCCGCCTTGATTTTTTCCTTTATGTAATTCTTCGCATTGTGATGTGAGTCCAAAATAAGAGTGCAGTTATCACAGCCATTACTCTGTAAAAGAGCCTTGGTGTTTTTTAGCGCCCCCTCTTGTATATCAAAGGCATAAACCCTACCGTCCTTGCCAACCGTTTTTGAAAGAAAAAGCGTATCGTGCCCGTTACCCATTGTAAAGTCGGCGCACACATCCCCCTCCTTTAAGTGAGCAAGTATAAAGCTTTTGTGAAGGGAAAGTAAATCAGTCATATATACCTCGATAATAGTTAAGATTTTACATAAAAATTATAACCCCGATTGTCGTCTTTGTCAAGTTGTATCGCAATTTGTATAATATTTCTTGACAAAACAAAATAATAATGCTAAAATGTATGTGTTTTTAATATATTACGTAAATTAAGAGAGGAAAAAATTATGAAATGGACTTCCTTAAACGACTTAAGAGAAAAATATCTTTCATTCTTTGAGTCCAAGAATCACCTTCGCTTAAACAGCTTTTCGCTCGTTCCCAACAACGATAAATCGTTGCTTCTTATAAACTCGGGTATGGCGCCTATGAAAAAGTTCTTTACAGGTGAGGTTGTACCTCCTTCAAAAAGAGTAACCACCTGCCAAAAGTGCATAAGAACACCCGACCTTGAAAGAGTTGGACACACAGCGCGCCACGGTACATTCTTTGAAATGCTTGGCAACTTCAGCTTTGGCGACTATTTCAAGAACGAGGCAATTGAGTGGGCTTGGGAGTTTTTGACCAAAACTCTTGAAATTCCGGAAAATCTTTTGTGGCCCTCCATCTACGAAAATGATGAGGAGGCTTATGAAATCTGGACTAAGAAAATCGGCGTAACCCCTGAGCATATAGTTCGTCTTGGCAAGGCTGATAACTTCTGGGAGCACGGCTCGGGTCCTTGTGGTCCTTGCTCTGAAATCTACTTTGACAGAGGCGAAAAATATGGCTGTGGCTCACCTAACTGCAAGCCGGGCTGTGACTGCGACAGATACATGGAAATTTGGAACAACGTATTTTCACAGTTCAATAACGATGGTAACGGTAACTATACCGAGCTTAAGCAAAAGAACATAGATACAGGTATGGGACTTGAGCGTCTTGCTTGCATTATGCAGGGCGTTGATAATATGTTCGAGGTTGACTCCGTTCGCAAAATTATCGACACAGTGTGCGAAATTTCAGGCAAAAAGTACGGAGATGATGCAAATGACGATATCTCTATAAGAGTTATCACCGACCATACAAGGAGCGCGACGTTTATGATTTGCGACGGTGTAGTTCCTTCAAACGAGGGTAGGGGCTACGTTCTTCGTCGTATTATTAGACGTGCATGCAGACACGGAAAGCTTCTTGGCATAAATCATCCATTCCTTACTACAATGTGCGATGTGGCAATTGGTGAGAGCAAGGATGCTTATAAGGAGCTTGGCGAAAAGGCTGACTATATCAAAAAGGTTCTTTCCTTGGAGGAGGAGCGCTTTGATGCAACAATTGACCAGGGTCTTACAATTCTTGACTCAATTATCGCTAAGGCAAAGAGCGAGGGCAAGGACGTAATCGACGGTAGTGATGCGTTCAAGCTTTACGACACCTTCGGCTTCCCAATTGATTTGACAAGAGAAATCGCTGAGGAAAACGGACTTAATACAGATATGCAAACCTTTGATTTGCTTATGAAGGAGCAAAAGCAAAGAGCAAGAGATGCAAGAGCCAATATAAGTGGCTGGAGCGAAAAGGACAAGTCCTTGTCGCTTGAAAAGACTGTATTTACAGGCTACGACACAACAAGCGCACTGGGTAAGGTAATCGCTATAATCTCCGAGGATGGTCAAAGCGTAAACGAGGTTAGCGAGGGTGAGTGCTCAATAGTGCTTGATACAACCTGCTTCTATGGCGAGGGTGGTGGTCAGGTAGGCGACACAGGTAGCCTTTCAAGCGAAAATACACAAATTAGCGTTCTTGATACTAAAAAATCAGATGGCGTATATATTCATATGTGTAATGTGGCAAGTGGTAGCGTCAAGGTTGGCGACACTCTTAATTTAGAGGTTGACAAGCAAAGACGTGAGGCTATTAGAAGAAACCACTCCTGTGTTCATATGCTCCAGGCAGCATTAAGAAGCGTGCTCGGCACACACGTAGAGCAGGCAGGCTCTTATGTTGACGAAAAAATCGGCAGATTTGACTTTACTCACTTTACAGCTCTTACAAAGGAAGAAATTCAAAGGGTTGAAAATATAGTAAACGCATCTATTTTGGCTGGCATTGACGTACAGACAATTGAAACAGATATTGAAACTGCTCGCAAAAACGGTGCTATGGCGCTCTTTGGAGAAAAGTATGGCAAGGTTGTTCGTATGGTTAAAATGGGCGATTTCTCCGTTGAGCTTTGTGGTGGTACTCACCTTGACAATACAGCTAAGGCAGGACTTTTCAAGATAGTTTCTGAAATTGGTGTTAGCGCAGGCGTACGTAGAATAGAGGCAGTAAGTGGATATGGAGTTCTTGGCTTGCTTGCAGGCAAGGAGGAGCTTATCGGAAAAACAGCCTCTGAGCTGAAATGCCAAAACGTAAACGACATTGCAAAGCGCGCATCCTCACTTCAAGACGAGGTAAGAGGACTTAAAAAGGAAATAGAGAGCCTTAATAGTAAAATGGCAGGCTCACGTGTAAATGACCTTCTTGCAGGCGCTAAGAGCGTTGGCAAATTCAGCGTAATCACGGCTGATTTGAAGGATATGAGCGCAGATGCAGTTCGCTCCTTGGGAGATAATATAAAGGATAAAAACGCAAACGCAGTAGCAGTATTTGCTATTCACTCAGGTGAAAGGCTTAACTTTATCTGTGTATGCGGCAAGGAAGCTGTTCAAAATGGCGCGCACGCAGGTAACATCTTGCGTGAGGTAAGCGCAGTAACAGGCGGTAAGGGTGGTGGACGCCCCGATAGCGCAATGAGTGGTGGTAAGGATATATCCAAAATCGCCGAGGCTCTTGACCTTGTAAAAGAGCTTGTTGCAAAAATATAATAGGCATGCCTGACGTAAGACAACGACGACAATCCTAAAAGCGCTTTAAATAGTAGGCTTTAGGCTGATTCGTTTATAGAGCAGAGATAGCGTATTTACGCATTTCTGCTCTTTTTTATTTAAAATACAAAAGAATGTTAATAAATTGTGAATTTGGGTATAAATAGTAATTTAAAGTATTTACTTTTTTTATAAAATATGTTAAAATGAAAAAAATTTGGTTTTTAATAACCGTAACATAAGAAGGAGTGAAAAAATGGGAACAAGCTTGATTCTTTTGGAAGCACCTGCAACGTGGCTCGTTTGCTTGCTCGGTGTCGGAATAGTTTTTGCCGGACTTGTTTGTATTATCGGTCTTGTTGAGCTTATGACATTTATTTGTAATAAGATAACATCAAGAAGTGCAAGTAAGGTGGCAAATAGCGCGCCAGCACAAGCACCAGTACAGGCAAGTGCACCCAAGCAGGGCGCAGAGATTGAAAATCGTGGCGAGCTAATCGCGGCAATATGCGCAGCAGTAGCGGAGGAGAACGGAACAGACATTTCCGCCATTCGCGTAATATCATTTAAGAAATTGTAATTTGGAAAGGATAAAATAAAATGAAAGCATATAAAGTAAATGTAAACGGAAATGTTTATGAAATCACACTCGAAATTATTGACAAGGCAGATATAAAGGCTCCCGAGGCTCCAAAGCAAAGCGAAGCTCCCGCAGCACAAGCTGCTCCTGCAAGCGCAGACGCACAAACAATGACAGCTCCAATGCCTGGTAACATTTTAAAGGTTAACGTTCAAAATGGTCAAGCAGTTAAAAAGGGCGACGTTCTTATGATTTTAGAGGCTATGAAGATGGAAAATGAAATCATGGCTCCATGCGATGCAACAGTTGCAAGCGTAAATGTAACAGCTGGCACAACCGTTGAGGCAGGCACAGTTCTTTGCACTCTTAACTAATTTAGGGGGCACTCAATGGACGCTATAATCACTTTTTTGAAGGATACAGGCGTTTATCAGTTCTTCACAGTTGGACAAGGCTGGAAGAACCTTATAATGATAGGTATTGCTTGTGTTCTTTGCTACCTCGCTATCGTTAAGAAGTTCGAGCCGTTGCTCCTTCTTCCAATAGCAATAGGTATGCTTCTTACAAACCTTCCCGGCGCAGGAATCTACAATGAGATTCTTTTCGCCGGCGGACACGTACACTGGGATTTGTTCGGTGGCGCTGTAATTGACGAGGCAAGAATCGTTGAAATGGTTAACGATTTAGGCCTTGTAATTAACGACAAAGCATACGTGGCGACAAGCTACGCACAGGTGCTTGCTGATAATATAGGAGAGGAATCAACTATTATCAGCCAAATGATTTCTATGTATGATACAGCTGTGGCTAACGATACCGTTGCTACAATTACTCCTGGCTTGCTCGACGTTTTATACCTCGGAGTTAAGCTCGGAATTTACCCATGTCTTATCTTTATAGGCGTTGGTGCAATGACAGACTTCGGTCCACTAATTGCAAATCCAAAGAGCCTTATTCTTGGAGCAGCAGCTCAAGTAGGTATCTTTGCAACCTACGCAGCAGCTATGCTTTGGTTTAACCCTGCAGAGGCTGCATCTATCGGTATTATCGGTGGTGCTGACGGACCTACTGCAATTTTCGTAACCTCAAAGCTCGCCCCACATCTGCTTGGTCCTATCGCAGTTGCCGCATACTCATATATGGCGCTTGTTCCTGTAATTCAGCCTCCTATTATGAAGCTGCTTACAACAAAGAAGGAGCGCGCAATAACAATGAATGCGTTGCGCCCTGTAACCAAGACACAAAAGATAGTATTCCCAATAGTTGTAATAGTATTTGTTGCACTCTTAGTTCCATCAGCAGCAGCTCTTGTTGGTTGCTTGATGTTCGGTAACCTCTTAAAAGAGTGTGGCGTTTGTGAAAGACTCTCAAAGACAGTTCAAAACGAGCTTATGAATATAGTAACAGTATTCCTCGGCTTGTCCGTAGGTGCTACTGCAACTGCTACAACCTTCCTCTCACTCGATACAGTTCTTATCATTGTAATGGGTGTAGTTGCGTTCGCTGTTGCAACAGCAAGTGGTGTTCTTATTGCAAAGCTTATGAACCTATTCTTGCCTAAGGGCAAGAAGATAAATCCGCTTATCGGCTCAGCAGGCGTATCTGCAGTTCCTATGGCGGCGCGTGTATCGCAAAAGGTTGGTCAGGAGGAGAACCCCTCTAACTTCCTTCTTATGCACGCAATGGGACCAAACGTTGCAGGTGTTATCGGCTCTGCAATTGCAGCAGGCGTACTAATCGCAATGGTTGGCTAATAAAAAATGTATGGTATGCTACAAGGTGTAATGCCTTGTAACAATACCGAAAAAGAGGTAGTAAATGGCTAAAAAAGTTTTAATTACAGATACAATTTTACGTGATGCGCATCAGTCACAGGCTGCTACAAGAATGAGAATAGAGGATATGCTTCCTGCTTGTAAGGCTCTTGACGAGGTTGGCTACTGGTCCCTTGAATGCTGGGGTGGAGCAACCTTCGACTCCTGTATGCGTTTCCTTGGCGAGGACCCTTGGGAAAGACTTCGCGCTCTTCGCAAGGCTATGCCAAACACACGTCTTCAAATGCTCCTTCGTGGACAAAACCTGCTCGGCTACAAGCACTATGCTGACGACGTGGTTGAAGCATTTGTTAAAAAATCAATTGAAAACGGTATCAATGTTGTTCGTATCTTCGACGCGCTCAATGACGTAAGAAATATCGAAACAGCAATGAAGGCTACTAAGAAATACGGTGGACATTGTGAGGCTGCTATTTCTTATACAGAAAGCCCCGTGCACAATCTTGAATACTTTGTAAAGCTCGCAAAGGAGCTTGAAAACAGAGGCGCTGATACAATTTGTATTAAGGATATGGCAAACCTATTGCTTCCTTACGATGCTTATGAGCTTGTTAGCGCGCTCAAAAAGGAAATTAAGGTTCCTATTCACCTTCACACCCACAACACAACAGGTACAGGTGATATGACATATCTTATGGCAATTCAGGCAGGCGTTGACATTATCGATACAGCCCTGTCCCCACTTGCAAACGGAACCTCACAGCCCTCAACAGAGGCAATAGTTGCAACACTTAAGGGCACAGAGTACGACACAGGCATTGAGCTTGACAAGCTCAGCGATATTGCGACTCACTTTAGAGGCATCGCAAAGAAATTAAAGGAGCAGGGCTCACTTGACCCCAAGGTTCTTAACGTTGACCCGAACACCTTGCTTTATCAGGTTCCTGGTGGAATGCTCTCAAATCTCATTTCTCAATTGAAGCAGGCTAAGGCAGAGGATAAGTACTACGATGTTTTGGCAGAGGTGCCAAGAGTTCGTAAGGACTTCGGCTACCCACCACTTGTAACACCTACAAGCCAAATTGTTGGCTCACAGGCAGTATTAAACGTGCTCGCAGGTGAGAGATACAAAATGGTTACAAAGGAGTCTAAGGGACTTTTGAAGGGTGAATACGGTAAGGTTCCAGGCGAGGTTAACGAGGAGGTTAGAAGAAAGGCGATAGGCGATGAGCCAATTATCGAATGTCGTCCTGCTGACTTAATCGAGCCAGAGCTTGAAAAGTATCGCGCCGAGGCTGGTGACCTTGCAAAATGCGACGAGGACGTTCTTAGCTACGCGCTCTTCCCACAGGTTGCTACAAAGTTCTTAACTGAAAGAAACAACCCAGCACCCAAAGAGGACCCAAATAATGTAAGAGAGCTATTTGTCGAGGACTTAGGAAAATAAAACAATTAAGGCTGTTGCTTAAATGCAACAGCCTTTTATTATGCAACAGACTTTTATTATGCAACAGCCTTTTATTATGCAACAGCCTTTTATTGCGCAAAAAACGCCACGAGAGTAGAAAAATATGCAAACAGCAAGGTGATAGAAAATTGGTGAGATGAAAGGAGGCGGATAATGAGCCTCCATCAGAGAGGGAGGTGGATGCCATAGGGGTTCCCCAAAACGAATATATTTGAGTTTTGGGGGTTCGCGTAGGCAGACGGAAGGAGTTGACCAATGAAAAAGCATTAAAATAATATGAGTAATTAAGTGTGAACACAAAGAACGCGCCCTCAGTCAGCAAGCTGACAGCTCAGCACAAGGCATACCCACAAGGTGCACCTCAGCCGATGGAGCCAACAGAGAGAGCCATTTATGACAAGCTGTAACGATTGCGTGTCTGAGCGGTCTTTTTAAAACGCACTTGTATGTTATTAGGGCTATGCCCGAAAATGCAAAACCACCAACCAGCTAAGCTGGTGGATTTTTATTATTCCTTTACAGAGCGTAGGTCCTCTAAAAATGCTTCACAGCTCATATCAGAGGGCATTTGTAAATCGTATTTGCCAAGTGAGGATGAGCCAAGAGAAATTGAGTCGGGGGAGCAGGAGCGCTTAAAGTGCTGAGTGAAAAATCTCTTTATAAAGATTTCGAGCCACTTATATATTGTGTCGCTATCAAACGCGCCCACAAATTCTTTTTTGGCAAGCTGGTAAATTTCGCTTGGTAGGAGCCTTTTGCTAACAAAATAGTAAATAAAGAAATCGTGTAGGTCATAAGGACCGACAATGTCCTCGGTTTTTTGCTGAATTTCACCGTCCTTGTGAGGTAAAAGCTCGGGAGAAACGGGTGTATCTAAAATATCGTATAAAATCTCTGCCACCCTTTTATCTGCATTTTTAGCAAAATAAGCCACCACGTGTCTAATTAATGTCTTTACAATAGCGCTATTAACACCATACATTGACATATGGTCGCCATTAAAGGTTGACCAGCCAAGAGCCACCTCGCTCATATCACCAGTACCGATAACAATGCCACCCATGTCGTTGGCAATATCCATTAAAACCTGTGTTCTTTCACGTGCCTGTGCGTTTTCATAGGTTACATTTCTGTTTTCTATATCGTGGCAAATATCTCTTAAATGAACGGTAACTGCCTCGGAGATATTAACCTCCTTTAAGGTAACGCCCAAGGCATTACAAAGCTCGGTTGCATTATTTCTTGTTCTGTTGGTCGTGCCAAAGCAGGGCATAGTTACGCAAACAACATTTTTTCTGTCCCAGCCGAGCAAATCAGCACATAAAACACAGGTGATAAGTGCTAAGGTTGAGTCAAGACCACCCGAAATTCCAAGAACACAGGTCTTAGAATAGCTTGCTCTTAGCCTTCTTGCAAGGGCGTGGCTTTCCATTTCGAGTATTTTTTTACATCTTTTATTTAGCTCGTGTTCATTTTCGGGAACGAAGGGGCTTTTACCCAGCCTTACATTTTCACGTAGCTTGTTTTCGAAGCTGTAATAGCCTTGGCATTTGCCACCATTTGTACTTACTTTTTTTGAAATTACAGCCACGCACTCGCCTTTTTTGTCCTCAAAGGGTAGAGCTTGGGCGATAATCTCACCATTTTCAGCTATTATATTGTGATTTGAAAAAATAACCTGTGAGCTTGATTCGCCCGTTCCTGGCGTGCATACTGCATAAGCACAGCCAAGCACCTTGCTTGTTTCTTTTGTATAAAGTGAGAGTGTTTCTTCACTTGTCACGCTTTCATAAAGTGAGGTTGGGTTTATTAGTAAATCGGGCGCACATTCAAGCATAGCCTCGCCACTGCCTAATATAAAGCCAACTTTGAGCCCGTTTTTCTCGACCTCAAAATAATCAGATAGCTTTATTTCCTTGCCAAGTATGGTAATGCTTGTATCCTTGCCACTTGAAAGCACACGAGCGTGACCTAATGGGGATATCTTTTTTAAATCTTGGCTGTAAACTGCGCCTAAAATTATACCATTATCTACAATTACGCCAATATTGTAAATCTCATCATTATGTGCATAGGGCATTCCCAAAATTGACAAAACCGATGCACCCTGTGTCTTTTTTATCACATTTTCGAGCGCTTTAATTGAACCATTAAGTATAGCTCTGTTTGCAAGCATATCGCCAAGCGACGTGCCACATATGCAAAGCTCGGGCAGAGCTAATACATCGACTCCCTCATTACTTGCCAAAAGCATCTCATTTACGATTAAATTTGAATTAAACGTAGTGTTGCCCAGCTGAATTTCGGGAGACAAGCACTTGATTTTTATAAAATCCTTTTTCATAACATACCTCTTTTTTATAAAAAAGTCTTGAAATTCTTGTCTATTTATTTTATTATATAGTTATAATAATAAAAATTCAACATTATTTTTCAAAAAGGAGCTTTTTTGTGAAATTTTCTGAAAGAAATCTAACTCTGTTATGCGATTTTTATGAATTAACAATGGCAAGGGGCTACTTCCATTCCGACATTAAGGACAAAATTGCATATTTTGATGTATTTTTCAGACGCGTGCCCGACGGTGGTGGATATGCCATTTTTGCAGGACTTGAGCAAATTATTGAATATGTAAAAGCGATTAAATTTGAAAATGACGATATTGAATACCTTCGCTCAAAGGGTATTTTTGATGAGGAATTTCTGAATTATTTAAAGGACTTTTCCTTCAAGGGCGACATTTGGTCTGTGCCCGAGGGAACTGTCGTTTTCCCAGCAGAGCCTATAATGACAGTAAGGGCAAGAGCAATTGAGGCGCAGTTTATAGAAACCTTTATTCTTTTAACCCTAAACCACCAATGCTTAGTTGCTACAAAGGCATCAAGAATAGTAAGAGCCTCACAGGGTAAGGCTGTTTCAGAATTTGGTGCAAGGCGTGCACACGGGGCAGATGCTTCAATTTATGGTGCACGCGCTTCATATATTGGTGGATGTGCAAGCACCTCGTGCACAATAGCTGACAAAATGTTTGGAGTTAGAGCAAGTGGTACAATGGCTCATTCCTGGATACAAATGTTTGATAGCGAATACGAGGCATTTAAGACATACTGTGAGCTTTATCCCGAAGGTCCCACGCTTTTAATTGATACCTATAACGTATTAAAAAGTGGCGTGCCAAACGCAATTAAGGCATTTAAGGAGTGTCTAACGCCTGAGCAAAGGAAGCATTGTAGCGTGCGTCTTGACTCTGGAGATATTACTTATCTTACTAAAAAGATAAGAAAAATGCTTGATGCAAACGGACTTACCGAGTGCAAAATAGTTGTCACAAATTCATTAGATGAGTATATTATCAGAGACATTTTAATGCAGGGCGCTTCAGTTGATGCCTTTGGCGTTGGTGAGAGGCTTATAACCTCAAGGAGCGAGCCTGTTTTTGGCTGTGTATATAAGCTTTGCGCAATCGAAAACGAAAATGGTCAGATAGTGCCAAGGATAAAAATCAGCGAAAACGCAGCAAAGATAACAAACCCCGACTTTAAAAGGCTATACAGATTTTATTCGAAGGACACAGGCAAGGCAGAGGCAGACCTTATCACAATATACGACGAGGCTATAAATACAAGCGAGCCATATGAGCTTTTCGACCCTGAATACATTTGGAAAAGAAAAACGATTGAAAATTACGAATTAAGAGAGCTCTTAGTGCCGATATTCAAAAATGGCGAGTGCATTTACACCTCACCAAGCGTTGATATGATAAGAGAAAATTGCAAAAAGGAGCTTGAGTCCATGTGGGACGAGGTGCTAAGATTTGAAAATCCTCATAACTATTATGTTGATTTATCACAGCGCCTATGGGACGAGAAGAACGAGCTTTTAAAGGCACGGGCAAAAAAATAATAGCGTATTAAATACGATAGATAGGAATAATTAGTGAGTAATAATTTTAGAATTTTGGCATTGGGCGACATAGTTGGCCCAAGAGCAGTGGAATTTTTAAAGAAAAGCCTTTGGAAAATTCGCAGGTTAAATAAAATTGATATGGTTATAGCAAATGCAGAAAACTCAAGCGAGCCAAACGGAATTGATAAGGAAAGCGCCGTTTCGCTTTTTGACAGTGGCGTTGATATAATAACAACGGGAAATCACGTGTATAGAAAGTCGAGCGTGTTTAACTATCTTGACGACGAGCAGAGAATTTTAAGACCTCTTAATTTTCCAAGCGCAAACCCGGGCCACGGAGACACCATAGCCAATATTAACGGATATAGGGTGCTTGTATTAAACGTGCTCGGTCAGGCATATCTTGATGTTAGCACCTCACCCTTTGAGGCAATTGAAGGAGCGCTGAGGGAAAACGAGGGCAGATACGATTTTGCTGTAATTGATATTCACGCAGAGTCAACTGGCGAAAAAAAGGCAATAGCCTACGAATTTTCAGACAGAATATCAGTAGCCTTTGGTACGCACACGCACGTACAAACTAACGATGCGCAGATTTTAAACGGAAAATGCGCGTATATAACCGACCTTGGTATGTGTGGTAGCGTTGATAGCATTTTAGGAGTTAAAAAGGAAGCGGTTATTCACAAAATGAAAACAAAAATGCTTGCCAAATTCGATTTTGCCGAGGGTGAAATTGAGTGCAACGGAGCAATATTTGAGGTAGATACAGCCACATATAAGGGTGTAGGCGTACAAAATATAAAAATAAACAAGGAGATTATACAATGAAAACAACTGAGCTTATAAGCTACATTGAAAATGACAAGCTAAACAGCGAGCTTTGTCGCATATATGGAGAGGAAAACCAAAGCGAGCAAAGGCAAAGATATTTAGACGCGCTTAATGAGTTTAAAAATATCTATGGCGAGAGGGAAATATCTATTTTCTCTGTTCCTGGCAGAAGTGAGCTTTCGGGAAATCACACCGACCATAACCATGGTAAGGTAATGGCAGGCTCTATAAATCTTGACATAATTGCTATCGCATCAAAAACAGATGACGGAGTAATAAAAATAAAGAGCGCAGGCTTCCCCGAGGATGTGGTTGATACAAATGCCTACACCACACCAAACGAAAAAGACTTTTTTAAATCAAGTGCGCTAATTGCAGGAATGTCCAAGGCGTTTACAAACGCAGGCAACAACACAGGTGGCTATGTAGCCTACACAACCTCAAACGTATTTAAGGGCTCAGGACTTTCATCCTCTGCTGCATTTGAGGTAATGGTTGGAAATATTCTTAACTATTTCTACAATAACGGAGAGGTAGAGAATACAGAGATTGCAAAAATGGCGCAATACTCCGAAAATGTATTTTTTGGCAAGCCCTGTGGACTTATGGACCAAATGGCTTGTGCTGTTGGTGGCTTCGTTTACATAGATTTTGAGGACACAAAATCACCTGTAATTGAAAAAATTCCATTCGATTTAAGTGGCGCAGGCTATGCCTTGTGCATTGTAAACACAGGTGGTAATCACGCAGATTTGAACGACGATTACGCATCTGTTCCAAAGGAAATGAAATCAGTCGCTAATTACTTCGGTAAGGAATATCTAAGACAGCTTGATAAGGACACCGTTCTTAGTAGCGTTGAAAAGCTAAGAGAGGTGGTTGGAGACAGAGCAATTTTGCGTGCAATTCACTTCTTTAACGAAAACGAAAGAGTTACAACTCAAAGGGATGCCTTGAAAAATGGCGATATAAAGAAATTCCTTGAATACGTGATTAAATCAGGACAATCAAGCTTTATGTACCTACAAAACGTATTCACTACTAAAAACGTAAGCGAGCAGGGGCTCTCCTTGGCGCTTGCAATTACTGAGTCTACAATAGGTGGCAGGGGTAGCGCGTTCAGAGTACACGGTGGTGGCTTTGCGGGCACTATTCAAGCATTTGTACCATTTGATTTGGTAGAGGAATATAAGAATAAAATTGACAGCGCGTTTGGAAAAGGCGCTTGTCACGTATTAAGAATACGTCCTGACGGAGCAATTAAGGTGCTTTAATGATACAGGCATACACGCTTTTCTCAGGCTCAAGTGGAAACTCTATTTATATAAGAGATGAAAAAACCGAGATTTTAATAGATGCAGGCAGAAGCTGTTCGCTCATACAAGGAGCGCTTTTGGAGCTCGGCACGTGCCTACAAAATATAAGCGCGATTTTTGTAACGCACGAGCATTCTGACCATATTAAGGGGCTTGAAATCATATCTAAAAAATTTAAAATTCCCGTACATATGACATATCCGTCGTACGCGGGTGGAGTTAGCAGAGGTACATTTTTGGATGAGTGTACAACCCCTCACGATGTGGTTTACGAGGTAAAATGTGGCACCCTGTGTGTAAAATCGTTCCCTATCCCTCACGATAGTGAGCAAAACGTTGGTTATTTGATAGAGTCAAAAGGAGAGGTCTTTGGCATAGCAACCGATATAGGACATTTGACCACTACAATAGTTGACTCACTTGTTAAATGCGAAAGGATAATAGTTGAGTCAAATCACGATATAAAAATGCTAAAATCAGGACCATACCCAAGCTTTTTAAAGCAAAGAATACTATCAAGCCTTGGGCATTTATCAAATGTGGATTGTGCTAAGCTTTGTGTATATCTTTGTCAAAATGGCGTCAAGGGGATAACCCTTGCCCATTTAAGCAAGGAGAATAACACCCCAGCTCTTGCTTTCGATGAGGTAAGGCGCGCGCTTGACTCAAATAACCTTGAAAATATACCTATAAGGGTAGCAATGCCCGAAAATACCGTTTGCGCAACGGAATAAATAAAACGCAATAATAAGGATTAAAAATGACAGATTTTGAAAGGAAGCTTATTGAGGTCGCAAACAAAAACGAGGCGACACGTGGCTTAATTAACGAAAAACAGGCAAGCCTTCTTAGTAAAATCAGCGAGCATATGATAGAGGTTAATAAGGCACTAAACCTAACTGCAATTAAGGACGAGGACGGAATTATTTTAAAGCATCTCGTTGATTCGAGTGCCTGTGTAAATTTTATACCCCAAAACGCATCAATTTGCGACATTGGCTGTGGTGGTGGCTTTCCCTCGCTTGTTATCGCTTCGTTACGAGATGATGTAAAAATTCTTTCGGTTGACAGCGTTACAAAAAAAGTAAAATATGTTGAAGATACTGCAAGGCTTTTTTCGCTTGATAATATAAGCGTTTCATCAGAGCGTGCAGAGACATTAGGACAAGACAGCCTATACCGTGAGAAATTTGATGTAGCAACAGCGCGCGCAGTTGGCAGGCTTAATTTGATCTGTGAGCTTTGCTTGCCTCTTGTCAAGGTGGGTGGCGCATTTGTAGCTATGAAGGCGCAGAGCACCGACGAGGAAATAAATGAGGCAATAAATGCAATAGAGCTGCTTGGCGCAAAAATAGAGGATGTAAAAAAATACACCCTTACAAACGGTAGCGAGGAGATTGAAAGAAGCATAATTATAATAAGGAAGGTTAAAAGCACTCCCTTAAAATATCCGAGAAATAATTCGCAAATCGCAAAAAAGCCACTTTAAAGGGCTTATCCAAGGCAAAATACAAGCCACACCGCCTATAAAATGACGATGTGGCAAGCTTTTTTTATAAAATGTTATAAATTTTTTTGATAATACACAAATTATTCATAATTATATGATAAAATGGTTTATATTTTATCAATTTAAAGCACTAAAGTGAAAGGAGAACGGTATGCCAACAGCTAAAAAGGAGCTAACTAAAATCACACCTCAGCTTATGTCATACGTTGATTTGTGCTCAAGCAACACGACAATTGACCCTGCGCTATACTTAAAATACGATGTTAAAAGAGGTCTTCGCGACCTTAACGGAAAGGGTGTTGTTGCAGGACTTACTGAAATATCAGAGATTCAGTCCTTTAAGGAAAACGAGGACGGTACGCGCGAGCCTATGGATGGCGAGCTTTACTACCGTGGAATAAACATTTACAATCTCGTTGAAGGATTTTTAAAGGATAATCGCTTTGGCTTTGAGGAAACTATATACCTTCTTTTGTTTGGTAAGCTACCAAGCAAGAGCGAGCTTGATGAGTTTTGCAAGCTCTTAACAAGGTACAGGAGCCTTCCAAGAAACTTCGTGCGTGACGTGCTTATGAAGGCATCAGGCAAGGATATGATGAACGTTTTGGCAAGGAGCGTTTTGACTCTTTACGCATATGATGACAAGGCAGACGATACCTCGATACCAAACGTATTAAGGCAGTGCCTACAGCTTATATCCGAGCTTCCATTATTGGCAGTTTACGCATATAGAAGCTATTTGTATTACGAGAAGAAAAAGAGCCTTATTATAAGACGTCCAAGACCTGAGCTTTCAATTGCTGAAAACATTCTTTATATGCTTCGCAAGGACTCAAAATATACACCGCTTGAGGCGCAAATCCTTGACCTTGCGTTAGTATTGCACGCAGAGCACGGTGGTGGCAACAACTCAAGCTTTACAACTCACGTAGTAACATCCTCTGGCACTGATACATATTCCGTAATTGCAGCTTCTCTTGGCTCGCTGAAGGGTCCACGTCACGGTGGCGCTAACGCTAAGGTAGTGGCAATGATAGAGGACATTAAGAAAAACATTGTCGATTATACAGATGAGGACGAAATAAAGAAATATCTTACCAAAATACTTAACAAGGAAGCATTTGACGGTAAGGGCCTTATATATGGTATGGGTCACGCAGTATATTCACTCTCCGACCCAAGAGCCAATATTTTCAAGGGCTTTGTTGAAAAGCTTTCCAAGGAAAAGGGGCTTGAAAGGGACTACAAGCTTTGCGCGCTTATCGAAAGACTTGCACCCGAGGTTATTGCCAAGGAAAGAAGGATTTATAAGGGTGTTAGCGCAAACATCGACTTTTATAGTGGCTTTGTGTATAATATGCTCGGCTTGCCCCAAGAGCTGTTTACTCCAATATTTGCAATTGCAAGAATTGCAGGCTGGAGCGCACACAGAATAGAGGAGCTTTTATTGGCAGGCAAGATAATCCGTCCGGGCTACCAAAACGTATGCCCACGAAACGAATATGTTCCTATGGACGAAAGAAAAAAGTAATATTTATTTGAAAATACAGTTGATTTTTACAATTTAATATTATATAATAGACTTGTAATTCGATATGAATTATAAATAAAATTTTTAAAGGAGAGAAATTAAAATGAAAAGAATTCTCAGCACAGTTTTACTCGTTTGCGTTCTTGCAACATGTCTCTTTGCATTTGCATCATGCGGTGGACACCCAATGGATGAAATCAAGGAAGACATCAAGAATGGCAACTACACAATGACAACAACTGCATCCGTTATGGGCGTGCAAATGACCGTTACAGTATTGGTTGACGGAGATAAGGTTTGCGCAGAGGTTATGGGAGCAAAGTCTTATGTTGAAAAGGACGGCGACAAGGCTTATATGTACACACCTAATCTTGCTGGCGGTTATGAAAAGACCGAGATTCCAGCTGATGAGGCTGATGAACAAACAGGCGCATTTTCTGATGAGGTTTTGGATAAGCTCTTTAACAAGGACAACTACACAGAGGATGAAAACGGCAATTACGTAATCAATGATGGTGTAGATGTTGAAGGCTTTGATGGTGTTACAATGTCATTTAAAGATGGCAAGTGCACAATAAAGGCTGGCGTTGAAGGCGCTGACACAACAATTACATTCTCAGAAATGGGTAGCACAACAGTTACACTTCCTGAGGTTGAATAATTAAACAAGCAAAAGCCGAGGTTTTCCTCGGCTTTTTTTATTCACCTTATCTTAAACTATTTGATATAAATTTAAAAAAAACATAGTTGATTTTTACAATTTAATATTATATAATAGACTTGTAATTCGATATGAATTATAAATAAAATTTTTAAAGGAGAGAAATTAAAATGAAAAGAATTTTCAGCACAGTTTTACTCGTTTGCGTTCTTGCAACATGTCTCTTTGCATTTGCATCATGCGGACAGCACCCACTTCAAATGGTAAAATCGAACCTTCAAAATGGTAACTATACCCTCGGCACAGAGGAAATGAACATGAAGGTTGATGGCAACAAGTATGAGGTTGCAGTTGATATGTTCGGCGTTAAGACAACAATGTATCTTGAAGTTGCCGATGACACTGTTTACATGTACACACCAAAGGTTGTATCAGAAGGCTACACAAAGACAGAAATCTCCGCTGATGAAGCAGGCGACTACACAGAGGTATTCGATGAGGAGAGAATGGAAAAGCTCTTCAATCCTGACAACTTCACAGAGCAGGACGACGGAACATATGTTCTTAACACCGGTATTGAAATAGACGGCGCAACAGACGTTAAAATCAAGGTTGTAGATGATGACTGCACAATTACAGTTGCTGGCGTATCTATGACAATCTCAGATATGGGTAATACAACAGTTACACTTCCTGAGGTTGAATAATTAAACAACAAAACCCAACCTCAAACGAGGTTGGGTTTTTATTCTTGAATTATTTTAGTGCTCGACACTATTTTCTTTAGCTCCTCTAAGCTGACAGAATCATGACAGCTGATATCAAAAATATAACCGTTTTCTAACCATACCACGAAATGACAATTATTCTTCGAAAAGCAGTACACGTTTTTCGATCCTATTTTAAATTGAGTTAAATTAACATTTTCGTTATCAATTTCCATAGACATGTCATTTAAAATTGCTTGAGAAAATGTAATTTCATAGCTGTTGCTTGTCCATGTAGCTTCGGCTCTTAAATCGTTGCTATTTTGATTTGAAAGCGAATACTTCGAGGGAATATATGTAGGTAAATAGCTTTCTTCAATTTCCTCCTTGCTTTCATAATCAACATCAAAGGTTATTCTTATACGACTGTCACTTGTATGAGTGAAAAAATCTATAATTGTATTTCTTATAGCAGAAATGCTCATCATTAAAATGAGGGTTATAATCGCAGCGGCAAAAATTATAGCAATTTTTCGTGGCATTGTTTTTGTCATATTGAAAAAAAGCGATTTTCTTTTTTTATTAAGCGCGCTTATGCTTTTCTCAAAGCTATCAGAGAGGACTGCGTCTGTATCTGGTAGCGAGGAAAAATAAGCAAGCTCATCACGCTCTACTGAAAGTAGGGCGTTTTTTAATATCTCAATTTGAGAATTTATCATTATCATTCTCCTTAAAGAAAGCATTAACTATTTCTATGCCTTTGTTGTATCTATCCTTTACAGTTGTAACGGGAACACCTAATGCAATAGATATTTCCTTAAAGCTGAGATTACATAAAAGCCTTAGTGACAAAACATCTCGGTATTTTTCATCCATGTCCTTTATTATTTGCAAAACGCGGTTTAAAGTATCATTTTGAATAGCTTTTTTTCAACATCATCATACGACGGAGTAAAAAGGTGCCTTTTATTAAATGGTACAGTGTTATTAGGCATTTCGTCACGTATGACATTTAGTGCCGAATTTTTTGCAGCTTTAAAAATATAGATTTTCTTTTTTTCATCACTAAGTCGCTTAACGGTATCAATATTTTTTGCTATTCCGACAAAGGCACTTTGCAATGCGTTTTCAGCATATTGCTCATCGGATATGTATGATTTTATCACCTTAAGCATTTTATATTTATATTCATTATAAATTTTCAAAAAATCATCATCGTTATCATGATTGTCGATGACTGATAAATAAAGGGTCAGCATTAACCAAAGAGCCTTTCATTTTTTCTTAATTTTAACATATAATGCTCAAAACAACAACGATTTTGATAAAAAAATAAAAAAATTTTAAAAAATTTTGTAAAAAAACCGACTTTTTCAAAAAAACGTGTGTTTATTATAGTAGAGCACCCGAAAGGGAGGGGGAAGCTATGCCCAAAATTAACATCAAATAAGAGGAAAAACAAAACAAGAAAAAAAGGAGATT
>JAGBEE010000015.1 GCA_017937135.1 Clostridia bacterium | reverse complement strand
TGCCCTCGCTCCATTTCGGAACGAGGGCAGAATGTTATTCAGCGTAAAAATAAATTGAGTGTGTACCAAGGTTGATCGGCAATGTAGGTTCTTCTGTTCCATCGTAATACTTGGTCATAGCAGCAGTTGCATATCCGTTTTTCCCGTCTATCTAAGATATGTTTGGTTCTCCCGGTGCAGGCGGAAATAATGGTGGCGGTGGCATCATATTTCTCTAAGATAAATATTATTTTGTGGGGAGGAGAGCGAGAAGATGCCATTTTTTCTTTTCCTTTCAAGACATATTTTTTTAACAAAGATTTTTTTGAAAATAACGAAAAAAGGGGAGATACCTGCGATGAAAAATCGCAAATATCTCCCCTAAAAAGGCAAGGTAAAGGTTCACTTCTACTCCCTTGCTCAAAAATGACGATTGGCATCTTTTTATTTTCACTAAAATCCGAATTTCAAAAAAGTGAGGAAAACGGCGAAAAACGAAGAAAACCCGAGAAAATCTCGGGTTTTTCGGTTGGCATCTTTTTTGTCAACACGTGTTGTGTTGTGCTTCCTTAATAGACGCCACCACGAGAAAGTCAATAATATCAAGGTTTTTTCGCCTTTTGAGGCGGTTTTATGTGCATCCTAAATGGATGCCAACTCGAATTTTAACAAAATATGATTGATTTTTTTAACAAAAAGTGTTGACAAGACGAATTAAGTGTGCTATACTATAGACGTTGAATTGGAAATTAGTGTATATTGGAGGCGCAAAATGAGCTATACACCTTTTGGAGAATTTTTCAGAACATTAAGGATCAAACACCACGAGATATTGAGCGACGCAAGTAAATTTTTGAAGGTAACAAGCGCATATATCTCATCCGTAGAGTGTGGAAAAAGGCCCGTTCCCGAAGAGTGGGTGACTCTGATTTCCGAGCATTATAATTTGAAGGAAAAAGAAATCTCGGAATTAAAACAAGCCATCGAAGAATCAAAGACCAGCATTAAAATCAATCTTTCCCGTTCGTCAATTACACAAAGAAGTGCCGCAATACAATTCCAGCGCTCTTTCGATGATATGGATGATGAAACCGCGAAAGAAATCTTGGAAATTATTGCGAGGAACAAAAAGAGTGGATTATAAGACAAAACCTACGTCCCGCGAAGAGCTGCGAGGTATCGCGCGGTTTATTCGCAAGTTGTTCAAATGCAAAAATAAATATCGCTTCGATGTAATGGACGCTTTTGAAAGAATTCCTTCCGTTATTCCCGCTGTCACTTGTTTGGTCGTTGAGGATGATGAAATTGAGGGCGATATTCCCGCACGATGCGTTCCCGACTTTGAAGGTCATTACACGATAGAGGTAAAATCGAGTATTTACGATGGTGCCGCCGAGGGCATTGGTGGCTATCGCGCACATATTTTGCACGAAATATGTCATGCGATCCTTTGTCTACTCGGATTCACCCCTATTCTTGACCGAGCATTTAAGAATAACGAGTTAAAACCGTTTGAAAGTATGGAATGGCAAGCCAAGGCTTTGTGCGGTGAGATTCTAATGCCGTATGAGGAAACGGAAGGACTTTCCGTTAGGCAGATACGATATCTTTGTCATGTTTCAAGAGAAAGCGCTGAGTTGCGCTATAATAATTATCGCAAACCCGAACCGAAAACTCCTTTGGAAAGGAGGGCGCGGCAATGGTTTTAATAAAAAAGCAAAAAAGCATCTCATAGGTTGTTGGCGCAACCAAGAAATGCTTTCTCGCGTCGGATATATTATAATAACCAACTGGGCATTGATTATTATAACATATCCTTTCTCGGTTTGTCAATCGGCAAATCAAACAAAATTTAAAGAAAGGATGTGATTATTATAAAACACATCATTGATGACGGCTTTAATGCCGAGCTTGTTTCAAATGCGTTCTTTGATGGGCATTTAGAGATACCCATTATCGAAAAGCCACAAGAAATCATTATTCCTACCGCGCTTATTCCTTTCACTCAAATGAAGAGAAGCGACACAAAAGCCGAGGCTGTTCATTTTTACGAACATGACAAAAGATTTTCTGATGTGCTGACTTGCACAAAAGAGTTACTCCCTGAGCTTTCTAAGTTTAAGGCTGTCATTTCTCCAGATTGTTCTCTGTACCGCGACATGCCACTGTGCTTGCAAATTGCAAATACGTATATGAATCGCGCAGTGGGACACTATTTGCAGTCACAAGGAATATATGTGATTCCCAACATACGTTGGGGAGATGAACGTAGCTTTACAACAATTGAACTGCCCGAAAAATTTGCATTTCTTGGCGCACCTAAAAACAGTATTGTTTCCATTGGTACATATGGATGCATTAAGAGCCGAGAAAATAAGAATTATTTTCGCAAAGGTTTATCAGCTATGCTGGACGAACTCACCCCCGAGGTGGTGCTTGTATACGGCGGTATGCCAGAATGTATTTTCGGCGAATTTAGGGACAGAACTCATTTTGTTAATTATCCCGACTGGACTTCCACAAAAAGAAGGAGGGCGGTATAATGGGCGCAGGTATGTCAGGAAACTATTCAAACACTAAGGGAGCGAACAACAGTAGTTCTGCACCCATAAAAAACACGTCGGATTTACAGTATAGTCAGCAAAAAACCGAGGGGTACTTGCTGAATCCTGACCATCCGGTAGGTTCTGCAAAAGCAAAATTTATGAAAGATGTTTTAGGATATTCTCAAAGTGATTCCAAACTCTTTCACGAAAATGTGACAAAGTCAATCATTGGAAAAACACCAAGCAAAACTGAAACTACTCAGTACGGGGTGAAACATACATATCACACCACATTAATTGGTAAAAACGGTCAAAGTGTATCAGCGAAGGTCGTAGTTGTAATTCAAAAAGATCACGGACAAGTCACGTATAAAATTATTACTGTATATCCCGATTAAGGAGGCTATATGAAAGAATTAGATGTAGTTAAGTTGACTAGAGAATTTAGCGGTTTGCCGCTTGGAACAGAAGGCACAATCGTACATGACTATGATGGCACTATGTTTGAGGTCGAATATTTTGATGACAAAGGAAACACCATAGATGTCATTATGACACCCAAAGATCAGTTAGTATTAGTTAGTAAAGCTTAAAATAATCACAATGTTCGGGTTGACTTGCAAAAGCCAACCCGATTTTTAGTGATAATTATTAACTTTTTTGTTGTATAATATTTGATATTTCAAAAAAGGAGAATATTATGCAGAAAAAAGTTTATCCACAAAGTTTTAAGGATGAGGTTGTAAAATTTTATTCGACCAATCACACGATTGCTGAAACCATTGAAAAATACGGAATTGTGGAAAGCACCTTGTTCGAATGGCGCAAGCGTTACAATGATCAGCATTATCTATCAACAATCACGTCGCCGCGCCTGAAGAATTGGCGGCAGAAGGAATTACATTTATCCAAGATCGAACAAAAATTAGAGGTGCTCGGAAAATGCTCATGCGGCGTGAACGCTTCTATTGATGAAAAAATGGCGGCAATTGCAGCACTTGAGGGACAGTATTCCATTCACGTGTTATGTGAAGCTCTGAATCTACCGCGCGGAACGTATTACAACCGCAAGCGGAAGGCGAATAGAAAAACGTCCTATGAGAAAAGCGACGAGGAGATTAAGCCGCTGATTGAAAAGATTTTTTATGATAGCAAGGAGCGTTTTGGCAGAAAGCCGATACATCATAAATTATCGGAACTTGGATACCGTGTATCCGAAAAACGTGTTGCTCGGCTCATGCAAGAAATGGGATTGGAAGTAAAAAAGCCGCAGTTCTTGGCTGAACACAAAAAGCCAATTCCGCGGGCAGTTTTTAAAAATCGTTTGGGGCGGCAGTTTGATCAAATGGAGCCGAATTTGGTTTGGGTAAGCGACATTACCTACGCAAAGGTTGGAGAAACGTATTATTTCATCTGTGTCATATTAGATCTATGCTCCCGTAGTTTGCTTTCGTATGGGATTTCCGATCTTATTGATACAACACTCGTAATGAAAACCTTTGATGATGCATACAACTCCCGAGGAAAAACAAACGGGCTGATGTTCCACAGCGACCAGGGCGTGCAATATACCGCATATGCCTTTCGCAAACGATTGAGAGAGTTACATATTACACAATCCTTTTCCACGCCGGGCACTCCGTATGACAACTCGGTATGTGAATCATTTTTCCATACTTTGAAAAGAGAGGCGATCTATCACCATCTTTATGAAGATCCGCAAAAATTGGATGCGGTAATGAGAGAATATATTCACTTTTATAACGAGGAGCGACCGCATAGAAAATTGAACATGAAAACTCCGCTTCAATTTGAAACGGAGTTCTTTAAACATTCTTAGAAATGAAAGAAGATTCCCACTCTCGACTCCGATTGTTACGGGGTTCTAAAGTGGGAACCTATTCAAAAAAAGACACCCGATGGGTGTCTTTCGTTTTGGGTGCGGAGGCGGGATTTGAACCTCGCGACCTCCGGGTTATGAGCCCGACGAGCTACCAAGCTGCTCTACTCCGCGATATTTAAGAGCCATAAATTTGTTTACTCAATTTGATGGCCCCAAATGGTGCCGATGACCGGACTCGAACCGGTACGGGAATCGCTTCCCAACGGATTTTAAGTCCGTGGCGTCTACCTATTCCGCCACATCGGCTTATTGAGCCTACTAAGTATATCATATATTTTTAAGTCTGTCAAGTGCTTTTTTTCAAAAATTTAAGGCTTTTTTTGGTATATTTATATTTCTTTGCCTTTACATTGTATTTTATGCACACAGGGTCGCTTTTATTCTATTTATTTGTTATTTTTATCGATTTTTAAAAAAATTTAAAAAACTATTGCAATTTCAAAAAACTTATGCTATACTTTTATAGTCCAATAAGAAAATACATATAGGGGTGTAGTTCAGTTGGTAGAACGGCAGTCTCCAAAACTGCATGTCCAGAGTTCGAGTCTTTGCGCCCCTGCCAAAAATCGACAAGTTTCGACAGAAGCTTGTCGATTTTTACTTCTTCACTATTACCTATTCACTTTTCACTAAAATCCTTTGACGATTTTTGGCAAGTAATAAGTAACAGTGAATAGTGAAAAGGTGCTAATGTAGCTTTTCGCCAAGTCGAAAAGCATTTTATTACACACGAGTTCAAGTCCATACGAAAACTCTTGAAAATATCTTTTTTATCCGCTTTACACAAAAATCGACAGGTCAAAGCTTGTCGATTTTTTTACTAAGCTACAGACTTGGAATACCATCTCGCTTCAACACGCAATTTAACTCAATATCAAAAACGAATCTCTGTGTTTTAAATGAATATTAAATTAGTCGAAATGCTCTCAACCTCTCTTTTTAACTAATACCGAAAAATCGTTTAATATTGTATAATATAAAAAACATTATTTTAGAACATATTAAATGATTCTGTCCGATATAGTAGAGCTTAATCTAACCCCTAAACAGGAGACGGAAATTATTTCGCTTTGTGATAATGACGAGCGCTTTATTTTGGCAACCGAAAGAGACATTGAGCACTGTGGCGTTGATGCAAATAACAATCGCCTACTTGGATATATTGCTGAGCACGCATATAAAATTCTTTCAAAATACGATGATATATCCGACTGATTATTAGCCTTAAAGAACGCTTTTAGCGTTCTTTTTTTGTTTTGTGTGTTGAAGTTTATTTAGTGGTGTGATACAATATAGAAAAAGCATTGCGAGGTGCATAAATGAAGCAATATTCTATTTTTAATGAGCCAATTAAGGTTTTTGGTGTTCCCTTTTTTGATATGACTAAAAAATTAACACGCCTACCAGACGAGATTATTCAAAGGGTGCCAAGCCTTGATTTCTTAGGAAGAAGATGCCCTGGTGCACGTGTTGGCTTTAGAACTAATTCTAAAAATATTAAGATAAAAATCAAATATGAAACGCTTTCTATTGATGTTGGTATGTCTATTTATGCGTGCCAGTCGGCATTTGTTTTTGCAGGCGAAAGATGTAATTCAAAATTTTTAGGTCTTGTATCCCCTTGGAATTATGACTGCAAGGAGTTTGAAAAGACTCTACAAAAAAGTGGCGAGATGGAGGATGTGCTTATTCTCTTGCCTCGTAATGAAATTGTTGAGGACGTTACTATTTCAATTGATGACGAAGCCGAGATTTTACCACCCACGCCATATAAGCATTCAAAGCCAATTTTATATTATGGCTCGTCAATTACCGAGGGCGGTATCTCGTGCAACCCGTCAAGCGCGTACAACTCTATTATTTCAAGACACCTTGATGTAGATTATTACAATTTTGGCTTTTCGGGTAATGCCAAGGGTGAATTAGAAATGGCAGACTATATAAACACTATTGATTTTTCTATTTTTGTTTACGACTATGACCATAATGCGCCTGATGTTGAGCATTTAAAAAGAACTCACGAGCCATTTTTCAAAAGAATACGCAAAAAGCATCCAAGCGTGCCAATTGTAATGATGACACGCCCTTGTGCTACCTATGGTGATGATGAAATAGCAAGACGCGCAGTTGTCAAGGCCACGTATGACAATGCTGTTTTGGCAGGGGACAAAAACGTATATTTCATTGACGGTGAAAGATATTTTAAGGACTTTTCGGACAGGGAGCTTTGCTTTATAGACACAGTTCACCCGAATGACCTTGGCTTTTACAAGATGGCTGAGATAGTTGAGCCTGTGATTAAAGAAATTCTTGAAAAAATATAATAATGGGGACATATATGAGAAATCTGACAATTAAAAGAGAAAAAAGCCTTGTCGCTTGTTTCGCAAAATCACGTATTTATATAGAGGACCATGTTGCAAGCGAGATTGTTATTAATGGCACTCCCTGCCGTAAGCTTGGCGAATTAAAAAATGGCGAAGAAAAATCATTTCAAATATCAAATGATGAACTTAAGGTTTTTGTAATTTCTGACAAGCTGAGTAAAAGCTATTCAAACGACTTTTTCATAGTACCTAATGGAGATAGTGATGTTTTTCTGTCTGGCAAGCATAAATATAATCCCGCAACTGGCAACGCATTTAGGTTTAATAACAATGACAACGAAGAATCAAACATAAACCGAAAAAAAGGGGCGCGCAAGGGACTTATTATTTTGTGTATTGCCTTTGCTGTTGGTATTGTTATAGGTATTCTTAGCGTTATACTTCCTTTCAAAATGGATAAAACCTTCACTAATGACGATATGAGCATTACAATTACTGGCGAATTTGAAGAAACAAGCCTTGATGGCTATGATGTTTGCTACGATTCAAGCGAAATTGCTATATTTGTTATAAAGGAGAGTTTTAAGCTTATGCCAGTGTTCGGAAGCTACACTCTTGAAGAATATGGCGAATTAGTGATGATAAACAATGATTTACATGCAAGCCTTCAAACCCAAAATGGCTTGACTTATTTTGAATACGAATATGAAAATTACGAGGAAAATATTGTCTTTAAATATAGGACGTATATTTTCAAAACAGATTCTGCCTTTTGGATCATTCAATTTGCTGGAGAAGCAAATGATTTTGAAAATCGCATAAATGATATTGAAAAGTGGGCAGAGTCCATAGAATTTGCAAGCACTAATATAAAGTAAAAGACCTTTCGACAAACAAGCTCTTATTTGACAGACACTCACAGCTTAGTGTAAACAAAACCCGTCAAAATCAGGTTAAATGCCTGTTGACGGGTTTTTAATATTATTCTTGATAAAAATTTAATGCCTATATTTTGCTATTATGCTTCCTTGATATTCATTCAAAAAAGCCTCGGCGTGCTTTATCATATTAAGAGATGCGTATTCACCGTTAAAGGCAAAATACATAGTCAGGTTGCCAAGATATCTGTCTATAATTTGCGTGTAAATAATCAGCTTGTTTTCATCAAGCCAAGCCATTGACACTGCATCATTATACATAAAGCCATCGTCTGTCTTGACTCCACCTATTTCGTTTGAGTAGCCATACTGTGGGAACTTTCCAAAGGCATTATGGTTTATGCCAAAGGGCAATACCTTTTCGCCCTGTGCATTTTTGTAATATAGCTCGCCCTCTTTTTCATTTTTGAATTTAAAGGTAAACCATTCTATGCCTGCATCATTTTTTTCGCACACAAAGGTCTTGCCATCTATTTTTTCACGCAAGGGGGAATCATTTTTGCCCTTTAGGTAAAATAGCTGTTGTGAGCTCTCTATGGTGGTTAGCTCATTAAATTCGCTATCATTTTTTGGTAAAGGGGTTTTTGATAGATTATTGATAATTAAATCAAAGAATGAGTTAACTATGTATTCTCTGCCAAGGTCGTTATCTCCTTGGCAGTCAGCAGTACAGGAAAAGATAATATCCTCATTTGGCAGACACAGGGTAAGCTGGTTTCCCATTCCTACAAATGCAAAGCCATCATTTTGGCATCTCCAAAATTGATAGCCATAGCCGTGTCTGAAGACTGTTGACTTAGAGCCGTTTTTGTTATCTACTACCTTTGAGGTTGCCTTTTTTAAATAATGCTCGCCCATAAGTCTTTTTTTATTCAACGAGCCATAATTCATAACAAAGCGAGCAAATGAGAGTATATCTCTTTGTGTGCATACAAGTGCAGAATCTCCCCAGCTATCTCCGTTTGGTGTTTTTAGAATGGTTGCGGTTTTAAAGGTGCCTAAGTGGTTAAAAATTTTCTCGTTTAAATAATCAAAAAGGCTTTTGCCTGATAGCTTTTCAACAAGACTACAAAGAACCTGAGAGCCAGCGCTATCGTAGTCCCATACTGTGCCACTTGGACGCACGTAGTTTCTTTTTGCATTAAAGTAATAGTGTGTCCTGTCGTAGCAGTTAGCGCAAAACCATTCGACGCTTGGCTGACCTACGGTTGTCATTGTTAGGTTATCCTCTATTGTTTGATTTTTTAAAAATTCACTCGGGTGAGTGTCGATTTTTTCAGGAAAATAGTCAATTATTTTATCCTCTAAGCGTAGCTTGCCCTCTTCTAATAAAAGTCCTATTGCCACTGAAACAAAGCTTTTTGTTTGCGAATACATACGATTTAGGGAATCCTTATTATATGGGGCGTAATAGCACTCAGAAAAAATCTTATCTCCCTTCATCATAGCAATACTGTGCATTGCTATATTATTAGAGTTAAGCTTATTTATATATTCTTTAATTGCAGAGCTTTTTATGCCTGCCTCCTCGGGTGTGATTCTATCAAAAAGCATATTTTTCTCCTTTTTATGTTGCTAATTTAATAATACCACTTTTTCCTATCTTTATCAATATATTTATAAAAAAGGACTCGCTTACAAGCAATTTCCTCTTTTTCGATTCACCCCTCTAATGTTTTACTTGACTATTATTTCTTTAATCGTTTAGAAATATTATCCTTATTACCATCCCTTTTGAAAACAACTATGATAGTTTTTATTATCAGCTTAAAATCAAGCCATAGTGATGCTTTTTTTACATATATCGCATCTAAAATAGCTTTATTTTTATAATACACCTCGTCTCTGCCATATACCTGTGCAAAGCCAGAAATTCCAGGGCGCATCTTTAAAACGCCTAATTTTTTTCGCATATTATTGCATTTTTCCTCTGTTAAAACGAGAGGTCTGTAACCGATAAACGACATTTTACCAATAAAAACGCACCAAAGCTGTGGTAATTCATCAAGCGAAAGCTTTCTTAATATACGACCTATGCGTGTTTTATATTTTTCGGGATTTTCAAGCATAGAGGTTGGGCAATCTCTTGGTGTGTCAATTTTCATTGAGCGAAATTTGTAGCAATTAAATGCTTTACCGTCTTTTCCAATTCTTCTTTGCTTAAATATAACTGGTCCTCTTGACTCTATTTTAATTGCTGTTGCAATTACGAGAAACAAAGGAAGTAAAATTAAAAGTAATATAAAAGAGGCGCTTATATCAAATGCTCTCTTAACAAAGCAATAAAACAGTCTTCTCTTTTTATTCGGCACAAAGGCTTGTATGTAGCTTTCGTAATGCTTGTCATCATATTGCGTCTTAATATTATCTAATAATGAATTTTCTTTTATCATCTGTCTGACCTGTTTTTCTTGATATAAATATCATAATGGCATGCCTGACAAAACTGCCCTGCGCCCTCAATATAAAACAATCGCTCTTGAATAGGTGTAGAAATTAAATACTCCGTTTCCTTTCCACAAACCAGACATTTTTCCTTTTTTTCCTCTTTAACTATTAATATATTTTTCATTTCTCCTCCGTTTTGTCATACATTTATATGCATTAACTATATTTTAGCATATAAACGTACGCATTTCAAGAGCATATATTTGTATGCGTGATATAATTTTTACATGTCACAAATCAGTGGGGGAATATTTTATGTATTTTTACAGAAGATTAAGAGATTTAAGAGAGGACAATGACAAAACACAAGCTGATATTGCAAGTATTCTTGGCATTTCAAGACAGCACTATTCTTTATACGAAAAAGGAGATAGGGAGCTACCAATGCACCATTTTATAACCCTTGCAAAATTTTATAACATTTCACTTGACTACCTCTGTGGCATTACCCAAGTTCCCGAAAAGTTAGATAAAAGCAAATAAACGCACTCAAAAAGAGTGCGTTTATTTGCTTTTATCTATATTATTTACTAAGTAGCTTGTTTATGCTTGAAAGCTTTACGCAAAGAGTAAATAGCTCTGTTGCGATAATGAGGTCTGAAAGTGGTGGGTAGGATGGAGCGATTCTTATGTTTGAATCCTTGGGGTCCTTACCGTAGGGATATGTTGCGCCTGCGCCTGTCATTACAACGCCTGCCTTTTTGCATCTTGCAACTATGTCCTTTGCACAGCCCTCTAAGGAGTCGAAGGAAATAAAGTATCCACCCTTAGGCTTTGTCCACTCGCCGATGTCAAGTCCACCGAGCTCTCTTTCCAAAATTTCAAGAACCGCCTCGAATTTTGGACGAAGAATGTCAGCGTGCTTTCTCATATGCTCTATCATACCGTGAATATCGCCAAAGAATCTTACGTGACGAAGCTGATTTACCTTATCGTGTCCAATTGTTTGAACACCAAGCTGTTCCTTTATGTCCTCTAAATTGTTATTTGACGAAGCAAGGGCAGCAATACCAGAGCCCGGAAAGCTAATTTTAGAGGTTGAAGCAAATTTGTAAACGAGGTCGGGGTTGCCTGCTCGCTTACATTCTGCCAAAATCTCTACTAAATTGTCCTGCTCATTATCGTAAAGATGGTGAATGGTATATGCGTTATCCCAGTAAATTCTAAAGTCCTTAGCTGCCGGCTTTAATCTTGCAAAGCGACGAACGGTTAAGTCAGAGTATGAGTAGCCCTGTGGGTTTGAATACTTTGGAACGCACCAAATACCCTTAATGCTCTCGTCCTCACTAACCAATTTTTCTACCATATCCATATCAGGTCCCTCGGGAGTCATTGGAATGTTAATCATTTCAATGCCGAAGTATTCTGTAATTCTAAAGTGTCTGTCATAGCCTGGAACGGGACAAAGGAATTTTACCTTGTCAAGCTTTGACCAAGGAGTTGAGCCCATAACACCGTGTGACATTGAGCGTGCGACGGTGTCAAACATTACATTAAGGCTTGAGTTGCCATAGATTATGATGTGGTCAGAGGGCACCTCCATCATATCAGCCAAAAGCTCCTGTGCCTCCTTGATTCCGTCAAGCACGCCATAGTTACGGCAGTCTGTTCCGTCATCACAGGTAAGGTCGCTATCTGCGTTTAGTACGTCCATCATACCCATTGAAAGATTTAATTGCTCAACACAAGGCTTTCCTCTTGCCATATTAAGCGAGAGATTTCTTGCTTGATATTCTCTATATTTTGCTTCGAGCTCTGCCTTTTCAGCTAAAAGCTCTTCTTTTGTCATTTCAGTATATTTTTTCATAAAACTGCCTTTCATAAGAAAAGTAAAATTGCTTGTTGTTAATTATGCCCAGCATAGATTTAGAAGCCAAGAAACTCTACATAATATCCTTGGTCTTTTTGAGCATTAAGAAGCAAGAGAGACAAGGCGCACCACAAGCCACGGACGATGGCTATCTTGGCGATAGTCGAGGTCGTGGATGAGGAGCAACGAAGTATCTCGACGCTTATTGATGTTCAAAATTCAAATTAGAAGTCGGCATTACCCGTAGTACGTGGATATGATTCTACGTCACGGATGTTAGATACACCTGTAATGTACATAATAAGTCTTTCAAAGCCTAAGCCGAAGCCTGCGTGCTTGGTGCCTCCGTATTTACGAAGCTCTAAGTACCACCAATAGTCCTCTTCGTTTAGGTTGAATTTTTCCATAGCCTTTAATAAATAGTCAAGTCTTTCCTCACGCTGTGAGCCACCGATGAGCTCTCCAACACCAGGCACGAGCATATCCATTGCGGCAACGGTTTTGTTGTCATCATTTAGACGCATATAGAAGGCTTTGATTTCTGCTGGATAGTCTGTAACGAATACAGGCTTACCAAATACCTCCTCGGTGATATATCTTTCGTGCTCTGTTTGAAGGTCGATGCCCCATTTAACAGGGTAGTCGAAGCTTTTGCCACTCTTTTCAAGAATCTCAATTGCCTCGGTATAGGTAACGTGACCGAAGTCATTTTCCAAAAGGTTGGTAAGACGTGATACTAAGGTATTATCAACAAATTTGTTAAAAAATTCTATTTCCTTAGGGCATTCTTGCATTACGTATTTTACTACGTACTTTATCATATCCTCAGCAAGCGCCATATCGTCCTTCAAATCAGCAAATGCAATTTCCGGCTCCATCATCCAGAACTCTGCTGCGTGGCGCGCTGTATTTGAGCGCTCTGCACGGAAGGTTGGTCCAAAGGTATATACATTTGCAAACGCCATAGCATAGGTTTCTGCGCTTAATTGACCTGATACGGTAAGATTTACGCTCTTACCAAAGAAGTCCTTAGAAAAATCAATTTTTCCATCGGGAGTTTTAGGAAGGTTTTCAAGGTCGAGGGTTGTTAATCTAAACATTTCGCCTGCGCCCTCACAGTCGGAGCCTGTGATTATTGGAGTGTGAACGTAAACAAAGTTCCTCTCATTAAAGAACTTGTGTATTGCAAATGCAGCAACTGAACGAACTCTGAATACTGCGCTAAAAAGATTTGTCCTTGGTCTTAGGTGCGCTATTGTACGCAAAAACTCAGGAGAGTGTCTTTTCTTTTGGAGTGGATAGTCAGGAGTAGATAAGCCCTCTACCTCTATTTTTTTAGCCTTGATTTCAAATGGCTGCTTTGCCTCAGGTGTTAAAACGAGAGTGCCCTCAACTATTAAGGATGCACCTACGTTTTGCTTTGCAATGTCCTTGTAATTATCAAGAAATGCTTCCTCAAAAACTACTTGAATATTTGTAAAATAGCTACCGTCATTTAGCTCAATAAAGCCGAATGCGTTGCTTGAGCGCAAGGTCCTTACCCAGCCTGCAACTGTTATTTGCTTATCGGCAAATTTTTCTGGTGTGGTAAATATTTCTTTTACAGTTGTTCTTAACATTTATTTTTACCTCTTTTCAAGATTTACAAATAAAATATTTAATATTATAGCACTATCATTTATATTTTACAATAGTTTTATACTATTTTTTCCAAAATTCTGTAACTTCCTTTAGCAAATCCTTAGCATTATTCAAGTATTTTATGTGCGACCAGTACTCTGGCATAAGAGCTCTATACTCAGGAGAGGCAAATCGGTCATCTACTAAAAATACAATTCCCTTTTCATCCTCGCTTCTTATAACACGTCCTGCTGCCTGCATTACCTTAATCATACCCGGATAGGTGTATGCATAGGCATAGCCATTTTCGCGTGTATTATCATAATATTCCTTTATGATGTTTAGCTCGCTACTAATGGTTGGCAAGCCGACACCGACAATAACTGCGCCAATAAGTCTCTCGCCACGAAGGTCAATACCCTCTGAAAAGCTTCCACCCATTACGCAAAAGCCAACAAGCGTGCCCTCCTTTTTCTCCTCAAAGGAATCGAGAAATTCTCGCTTAGCCCTTTCGGACATACTCTTTTTTTGATACGTTACATTTATTTTTGGATATTTTTTCTCAAATATTTCACGAACTGAGGTTAAATAGGAGTACGACGGAAAATAAACGATATAATTTCCACTTTTGCCCTCAATTGCGGCGCGAATTATATTTGCTACGCTATTTGCGCTTTTTTCTCTATCCTCATATCTTGTGCTTATGTTGTTTACACCAACTAAGCATAGCTTTTCCTTTTCATAGGGCGATTTTAGCGACAGAGTGTTTGTTTTTTGACATCCTAAGACGTCCTTAAAGTATTCAAGGGGGGTTAGGGTTGCTGAGAAAAGTATGGTTGAAATTCCCTTTTTCATACACGCATCAAGCATAAATGATGGGTCTAAGCACATAAGGCGCACCTTAACATCGTTATCCCTTGCCTCTATATACATTGTAAATCGCTTGTCAAAGATTTCGCATACACTAAGGAATTTCTTGACGTTCATATACACCTCGTGCAGCTCGTCGTCGTTTATGTCCTTATTAAATAGCCTTCTTGCGCCACGCACGAATTTTTCAAATGGCTCAGCTATATCATCTGGAAGCTGAGAGTTGAGATAAAAGCCACACACTTTATCATCTATTTCCATTTTTTCACTCATTGCAAGGGCGTGAAAAACATCAAATGCACCCAAAATATCAACACAGGGTGCGGCTAAATTCTTATCGCTTGCATATCTTTTGCATATGTCGGTAAACTCACTAAGGCATAGCGCGGCTGAATACATCTCCCTTGCTCTGTCGGGCAGGTTATGCGCCTCATCAATCAAGAAAATAAATTCTGCCTCGCTACCACATTCAAAATACCTTCTTAAATATGCTTGCAAGTCAAAAAGATAGTTGTAGTCGCATACGACAAGCTCGCACCATTCGGAAAGCTCCAAGGAAAGCTCATATGAGCAAACGGAATATTTTTGACTAACCTTGTCAATTATATCCTTTGTGTAGGTTCTATAATCTCTTAAAAGCTCCAAAAGCGCTTCATTTATTTTTTCATAGTAGGCGCGCGTAACCTTACAATGCCTTGGCTCGCACTTGCGCCTTGTACCAGGCGCAAACGATACACAGCACTTATCCTTTGAGGAAATGTGAATTGAGCGCAAATTTGGTATTTGGTCTCTCATTATATCAATAGCACTTAGGGCAACTGTGGCTGTCGTTGTTTTGCCTGTAAAGTAAAATATTTTATCAGCATAGCCCTCGCCAATTGATTTGAGCGACGGATAGAGCGATGCCATTGTTTTTCCTGTTCCTGTAGGAGCCTCTAAAACAAGCCTTTTGTGCGCTCTTATTGAACGGAAGGCTTCTATTATAAAGTCCCTTTGTCCCTCTCTTGCTCCACCCTTGAATGGAAAATGCAGATTTGCAAGCTCGGGCAGGGTTTTTGTTGTTCTTTCCCTTATTATTTTTGCGAAGGGTAAAAATAGATTTATCGCCCTTTCAAACTCATAGGTTAATTCATCAATTGTGCACAGCTTTTTAAAGGAGCGCTCCTCATCGCTACTCTCCTTGTAGAAGGTTATTTGCGCCTCTACTGTTTGCTGCTTGAATTTTTGGGAAATTATATAAGCGCTGATAAATGCACTTTGAACTGAAATTTCAAGCTCTCCGTTTTCGATGTCGTCAAGGCTATACGGAACTGAATTTACCTGATTTATCATATATCCGTTTTCTCCCTCGACTACCCCCTCGGGATAGGTATATACTGTTATAGTAACTCCCTGTACAACGGTTTTAAAGGTGTAGGCATCAACTATGTTAGGCTTTTTTTGCCATATTCTGTGTGACACTATGGCACTACCATATTTATTTCCATTTTGCCATCTCGTGTCTATATCGCCACCTCTATATACAAACGCGCAGAGCTCTCTTGCGCTTATATATACGGAGTCGGTGTCTTTATCGTAAACGCTTGACATATGGCTCTATGCCTCCCTTCTAAAAGCTTAAATTTTGTTGACAATTGTCAATTTTTGTTATATACTATTTTATATTAAGATTTTGTGAGGTATTATCTGTGATTTTAGACCAAAGAAAAACCACTCTTGCTTATAGATGTCCTTCCTGCTTAGGAGTTACTACGAGTATGATAGGAGCATTTTCACTTAGTGGTGATTTGTTTAAGCTAAAGTGTGACTGTGGCAATAGCTCGCTTAGCGTAGAAAAAATGCGTGACGGGAAATTCCGTTTAACTGTTCCCTGCCTTGCTTGTCCAAAGCCACATAATTATATTTTATCAAGGGAAGTATTTTTTGGTAGTGATGTTTTCGTTATACCCTGCTCCGTTTGCGGTATTGATATTTGCTTTATTGGCAAGGAAAACGAGGTTTCAAGCGCTATTAAGCAATCAAACGATGAAATAGCTAAGCTGCTTGGTGATGCATCAATTGAGAGTCTAAAGTCGGACGAAAATGAAAATACACTTCCCGATCCACAGATTTTAGATATACTTTCCTTTGTAATTGCCGATTTGAATGACGAGGGCAAAATTTATTGTCGTTGCCCCGAGGGTCACGGTGATTATGAGCTTAGCGTTGGTGCTGATACTGTAGCTGTAAGATGCAAGTGCTGTGGCGCGAGCAAGGAGCTTAACGCACGCTCAATATCGTTTGCTAATGACTTTTTAACTGCCGATTCCTTACATTTAAAATAATGTATTCGTTGTAAATTGATATTTTTCGGTAACATTTGATATTTATCGACATAGTATTATTAACAGAGAGGCGTAAGTGATTTACGCTTATGTCTTTCAAATTCCATAAAAGGACTCTTTATATGAGAAACGGTAATAATATGAACTGCTTGTGCAATCTTTTTGACAACGACATTATATGGATAGTTATTCTTGCCGCTATCCTTCTTTGCTGCTGTTGCAACTAATTTGCAGGGAATGACACACTCCTTACAGTTAGCTTAAAGAGTGTAGTAACAGACTCATTTACAAAATGAGTCTGTTTTCATTTACACTTGTTTTTAAAAAACCACAAGCAATTGGCTTGTGGCTTTTTTAATTATTCTGCTATTTCTTCTGTAGCTTCTGCCTCTTGTGCTACTTCCTCAGCTACTTCCTCAGCTGCTTCCTCGTTTACAGGAAGAAGTGCTCTGATTGAAAGGCTAACCTTCTTGTTTTCATCATCGATACTAACTATCTTTGCTTCCTTAACCTCGCCAACCTTAAGAAGGTCTGCAATAGACTCTATCTTTTGATCTGCGATTTGGCTGATGTGAACAAGTCCATCAACGCCCGGAACGATTTGTGCAAATGCGCCGAAGCTTGTGATGCCAACTATTTTAACCTCGCAAACATCGCCCTGTGCATATTGTGACTTAAATATGTTCCAAGGATTTTGGTCGTCTGTCTTATAGCCAAGAGATACTCTCTTGTTTTCCTTGTCAACAGCCTTTACAAATACCTTTATAACGTCGCCAACATTTACAACCTCGCTTGGGTGCTTAACTCTTCTCCAGGAAAGCTCTGTGATATGTACTAAGCCATCTACTCCGCCAAGGTCAACGAATGCGCCGTATGATGTAAGGCTCTTAACAGGTCCCTCGATAACCATACCCTCTTCGATTTTGTTCCAGAATGCTTCCTTTTCAGCCTTAGCCTTCTCGCGAAGAACAGCCTTAATTGAAGCAATTACCTTTCTGCGCTCGTCCTTAACCTCTACAATTTTAACCTCTTGTACTGTACCAGCAAGAACGCTCAAATCTGCATCCTTAGCTACGCCTGACATAGATGCTGGAATAAATACTCTAACACCATCAATATCGGCTACTAAGCCACCCTTGATAGCCTCAGTAATCTTTGCGTTTACTGTTTCGCCACTTTGTGCGTATTCAACAATCTTCTTCCAGTTCTTAACATTGTCAACCTTCTTCTTTGAAAGGATAGCAATGCCATCTCTGTCGCTTACGCTTATAACAGATGCCTCAACCTCGTCACCGATATTAAACATCTGTGCAAGCTTTGCATCATTGTTCTCTGTAATTTGGTCTCTTGTTATAACGCCTGTAACCTTTGCGCCGAGGTCAAGACGGATTTCGTTTTCAGAAATCGACATAACTGTACCGGTAACTGTTGCTCCTGTATATATTTTCGCTTTCGCTTTGTTTTCCTCACATTCCTTTGCAAAAAGCTCTGCAAAGCTCTCTTCCATGATTTCGCTCATAGTTTCTTTTACCTCCTGAATTAAACTGTCGGGTGTGGAAGCGCCCGCAGTTATACCTATATTTTTTGCGTCGCCGATTTTATCAAACTGTATGTCAGCGCTTGTCTGTATCCAAAACGTTTTTTCACAATGCTTTGAGCAAACCTGCGCCAATTTAGAGGTGTTTGAGCTATCCTTACCACCGATTACGAACATCACGTCGCACTCACGGCTGATTTTCTCTGCCTCTGTTTGTCTTTTTTCGGTAACACTACATATTGTATCAAAAATTTTTGCATTTGTACAGTATTTTTTGATAATTTTTTGACATTTTTTCCATTCGCTGAGCTTTTGTGTCGTCTGAGCAGCCATTATTAGCTCTTTATTTTCATAATATGCACTCTTTAAGTACTCCTCAAGCTCCTCGCCATTTAAAAATACGTGACTTTCATTTTTTGCGTAGCTTATTATCGACTTAACCTCCGGGTGCTCCTTTTGACCTATCAAAATAAAGATTTGATTTTCCCCCGAGTTTTCACCTGCTATTTTATGTATCTTTTTTACATACGGGCAGGTGCAGTCAACCACCTTGAAGCTGTCACATTCCTCTGCACATTTTTCAAGTATTGTCTGTATGTCAGCTTCAACTCCGTGAGTTCTTGTAACAACGGTTGTTTTTGCTCCGTTTTTGGCGTTTTCAAATACCTCGTTAATTTTGTCAACCTCTAAAACGAAAACTCCACTTTTTTCAAGATATTCGTTATACTTTTCGTTATGTATAAGCTTGCCAAGAGTGCAAATGACCTCACCCTGTGTCTTATTTTTGATAAGCTCCTCTACCGTGTCAGCTCCTCGTCTGACCCCGAAGCAAAAGCCTGCGTTATTTGCTATTTTTATCATCTGTAAGCTCTCTCTTTTCTTGTGGCTGTGGCAGGGCGCGTCCCTCATCGTTCATATCGCACACCTTGCTGAATGCAAGCTGTGAAATTTCTCTGTATTTTTCACGTCCACCAAGCTCTGGAAAGGCTATTTCCTCGGGTGGTATATACTTTCCTATAACGAACTCAGTGCGACGGAAGAATTTAAGCTTATTTTTCTTAGTTCTTATACAAACAGGTAAAATTCCAACCCCACTACGCGCAGCTATCATACCAATGCCGTCCTTTATCTCGGTGGTTCTTGGGTCAACCTTTTTATGTCTTGTGCCCTGTGGGAAAATTCCAACGCATGAGCCATCCTTTAATATTTCAAGCGTTTTCTTAATAGCGGCAGCTCCACCCTTTTTTCTGTCAACAGGATATGCTCCCATTGCCTTAACAAAGCTACTTAATATTGGTACCTTAAATACCTCTTTTTTCGCCATATAGCGAATTTGAGTTTTCATAGCAAGGGAAATTACTACCACGTCAAAAAGGCTTGTATGGTTACAGCAAACGATATAGGGTCTATCCAAAACCTCGTTTTCAGGGTTTATTATCTTTACCCTAAATAGAAGCTTGAATAGCTTTCCAAACATCGCCTTCATTGCTCTATAAAACTTGTTCATATTTCAACCTTACTTTTTATAATTTCAATTACTCTTTCAACAGAGCCATCTACATCAAGATTAGAGTTATCCAAAAGAACTGCGTCCTTTGCTGCAACCGCAGGCGCTGTTTCTCTTGTAGAGTCGTTTCTATCTCTTGTTATAATGTCCTGTAAAACGCCCTCATAGGTACATTCCTCGCCCTTTTGTACAAGCTCCTTGTATCTTCTCATAGCTCTTGCCTCGGGGGATGCAAACATAAAGATTTTTACCTCTGCATCGGGAATAATAACTGTGCCAATATCACGTCCGTCCATTACTACGTCGTTTTCTCTTGCTATTTTTCTTTGAGTTTCCAAAAGGAACGCTCTTACCTCAGGAATTGCAGAAACACGTGAGGCATACATAGCTATTTCGCCTGTTCTTATGTTATCGCCAACCCTTTCACCATTCAAGGTTATTATTTGCTCACCGTTTATAAACTCCATATTGAGCTTGATTTTCGGTAACAAATCAATTACAGCCTTAGTGTCTTCCTTGTCAACTCCATTATTCCTTACAAAAAGGCCAACAGTGCGATAAAGCGCGCCTGTATCCACGTAAATTATACCAAGCTTTTTTGCAAGCGCCTTAGCTACGGTGCTTTTTCCTGCGCCACTTGGTCCGTCAAGTGCTATTCTCATATATTTTCCTCCTAATCTGCCCAGGCAGAGTGTGTCCCTGCAAGAGCGCCCGTTGAAAATGCTATTTGTAGGTTGTATCCGCCTGTATAGGCATCTACGTCTATTATTTCCCCTGCAAAATAAAGTCCCTTTATTTTTTTGGACTCCATTGTAGAGGGGTTTATCTCCCTTGTGTCAATTCCACCCGAGGTCACTATTGCCTCGTTAAGTGAGCGAAAGCCCTTTATTTCGAGCGAAAGTGACTTTAATGTGTTCAAAAACGCAAGCCTTTGTGCCTTTGTAATATTATTCACCTTAGTATCGGGCTTAATACCACTTTTTTCTACCACAAAGGGTATTATTTTTGATGGCAAAAGTGCTCCTATGGCGTTTACAAAATCCTTGTTTAAATTCTTAGAAAAATCGTTTAATATTCTAATATCAAGCGTTTTTTCATCAAGCGCAGGCTTAAAGTCTATTAAGGCTGTGTATTTGCCCCTTTGCATATTTGACATATGGCATGAGGCTGATAACACCAAGGGTCCACTTATGCCATAGTGGGTAAAGAGCATCTCGCCTAATTCCTCAAAAGCTATTTTGCCAGTTTCGTTATTCCTTATTTTAAGAGTTACATTTTTAAGAGACACGCCCATTATTTCGTACACGTCCTCAACCGTTTCAAGTGGAACGAGCGAGGGTATAAGCGGAGTTACCTCTATGCCAAGCGATTTTGCAAAGCGATATCCATCTCCGTCTGAGCCCGTGCCTTGATATGAAGCGCCACCCGTTGCTAAAATTACTGCGTCAAATTCATATGCGCCCTTGTCGGTTTTCACGCCCTTGATTTTTGAATTTTCGGCTGAAATTCCAACAACCCTTTCGTGCTTTAAATTACAGCCCAAGTCAAGCATATATCGCTTTAGCGCCATAACTATGTCGCTTGCCTTGTCCGATACCGGAAAAACTCGCCTTCCCCTCTCGGTTTTTAGCTTAACGCCAAGTCCCTCAAAAAAATCCTTTGTGTCCTGCGTTGAAAAATTACCTATTGAGGCGTATAAGAATTTTGGATTTGAAATCACGTTTTTTAAAAACTCGCTATTGTCGCAGTCGTTTGTTACGTTGCATCTGCCCTTGCCTGTTATAGCAAGCTTTTTGCCAACTCTATCGTTCTTTTCAAAAAGTGTGACATCTGCCCCGTTTTGAAGCGCATAAATTGACGCCATCATTCCAGCAGGCCCTGCACCAATTACCGCTATTTTTCTTCTTTCATAATCCTGCATTATATAAGATTTTTCTCTTTCTTGTAGTTTATAAATTCCTCGTATGTGCCACTAAAATCTATTATTCCATTTTCTCTTAGCTCAATTATACGATTTGCAACTGTGTTTACAGTTTCATAGTCGTGAGAATAGAAAAGAATGTTGCCCTTGAAATCGCTAAGACCATTGTTTACTGCTGTAATTGATTCAAGGTCTAAGTGGTTTGTTGGCTGGTCAAGGAGCAAGAAGTTTGAGCCAAAAAGCATCATACGTGAAAACATACATCTTGCCTTTTCTCCACCTGATAAAACGCTAACCTCCTTAAAAATAGAGTCGCCCGAGAAGAGCATTCGTCCAAGGAAGCCACGTAAATATGTTTCGGTTTGGTCCTTTGAGTATCTTCTCATCCAGTCAAGAATCGAATCGTGACAGGATGCAAAATATTCGATATTATCCTTTGGGAAATATGATTTTGAAATGCTTATTCCCCATTTGAACGAGCCACTATCTGCCTCGTCCTCCTCCATTAGCACCTTAAAAAATGCTGTTATTGCCATTTCGTTACCGATAAGTGCAATTTTATCGCCCTTTGAAACGGTAAAGGACACGTTTTTAAACAGGCTAACTCCGTCGCTACTCTTAGAAAGCTCGCTAACGGTTAAAATATCCTTGCCTGCCTCTCTGTCCATATCGAAGCCGATAAATGGATATCTACGGCTCGACGCAGGAAGCTCCTCTATTGTTAATTTATCAAGTAGCTTTCTTCTTGAGGTTGCCTGTCTTGATTTTGATTTATTTGCACTGAAGCGAGAAATAAAGCTTTGAAGCTCCTTGATTTTTTCCTCGTTCTTCTTGTTTTGTTGCTTAATCATTCTTTGAATAAGCTGACTCGATTCATACCAAAACTCGTAGTTACCAACGTACATTTTAATGCCTGAATAGTCAATATCAACTATGTTTGTGCATACGTCGTTTAAGAAGTGACGGTCATGCGATACTACAAGAACTGTGCCGAAGTAGTCGGACAAAAAGTCCTCAAGCCAGGTAATTGCATCTATGTCAAGACCGTTTGTAGGCTCGTCAAGCAAAATAATGTCGGGGTTTCCAAAAAGCGCCTGTGCCAAAAGCACCTTTACCTTTTGCGACTCCTTCAAGCTTGCCATGCCTTGATAAAGAATGTCCTCACTAAGTCCTAAGCCCTGAATAAGCTTTGATGCATCACTCTCTGCCTCCCAGCCATTCATCTCGGCAAATTCGCCCTCAAGCTCCGAGGCGCGAATACCGTCCTGGTCAGAAAAGTCCTCCTTCATATAAAGCGCGTCCTTTTCCTTCATTACGTCATAGAGCCTTTGATTGCCCATAATTATTGTGTCAAGCACGGTATATTCATCAAATTCAAAGTGGTTTTGCTTCAAAACGCTCATTCTTACAGTGTCAGGAATTACAACCTCGCCCTTGGTTGGCTCGATTTCCTTACAAAGTATTCTTAAAAATGTACTCTTTCCTGCACCGTTTGCGCCAATTACTCCGTAGCAATTGCCAGGGGTGAATTTTAAATTTACATCCTTAAAAAGCACCTGTGTGCCAAAATTAAAGGTTAAATTATTTACTGTTATCATTTCTACCTCAAATTATGTTATCATTCTCATATATAATAACATATATTTATAAATAAATCAAGTTAAAATACAAATACGCAAAAAGGCTATTGACACAAAGTGGCTTTTTATGTTAAAATAATAGTACCGAAAGGGTAAAATTTTATATCGAGTGGCACAGCTTTACCCTTAAGGGTAAGGTTGTGCTTTTTTCATTCGGGAAAGGACTTTTTATGAGTAAGAAAATTATCACTATTAGCCGTGAGTTTGGCAGCGGAGGAAAATATATAGGTATTTTAGTCGCTAAAAAGCTTGGCATTCCATTCTATGACAAGGATATTATTGAAAAAATTGCCGAGGAGTCCGGCTTCGTTGACGAGTTTATAAAGCGTGTTAGCGAATATGCGCCCTCCAAGAGTATTTTTGCTTACTCATTTATTGGCAGAAATGCAGCAGGCGAATCTATTGAGGACAAGATATTCGCTATTCAAAAAAGAGTTATTTCAGAGCTTGCCGAAAAGGGTCCTTGCGTAATAGTTGGTCGTAGCGCTGACTACATTTTGAAGGACAAATTTGACACCTTAAATGTATTTATCTATGCAGATATGAAGGAAAAAATCAAGAGAACCATGAGCTTTAAGGGCGTTAATCAAAAGCAGGCTGAAAAGCTCATTAAGGAAACTGACAAAAAGCGTAGCATAAACTACAAATATTACACAGGTCAGGACTGGGGCGAAAGAACTAACTATATGCTTATGCTCAACAGCACTGAGCTTGGAGTTGAAAAAACTGCTGACTTTATTGCCGAGATTTACAAAAAGGAAACCGAAAAGGAATAATTTTAATAATACGAAAGGGCAGGTTATTATGCGTGATACTCTTAACGGAGCATCACGCATAACTCTTTTCGCCTGCGGCGAGTTCTATTGCTACGCAGTTATATTCGGCTTACGCCGAGTGGTATTGCGGCTTTGACGCCTATTTGCGTTCAAAGCCGAGTTTTAGGCGAATAGAATATCACTGCGAGGCGAAGCCTTGCAATATCACTTCCTGTCAGGGAAATATCACTCTTCGCGTCAGCGAAGAATATCACTTTTAATACTAACAGAAAAAGAGAGAACTTTACGGCTACATGAAACCGATTTGTTCTCTCTTCTGTTGTTATAAGGGTTTGGGCTTAGCCCAGAGTGTGTTTGTCCGGTCAAATGCGATGCTCGCACTTAGCGATATTTTTCAATTTCTCCGCTAAGAACATCACCCTTAGCCTGCCCTTTGTTTTTTAAAATAAATTTTTGGTTATTTTAATTTTCAAATTTTATTTGCTTCCCCAAGCAACAGCGCAGCCTGATGGGTTCCAGTTAGTGCTCCAGCCGCTTGGCATGCTCTTGACGTCACAATAAATTTGAAGGTTAGTGCATCCCTTAAACGCTTCACTTCCAATTGTTACAACTGAGCTTGGAATTGTTATTGTTGTAAGAGACGTGCAATTATAAAATGCCCCTGCTCCTATTGAGCTGACTATGCTTGGAATTGTTATTGCTTCAAGGCTTGTGCAATCATAAAATGCAGCCTTTCCTATAGACTTAATTGTATTTGGAATTGCTATGCTTCTAAGGTCTGTACAGCCATAAAACATATATTCACCTATAGATGTTATGCTATTAGGAATTGTTATGGTTGTTAACGCTTCACAAAAACCAAATACCTCATCGCCTATAGACGTTACACTATTCGGTATTGTTATACTTGTTACATAGGTACAGCTGTAGAAGGCTCCATCCTTGATAGTGGTCACGCTATTTGGAATTGATATGCTTGTAAAGCTATCGCAATTACGGAAGGCTGAAGCTCCTATTGATGTTACTGTATTTGGAATAGTGACATTTTCAACAGAGGTACAGCTATAAAATGTATAATCCTCTATTTTTTTAATGCCATTTGGAATATTTATGCTTGTCAGCTCGTAGCAATTATAGAATGCATATGCTCCTATTGATGCTACTGTATTTGGAATATTTATGCTTGTCAGCTCGTAGCAATTATAGAATGCATATGCTCCTATTGATGCTACTGTATTTGGAAGAGTAAGGCTTACAAGTGAATAACAGCCATAAAATGCATATGCATCTATTGATGTTATGTTTTTGGAAAGGCTTACGGTCTCAAGCTCCTTACATTCATAGAAGGCGTGCTTACCTATTTGGGTAACATTGTCGGGTATGGTTATGCTGGTGAGCTTTTTGCAGAAGCTGAATGCTTGTTCACCAATATAGCTTACACTCTCGGGTATAGTTATGCTTGTTATTGAGTGACAGCTATAAAAGGCTCCGTTTGATATTGTTTTTAAGCTGCTTGGTAATTCTATGCTTGTAATTGAATTTTGACCCCTAAAAACCTCTGTGCCTATAGTCGTTACATTTTTTCCACGATATTTACTTGGAATAACAATATCTAATGCGGTTCCGTTATATTTGGTAAGTGTGTATTCTCCATTGTTTTCTACAAAAACAAGTCCGTCTGTTCCTCTAACGAAGCCCGGATATAGGTCAACGTCACCAATGGCTGTTATTTGAAATAGTGGCTCTCCACTAAGGTCGCTTGTTCTGTACCATCCATCAAAAATTTCATCTGATTTATTTTTCAATGTGCTTAAGGTAAGAGGGAGCTCCTCTACGGTAAACGTAACTTGATTTACAGGTAGCTCTGTAGTGTGATATGTAAGCGTATATTCAATTATTTCCCATACAGCATAAAGAGTATTGTTTTTGTTTGTTCCCATTGTATAGCTTGCGCCGTCGGTATATTCAACATCGCCGTCCTTAGCTGTGGACCAGCCAAGGAAGTTATATCCATTTCTTTTAAAAATATTAGTTGGCAAGGCTCCCTCCTCCCACGATTTGAGAGAAAGCTTTTGCATAGTTCCTATACCACCGTTTGAGTCAAACACTACGTAGTTTGTGCTTACCTCCCATATTGCATATAGGGTATATGTGCTGTTTGTTCCCATAGTATAGCTTTCGCCATCGGTATATTCAACCTCGCCATCGCTTGTGCTTGACCAGCCCTTGAAGCTATAACCTGCGTTTACAAATGTGTTTTGTGGCAAATTCAAGGTTTCGTTAGTTTTTACAGGAATACTATTCTCTAAGCTTGTGCCATTATTAGCGTTAAGAACTAAGATGTTTTCGTTTGCCTCCCATATTGCATAAAGAACATTTGTGCTATTTGCTCCCATGGTGTAGCTTGCGCCATCTTCATATTCTACTTCACCATTTACAGAGCTTGACCAGCCCTTGAAGCTATAGCCTATTCTTTCAAAGGCATTAGTGGTGAGATTAACGCTATCTCCTGTTTTTACAACCATATCATTCATTTCACCACTACCACTATTTGCATTAAAGCTAAGTGTGTTGCTGTTTGGTATCCATTTTGCAGTAAGTGTTACATCCTTTGTAACAACGAATTCGGCAAAAATCCATTTTTCACTTCCATCATACCAAGCATCGAAGACGTATCCTTCACGAACTGGTGCCTGTGGCTCTTCTACCATTTGATTTTTCTCAACCACTTGAGCTTCAACAGCTTCACTACCATTAGAATCAAAGGTTACTGTGTACCTTTGAACCTCCGGCGTTTCATTGTTATCATCAGTATTTCCTGAATCATTGCTTGTATCGGTGCCCTTATCCGTGCTTATATCAGTCTGTGTCTGATCATCATCTTTATTACCAGAGCCGTTGCCTGTATCACCCTCGGCGCCGGTGTCAATGCTTGTACCCGTGCCCTCATTTTTACCTGTATCCTCATCAGAGCCACCACAGGATGATAACCCAATCAAGGCTACTATGAGTAGCAACGCAAAAATAAGCACTATGTGTTTTTTTCTCATTTTTAAAATTCTCCCATATTATTTTCATTTTGCACCTATATAAGTACAAGGTCATTATATCATTTAGATATAATAAAGTCAAGGATTTTGTGCTTATTTGGGTGCAAAATTTGCTTGGAGGTGAGATTACGAATCACGAAATTGAGAAAAAAATTGGAAGCAATATCCGTAAAATTCGCGAACAGAAAGGTATGACCCAAGAGATTTTAGCATCTAAATTGCAATTACTCGGCTGTGATATTACACGTAGTGCTGTTGCAAAAATTGAGGTTGCTCAAAGGCACCTGTATCCAGATGAGATAATTTTAATAAAAATGATACTAAATACGACCTATGAATCTATTTTTGAAATGTAAAGCGCACCCTTTTAAGAGGTGCGTTTTGTAATTATAAGTGTTAGTCTATTATTATATCGAGATTAAGCCTTTAGCCCAAAAGAGTTGATAAATCGATAAAAATAAAATTGACGGACAACCGAGGTTATCCGTCCTATAGCTAATATCAGAATTATATGAGCTTTATGCTTTTATGGCAAAAAGATGCCTTTTTCTTCTTCGGAAAGCTCTTTTTGTCCCATTTGTAAAAATCGCTTGTTTAGTAGTGATATTTTTTCATTTTGGCTTGATAAAATCGCATCAAATGTAATTTTGTTTATACGCTTTGACCACATGCCTGTCATAACAAAAAAGTATATCATATAACCAAACATTGATAAAAATAATGCTGGTGGAAGAAAGAAAAAAATCTCATTGGCTGCTAAAATAATTCCAATAATGAAAATAAGCGCAAATGGAATTATTCCTAACAATAATTGCTTGCTTCTCTTTTTTCTTGCCATTTCCTGCTCGCTATTTGCAACGTTTTCACGAGGCATATCGCTATGCATTACAGCTTTTGAGGACCAGCTTGATTTCATTTGATAGTCCCTGCCCTCAAAGTTATATGAGATAAGATATTCGGGAGATACTATAGTGTCTATCTTTTTCGCTTTTTTCGACCCCGATGAGCGAAAATCCTTAACGTGGTCACCCGGAAGCGAGGATTCAGCATACGCATTTGCCTTTACCTCGGCATATTCAAGCGCTGCTTCTATCTGCTCATCACTTGGCATTATCGGCTTTACTCTTAAATTCTGAGTTTCAATACCAACAAGCTTCTTTCCACCCTGCTCTGCTACCAAATCAGCAATTGCAATCTCATCCTTTATCTCGCCCTTCTTATCAATTCGTAAGCAGGTAATAATTTCCTCCTCCTCGTGGTCGCCACTTATCGCATCCCAGTCGGTAACGGTGCGTTGCCTTGCAACCCTGTCCTTGTAGCTCCTGCCATTACGGTAAACGGTTACGTAATCGTAGTAGGTTTCAGTCCTATCATAGCCAATTGATGCTGTATAATGAAGCTTATGCTCGCTTTCAACAGACACGTATTGGGCAATTTCAAGCTCAGCCCTTGAAAACATAGCATCATCTATGCGAGATGGAACATCTACGTTTGAATAAAGAGATATGTATGCATTTCTTTCAAATTCATCAATTTCAAGAGCCCTTTCAAACGTAAAAAATCCACCATCAGGCTCGTTTTCCCTTTTATTTATGATAAACTTTGTTCCACAATACTCGCATTGTCCCATATTGCGACTAAGCATTACTATGTCATTTGAGCCACAGCTATCACAAAAAAGCGATTTTTTAAATTCTGCCATATGTCCTCCTTTAAATGCTTTTCTCTATAATTATAATATCGTACAAAAGAAAAAAAGTCAATACTTATTTATCTTACTTGCACTGAAAGCATATTTGTGATAAAATAATAATAGAAGTATGATTTTGTGAGGTAACATCATGAAAATTACAAATAAAATTAAGAAAAAAACTACCGCCTCAATCGTTGAATTTTTGGCAAGCGTTGATAGGGCAACAAGAGGAGAAATTGTTGATGGTGCGCTCAAGGTTTACGGTCTTAGTCCCAAGGAGGCTGTCGATACCTCTCCCAAAAGCAAGCAGTCTCTTTTGCGTAGCTACATAAGCACAGCGCTTAATGATTTGACTAACAAAAAGGATATAAAGCGTGATGGTGAATACTACTATTTGGCAAAGGAGGAATTTATAATAGTTAAAGAGGATATGTGTCAGCTGCAAATCAAGAAGCTGCTTGAATGTGGCGCATACACAAAGGATGAAATATTCTCCTTGCTTGAGGGCTTTTTCGGCACGGATGCAACTGCATCAACAAGAGACGACTATTCCTTGCGTTCAATTGCAGGTAATGTTCTTTTAGATCTCGTTTCCAGTGGTGAAATTGAATTTACAAACGGAAGATATAAAATTGCCAAAGCTCAAAAAACGTGCTTTATCGATACTCCTCTGCCCGAAAAAGAGTTCAAGCCAAAGCTATATAAGCTTTTGTGGTCCTTAGGTGGCAAGAATTTCGAGAGCTTTGTTGCTAACCTTTTAGAAAAGTACTACACCATGGCAAGACAAATGGTTGTTTACTGTGATATAACAGGAGGTAGCGACGACGGAGGAATTGACGTTGCGCTTGAAATAGTAGATTATCTCGGCTTTGTTGAAAAAATTGTTGTTCAAACAAAATGTCGCGATAGGGCTCACGTTACTGAAAAAGAGGTGCGCGAGTTTTACGGAGCTATGAACGCACAAAACGCAACGCGAGGAATTTACGTTACAACGACTAATTTCCATCCAAGCGCCGAATACTTTATCGATTCTGTTGGCGACCTCGTTGGCGTTGACGGAGATAAGCTTTTTGAGCTTATAAAGAAAACCGGCTACGGAATCAAAAAGGTTGACGGTGGCTATGTTCTTGATAGTGAAATATTTGGTTAACGAGGAAAAGCATGTTTAAATGGGTTGAAAATAAATTTAAGAGTATTGTCTATACAAGAGCTGACAAAAAAGACTATGTATTTTATTTTTCGGGCAAGGATTTTGAAGGTCTGAATGTAAAACCATTTTCCTTTAATTCATCCTTGGGGCATAAAATGCAGGGCTACTTCTACTACTACAATAGCTTTAAGCCAAACAGGCTAATAGTATTCGACCACGGAATGTGGTCAGGACATATGGGCTATATGAAGGAAATTGAAATGCTTGCAAGACACGGATATTTGGTTTACTCCTACGACCATACCGGCTGTATGGAGTCGGGTGGTGATTTTACAAATGGCTTTGCACAGTCACTACACGACCTTGACAACTGCCTTAGCGCACTTGAAAAGCTTAGCGAGCTAAAGGACTATGAAATATCGGTTATGGGGCATAGCTGGGGTGGATATTCCACTATGAATATATCAGCTCTGCACCCGAAAATCAAACACGTGGTGGCACTTAGTGGCTTTATTTCGGTGCGCGCTATCATAAATCAGAGCTTTAGTGGCTTTAAGCGCTTATTTAGAGGGCGCATATATGAATGCGAGAAAAAAAGCAATCCAAGCTATGTTGATTTTTGTGCCGAAAGTACTCTTGCAAACACAGATGTCAAGGCTCTTATTATTCATTCTAAGGACGACAAAACCGTAAGCTATAAGCACCATTTTAAAAGGCTCTTGGACACACTTGACGGCAAGAAAAATATACGACTTTTAACGGTTGATAAAAAGGGGCATAATCCTAACTATACAGAAGAAGCGTGTAAGTATAAAAATCAATATTTCAGCGAACGACAAAGGCTTTTAAAGAAGGGACTTTTGAACACGAAGGAAGCGCAAGAGGATTTTGTTGCTAAGTTTGACTGGGATAAAATGACCGAGCAGGACCCCTTAATATGGGAAGAAATTTTTGAGGTATTAGATAATTAGCAAAATACAAAAGGAACAGAGCTGACTTTAAGCTCTGTTCCTTTTTCATATTACGTTTAATTAGCTCTCTACTATTTCCTTAATAGACAATGCAACACACATCGCTGTGTCCCCTGCCGACATTGATATATCGCACAATTGACGGGAGGCAATCTCACCGGCTCTACCGTTAATGTAGGCGCTCGCCCATACTGCCTCAAGCTCCCTGCCCTGCATTTGAGCGCATAGTGCACTTATAATTCCAAGGAGCACATCTCCAGAGCCACCACTTGCCATTCCTTGGCACCCTGTGTTTGTAATTCTTACATCTTCTCCGTCTGTAATTATAGTTGATGTACCCTTTAAAAGCAAGATTACTCCATATTTTTTTGCAAAGTCCTTTGCATAGTAAATAGGGTCATGTAGTATCTCGTCAACAGGTATGCCGCTTAGCCTTTCAAATTCCTTTAGGTGTGGTGTTAAAACAACCTTACATTTAGCATCATTTAAAAGCGAAAGCTCCATCTTAGATAGCGTATTTAAGCCATCGGCATCTATTACAAGTGTACCCGAGTAATTTTTCAAAAGATAGGTAATAACCTCCTCATTATCGCCTCTTTGACCCATGCCCATTCCAATTCCAACCGATTTTGTGGAATTTATAGCACCCTGTATCTCGTTTTCGTCAAATTTTATAGCTCCGTCTGCTTCGCTAAGTGGATAAAGCGTGCTCTCTAAGATATATGGCATTACAGCGTATCCGATGCTTTTGGGAGTTGCCAAGCGCACTACTCCCGCCCCACTTCTTACCGCAGAGGCGGAAAGATTTGCAAGCTTTAATGCTCCACTATATTCATAGCTGCCACCAATTAATGTAACATAGCCATACGTGCCCTTATGCGAAAAATGTTCTCTTTTAGGCAAAGCCTCCTTTACATCGCTTTGCTCTATAAGCATAAATGGCTTGTCTAATAATTTTATACCAATATCACAGTTTACAAGGCTCTTTATTTTGTCCTTAGCCATGCCCAAAATGTGTCCTGACTTATATGAGCCGATAGAAACGGTCAGGTCACTTATAACACATAAGTCGCAAATACCACTATTTGCTAAAAGTCCACTATTTATATCAGCGCATACGATATATGCCCTTGTGCTATTTATTTCCTCTATGCAAGCCTTAGCTATTCCATCTATTTGACCCTTAAAGCCAATGCCAAAAATACAGTCAACTATTATATCGTAATTATTAAGCGCGCCTTCCCTGTAGCTTAAATAGCTGACACCCTGCTCCTTGCATATGTCGAAATAGTATTTTCCATCGTTAGAAAGCTTATCAAAAAGCAAAATTATCGACACGTCATAGCCGTTTTTGTTAAGAATAGATGCTAAAGCATAGCCATCTGCTGCGTTATTTCCACTACCACATACTATTGCAATTTTGCCATGCCAGCTTACATTTTTATATATTCCAAGCGCCGCCCTATACATAAGCTCCCGTGAGGGAATTAGGTTATTACAGGTATATTCGTCGCTTTTTTTCATATTTTCAAAACTTACTACTTCTTTCATATTCTCTCCTATAGCCTTCCCCAGCGGGGAAGGGGGACCACGTTAGTGGTGGATGAGGAGAGCATTTTATATTTTTTGTTTTAACTCTTCCCACCCTAACCCCAAGTGGTTTAAAATGTCGTTGCAAACCGAGTTGAAATTTTTATTAATGTCAAAGTTAGAATACCTTAGCACTGAAATACCAAGGCGCATTAGTTCGTCATCTCTATTTGCATCATTTAATTTATTCTCTGGCATAGTATGCTGTATTCCATCAAGCTCAATAACAATTCGTTTGCTTGCAATGAAAAAATCAACTATAAATGCGCCTATATTTTTTTGCCTATTTACCGTAATTGGCAACTTTTTTAAAAAATCATACCATAAATGTTTTTCCTCAGGTGTCATATTTTTCCGTAAGCCTTTGGCGTATGAAATTAGATTTTTGTCATATTTGTATATCATAGTCTATTCGTTAATGACCTCCTCATCCACCGCCCTTGCGGTCCCCCTTCCCCGCTGGGGAAGGCTTTTCGCCGCCCTATACATAAGCTCCCGTGAGGGAATTAGGTTATTACAGGTATATTCGTCGCTTTTTTTCATATTTTCAAGACTTACTACTTCTTTCATATTCTCTCCTATAGCCTTCCCCAGCGGGGAAGGGGTAATTTTTAGAGCGTTTATTTTTCAAGCACTTTCTTAATTATTTATAGCAAAGACAGCCTCCGAAGCATCCAAAGGTGTTATATTTGTAGCACGACTGACATTCGGGCTTTGATAGATTATGTACTAATTTTGAGTCTATTTTCATAAAGAAATAATTTTTCAAATCGTCTATATTTTTAAAGTCGGTTATTTTCACCCTCTCGCTATCGTACATTCCGAAGCATCTTGTTGCTGTTAAATCGGGATAAATATCGACAATAGGTGAGCAAACCGGGCGCTTGCCCAAGAAAATTTCCCTCTCATACTCACTTTCAAAGCTGAGCGTTTGCAAAAGCTCTCTTTCCTCCTTTGTAAATACGCACTCGGGTATTACGTTGCAGTCGTAGCAGGGACTAACGCCAAGTGTCTTTAATTCCTGATAAAGTGACAAAAGCGTACCCTTCATTCTTGCAAAATACGCCATTGCGCCCTCGCTTTTATCGTGTGGAATTACTAAGCTAACCCTTATTTTCTTAAATCCATACTCATTAACAACCTCTAAAAAATCACTAAAGTCCTGATTTTCTTCATACACGTTTATGCCCAGCGTTATTCTGTCCTTTGGCATCACGTAAAGCAGCGCACCAATATTATTCTTTAATTTCTCAAAGTATTTTTCTCCTATATCGCGTCTTGAGTTGACGTTTATAAGCAAATTAAATTTTCTGTCTGTTAAAAGTCCTATTGAATTTTCGATAAAAATCCCGTTTGTATAAATCGTCACTCTGAAAAAGCGCGCGTCAAATTTAAGCTCCTCTAAGAAATCATTTATTTTCTTATGCAAAAATGGCTCACCACCAATTAAGCCGACCTCTCTGTCGTTTGCGACAAAGGCGAGTGCCTTCTCAAAAGCCTCCTCGCTTATATCCTCCCCCTCAGAGCCTGTGTAGCTACTGGCAAAGCAATAGGGACATTTTAAATTGCATCTATTTAGTAAAGCGATATTTGCCATATTATACCTCGTTTTTAGTCTTTAATTTATTTTATCATAGTTATATGCTTTTTTCAACCTTGAAAAAGTCTTTAATTTGTGGTAAAATGGTAAAAAACAATAACGAGGTATTTTATGCTTTACAGTATCCAAAATGAATTTTTAAAGGTAGAAATTAACGATGTTGGCGCTGAACTAATGTCGATTAAAAATAAAAATGATGTCGAATTTTTATGGCAGGGCGACCCAAAGTATTGGGGTGGGCGCGCCCCTATAATGTTCCCGATTTGTGGCAGACTTTATGAGGGGAAATATACATATTTAGGCAAGGAATATTCAATGCCAAATCACGGAATTGCAAGAAAATACACCTTTTCACCCTCACAAAAGGGCACAGATTTTGTAACGCTTAGAATGGTGAGCGATGAATCCACTAAGCTAAGCTATCCATTTGATTTTGTTTTTGACGTTACCTTCTCTCTTGTTAAAAACGAGCTTAAGATTGAATACAAGGTTAAAAACGAGGATACTAAGGACCTTATTTTTGCTCTTGGCGCGCATCCTGCGTTTAACGTTCCATTTGGCAAGGACGGTAAATTTGAGGATTATTATTTAATGTTCCCCAAAACAGCCGTTGCACTAAGAGTTGATTACTCCCCTGCCTGCTTCTGCACACATAATGACTATTTATACAAAAAGGAAGGCACAAGACGCATTGACTTAAAGCACGAGCTTTTTGATGATGATGCAATTTTCTTGTACAACATTCCTAAGGAAATTACCCTTACATCAAGCAAAAGTAAAAACAGCATAAGCGTTTATTTTGATGATATGAAGTATGTTGGACTTTGGCACGCTGTAAGGACTGATGCGCCTTATGTTTGCATTGAGCCTTGGACATCTATACCTGCTGATGAGGGGGTTGTTGATGATTTAAGCACCAAAAAGGAAATGATGCATCTTGCCCCTGGCTACACTCACAAAAGCTCCTATACTATTAAGATAAGCTAAATAAAAATGCATCCTTAAGCCATTTCGTTTAAGGATGCATTTTATTTAGTTCTTATTTTTTGGTAATCTGCCTGCGCGTAGGGAATTTAATATAGCAACTAACAAAATTCCCACGTCTGCCAACACTGCACCTACCATACTGAAATTTATCAATACGCTAAGGGCAAGTATGATAACCTTTAAGCTAATTGAGAATACTATATTAAAGGTTGCAATTCTCTTTGCGCTTCTTGCAATTTTTATTGCAAGAGGAATCTTTTCTATATCGTCGTCCATAATTACAACGTCGCTCTTTTCAACAGCGGCATCAGAGCCAACTGTGCCCATTGAAATTCCAACGTCTGCTCTTGCTAAGCAGGGTAGGTCGTTTATACCGTCACCACAATATGCGATTTTGGCATCGGGCTTGCCACTTATTATGTCCTCGATAGCGTCAAGCTTGTTTTCGGGCAAAAGCTGTGAGTACGCGCCATCTGCAAAGAGTGCGCTCGCCACTGCATCCACCTTTGATTTTTTGTCACCACTTAAAATAATAAGCTTTTCTACGTCTAATTTTCTTAGCTGGTCAAATGCCTTTTTACTGTTTTGCTTTATGTTGTCGCCAACGCCAACGTAGCCTACATATTTTCCATCAAGAGTTACAAATACCGAGCCCGCTGAGCTTTGACTAACACCACCAACAAATATATTGCTTCCTGCCTTTATATGTCCGTATTCGGAGTCGCACTCAACGCCCATTCCTGCCTTTTCCTGATAATTTGTGCCCTCTTTAATGTTAATCTTAAATCTCTCAGCTTCCTTAGTTACAGCTACTGCTATTGGGTGATTTGATTTACATTCTGCTATACAAACAAGCTCAAGGAGCTTTATTTTTGTAAAATCGCCCGTTGCCTCAAGCTTTGTTACGTGCAAGTCTGATATTGTCAGCGTGCCTGTTTTATCAAAGGCTATGGTATTTAGGGAATCCAGCTGTTCCAAAACTCCTGCGCCCTTTATTAAAATACCATTTTTTGATGCTTGGCCAACTGCACAAAAATACGCAAGTGGAACTGATATTACAAGCGCACAAGGACAGGAAATTGCAAGCATTGCAAATGCCTTGTATGCCCATTCAGTTATATTTCCACCTAAGAGCGATGGAATAAGTGCAACTAAAATAGCGCACAAAATCACTATTGGCGTATAGAATTTAGCGAATTTTTTAATAAATCTCTCGCGCTTTGTCTTTTTCTCAAGCGCCATTTCTGACATATCAATGATTCTTTGAGCTGCGCTCTTATTTAATTCTCTTTTCACCTCAATTAAAATTGGGCTTTGAATATTAAGGCAGCCTGCAAAAACCTCGCTACCGTTTCTTACATCAAGAGGCAAGCTCTCACCTGTTATAACAGAGGTATCAACCGAGCCTGCGCCACCTACAACTATACCGTCAAGTGGGATTCTCTCTCCTGCATAAACCTCAATAATGTCGCCAATTCCTACCTTGCCGGCATCTACAAGCTCCTCGCTTCCCTTTAAGCGCGCCTTGTCGGGACGGATGCTTTGTAGGTTCTTAATAGATTTCCGTGAGCCATCCTTAGCCACATCCTCAATAAGCTCTCCTATTAAATATAGAATAATAACAAGCGATGCCTCAAAATAAGCCTCTGTTATTATTGCGCCAAGGGATGCTATGGTCATAAGCATTTTTTCACTGACCTCTGCCTTTTTGAATAGCTCCTTTATAGCCTTGAAAATTATTTCATAGGCTACTAATATGTATGAAATAATATAAAGTACAAACGACAGCTGTGCGTTGTATATATCTGCCACCACAGCCCCGATTATGAATAAAACCGATATTAAAATCTTTATGAGGGTGGTTTTGTTTTCCTTTACAAAGCTTTTCATTTTTTATTCTGCTATGTGCTCCATTCCACAATCAATGATAGTACGAACATGGTCGTCTGTTAATGAATATATGATTGATTTGCCCGCTCTGCGAGTCTTTACTAAATTGCTTGTTTTAAGTATTCTTAATTGATGTGAAACTGCTGATTGTGTAATTGATAAAAATTCTGATATTTCGCTTACACACATTTCGCTTTGTGTAAGGGCGCAAAGAATTTTTACACGGCTACTGTCTGCAAAAATCTTATAAAGCTGTGCAAGCTCATCAAAAAGCTCGCTATTACGGGTGATTGCACCCTGTATTCTTGAAATTGAGTTCTCTGTTTCCATTTCTTCCTCCTATATATGAACATTTGCTCATATGTTCATTGTAGCGTACATTTGTTTATTTGTCAATAGATTTTGAAAAATTATTTCATTTTTTATTTTGTTTTATTGATTTCCATTGTAATTATGGTATAATGAAAATAGCTTATATAAATAATTATTGTGCGAGGTTTTTAATATGCTTAATAATTCAAAATGGATTTCATATCCCTATGATACAAAATTTGCCTGTCCTATCTTTAAAAAATCAATCAGCTTAAATGGCGAAATCAAAAGGGCAACCTTGAAAATCACATCAATCGGCTGTTACGTTGCATGTCTAAATAAGAAGCGCATTGGCGACTTTATTATGGCGCCTGGCTTTACCTCTACAAAAAGAGTTCAAATGCAGACATACGATATAAAGGAGCTTTTAGAGAAGGAAAACGAAATGAAGGTTATTCTTTCTCAGGGCTGGTACAAGGGACGCATAAATTGGCGCGCCAACAAGGACCTACCCCATAGATACCCTGCTTTAATTTGCGAAATTGAGCTTGTATATAAAAACGGACAAAGGGAATATATCTATTCCGACGAAAGCTGGGAATGCTCTCTTAGCAAAATAACAATGAGCGACATTTACGATGGCGAGCATTTTGATAATCAAATGTCCGAATCATACTCACCTGTTAAGGTGCAAGATTACCCACACAGCCTAATAGTTAATCAGCAGGGCCCTATTGTTAAGGAGCAGGAGATTGTTTTGCCACACAGAATTTTCAAAACTCCAAAGGGTGAAACTGTAATCGACTTTAACCAAAATATAACCGGCTATTTTGAAATTTCTCTTGATGCTAAGGCTGGGGACAGGGTTTCCTTCTCGTTTGCCGAGGTGCTTGACAAGGATGGCAGCTTCTATACCGAAAACTACCGTTCAGCAAAGGCTGAATTTGAATATATCTGCCGTGACGGTGTGCAGAGCCATAAGCCACTTTTGACCTTCTATGGCTTTAGATACATAAGAGTAAATGAGTTCCCTTGTGAAATTACAAAGGACAGCGTAAAGGCAATTGCGCTCCACTCTGACATTGAACGAACAGGCTATCTTGATTCATCAAGTCCTCTTCTTAATAAGCTATTTAAAAATATTATTTGGGGACAAAAGGGCAACTTCCTTGACATTCCCACCGACTGTCCTCAAAGAGATGAACGAATGGGCTGGACTGGTGATGCCCAGGTATTTGTAAAAACTGCATCCTATAACTTTAATGTAGAAAAATTCTTTGAAAAGTGGCTAACCGACCTTCGCCTTGACCAAACAAAAAGTGGTCTTGTGCCAAGCGTTATTCCTCAGGTATGGGGCGATGACTGGTCAGGCGCTGCTTGGGGAGATGCCTCAACCGTTTGCCCTTGGCAAATTTATCTCACATATGGTAACAAGGACATACTTAAAAAGCAATATAAGTCAATGTGTATGTACATTAAATATATCACAAGCGTTACAAAGGACAAATACCTTTGGACCGGATGCGAACAATACGGTGACTGGCTTGGAATAGACGCGCCAGCCGGAAGCTACAAGGGCGCTTCCGACCAAGACTTTATTGCATCTGTATTTTACCTATATTCAACCTCACTTGTAATTAAGGTTGGCAAAATACTTTCTAAAAATGTTGAAAAATATGAAAGGCTTTACGCCAATATTTTAAACAAGATAAGAAAAACCTACAAGGAATACAAAACACAAACAGAATGTGTTATTGCACTATTCTTTGATGTTGCCGAGGACAAAAAGGCAGTTTCAAGACAGCTTGCCGATATGATTATAAAAAATGGCAAGAGATTACAAACAGGCTTTGTTGGCACTCCATACCTTCTTCACGCGCTCAGCCAAAATGGCTATAGCGAGCTTGCATACGATTTGCTCCTTCAGGAAAATTATCCTTCTTGGCTATATTCAGTTAAGCAGGGAGCAACTACTATCTGGGAGCACTGGGACGGTGTAAATGACAAGGGCGAGTTTTGGTCTAAGGATATGAACTCCTTTAACCACTACGCATATGGTAGTGTTGCAGACTGGGTATATGGAGTTGCTTGTGGAATTAAAACGGTTGAAGAAAAGCCGGGCTTTGAAGAAATTATAATTGAGCCAACTCCAACCAAAAAGCTAAGCTGGCTCAGCGCTAAAATTAAGACTAAGAGAGGCGTTGTAAGCTCTGCCTGGTTTAAAGAGGGAGATTCCTTCAGATATGAAATCACGACTCCATCTGACACGACAGTAATTATAAATGGTAAGAAGCACTTCGTTAAGAAAGGAAGCTACGTCTTTTAATTGAAAAATGTATTAGTTGCAATGAGTGGCGGTGTTGATAGCTGTGCCACCGCCATCATTATGAAAAATAATGGCTATAATTGTCTTGGTGTGACTATGAAGCTACATAGTGATAGAGTTGATGCCTCGTGCGTTAGTCAAAGGGATATTTCAGATGCCCAAAATGCGTGCGACATTTTAAAAATCCCCCACAGAGTGGTTGATTTTTCTAAGGATTTTGACAAATATGTAATTTCAAGCTTCATTAGCGCATATGAAAACGGTGCTACGCCTAACCCCTGTATCGAATGTAATTTTCACTTGAAATTTGACAAGCTATGCGAGTATGCTAAGGAAATCGGCTACGATTATATAGCAACTGGACACTATGCTATAACAGAGTACAGTGAAAAATATGGGCGAATAGTTTTAAAAAAGGCAAAGGACTTATCAAAGGACCAAAGCTATGTGCTTTACAGGCTCTCTAAGGAAAAGGTTGCTATGAGCATTTTTCCGCTTGGAGAGGTGATTTCAAAAACGCACACAAGACAAATTGTTATGGATAATGGCATATCCTTAGCTGAGAAAAAGGATAGTCAGGATATATGCTTTGTGCCCGATGGCAATTATGCTGAATTTATTGAGAATTACACAAAAAAGTCCTACCCTGTGGGTGATTTTGTAACTAAGGACGGTAAATTTTTGGGCAAGCACAAGGGTATAATAAGATACACAATAGGTCAAAGAAAGGGGCTTGGCTTAGCGCTTCCACATTCTATGTACGTTATTGAAAAAAGGCTTGATACAAACGAAGTTGTTATTGGCGAAAGCGAGGACCTGTTTTCAAGTGAGCTTTGGGCAAATAATGTAAATTTAATTGCAATTGACGAAATTACCAAGCCAATAAGAGTTAAAGCAAAAATTCGCTACAAGCAAGAGGAAAAGGATGCATATGCCACTATGGAAAACGGTCTTTTGCATATCGTTTTTGATGAGCCACAGCGCGCAATATGCAAGGGGCAAAGCGTTGTAATCTACGACGATGACATTGTTATCGGTGGCGGAGTTATTATATAGCTGCACCTTGTAAAATTATCGCAAGCAAATTACAGGAGAAAATATGACAAAGGAAAAAATTGATAGAATAAATTTTCTTGCCAAAAAGAAAAAGGCAGAGGGGCTTACCGAGGAAGAAATAAAGGAGCAAGCGATTTTAAGGCAGGAATATATTGCCGAGTATCGCGCTTCTCTTGGCGGAATACTCGATAACACATATATTCAGCGCCCTGACGGTAGCAAGGAGAAAATTGAGAAAAAGAAATAAAAAACAGCCATTTTGCAAGCGTGCAGAATGGCTATTTTCTTTGATAAGCAAATGGCACTATATTATTATTTTTATATATATCTTGATTTAAGAAATAAATTGTGATAAAATGATTTTGTATCGACATTTATGAAGGGAGAAAAATATGCAGCTCATTATTGCGGAAAAGCCATCTCTTGCAAGGAATATTATTGCAGGAATTGCGAAGCTTCAAAATAACGAAATGAAAAAGTGCAACGGATATTTTGAGGGTGGTGACTATGTAGTTACTTGGGTTTTTGGACATCTTTTCTCCTTGGCTGATATTGAGGACTATTCTCCCTCTGTATCAGGAAAATGGGAAATGGACAATCTCCCTTGCTTCCCTGATGAGTTTAAATTCAACCTTAAAAGAAATAACAAAAAAGAGGTTGACCCAGGAGTAAAAAAGCAGTTTAATACTATAAAATATCTTTGCAACAGAAAGGATATTGACACTATAGTAAACGCAGGAGACTCGGACCGTGAGGGTGAAATTATAGTAAGACTCTGCGTAAGATACGCGCTTGAGACAAGGAAGCGCTTCGTCAGACTCTGGCTCCCAGACCAGACTCCCGAAACTATAAGCCAAGGTCTTATGGAAATGAAGGATGAGACAGAATATGAGTCGCTTGCTAACGAGGGCTTTGCAAGAACGTATATTGACTGGCTTTATGGTGTTAACCTAACTCGCTTTGCTACTCTTAAGACCGGAAAGCTATTAAGAGTTGGGCGCGTAATTGTACCAATTGTTAAGGCAATTTACGACAGGGACCTTGAAATTAGGAATTTTACTCCACAAAAATATTACGTTATTTCCTCGCACGAGAAAACAAACGATGAATATGTCGATTTAACCTCGAAAACGAAATTTACAAAGGACGAGCTACCAAAAGCAAGCGAGATGTGTGCAAAATACAACCTTCAAGCTGCTAATGTCACCTCAGTAAAGACTAAGAAGGATACATTAAATCCACCTAAGCTGTTTTCTCTTTCCAAGCTACAAAGCTATCTTGGTAAGAAATATAAAATGTCAATGGACGATTCCTTATCTACTGTGCAAAAGCTATACGAGGACGGTTATGTTACCTACCCTCGTACTAACTCGGAGTACTTAGCCACAGCCGAGCAAGGAAAAATGAAGTCCATTATTGCAAACGTAGCCAAAATCGGCTACCCTGTGGCGTTTAAATTCTCTAAGAGCATTTTTGACGACTCTAAAATTGAGTCGCACTCTGCTCTTACCCCCACTTATAAAATCCCCGACCCAAAAAATCTTTCTGAAAAGGAAAAGCAGGTTTACTCAACTATTTTGCGCAGATTTGTTGCTGTTTTCTGCTCCGAGGATTGCTTGATTGAAAGAAGCGAGATTAAAATAAGCGTTGGCGATATTGAGGACTTTGTCTTAAAGGGTACTGTTATTACACAGCCCGGCTGGACTAAGTTCGATGACTATACACCAAAGGACAAAATTTTACCTAAGCTAAATAAGGGGGATAAGGTAAATATAAATTTTGTTCCCGTTGAAAAGGAGACGACTCCACCTAAGCACTACACCATTGAAACCTTGAATAACTACTTGAAAAACCCATTCAAGGAGGATAAGGCAAGCGCTGACGAGAGCGATGACGAGGACTATAAGGCTATTTTCGAGGGCTTGGAGCTTGGAACTGAGGCTACAAGAACAGGTATTATAGAAAACGCGTGCAAGAGCGCGTACATAATGCTAAAAAAAGACTCTTATTATATTTTGCCCGACGGTGAATATTTAATAGAATCGCTAAGCACCCTTGGCATCATAATGGACAAATACAAGACAAGCCAAATGGGACAAGCCTTAAAAAAGGTTTTCCGTGGCGAATATAGCGTTGATGATAGCGTTAAATTGGCGCAGGGTGAAATCAAGGAGATTTTTGAAAAATCGAAGGATGCCGAGCCTGAAAAGGATACAAATATTGGTCTTTTTGGCGAGGTGATGGGCAAATGTCCTCTTTGCGAGAGCGATGTTATAAGAACGCGCTATGGCTATGGCTGTACAGGCTATAAGGAAAAGGGCTGCAAATTCTCTATCAACAAATCAATTTGCTCACGTGTTATTTCAGCATCAAATGTTAAAATGCTTTTGGCAACCGGAAAAACGAGTAAAATTCAAGGCTTTGTTTCTAAAAACGGCAAAAGCTTTGATGCTGTATTAAAGCTAAGCGAGGGCAAGGTTGTTTTCGATTTTGACAAATAGCATCTGATTTTTTAGTCCAATCGCATTTTAAATTATCGATATTAAAGCTCTTTTATCACAAGTATTGGTTTAATATTACGACTAATTCAAAAAACGCCACTCTGTGGCTGAATTTCAAGGAGAAAATTATGCAAAGAGTATCTAAAAACAATTATTATCTTGACATAGCGCAAACCGTTTCCGAAAGGTCAACCTGCCTAAGACGTAGATTCGGCGCAATTATTGTAAAGAATGACGTAATAGTTTCAACAGGCTACAACGGCGCGCCAAGAGGTAGAAAAAACTGTAATGAGATAGGAAGCTGCACAAGAGATAACTTGGGTATTCCTAAGGGCGAAAGATATGAGATGTGCAGAAGCGTGCACGCAGAGGCGAACGCAATTATCGCTGCCTCACGTGAGCAAATGCTTGGCGCTACTCTTTATATGTGCTGTACAGACCCCAAAACCGAGGAGATGATCGGTGGAATGAACAGCTGTATGATGTGCAAGCGACAAATCATTAACGCAGGTATTTCTAAGGTTATTATAAGAAATACAAAGCTTGATTACATAGAGGTTGACGTGAATGACTGGATAGAAAATGACGATAGCCTCTCAGGTAAATTTGGCTACTAATATGGACTTAAACGAAATAAAAATTGCTCCCCTCGACAAAAACGACGCACACTGTGTCGCTGAAATTGAAAAGGAAGTATTTTCTCTACCCTTTAAGGAGAGTGACATTTTAGAGTATTTAGACAGCCCGATTTGGCACTTTTTCGTGATTAAAAGGGGCGAGGACATTCTTGGCTACATAAGTCTGACTATAATAATTGACGAATGTCAGATAGTCAACGTGGCTATAACAAATAGTGCGCGTGGGCGTGGACTTGGCTCTTGGCTTGTTGAATACGCGCTTGATTTTGCCAAGCAAAGGGGCTGTAATAAGGCATTTTTAGAGGTCAGAGCCTCTAATGAGAATGCCATTAGGCTATATAAAAAATTTGGCTTTGCCGAGTCTGGCATAAGCAAGAGCCACTACTCTCTGCCAAGAGAGGATGCGCTGCTTATGAATTTAGATATGTAGCTTAACAGAGCTTGTCTTGTGAGAGTCTTTTTGAGCAAGCTTAATTTTGCTTGCTTTTGCGAGCTTAATATGCTTGTAAAAGCTTTAATAATGACACCTTATCGCTCCGAGATATTAAAATAGGAGCTTTATGAAATAAAAGAAGGAATAATTATGTACGTTTTATCTTTTGAATCGTCCTGTGACGAGACCGCATGCGCGGTTTTGGAAATGAGCGAGAGCGCTCGCATTGTAAAATCGAATATTATTGCATCTCAGGTTGACACACACGCTCTTTATGGTGGAGTTGTACCTGAAATTGCGAGCCGCGCGCATATTGAGGCTATTTCTAAAATAACCTATGAGGCATTAGACGTAGCTGGCGTTTCCTTAAGGGATATTGACGTAATAGCAGTTACGAACGGTCCTGGGCTTATCGGCGCGCTTTTAGTGGCTGTTAACTTTGCAAAATCGCTTGCATATGCAAATGATATTCCGTTAGTTAGCGTTGACCATATAAAAGGACACGTGGCAGGAAATTACTTAACTCATCAGGAATTAAAGCCACCATTTTTGGCGCTCGTTGTTTCGGGTGGGCATACCTCATTTTTTGATGTTAAGAGCTATACGGAATTTGAGGAAATTGCCGGCACACGTGATGATGCGGTTGGTGAATGCTTTGATAAAATAGGCAGAGTTATGGGCTTGCCCTACCCCGGTGGTGCAGGCATGGACCGTTTAGCCAAAGAGGGCGATTCCTTATCAATTACCTTCCCCTCTCCTGCAATTAGCAAGGACACGCTTGACTTTTCCTTTAGTGGACTTAAAACAGCAGTTATAAATTACTTGAATACAAAAAATCAAAGAGGCGAAGAAATTCCAAGAGCTGACGTTGCTGCAAGCGTAACGCACTCAATAGTTGAGGCAATTTGCTCCAAGGTCAAGGGAGCTTTAAATAAGACGGGCTATGACAAAATCGTGCTTGCTGGCGGTGTTAGCGCTAACTCGCATATTCGCAATGGCATTGAGGCTGTTTGCAAAAGGCGTGGTGCTTCATTTTATGCGCCAACGCTTGATTTGTGTGGGGATAATGCAGCTATGATAGGCGCACAGGGATATTATGAATATCTAAACGGAGCGCGCGCAGACGTTGACTTAAACGCATATCCAAGCTAAGATATTTTTACTAAGTATTTTGAAAAACTAAGGCGGGGACTATTACTGACTGACACACCCTGCAATTAAATGGAGACATTATGAAAATTGAGATAAAATATTCGGGAAGCATATTAAATCTTCCCGCTAAGGTGGTTGACTTAGCAAGCAGGGCGAGCGAAAATGAGCTGAGGGTTATACTCGGCATTTTCGGCTTCCTTCCCTATTTTGATAGCTTTGATTCCTGCCTGTCTACACTTGCAAGCAAATTAGAGCTTGATGTAAACGAGGTTATTTGCGCAATTGATTTTTGGGCAAAAAATGGAGTTATAGCAGTTGACGGGCTTGATACAAGCGCACTTGAGACTGCCTCGCTTGAAAGCAGTGAAAAGAACACTATGCCATCATATACAGGCAAGCAGATTAATGAATATGTTGAGAAAAACAAGGAAATAGAGTCACTTTTTGCAAGCTGTCAAGACGTGCTTGGCAAAACCTTTAATACACACGATTTTAACTGTGTTATACACCTAAAGACCTTTTATAAATTTAGTGATGAATTTATTCTCATTTTGCTCGCACACTGTGTTGAAATTGACCGAGCAAATTGGGCTTACATAAGAAAAACTGCAAAAAATCTTTACGACGAGGGCATTGATACCTATGAGAAGCTTGAAAAGCACTTCTCTGCAAGACGTAACAAGCGCTCACGTGAATATAAGATAAGGAAGCTTTTTGGAGTTGGAGAAAGAGAGTTTACTAAAAGAGAGCGCGATGTTTTTGAGCGTTGGATAGGCTCAAAAATCCCATATGAGCTTATCGAAAAGGCTTACGAGGTTACAATTGACAATATTGGCAAGGCATCACTCAGCTACACAGCTAAGGTTTTGGAGAATTGGCAGGAAAACGGTATAAAAACCGTAGAGGATGCGGAAAATTCGCTTGTTAAATACAAGAAAAGACTTAGTATGTCGTCCTTTGATACCGACGACTTTTTCGAGGCAGCCTTAAAGCGCTCAAATGAAGAAATCAAGAAAGGAAGCAAGCTATGAGCTATTCAAGAAAAAACGCAATTTTAGTGCGCGAGGAATTTGATAAAAAGCGCATAAAAAATGAGCAAGAAAGAGAAAGCCGTCTTGAAAGGGCGTACAGCCTTTGTCCCGAGCTTTTAAAAATAGACAGCGAGCTTTCTAAAACCGGTCTTAATATTATGGCAAGCGCAATGCAGGGCAAGGAAGGTCTTGAAGAAAGAATAAACGCGCTAAAGGAGCAAAATCTCGCCTTACAGGCAAATCGTATAGAGCTGCTTAACAGTGTTGGTCTTGATAGCGATTACACTGATATGAAATATGAGTGTGATAAATGTAATGACCTTGGCTATGTAAATGGCAAAATGTGCTCCTGCTATAAAAATGCGCTTATCCAAAAGGGCTATGAGTCCTCGGGAATTGGCAAGCTTTTTGAAAAGCAAAGCTTTGAGACGTTTTCATTAGATGTATATGAAAACAAGGAAGAAATGCAGGGTCTTTTTAACTATTTGATAAATTACGTTAAAGGCTTTGAAAATGATAAGCAAAGCTTACTTTTTGTTGGGGGTACGGGCCTTGGCAAGACGCATCTTTCCACAGCTGTTGCAAAGTCACTTATCGAAAATGGCTATGACGTAGTTTATGAAACAGCGCAAAATATCTTTTTTGACTTTGATAATGACAGGTTTAGAGACCGCTATTCAGATGAGGAAATGGTTAGTCAAAAATATCTTAATTGCGATCTACTTATAATTGACGACCTTGGCGCTGAGGCTGTTTCGTCATTCTCTGTTTCTTGTCTTTACAATATTATAAATACAAGATTAAATAAGGGCTTGCCAATTATTGCAAGCACAAATCTTTCCTCAGCTGAGATAAGAAAAATATATAATGATAGAATTACAAGCCGTCTTTTCGGTGAGTTTACAATTAAGCTATTTCGCGGAAGCGATATGAGAAGAAGATAATGAAAGAAAATGATATAAAAAAACCTATTTTCAACACCCTAAAGCCCTATGTTGCTTCGCTTATTGTTGTGTTGATTTGCGTTTTTCCACTTTTTAAGTTTGAATATTCAACCGATACATATCATTTCGCCCTACACCCAGGTCTTGATGGAATAATCGAGGCTATGAGATATAACGGACGCATTGTTTCAATGCTTGGAGCTATGCTCCTTGACAAAATAAACGTTAGCTTTACAGCATTCTATTACGTTTCATTTATAATGTCTATTATATTTTCAATGCTTTCAATAACCACGCTTTACAAAATGCTAAAGGGGCATATTTCAAGAAATCTCGCCTTCTTTATCGCCATAATAACGATTTTAAATCCACTCTCATTCGAGCATTTTTTGTTTATTGAAAAGGGATTTTTCGCCTTTGCCATTTTTATGGCTGTTCTCAGTGCTAAATTTTTTCTTTTATTTTTGCAGGGCAAGAAAGGGCATTTAATTTTATCTTATATTTTCTTAACCCTTTGCGCCTTTACCTATCAAGCGTTGCCTGCTGCATTTGTTGCCTTAGCCGTTGCTTTTATCGTTATTTACTCTAAGAATGTAAAAAGCTTTATTTCCAACACAGCAATTGCTGCTTCAGTGTATGGCTTTGCTACGTTTATGATTTTCATAGCTATGAAAATTTTTGACCTTGCAAAAAGGGCAAGCGTTAGCTTTAATCTTAAAAACATCTACAAGTTTTTAACCTTTGGTCTTGGTAACCCTTATTTGCTTCTTGTATACGTTTTAGTCTTTACAGCGCTGTTTTTGTCGGTTTTTATTTCCTCAAAAAGGGCCTGTGGCGCTTTTTTCACAAAAGAAAGCACTCTTGCATTTTTTAAATATGCATTTATTATTGTTGCAACTGTTATTGCAACCTCGGCTCCTTGCCCCTTTTCCAAGCCCGAGGACGTTTGGTTTACCCCTAGATTTGCATATCCGGTGGGCTTGCTCGTTGGTACTATCCCTATTTTGCATTTCTTTAAGCATGAAAGATTGGATGAGAATTTAAATGACGAGAGACTATTTACAAAAGATACGTATAAAAAATCTCTGGTTATGCTATCGGCTTTATTTATCATTATGGGCGTATTTCATTCCTTTTGTTTTTCAAGGCATATAACTAATGCCTCTGATAAAAAAGATGCTATGATAATACAAGAAAAAATTGCAGAGTACGAGAATGAAACGGGTATAGAAATTAAAAAAATCAGTATATATTACGATAAAAGTTCTTCAGATGGGTATAGCGGTACAGTATTTTTGCCAAATTGCAACGTACGTGCGCTAAGCCGAAAATGGTGCGACGTTGCACACCTTAGCCTTTTTCACGAAAGAAGCTACAAAAAGGTTGACAACAATAAAGACTGCAAGGAGTATTTTTCATCAAGGGATTGGGACAAATTTGAAAATGATTCCTTTATTTTTGAAAATGACACTCTGCATCTATGCGTTTACTAAGCTATGGCAAGGCTGCATTTTCATTGTATTTGCAAAACTAAAATATTTTTTAAAAAGGTATTGACAAAGCATTTTTTGTATGCTATAATGTCAAGGCTAATCCAAAGACAGCAGGTTTCGGTAATTGCATTTATGCTCCCTGCCGAGGAAAAGACTTAATATGAAATTAAATCTTTTTTCGGTGTGTGTATTTTTGCATTTATCGGGAAAAGATTTTTCTTTTTGCTGTCGGAAATAAACAAGGAGGTTGTTTTAATGCCAAGTAATTCAGTTCTTGAACAAAAGAAAGCCGTTGTTAGTGACCTTGTTGAAAAAATCAAGAAGGCTCAATCTGGTGTAGTTGTTCAATATCAGGGTATCACTGTTGAAAATGATACAAAAATGCGTGCTGCTTTCAGAAAAGCCGGCGTTGACTATATGGTAGTTAAGAATACTCTTATAGGCCGTGCTTGTGACGAAGTAGGTTACGAAGCAATCAAGGAAAGCCTTAACGGTATGAGCGCTATCGCTATCGGTTATGATGATCCAGTTGCTCCCGCTAAAATCGCTAAGGAATACGCAGATAAGGTTGAATCCTTTGAAATTAAATGCGGATTTCTTGAAAACGCCGTTGTTGGTAAGGACACAATCTTAGCTCTTGCTGACATTCCATCAAGAGAAGTACTTCTTGCAAGATTCTTGGGCAGTATCCAAGGTCCTATTTCAGGCTTTGCTCGTGCTTTGCAAGCAGTTATCGACAAGGGTGGAGAAAATGCTGCTCAGGCAGTAATTGAAAACGCTTAATTGCGAAAACAAAATCTAATTATTTAATTACGGAGGATTATTTATCATGGCTAACGAAAAGATTACACAAATCGTAGAAGAAATCAAAACACTTACAATACTTGAGCTCGCTGACCTCGTAAAGGCAGTTGAGGAAGAATTCGGCGTATCTGCTGCTCCTGTTGCTGTTGCTGGTGCTGCTGCTCCTGCTGCTGCAGTTGAGGAGAAGACAGAATTTGACGTTGTTCTTGTTGAAGCTGGCGCTTCCAAGCTCAATGTTATCAAAGTTGTTAGAGAAATCACAGGTCTCGGACTTAAGGAAGCTAAGGACCTCGTTGAGAGCGCTCCTAAGACAATTAAGGAAGCTATTTCTAAGGATATGGCTACTGATATTGCAAAGCAACTTACAGACGCTGGCGCTAAGGCAGAAGTTAAGTAATTTAAAAACAACCTACCTAAAGACAGGCTCCCTTGAGTCTGTCTTTTAATTTTATGTTACTTTTTGGCGCTTTGATTGACATATCAATTTTTGAGTGCTTTAATTTATATAATATATACTTTACGGAGGTGGATAAAATGAATAAGAATAGAAAATTAAAGTCTAATATATGCCTTGCTTTAGCGCTTATTTTTATTTTGTCCGTCTTCTTTTTGATTTTTAATACTGAGCACTGCTGTACGTGTTGTGAAAATACCATATGTGCAACGTGCGAGGCTTTTAAGGGTATTGAGCGTAATACTATTTTCCCTGTGCCAAGCCTAAATTCATTTGGTGCACAAATTATTATTATTTTCTTAACTACTCTTTGTATTTTCTGCCTTGAAACTACGCTTTCTCTAATAAAGCTACACGTTAAGCTTTCCAATTGATATTAAGCCCATTATATCAATTTAGGAAAGGAAACGAGTTTAATGATAGAAATAAAAAATGTTACAAAGAAATTTCAAAATGAAACTGCCATTGACTATAAGGACATAGTGTTTGAAAATGGCAAATCATATATGCTTCTTGGCGCATCGGGCTGTGGAAAATCAACTCTATTAAATATGATAGCTGGTATTCTCTCTCCATCAAGCGGCTCGATTATTATTGATGGTATTGATATGACAACAAGAAGTCAAAAGGAAAAGGATAAATTCAGAATACAAAAAATCGGATATATATTTCAGGACTTCAAGCTCATAAATGAAATGAGCGTTATGGATAACATAGACATTTTAAGACTTGAGGGCGTTAACACCCAAAGAGCTATAGAGTTACTTAGAGAGCTTGGTATTTTTGAAAAGAAGGATAGCAAGGTTAAGCACCTTTCCGGCGGACAAAAGCAAAGGGTTGCTATCGCAAGGGCTCTTGTTAAGGCTCCTGATATAATTTTGGCTGACGAGCCAACAGGAAATTTAAACTTCACTATTGGCGAGCAGGTTATTAAGGAGCTTGTCAAGGTGGCTAAGGGCAAAACTCTTATCGCTGTAACACATGATGAGCGCTTGGCGTGCTACTTTGATTACGTCATTGATATGAATAAAATGACAAGTGGCATTACCGACATAAATACCGAGGGAGGTGTCGATAATGCTTAAATTTGCATTTAAAAATATGGCTATAAAGAAGGTGCAAATTATACTTATTGTGCTTTCAATTGTCATCTCAGCAGGAATTGGCGTGCTTGCCTTTAACGTGTCAAATCAGGTAAGCGACGGAATTACTCAAAATGCTCTTTATTACTCCGTTATAGTTGGTCCGTCCGGCAGTAAAACACAGCTTGCTATGAATACTATGTATTTTGCAGAGGAGCCACTTGGCACTATTCCTTATTCTTTTATAAATAAGCTTAAAAATGACAATAGGGTTTTAGATGTCATTCCGTTTGCTATGGCTGATAGCTATAATGGCTATGGAGTTGTTGGCACAAGCTCTGAGCTTTTGAAGGACAGGGAGCTTAGTGATGGTAAAATGCTTAACAATTCTAACACGTTTGAGGCTGTTGTCGGCTATAATGTGGCTAAATATAATGATTTATCTGTTGGAAGCGTTATTCATACAAGCCATACTGTGGGTGGAAGCGACACTCACAAGCAGGGTATTAAGGTGGTTGGCATCTTAGACCAATCACACTCACCATATGATAATGTAGTATTTACACAAATTCAAACGCTTTGGCAAATGCACGACCACTCAGCCGAGGGGGGTGAGGGCGAGCATAAAACCGTTTGCGCACTTTTAGTTAGCACTAAAAACCCAAGCTATGCAACGCAGTTAGCAAACGATTATAACACGACTATAACAGACGAGCATGGTCACAGTGTACCAATACAGGCTGTTGAGCCAATGAGCGTGGTGAGAGATGTTTTGAGCGATGCTGACGACACAAAATATATTGTTTTTGTGCTTTGCGCTGTTATTCTTATTATGAATATAATGATAATTTCTATTATCACGCTTTTAAATATGTATCACTCCTCTAAGGAAATTTCACTTATGCGACTTATCGGCATAAGTATGGGTAGGATTAACCTTTTATACATAATTCAAAACGGAATTATCGGCTTTTTATCAACGCTACTTGCCTTTGGAATTTCAAGACTGTGCTTGATTTTTATGAACGACTACGTTTCCTCAATGGGTGTAGTTTTGAATATCGGTAAGGTTTACCCCTTGGAGCTTGTAATTTTGCTTGGAATTTTTATAATAAGCGTGCTACCTACTGCTATTTGGACCTTTGTTATGTCAAAAAGGGACTCTATTTCGGACTAAGGAGGGCTTATGAAAAAATCATTTTTAATTCTTTTAGCTTTAATAGCTCTTTTCTCTGTCCTTGCTTTTTCAAGCTGTGGCGACGAGGAAAATGGCGACATAGTAAAATTAAGCTTTAAAGCTGCTAACACCTTTGATTATTTAAAATCAATAGATGGCAAAACGGTAACCATCAACGGTTATATGGCAGAGTCCTCACCTGTTGACGGCTCATTTATGTTTTTAATGAATTTGCCCTATCAAAGCTGTCCCTTCTGCGTACCAAATACATCTCAGCTATCAAATACGATGGAGGTGTATCCAAAAGAGGGAGAAAGCTTCCCCTTCACTACAAGCGCAATTAAGGTGACGGGAAAATTAGTAGTTGCAAAAAGCCAAAACGAATTTTTTAAGGACCAATACGGATATGAGTTCAATTATAAAATAGTTGATGCCTCTTATACGATATTAAAATCCGAGGAGATGTCAGAGGAAATTGCACTTTGGCAAAGGCTTTCGCAAAGTGGAGTTTTAGATGACATTGTAAAAATGTATGATTATGTAAACTTCCTTTGCGCTTGGAATACATACTGTGTCAAAGACAAATACGATGATAACGGAAGCATAATTCCAGGATACTATCTGCACCCACAGGATGCTTATATGTTCATAACGTATGAGGGCGCTCAATACAACTATGGATATAGTGACACATACTTTGATGATATTATCAAAAAAATAAGGTCTGTTGACCAAAGCGCGTTTGACGACCTTGTGAAAAATATTGAAAATGCTAAGAAATTAGCAGATACAGCTTGGGCTGAGCTTGAATATGCCTATAATGCAGTTTTATTAAATGACGACAAGGATACATCAAACGACGTTGAGCCGAATTACACACGCAAGTGGCAGAAGCTCGACAAATTTGAAAGATACGACTATGTTTACACACTAAATAAGGGCAGCGAGCTTGTTCACCAAATGCAAGTAACCTATACGGAATTTGCAAATTGGCTTGCAAGCTCTGAATGGGAGTTTTAAAGCAATTGAAGAAATATTAACAAAAAGGGGCTATTGCATTAGCGTGATACTCCGTTAAGAGTATCACGCTAAACGATGTTTGCCCTTGCGGGCAAGTGATGTTGACTCCGTCAGTGATGTTCACTGCGTGAATGATGTTGTGCCTTCGGCACAGTGGGCAAACATCACATCACTGCGAGCTTTAGCGAGCAACATCATTATGAGCATAGCGAATAACATCACTTTTGCGACAGCAAATACATCACTAACAGAAAAAGAGAGAGCATTTCGGCTTATAAAACCGATTTGTTCTCTCTTTCTCTTTGTATATGGGTTCCTCGAAACGAAGTTTTTGAAGGGGAATGTGTCCTTATTTGGTCTAAACTTAATTGCAATAGCCCTGTTTTTATTAAAAAGTGCTTACACGTGTCTATTTTTACTCTGTGCCCTGTTCTGTTTCTTCCCTCGGCTCGGCGCTATTTTCGGCTGCCATTTTTTGTTCTGCGCTCGTTGCCTTCTCAGCCCTCGGTGCTTTTATTTTCTTCTTTTTAGCATTATTTCTTTCAACTATTTCGCCTGTTATTTTTAAAATATCCTCTGGGCACTCTGCTATATAGTGTGCGCCTGCATCCTTTAAAACCTCTACGCTACGATATCCCCAGCTAACGCCTATGGCTGTCATTTCGGCATTTAATGCTGTTTTTATATCAATATCGGAGTCGCCAACAAATATACATCTAAACGGCTTTGCGCCCATAGCCTTGCACATATGTAGTGCACAAGCAGGGTTTGGCTTGGTTGGAAACGGTCCTTGCCCCATTACTACATTAAAGGTATCCTTTCCAAAAAGCTTTTCTATCATAGGCTTTACAAATTTGTCCTGCTTATTTGATAAAACACCTATTCTGACCTTCATATCCTTAAGGTGCTCAAGCATTGAAATGACGTCCTCGTATGCCTTGGTTTTTTCGAGAAAGCACTCCTCGTATTCCTCCTCATATATACCAAGAGCACTATCTACGATAAATTCAACATCCTGTACGCTTTTTGGCAGAGATAAACGAACAAGATTACGCGCGCCCTTGTTTATATAGCCCAAAACCTCCTCAAGCGTGCGCTTGTCATAGCCAAGCTTATCGAGCATTTTATTTATTGCAGTTGTAATATCCTCAATTGTATAAGCAAGTGTACCGTCAAGGTCAAATATTACTGCTGTTGTTACCATTTTTAAATTCCTCGTTTTCGTTCTTTGTTAAAAATATTCTATCACACTTTCAAATAAAAATAAAGACCTTTTTTGTTTAGTAGTAAAATATTGAATTTTTTTGTAAGATATGATAAAATAAAGGTTAGATTATTTCTTAATGGCATTAAGCAAGCATTCATTGGCTTGATAGCTTGCTATTACAATAATTGGAGGAAATTATGATTTACAAATCTATTTTGGACTTAATCGGCAACACTCCTATGGTGGAGCTGACAAATATTGAAGAAAAATTTTCCTTAGGCTCTAAAATTTTTGCAAAGCTTGAGGAGCTTAACCCTGCTGGCTCCGTTAAGGACAGGGTTGCAAAAAACATGCTTGACGTGGCTGAAAAAGAGGGCTTAATTAAAAAGGGTGATACCATCATTGAGCCAACCTCGGGCAACACAGGCATTGGTCTTTGCATGCTTGGTGCTGTGCGTGGATATAAGGTTATTATAGTTATGCCTGAAAATATGTCACGTGAAAGAATAAAGACTATGGAGGCGTATGGTGCAAGCGTTGTGTTAACCCCAAGGGAGCTTGGTATGAAGGGCGCTATTGAAAAAGCTAATCTGCTTGCCAAGCAAACGGGTGGCTTTGTTCCCTCTCAATTTGAAAATCAAGCAAATCCAGAGGCGCATTATTTGACGACAGGCCCTGAAATTTACGAAAGCACCGAGGGACGTGTCGATATTTTCGTTTGTGGAATTGGCACAGGTGGCACTATAAGTGGCGTTGGTAAATATTTAAAGGAGAAAAATCCGAGCATAAAAATTGTAGGTGTTGAGCCATTTTCCTCTGCGTTTTTAACTAAAGGTGAGACTGGCGCGCACAAAATACAAGGAATTGGCGCAGGCTTTAAGTCAAGCACGCTTGATATAGACGTGTGCGATGAAATAATCGCTATTAAGGACGAGGACGCTATTGAATATTCCTCTCTTTTAGCTAAGTGCGAGGGTATTCACGTTGGAATTTCAGCAGGCGCTGCCCTTTACTGCTCTGTTGAGCTTGCAAAAAAGGAGACTGGCAAAAATATAGTAGTGCTCTTGCCCGATACGGGACTGCGCTATCTATCATAATGCTACTTTGTAAAATTATGTATAGTGGCTATATGCCATTTGGAAGCTATATTTTACTTGGTAAATCTTACTTGGAGGTGTAAAATGAGTATATACCGTGTAGGAATTGATATTGGCTCTACTACTGTTAAGGTAGTAGTAATAGATGAAAATAATAAAATCGTTTTTGGAAAATACGACAGGCACTGCGCCCATACACAAGAAAAGCTATGTGAGCTTTTAAAGGAAGCTATGGCAAGTGTTGGTGCTGTTAGTGTTAAGCCAAAAATCACGGGCTCAGGCTCTATAAATCTTGGCAAGGCGCTTGGAATTGGCTTTGTACAGGAGGTTAGCGCTGTTGCTACAAGTCTAAAATATTTAGCTCCTCAAACTGACGTTGCAATTGAGCTTGGTGGCGAGGATGCTAAGATAATATATTTTGACGGAAATAACGTCGAGGAGAGAATGAACGGAATTTGTGCAGGCGGCACAGGCTCGTTTATCGACCAAATGGCAGCGATTTTGCAAACTGATGCATCAGGTCTTAACAAGGAGGCCGAGAGCTATCAAAGAATTTATCCTATCGCTGCAAGATGCGGTGTGTTTGCAAAAACAGACATACAGCCACTTATAAACGAGGGTGCAACCAAGGCAGACTTGGCAGCATCAATTTTTCAGTCCGTTGTAAACCAAACCGTATCTGGTCTTGCGTGTGGTAAGCCTATTCGTGGCACGGTTGCGTTTCTTGGTGGTCCTTTACACTTTTTGCCCGAATTAAAAAAGGCTTTTATAAGAACACTAAAGCTAACTCCCGACAAAATTGTTGACCCTGATGGCTCGCATCTTTTTGCAGCGTATGGCTCTGCTATGGAGGCTGATGATGCTAAGGAGATTGGACTTAGCGAGCTTATTGAAACGCTTGAAAGAGGCGTTAAGCTTGAATTTGAGCTAAAAAGGCTTGACCCACTTTTCAAGGACGAGGATGAATATAACGAATTTTTACAGCGCCATGAAAAAAGCTCTGTTAAGCGTGGAGATATTTCTACATATTCTGGCAATTGCTATCTTGGAATAGATGCAGGCTCAACTACAACGAAGCTTGCGCTTATTGGAGAGGATGGAGAGCTACTTTATTCCTTCTATTCCTCTAACCAAGGCTCACCTATTAAAACCTCAATAAGAGCTATTGAGGAATTAAAGAGCGTTTTGCCGAGTAGCGCTAAAATAGCATATTCCTGCTCTACCGGCTATGGCGAAAAGCTACTTAAGTCAGCCTTTAAGCTTGATGAGGGCGAGGTCGAAACTATTGCACACTGTACTGCTGCTTCCTTCTTTGATTCTTCAGTCGACTGTGTATTAGACATTGGTGGACAAGATATGAAGTGCGTAAAATTGAAGGACGGTAGCGTTGATAATATTCTTTTAAACGAGGCATGCTCCTCTGGCTGTGGCTCGTTTATAGAGTCCTTTGCTAACTCTCTTGGTTATAGCGCTAAGGACTTTGCAAAAGAGGCTATTTACGCTCAAAACCCGATAGATTTAGGTACGCGCTGTACTGTTTTTATGAACTCCAACGTTAAGCAGGCGCAAAAGGAGGGCGCAAGTGTGGCTGATATTTCAGCAGGTCTTGCTTACTCCGTTATAAAAAATGCGCTATTTAAGGTTATTAAGCTAAATACTGCATCTGACTTAGGCATGCACGTTGTGGTTCAAGGCGGAACATTTTATAATCACGCGGTTTTACGCGCGTTTGAGAAAATTTCAGGCGTTAATGCAACCTGTCCCGATATTTCGGGAATAATGGGCGCATTTGGCGCTGCTCTTATCGCTAAGGAAAGATGCAAGGGCAAAAAAAGCTCTATGCTCCCTCTTGATGAGATTCTTAAGCTTACATACACAACCGAAACGATAAGATGTAAGGGCTGCTCTAACAGATGTATTCTTACTGTAAATCGCTTTCCAGAGGGAAGAAAGCATATTACAGGAAACAGGTGTGAGCGTGGCTCCGGCGAGGAAATTTCAATTGCCAAGGGTCCTAACGTGCCTTTATATAAGCTACATAGAATGTTTGACTATGAGCCTCTTAAAGAGGAGAATGCGCCTCGTGGCGTTATTGGAATACCAAGGGTTTTAAATATGTATGAAAACTATCCCTTCTGGGCTACGTTTTTCAAGGCCCTTGGCTTTAGAGTTCTTTTGTCCCCTACCTCGACAAGAAAAATTTACGAGATGGGAATGGACACTATCCCCTCCGAGTCTGAGTGCTATCCTGCAAAATTGGCGCACGGACATATAAAATGGCTTATTGAAAATGGTGCAAAAACTATTTTCTATCCTTGTATTTTCTATGAAAACCAAGAGGCAAGCTCTGCACAAAACCACTATAACTGCCCTATTGTTGTTTCTTATTCTGAGAATATTAAAAACAACGTCGAGGAAATAGTTGAGGGCGAGGTTCAATATTTACGTCCCTTCGTTGCGTTTACAAACGAAAAAATTACAAGGGAGCGCCTAATTAACTACTTCTGCTACGAAAGAAGCTTTGGAATTAAAAAGGGTGAGATTAAAAAGGCTGTTAAGCTTGCTTGGCGTGAAATGAAAAACGCAAAGGATGATATAAGAGCCAAGGGCGCGCAGGTGCTTGAGCAAATCGAGAAAAATGGTATGCGTGGTATTGTCGTTGCCGGCAGACCATACCATTTAGACCCCGAAATTAACCACGGTATTCCCGAGCTTATTGCATCTTATGGCTTTGCTGTGCTTACCGAGGACTCGTTGCCAGATTCTTATGATGAAATTGAAAATTTGCGTGTAAACGACCAATGGGTATATCACTCGCGTCTTTATAACGCAGCTACCTTTGTGCGTAAGCACGATAATTTGGAGCTTATACAGCTAAACTCCTTTGGCTGTGGAATAGATGCTGTTACTACCGACCAGGTTGGTGAAATTTTGGAGGGCAGTAATAAGCTACATACTGTTTTAAAAATCGATGAGGTAAATAACCTCGGTGCTATCAGAATACGTATAAGAAGCCTAATTTGCGCTATGAATATGCGTAGGGACAAGGGCATCTTAGCAAACGCTATGCCTGTAAATTATCAGCGAACTAAGTTTTCAAAGAAAATGCGTAAGGATGGCTATACCATCTTAGCGCCACAGATGTCGCCAATACATTTTGATGTTTTAGCTCCACTATTCTCAAAATATGGCTACAACGTAGAGATTTTGTCAAATGACAACAGGGGCGCAATTGATACAGGACTTAAATTCGTAAACAATGATGCGTGCTTCCCATCTATTACCGTTGTTGGACAGATTATGGATGCTGTTTTGTCGGGCAAGTACGATACGCACAAGCTTGCCATTATGATGTCGCAAACTGGTGGATGCTGTCGTGCGAGTAACTACGTCGGCTTTATCAGACGTGCGCTTGATAAGGTGGGAATGTCTTATATTCCTGTTATCTCCTTAAATGCAGGCGGACTTGAAAAGAACGAGGGCTTTAAAATTACCCTTCCTATGATATGGAGCGCTATGAAGGGCGTAATTTGCGCTGACCTTATTATGCGTTGTCTTTACAAGACACGTCCTTACGAGATAGTTGAGGGTAGCGCAAACGAGCTTGCAGACAAATGGAAGCAAATCACAATAGATTCGCTTACCAACAAAAAGAGTAAATACTCATATAAGGACGTTTGCCAAGGAATTGTAAGAGATTTTGATGCTTTGCCAATACACGAAAATATGGTTAAGCCACGTGTTGGAATTGTTGGTGAGATTTTGGTTAAGTATATGCCACTTGCAAACAATCACTTAGTTGACCTTCTTGAAAATGAGGGGGCTGAGGCTGTTGTGCCTGACCTTATAGACTTCCTTAACTACTGTATGTACAACTCGGAATATAAGCATAGGTTTTTAGGAATTAAGCGACTCTCACTTATTCTTTCGAGAATTGGTGTTGCAATTATAGAGAAAATAAGAAAAACTGCTATTAAGGCTCTTGAAAATAGCAAGCGCTTTGAGCCACCTATAAAAATTGCCGAGGTTGCTCGCCTTGCTAAGCCCTTTATCTCTATTGGTAACCAATACGGTGAGGGCTGGTTCTTAACGGGTGAAATGGTTGAGCTAATTAAGACGGGCGCGCCAAATATCGTTTGTATTCAACCGTTTGCGTGCTTGCCTAACCACGTTGTTGGTAAGGGTGTTATTAAGCTTTTACGCAAGCACTACCCCGAGGCAAATATAGTTGCTGTTGACTACGACCCAGGTGCAAGTGAGGTTAATCAGCTCAATAGAATTAAATTGATGCTTAGCGTTGCTAAGAAGAATTTACAAGCTAAAAATCTGGAGTCAGCCGAGCCTTTAAGCGAGGCTACAAATGAATCTGCAGGCGAGCTTGTAAATGAGCCTATAAAAGACAAGCAGAATAGCGAAGAAATCTTGAACGTATAGAAATAAAATCCCAACGCAGTCGTTGGGATTTTATTTCTATATTCAATTTAGCTGGCACAGCCAATTTCGCTCTTTTGGGGTATTATTGACAAATCAATAATTATATGATAAAATAAAGGTGTATTTATTTTATGTTTATGGAGGTTTTATGAATAAGGCGCTAAAAATTTCGTTAAAGGTTCTTATTTGGGTTATTTTAGTAGTGCTTATACTGCTATTTCTTGTAAGAATCGGCGAAAGACTTCTTTTCGGCTCATTTTTTATAAATGCTAAGGCTGAATTTGGCACCCCAGGCATATCACATGGCTTCGTACAACAGGGCTTTGACTATATACAGGACAAGAAAATCTTTTTAGCATCGGGCTATATGAAGGAGGATGAGCTTCCCTCTCGTATCTACGCCTTTGACGGAAGTGGCGTGGCTAACTACACAGAGCTATTAAATGAAAAGGGCGAGGCTTACACGGGTCACTGTGGTGGCATTTGCTCTTATGGCAAATATGTTTATGTTGCAAACGGTGGCGATGATGATGCAGGAATTGATGTTTTCTTGCTTGAGGACATTCTAAATAACAAGATAACCAAGACTAAAATGCTTGGCTCTATTGCTTGCTCAAGGGCATCATTTTGCTATATCTACGGTGGTAATTTGTACACGGGCAACTTCCATATGGACGATTCAAAATATCTCTCCCCCAAGGAGTATATAATGACTACTCCAAATAAGGATAGGAATACTGCTATTTTAAAGGTTTATCCACTTGATGAAAAATCTCCCTTTGGCGTTAATCCTAATCCCAAGGAGGCTTACTCCATCCCGAGCAAAATTCAAGGTATGTGTATAACTGACGATGGCAAAATGATTTTCTCAACCTCGTGGGGACTTACGAAATCGCATCTTTACATTCACGATATTGCAAAGGCAAGAAAAAGCGCGACTACAACAGATATTTTAGGTAGCGAAATTCCACTTTACTTCTTCGATAGCGCTTCCTTGGAAAACGATATAACAGCACCACCAATGGCTGAGGAGCTTGTTTATCTTAATGGTAGAATCTTTATAATGAATGAGTCTGCCAGCGCAAAATACATATTCGGCAAGTTTACAAGTGGCAACCATATTTATTCCTATAAATATAAGGATGTTGAATAAAACAAGGGGCTGTCGCATTAAGCGACGCCCCTTTTTTGGGGGATAGTGAAATATGTGCAGAAGGCGTGAACTCGTACACGTAGGCGTACTTCGTACGGTAGAGTGCGAGGTCGCGCCTAAAAAACAGACATTAAAAGAAGAGAGCTTGCAATTTGTTGCAAGCTCTCAACCTTGAAATTTTACTAAAATAAATGTTTATACTTAATTTCAAGAGGGAATGTGTCTGTTTTTGGTCTGCGCTTATTGCAACATCCCATTTAATTTAGATTTGTCGTATTGCTTATACCTTTTTATTACTATCAATACTCACCTTGGAGCCGTATTTTAATCCACAATCCTCGCATGCTAATATTTTTTCCTTAACCACTGCTTTACCATAAAAAGCACCTATTCTAAGCTTAAACAAGCCGCCTCTTGCATATTTGTGCTTGCCATTGGTGTATGTTGTTATCCATTTGCTAACATATTTTCCACCACACTTAGGGCATCTTTTCTTCTTTTTTATATATATCCTTTTACAAAGATTAAATAATAATGGTATAACAATTACGCATATAACAATAGCTAAACCAATTAAAGCTTCGGTCATAAAATGCCCTCCTTTGATGTTTAATAATTGCTGATAAGTACCTTCTCCTAAAATATATATTATTATATCATATTGTTAATTTTTTGTCAAACACCACCTTTCTTATTAGTTTATTAAAGCTTTTAAAGTTCTTCAAAAAGTTCTATTATTTTAACAATTAAAGAAAATAATTTTAATATCTTTTTAAATGTCATAATCTTTCGCCTCCTTACAATATTCCGAGGTGTAATTTGCACCTTCGGTATATAATCGTTTTTCAAACGATTTTGAGTTCAAAAGCATGACACTTCATGAAAATTTTACATTTTGAACTCATGTAATTTAGCACTTATTTTTAATATTTTTTTAAAAAATTTTTATTTTTTATTTCCTAAGCAAAAAGAGAGGACAAAACGGTTTTTCCGTTGAATCCTCTCTTTTTGTGTTAATATTAAAGGTGATATTCTTTGCTTACGCAAAGAGTGATATTTCTATTATGGGAAGTGATATTGCTCGCTATGCTCGCAGTAATATTCTATTCGCCTCTACAGCTTGCGATGCAAATATCACTCGGCACAAGCCGAATATAACTGCGTAGCAATAGAACTCGCCACAGGTGAATAGAGTTGGGGCTGTCGCATTAAGCGACGCCCCTTTTTGGGGGATAGTGAAATATGTGCAGAAGGCGTGAACTCGTACACGTAGGCGTACTTCGTACGGTAGAGTGCGAGGTCGCGCCTAAAAAACAGACATTAAAAGTGAAGTGAACCCCATTTAGTTCACAAAAAACAAAAAACGGCATAATGAAGAACAGGAAGAGGAAATCACCTTTTCCTGTTTTTTAATCGAGTTGTATTGTAAAAAATCAGCCAATCTTCAACAAGGGATAGATATTCCTCAAAAGATGTGATATAATTGTTGTACAAAGTCTCTTTTTTCAGTATGCTATGGAAGCTCTCTATTGGAGAGTCATCTATGGGAGTACCCTTTCGGCTCATTGAAATAGATATCCCGTTAGATTCGCATACTGCTTTGTACTCAAAGGATGTGTATTGAAAGCCTTGGTCA
>JAGBEE010000014.1 GCA_017937135.1 Clostridia bacterium | reverse complement strand
GCGACCTCCTGCGTAGGTCGCACCAATCTTTCTTTGAAAGATATGGTTCACGCTTTGCGTCCGCTCTAGTCGCATAGTCGGTTAACTTCACCAATTACAAATTGCCTCGTCACCCTCCTTGCTTTGTAGAGAAAACTTCGGCGAAAACTATACTCAATAGTTTTCGTCCTAGTTTCCCAGCAGGGGGAGCTATAAAAGAGCCACACGAACCAAGTTTGTGTGGCTTTTTTATTATTCTGCTGTTGATCGAAACTGCGTCGAGCATAGCGAGAAAGCTGCGAGCACACAACTAATTGTGTGCCGTCCCGATTTATCGGGTGTGAGAGCCCAGCCATACGATAAAAGTCAAGCTCTGTTTTTTGTCCCCCTGAGCGCTCGAACCAATGCAAGATGCTTGACTTTCGTTAGATAACATGGTATAATTTAAAAACTTGATAGACTAACTAAGGGGGCAACTTGGTATGAGCAAAGAAGAAAACAAAAAAGAAAGTAAAATCATAAAGATTAAAAATGATTTGATAAAGGCTTTTGATGAAAATAGCAATAGTCAAATTGATATTGAAGATGTCATTTTGAAATGTATGAGAATTCCTGGCATTAAAATTGATAGAGGAGAATTCTTGAGAAAAGAATTTAGCAATAAACTTTCGAAAGAAGTAATAGATAAAGCAATTGCAGAAAATCCGATGAGTGCAAAAATAGCGCCAGAATTTATTGATAAAATAGCTGATAATGTTATTAAGTTTGAAAGAATTCAAGTTAGTGGTATTTCTGCAGTTCTATCAGCTCCTGGTGGATTGGCAGCTATTGCAACTATCCCAGCTGATATAGCACAATACTACGGATACTTATTAAGAGCTATGCAAAAGTTACTATATTTGTATGGCTTTCCTCAGCTTGACTTGGAATACAAGGGAGCTCTTTTAGACTCTGAATCAATGAGAGTAGTTGTGACCTGCTTAGGTGTAATGTTTGGTGTAGGAACAGCAAATAAGATATTGCACAAATTAGCATCAGCATTAGCTGAAGGATTAGGAAAGAAAATAACAAAGACGGCTGTTACGAAAACTGTTTGGTATCCTGCACTTCAAAAAATTTGCAAATTCTTTAGTTATTCATTGACAAAAACTGCATTTAAAGAAGCAATCAAAAAAGCAATGCCTGTGGTTGGATTTGTCCTTGGAGGCACAATCACATATTTCTCATTCGGACCTTGCTGTAACAAGCTTAAATTGCAATTAAAGGATACAATATTTAGCAATCCAAATTATATTGAACCAATTGATGATAATATTGATTCTGACGAGGAAATCACCATAGAGCTTCAAGCAGAGGATTTTGAAGATATATCTTCTAATGAAGCAAAAAAATAAGTATGAGCTATACGGAAATCCCGTGTAGCTTTTCTTTTATTTACTACCATACTATGTAGTAAATAAATAAATAACATCGATATTGACAAAAAAGCATTCGATGTGTTATAATGTTAAAAATGATGTTATATAGGTGGTGAAAAGATGATAAATTATATAAGAAATACTTTAGGTGTGGATATAAAGGAGCAAAAATGCGATATATATACTAAGCTTCCCTTGTATCTTAAAAATGAGTATGAATATAAGCAATATAAAATTGAGGGTGTGGAATGCTTATTTGCAAAGCCGGTTGAGTTTTCTTTGATTGCTTACAAGAAGCATTTATTTAAGCTTACGGAGCTAACTAAATTCAATATTGTATTGGAGCTTGATAGCATAACACCTTATCAAAGAAAAGCTTTAATAGAAGAAAAAATTTCATTTATCGTAAAAGATTATCAAATGTATATGCCTTTTCTTGCGATTTCTTTAACTCAGAGGTTTGAACGAAAAATGATTGTGGAAAAATTTGCACCTTTAACTCAGCTTGTGTTTTTATATATTTTTTACAATAATGTTAAGCTGACCGCTGTAGAGCTTGCAAAGAGAATAGATTGTACAAGCATGTCTGTAACAAGAGCATATAAAGAGCTTGTTGATAGCGGACTTTTTAGGTGTGAAGCAGATGGAAGAAAGAAGTACATTGTACCCAATTATCAAGGAGGAAAGCTTTTAAAAATGGCAGAGCCATTTTTAATTAATCCTGTAGAATGCGTTAACTACATTAAATTTGATAAAAACTTTGAAAAAATGTCTGTTTCGGGCATATATGCATTGGGCAAGAAAACAATGTTGGCAGTTGGCGACAGGGACAAAAGCTATGCCATTTTTAAGAGAGAAAAAATCAGCATGCTTGATATTACGTTTATATTAACATTTGATAGATATGATGTCGTGAAAATGGAAAAGTGGAGCTATAATCCTGCCATTTTATCAAAGGACGGAGTAGTTGATGATATTTCATTGATTTTATCACTTGCCGACAATAAGGATGAAAGAGTGCAAATATCAATAGACGAGTTGAAGGAGAAATATGAATGGTAAACGGAATAGAAAAATTCAAAGAAAGCTTTAAGAATTTTAAAGGGCAATATGCTTTAATTGGCGGGGTTGCTTGTGGACTTTTAATGGATGAATACGGTCTTGATTTTAGAGCCACACAGGATTTTGATATAGTTCTTATAATTGAAGCTATGAGTGAGGATTTTGGTAAAGCAATCTGGGACTTTATCAAAAACGGTGGCTATAAGATAAGACAAAAAAGCAACGGAGAGCCTGAATTTTATAGATTTAAAGAGCCGATAGATTCTTCATATCCAAAAGAAATTGAATTGTTTTCAAGAAAAAGTAATGTGTTAAGCTATGATAAAAATGACAGACTGACACCTATACATATTTCTGATGAAATTTCAAGTCTATCCGCGATTTTGCTAAACGATGAATATTATAGCTTTTTGAGAAACGGACTTGTAGAAATAGACGGTATTCAAGCATTAAATTATACTCATATTATTCCATTCAAGGCAAAGGCTTGGCTTGATTTAAAAGAGCGCCGTGAAAACGGGGAAAAGGTAGATAGTAAAAATGTCACGAAGCATAAAAATGATGTTTTTCGTCTTTCTCAGCTAATATCTGAGGATGCTTTAATTGAAATAAACGAGCAAGTGCAAAACGATATGAAGCTTTTTATTGAAAAAATGAAGGATGAAAGTATTGTTTTAAAAGATATCGGTGTACGTGGCAAAAAGGAAGAAACACTTGAGCTTTTGGAGAAAATATACATCCAAAAAGCTAAAATTTTGCTGCCCTCATAACCCTTGAAAAACCAACAAAAATACGCCTAACAAAGCTGAACAAACAAAAAACAAAGCTCAAGGGCAAAGGAAAAGCCTTATTGCTACAATTAAAAGGTAGGACATTAAATGAATAAAATAAATGAAATAAAGCTATTCTTGTTTGATATGGATGGTACGTTATATTTTGGGGATAGCATTTTTGACTTTACTAAGGAGCTTCTTGATACTATAAAAAGCTCAGGGGGCAAATACATGTTTATGACGAATAACTCATCAATTGGCGTTGCCGATTATATTAAAAAGCTTGATAGGCTCGGCATAAGCTCAAATTACGATGATTTTATTACCTCGTCTCAGGCGACAGCTTATTATTTGAAAAAATATTATGAAAATTCAAAATTATATGTTTGTGGAACAGAGTCATTAAAGGAAGAGCTTAAAAATAATGGATTCACTATCACACAAGACTTAAATGAGGTTGATGTTATAGTAATGGGCTTTGATACGGAGTTAACCTTTCAAAAGCTCTATGACGTGTCTAAATTGCTTTTAACAAGACCTGGTATTCCATATATTGCAACGAATCCGGATTATGTCTGCCCGACTGAGTTTGGTAGTGTTCCCGACTGTGGCAGCGTATGCGATATGCTATATAATGTGTCTAAGCTAAGACCTATAGTTGTAGGAAAGCCAGAGCCTCTAATGCCAGCTTTGGCTATGGACAAGGCCGGATATACCAAAGAGCAAACAGCAGTTATAGGTGATAGGATTTATACCGATATAAAGAGTGGAATAAATGCAGGAGTTACAACGATTCTCGTAATGAGTGGGGAAACAACAAGGCAAATCCTTGACGCTTCCCCTGAAAAGCCCGATTATGTAATGAAAAACGCAGGAGAAATAATTGACATTTTAAATAAGCAGATTTAATTGACATTTTATAATAGCTATTACATTTTTGATAAGAGCTGAAATTGTCATCCATACATAATCAATAAAAAATCAAGGTCCTTTCGAATGAAAGACCTTGATTTTTTGTTAATTATATGTGTCAATTTCTTTAATATCTGACTTGATAGCTATATCAAAGAGTATTTAGCTTTTTCGTAGCTATCAATATTTAAAGCGAAGCATATTCCAGGAATGCTTTTTTAAAAAAACAGGGGAGGAGTGGTTGATTTTGCAATTTTTCGGGCTGATTTTTTCGTTGTCCCTGGTGTTTTTTGCCTTTAAATCGTCACAGTATAAATTTACGTGCTCCTTCAGCTTTAGATTATCATAGCCATCTAATTTAATTTCAAGCTCCATATCCTCGTTAAGTGAGCGATTAACTGCAAATATTGTTATTTCGCGCTTTTCCTTATTGTCAATTACTGATGTATATAGATATGGAATGTCCCAGCCCTCTTTAGATTTGTAGGTGTCGCATTGTATTTCTTGCTTAAGCGCAGCTCCGTTGCCATAAATTGATGCGTACATATATGGGTAGAAAATAGTTTGCTTCCAGGAGGCACCGTCATTTTCGGTCATAATGGGAGCAATTACGTTGACAAGCTGTGCAAGACAGGCGATTTTTACACGGTCAGCGTTGTTTTGAAGAGTCATTAGCATACAGCCGACAAGAAGCGCATCCTCAAAATTAAATTCTTCCTCGAGTAGATGGGGCGCAATTTGCCAGCGCTCCATTGTTTTTTCCTCATCCTTGGTTCTGTACCAAACGTTATATTCGTCAAAGGAGAGGTTGATTTCCCTTTCGCTACCTCTTTTTGCCTTGATTTCGTCACATATATCCCTTGTGGTTTTTATAAATCTGTCCATATCCTCAGCTCTTGAAAGGAAATTGGCAGTATCGTTATCCCTGTTACCATAGTAGCAATGTAAGGATAAATAGTCAATATAGTCATAGGTCGCTTCAAGCACCGTTCTTTCCCAAGAGCCAAAGGTTGGCATATTTGGGTCGGAGCTGCCACAAGCGACAAGCTCTATAGAGGGGTCAACCCACTTTAAAACCTTGGCGGTTTCAGTTGCTGTTCTTGCATACTCCTCGGCAGTTTTATGGCAAATTTGCCACTCTCCGTCCATTTCGTTGCCAAGACACCAAAGCTTAATTCCAAATGGCTTTTCAAAGCCATTTTTGCGACGCAAATTTGCATAGTATGTATCTGTTTCGCTGTTACAGTATTCAATACAGCACCTTGCCTCGTCAGGACCTCTTGTGCCGAGATTTACAGCCAACATAACCTCACTGCCTGCGCGCCTTGCCCACTCCTGAAATTCGTCTATACCCATTTCGTTTGTTTCTGTGGTGAGCCAAGCAAGGTCTAATTTGCGAGGGCGATTTTTCTTGTCGCCAATACCGTCCTCCCAGTTGTAGCCCGACACAAAATTTCCACCGGGGTATCTAACAATAGGCACGTTAAGCTCCTTGACAAGCTCCAAAACGTCACCTCTGAAGCCCATATCATCAGCGCTTTTGTGTGTCGGCTCATATATTCCGTTATATACAGCCCTACCAAGATGCTCAACAAACGAGCCATATATTCGCCTGTCAATATCTGATATTATATTTTCTCTGCTTGCAACAATTTTTGCCTTCATAATTTCCTCCAAAAAGAGATATATAAACATTATAACATAATAAATTTAAAAATTGTGTATTTATAGGAAAATAAAGGCTTGTTAAATATCATTTTATTCAATATGATTTTGGAAATCCTAATATAGCTTGCCATGCATTTAGAGATTATTAGTAGTTGACTTATATATAATTAAATGATAAAATAAAAAATAGAGACAAATTAGTTTTGTAAAAATACAGGGGGACGTGTATGAAAAGGGTAGCTATTATAGCTTTTGTGGCGCTTTTTATGCTTGCGCTTTTTTGCGCTTGTGGTAATGAATCGCCAAAAAATGCGACTATAAGGGTAGAATATAAGGCTACCGAGGGTGGCTATATTGATGGGCAAGCTATACAAGAAAGGACTGCCTTGAATGGCGCTGCTACATTCGATATGGTAAATGCGTGCGCCGAGAATGGATATATATTTATTGGCTGGGATGATGGAAGCGTGGAGAGCTTTAGATACGATACGCTTATGGAAAATAAGACCTTTACTGCTATTTTTGAAAAGCTTGAATTATCAAGGCTAACCTACAAGGCAACCGAGGGCGGAGAGATAAGAGGAAGTGCTGAGCAGACGGTAAAAGCAGGAGAAATGGGCACAGCTGTGGTTGCTTTTCCAAATGAGGGCTACCGATTTATTAAATGGAGTGACGGTGTTACTGAGCCACGAAGAAATGACTTAGCAGATGGTGACAAGACAGTAACTGCAATATTTTCAAACAAGGCAAAAATAGTGTATAGAGCGACACAGGGCGGCACTATTATGGGCGCGACCACGCAGGATGTGCTTTATGGGCAAAAAACAAGCGAGGTAAAAGCTGCTGCTGATATTGGCTATCTTTTTGCAGGCTGGGACGACGATAATAAGAGTAGTCAAAGAAGCGATGTGGCACAGAGTGATGTAGTTTACACTGCAATTTTTAAAAGATATTATAAATTTGATTACTATTGCGATACTACAAAGGGCACAATACAGGGCGAATTAAATCAAAGGGTATTTGAGGGCGAAAAATCGTTGTCAGTTACAGCAAAGCCAAATGAGGGCTTTGACTTTATGTGCTGGAGCAATGGAGACACCAATCCGACAATTTCCTATACAGCCAACTGCAATTTGAGCTTAGAAGCGTATTTTTGCTGTAAGTCAAGTGGCTTGCCTGTGATTTCGATTTACACTGATGGCTCAGCGAGCAATATAACCAAGGAAGAATACACAAATTGTATAATTACCGTTTTTGACAAAACAGGAGATAAGCACGTATTTGAGCAAAGCGCAAGGATACGTGGCAGAGGTAATTCCACCTGGAACCGATTTGATAAAAAGCCATATAGAATAAAATTTGACTATAAGCAAAACCTTTTTGGCTTTGGCGGCGCTAAGGACTGGGTGCTCCTTGCTGACTATATGGATAAGAGCCTTCTAAGAAATTTCTTAGCATTTAAAATTGCGGGCGAATTTTCGAGTCTTGAGGCATCTCCCGACTGTCAAAGTGTTGAGCTTTACCTCAATAACGAATACAGGGGCGTGTATTTATTGTGCGAGCAAATAGAGGTGAACGAGCATCGTGTTGAGGTTAGCGAGGACACAAGCGGTGTGGACACAGGCTATCTTGTTGAAATGGATGAGTGGAACGACGGTACTTATGTTTGGGTGCCTGACTATTTAAATAAAAACAGAAAATACGGGGTAAAATTTCCGAACAATAGCGAGCTGACAGAGGCACACAAGATATTTATTGACGATTATTTAACCAAGTGCATGGAGACAATAAGCGCCTCTGACTATGATGAGGTATTGAAATATGTTGATGTCGATTCCTTTGCACAGGCATATATAGTATTTGAGATGTTTAAGTGCCCAGATGTTGATTATTCGAGCTTTTATCTATATAAAGAGGCAGGTGGCAAGCTATATTGCGGACCTGTTTGGGACTTTGATATGGCAATAGGTAACGTCAACCACAAGGGTGAGGATGTAAAAAAATATACTACCCTTTGGTCAAGAGATCAAAACCCGTGGTTTGGTGGACTTATTAAGCACGAGGAGTTTTTTAAGCTCGTTGCAAAAACGCTTTATGAATATAAGGACAAAATAACAGCTAAGCTTACAGAGTATTACGACTATGCGTATTCAATACAGGTGCCCTTAAAAAAGAACTTCGAGAAATGGGACATTTTGGGCGAATACGTGTGGACAAATCCCGACTATATAGTCAAGCTCGACACGTGGGAGGAGCAGGTAGAATTTACAAGGGACTACTTAACAAAGAGTCTTAATTTCCTACTTGAAAGCTACCCATATATACCAAATGAAGAATGAAAAGGCAGACCTTGTGTCTGCCCTTTTATTTATTTGTGCTATTTTCATAAAAAATAAAAAAATTACAATAAAAAACATATATGTTTTATGTATTGAAATGATAGTATAATTATGATAAAATAATTATGATTATGAGATAGTCACATAATTAAAAAAATCTATTAAACTAATATTGTTAATATAGCTATTAGGAGGATAAGAATGAAGAATAATTATCAAATAGTAGATAGCGTTGAAGCGCTTGAGAGAGCAATAAAGCGTGTAAGAGAGGCGCAAGCGATTTTTGCGACCTACACGCAAGAAATGGTTGATAAAATCTTTTTTGCAGCAGCAAGCAAGGCAAGCAAGGCAAGGATTCCTCTTGCGAAAATGGCAGTAGAGGAAACCGGTATGGGCATTGTTGAGGATAAGGTGATTAAAAATCATTACGCATCTGAATATATTTATAATGCATACAGAGATACAAAAACCTGTGGAGTTATTGAGGAGGATAAGGCGTTTGGAACAAGAAAAATAGCTGACCCAATTGGAGTAATTGCAGCTGTAATTCCTACAACTAACCCAACCTCAACAGCGATATTTAAGTGCCTTATCGCGCTTAAAACTCGTAATGCGATAATAATATCACCTCACCCAAGAGCAAAGAATTCCACAATAGCTGCGGCAAAATTAGTTTTGGAGGCAGCAGTTGAGGCAGGAGCGCCAGAGGGAATTATCGACTGGATAGACGTGCCAAGCCTTGAAATGACAAACACCGTTATGAAGGAGGCAGATATTATCCTTGCAACAGGTGGACCCGGAATGGTTAAGGCTGCTTATTCAAGTGGAAAGCCTGCTATCGGCGTTGGCGCAGGAAACACACCTGCAATAATTGACGAAAGCGCTGATATACTTTTGGCAGTTAGCTCAATTATCCATTCTAAGACCTTTGACAACGGTATGATTTGCGCCTCTGAGCAGTCGGTTATCGTTCTTGATTCAATTTACGATAGAGTAAAAGAGGAATTTAACAAAAGAGGCTGTTATTTCTTAAACGAGGAAGAAACAGAGAGGGTAAGAAAAACAATTATAATAAACGGCGCGTTGAACGCAAAAATCGTTGGTCAAAGCGCATACAAGATAGCATCCTTGGCAGGATTTAACGTGCCGGAGGGCACTAAAATTCTTATTGGCGAGGTAGAGAGTGTAGAGCTTAGCGAGGAATTTGCACACGAAAAGCTTTCTCCCGTGCTTGCTATGTACAGAGCAAGTAGCTTTGAGGACGCGCTTTGCAAGGCTGAATGTCTTATAGCAGACGGTGGCTACGGTCACACCTCATCAATATACATTAACGAAATGACAGGCAAGGATAAGCTAAGCGAGTTTGAAAAGAGAATGAAAACCTGTCGTATCCTTGTAAATACTCCATCATCACACGGTGGCATTGGTGACCTTTACAACTTCAAGCTTGCTCCGTCGCTCACTCTCGGCTGTGGCTCGTGGGGTGGAAACTCCGTTTCCGAAAACGTTGGCGTTAAGCACCTATTAAATATCAAAACAGTAGCAGAAAGAAGGGAAAATATGCTTTGGTTCAGAGCACCTGAAAAGATATATATCAAAAAGGGCTGCTTGCCAATTGCTCTTGATGAATTAAAGAGCGTAATGGGCAAGAAAAGAGCCTTTATAGTAACGGATACCTTCCTTTACGAAAATGGCTACACTAAGCCAATTACCGACAAGCTCGACCAAATGGGCATTGTACACACAACCTTCTTTGACGTAGCGCCCGACCCAACGCTTGCAAGCGCAAGGGCAGGAGCTGAGCAAATGAAGTCCTTCAAGCCCGATACAATAATTGCCCTTGGTGGTGGCTCTGCTATGGACGCAGCTAAAATTATGTGGGTAATGTATGAGCACCCAGAGGTTGACTTTATGGATATGGCTATGCGCTTTATCGATATTCGCAAAAGAGTATATACCTTCCCCAAAATGGGCGAAAAGGCTTACTTTATCGCAATTCCAACCTCAGCAGGTACAGGCAGTGAGGTTACACCATTCGCAGTTATTACAGACGAAAAAAGTGGCATAAAATACCCTCTTGCTGACTATGAGCTTTTACCCAAAATGGCAATTATAGATACAGATTTTCATATGAGCGCGCCTCGCTCACTTACTGCGGCATCAGGTATTGACGCAGTAACGCACGCATTAGAGGCTTACGTAGCAATGCTCGCAACTGACTATACAGATGGCTTAGCGCTCAAGGCTCTAAAAATCATATTTGAATATCTACCAAGAGCATACGAAAACGGACAGACGGACGTTGAGGCTCGCGAGAAAATGGCAAACGCAGCTACAATGGCTGGTATGGCATTTGCAAACGCATTCCTTGGCGTATGTCACTCAATGGCGCATAAGCTCGGCGCATTCTGTCACCTACCACACGGTGTAGCAAACGCGCTTATGATAGAGGAGGTTATTCGCTTTAACTCCTCGGAGGCTCCTAAGAAAATGGGCACATTCTCACAATACGACCACCCACAAACTCTTGCGCGCTATGCTGAAGTTGCAGACTACTTAGGCATTAAGGGTAAGAGCGACGAGGCAAGGGTAGAGGGACTTATCAAGGCAATAAACGACCTTAAGGATGCTGTTGGAATTAAAAAGACTATTAAGGACTATGGAGTTGATGAAAAATACTTCCTTGACAACCTTGACAATATGGTTGAGCAGGCGTTTGACGACCAATGCACAGGCGCAAATCCAAGATATCCTCTTATGAGTGAAATTAAGCAAATGTATCTAAACGCATACTATGGCAAGCATTTTACAGAGGAAAAAATGCCCTCTGTAGCTAAGTCAAAGAAAGCATAATTGGGGGGAATAGATATGAAACTTGATAATGTAATAGCAGTCAGAAAAAACAAAAAAATATACCGTGACGGTGAAAAGTGTATTAAGGTATTTGACAAAAGCTATTCAAAGGCAGACATACTTAATGAGGCGCTTAATCAGGCAAGAATTGAGGAAACAGGCTTAAATCTTCCCAAGCTTTTAGAGGTTAAAACAATAGATGGTAAGTGGGCAATAGTATATGAGTATATAAGTGGAAAAACCTTGGCTGAGCTAATGGAGGAAAATCCACAAAGAATTGATGAGTATCTTGAAATTATGGTTGATTTACAGCTTGAGGTGCACACAAAGCGCTCACCGCTTCTTAATAAGCTCAAGGACAAAATGAACAGAAAGATTTCTCAAACAACACTTGATGAAACAACTCGCTACGATTTGCACACTCGTCTTGAAAGCATGCCTAAGCATAATAAGGTATGTCACGGAGATTTCAACCCATCAAATATAATAATTGATGAAAACGGAACTCCGTACATTCTTGACTGGGCGCACGCAACACAGGGTAATGCCTCTGCTGACGTGGCAAGAACATATCTTTTGTTCTGCCTTGCTGGCAAAAATGAAATTGCAGAAAAATACCTTGACCTATTTTGCGAAAAGAGCGATACACCAAAAAGATATGTACAAAACTGGATGCCAATAGTTGCAGCATCACAAAGCGTAAAGGGCAACGAAAATGAGCGCGAGTTCCTTATTTCATGGGCAAGCGTTGTTGACTACGACTAAAGCAAATTTTCTGAAATAAAAACCTTAAGGGAGAAAAATTATGGGATTTTTTAGTAAGCTTTTCGGGAAAAAGCAGACAATAACAAGCAAGGTTACAATTGATGAGGACGCAGCCTTTCAAATGGTGATAGAGGACGTTTTTGATATTTCCGGCGTCGGTACTGTTGTTACAGGTTTAGTTACTGCTGGCTCTGTAAATCAGGGAGATTTAGTTAAGCTTTCCTGTGGAATTGACACCGTTGTAAAGAAAATTCAGTGTAATCGCACCGTTGTTCAATCGGTGTGCGCAGGACAAAACGCTGGCCTTGTAATTGAAGCATCAAGCAAGGTAGTAAAAAAGGGAATGACAGTAACAAAGTAATAAAAATAAATATGCCATTTGTCAAGGACAGATGGCATATTTTTTGTCATATAGGACTTAATTTTATAAAACCCTTGACAACACAAATTTGATGTGCTAAAATTGTAGCATATTAAACCGTTGAAGCGGAGATAAAGCCATTTAAGACTATACAGAGAGCCCGGGGGGATGAGAGCCGGGTTAGAAACTGCTTGGCAAATGGACCGCAGAGGGTGCAGTCAAAGGCAATTTTTGTCGAGTATTCTGCAACGTTGGGCACACGTTAGCTGTCAAGGGTATGTTAGTACCCCAAAAAGAGTGTAGCAAAGCTACAAATCAAGGTGGCACCGCGGATATTTATTCGTCCTTGACAAGAGTATTAGTGTTACTCTGTGTCGGGGATTTTTGTTTTTTGGAGGAAATTTATTATGCTTATATTATCAAAGCGATGGTGTCTTTTAGCTAAGTAATTTAACAAAAATAATATTTAACATAGAATAAAAAGAGAATAGAAAAGAGAGGAATATATTATGAACTTTAACGGAGTAAATTTTGATACTTATTTTAAAAGCTATCCAGATAACAACGGCTATTTTGGAAAATATGGTGGAGCATATGTCTCACCCGAATTAAAAAAGGCAATGGAGGAAATTGCAGAGTCCTATTTTACAATTTGCAAATCAGCAAAATTTATAAACGAGCTTCGCAGAATCAGAAAGGACTTCCAGGGCAGACCTACACCGATTTCTCACCTTGAGCGCCTATCAAACAAGCTCGGTAATGTACAAATTTATGTAAAGCGCGAGGACTTGAACCACACAGGCGCACACAAGCTTAATCACTGTATGGGTGAGGCACTTTTGGCAAAATATATGGGTAAGAAAAAGGTAATTGCTGAAACGGGCGCAGGTCAGCACGGAGTTGCGCTTGCAACAGCGGCTGCTTATTTCGGTCTTGAATGTGATATTTATATGGGCTCTGTTGATATTAAAAAGCAAGCTCCAAACGTAGCAAGAATGAAGATTCTTGGCGCAAATGTTGTTGAGGTAACACACGGCTTAGCTACCTTGAAGGAGGCAGTTGATGCTGCATTTGATGCATATTGCAGAGAGTACAAGGATGCAATTTATTGCATTGGCTCAGTTGTTGGTCCTCATCCATTTCCTATGATGGTGCGCGATTTCCAAAGCGTTGTGGGAATTGAGGCAAGAGAGCAATTCCTTGAAATGACAGGCGAGCTTCCTGACGCTGTTGTTGCTTGCGTTGGCGGTGGCTCAAATGCTATGGGTATGTTCTCGGGCTTCTTAAATGACCCGGTTGATATTTACGGAGTAGAGCCTCTTGGCAGAGGAACACAGCTCGGCGACCACGCAGCAAGCCTTCAATATGGCGAGGAGGGCATTATGCACGGCTTTAATAGCATAATGCTAAAGGATGAAAACGGAGAGCCTGCTCCTGTTTATTCAGTAGCAAGTGGTCTTGACTATCCATCCTCAGGTCCTGAGCACGCATTCTTGCACGATATTGGCAGAGTAAAATACGACGTAGTAAACGACGATGAAACAATAGATGCCTTCTTTGAGCTTTCACGCCTTGAGGGAATTATCCCGGCAATAGAAAGCTCCCACGCAGTAGCCTACGCAGTAAAGCTCGCAAAGAAAATGGGCAAGGGCTCAATTCTTGTTTGCTTATCAGGCAGAGGCGATAAGGATATGGATTATATCATTGAAAAATATGGTATAAGATAAAATGGAGCTACCTAAAAGAAGACCTACAAGATTAAAGAGCTTTGATTATAGCACAAATGGTGCGTATTTTATTACAATATGCACGCACAATAGGCAAAAAACGCTGTCAAAAATTGTTGTAGGGGAGGGGCTTGCTCCTCCCGAGGTAAAATTAACAAAATTAGGAGAGATTACGAGGGAGCAATTGTTATTGCTTGAAAAACGTTTTGAAAACATAAAAATTGACCGATTTGTAATAATGCCTAATCATATTCACTTGATTATTTTCATTAACAACGATTCGGGAGGAGCAAGCCCCTCCCCTACGGTGTGTGATGTTATATGTGCGTTCAAGTCGAAGTCTGTCTCATTATGCAAAAAGGCAGGGTATTTAGATAAGGTATTTCAACGCTCTTTTCACGACAGGATTATTCGCAACAGACGTGAATATGAGAAAATCACGAAATATATTTATGAAAATCCTGTTTTATGGGAAGAGGATTGCTTTTACAGTAAGGATATTTAAATTAACCAAGCAAAATAGCGTGATGAATTTTCATCACGCTATTTTTGTTATATAGATTTTACTTCTTCCATACGACGTTACAGCCACTTGAATTCCAATTTTCGTCCCAGGCTGCTGGAGCCTCGGCAAAATCGGCATTAATTGTAAGCATAGTGCAACCCATAAATGCATTCGCGCCTTGCTTGGTATAGCTACACCAAAAGATAGCCTTTGCGTGTAAATTAGAGTGTAATTGTGTTTATTGAGCGCGGCGCTAATAAATAGGACTCATTTTCTAAGGTTATAATTTGCTCATTATCATATGGATTAGCAACGACAAGCACCTTAGTGCCATCAGGATTTTTAAATGCGATACAGTTAGAGGAGAACTCACCCTTGATTTTCATGTATCTTGCACCTCTTTTTACAAAGTGTGATGCATGCTTCATCATATAAAGCTCAGGTGTCATTTCAAATTTTTTATTATCAACCATAAATAGAGCATTTTGACACCAGCCCCAAGTGCTTGGCTGTCCCTTTTTAAGAGCTAAGTTCCAATATACATAAGAGCTTGCGCCAAAGCGGAAATATGTTTGCATCTGCTCGAAAATATACATCATATATTCCCAAGTACACTTACCGTCACCACATTCGGACTCGGACTGAATAATTTCAAGCTCAGGGAAGTCATCATATGTATTTGCAAGTGCGTATTTTCCTGCCCATTGGTATGAAACAGCCTTAATATATTTTCTTGCCTCCTTGTTTTGCATAGCAACACCAAGGTAGTTTGAAAATCTGGTGTAAAGTGTTCTGTGGTCAGTTTCGGGTCCGTTTATTGTGCCAAAAATAATGTCAACTCCCGTGTCCTTTAGTGCCTCGCCGAGATAGCCACCTATAAAGTTAGCCATTTCCTTGCCATTCCAAACACAAGAGGGGAACACTTGATTACTGCACGGCTCATTTTGAGGAGCAATAAATTTAAGAGGAACACCCTTTTTTAGATACGCCTCGGCATATTTTTTGAAATAAAGAGCATACGCACGCAAATTTTCCTCTGTGTGATTAAACACACCATAGCTGTACGCCTTATGCGTTTTTAGCCATAGTGGCGGGCACCAGGGGGAAGCAAACATTTGCATTTCGGGCTGTCTTTTTACGCCCTCTAAAATAAGAGGGAGAAGTAATTTTTCATCGCGCTCAATGGAAAAATTCTTCATTTCATAATCGCCGTCTGTTTCATTGTATGAATAAAAGTCAGTTGCAAAATCGCTTGCGCCAATAGGGGTGCGGCAAAAGTTGAAATTGCATTTGTCACTATCAAAAAGCTCGTCAAGACACCTTTTCTTGTCTTCATCGCTTAGCTCGTTTAGAGCAAGGGCACTAAGCTCACTAAAGCAACAGCCAAAGCCTCTTACGCTTTGCTTTTCCTCTCCAAACGAGAGAATATAGCCACTCCTATCTGCTTTTTGTCCGTTTTGCCACATAGCGTTTTTTGTACTTGAAATAAACATTTTTAAACCTCGCATATTTAAGTCGTTAACCTAAGTATAAATTATGATGCGCGCAAAATCAATAAGCAGGACGCTATTTGTTAATTTTTGATAACAAAAAATTAATTTCTGACAAGTTGACTTATTTATTTATGTATGATAGAATGGTTGTAATGATTTTTTAAGGAGCTAATTATGTCAAAAAAGAAAAAGGCTTTAATAATTTCGCTAATATCCGTTGGCGCGCTCATAGTATTGTTGCTCTTAGGCACGCTTATATATTTACTAAGTGGTACGTACGAGGCTGACAACGATGCTATATTGGCATTCGGCAAGGATGCAGACGTTACCGAGATACAGGGCGATGGCTATATTGCATTTATGCCCGAAAGCGCAAGGGCTGGGTTTATATTTTATCCGGGTGGAAAGGTAGATGAGGAGGCGTACGTGCCTCTTATGCGCGCGCTTGCATCAAATGGAATTTTGAGCGTGCTCGTTCCAATGCCCTTTGATTTAGCAGTTTTTGGCGTAAACGGAGCAGACGGAGTAATGGAAACGTTTCCCGAGGTGCAAGACTGGTACATAGGAGGGCACTCCTTAGGTGGCGCTATGGCTTGCTCATATATAAGCGACAAGACTGATAAATTCAAGGGAGTTGTACTTCTTGGCGCATACTCAACAGTTGATTTTAGCGACACGTCCCTTAACATTTTGTGTATTTATGGAAGTGAAGATGGGGTCTTGAATTACGAGAAATACGAGGAATGTATTTCTAATTTGCCGTCTGACTATGAGGAATTTAAAATTGAAGGTGGCAACCACGCATATTTCGGAATGTATGGCGAGCAAGACGGCGACGGAATAGCCAAAATAACCAACGAGAAGCAAATACATATTACAGCTGACAAAATAGTAACGTACATTTTGGGCGATTTGATAAAATAAAGGCTCTTTACAAATTACAGCGTTACTTTATATCCCCTTGCATAAATTTTTATTGCAAGAATTGATTTTATATGTTATACTAAAATGAATGGTTGTGCAAAAAGACGATTTTTGCTCAAAGCGACTCTATTAAGAGAAAGGAGGCAAAGCCGTGGACGAAAAGCAGGAAAAGAGAAATCTTTTAAAGGAAATTAAGACAATGGATAAAAAGGCTCTTGGGGCGTTGGCTGATGAGCTAAGAGAAAAAATAATCAAGGCTGTGGCTAAAAATGGTGGACACCTTGCCTCTAATCTTGGTATGGTCGAGGCAACTATTGCTTTACATAAGGTCTTTGATTCTCCAAATGACAAGATAATATTTGACGTAGGACATCAGTGCTATGCGCATAAGCTGATAACTGGCAGAGAGGATTCCTTTGACACTCTTAGGCAAAGTGGTGGCATATCGGGCTTTACAAATAGAAAAGAGAGTGAGCACGATATTTTAAACGAGGGGCATAGTGGCACAGCCCTGTCAGGCGCGCTTGGTATTGCCGAGGCAAATAAAATCAAGGGTAATAATAATTACACTGTTGCAGTTGTGGGTGATGGCTCGCTCACTAATGGTATGGTATATGAGGCGCTTAATAACTGCGCTGAAAAGAAATTAAAGCTCATTCTTTTAATAAACGACAACGAAATGTCAATTTCCAAAAACGTTGGTGGACTTGACAGGTATTTTTCAAAAATCAGAGTAAGTAACAAATATTTTCGCTTGAAAAGAGGAGTTGACAAGGGACTTAGCTTTATTCCTCTTATCGGTAAGCTTTTGGCGCGTGGCGCAAGAGCTATTAAGGACTTTTTCAAAAGAGTATTTGTAAGAGAAAACTTTTTCGAGGACTTAGGACTTATATATATCGGCCCCGTTGACGGAAACAACATAGAAAAATTATCAATAGTATTAAACGAGGCGAAAAAGAGGGAAACCTGCACTGTAATTCATATGCAGACGAAGAAGGGTAAGGGCTACGAGCTTGCCGAAAAGGAGCCTGATAAATATCACGGAGTTGGCTCTTTTGATGCCGAAAGAGGCGTTGAGTCTGTAGGTGGCGAGTGCTTTTCAAGCCATATGGGTAATACACTTAGTAAGCTTGCAGAAAAAGATGATAAAATTTGTGCAATAACTGCTGCAATGGCGCAGGGAACAGGCCTTGATATATTTGAAGGGGAGCACCCCGAGCGCTTCTTTGACGTTGGTATAGCAGAGGAGCACGCGATAACCTTTGCCTCGGGGCTTTCTGTAAACGGAATGAAGAGCGTTGTGGCACTATATTCCACCTTTGCGCAAAGAGTATATGACCAGCTTATGCACGACGTTGCAATACAGGGCTTGCCATTAACATTGCTCCTTGACAGATGCGGGCTTGTGGCAAATGACGGTATAACGCATCAGGGCATTTTTGACTATCCTGTATTTACTACAATTCCAAACACGAAAATATATGCTCCCGAAACGTACAGCGAGCTTGATAATATGCTTTCGAGAAGCATAAATGATACGTGTCTTTCGATAGTGAGATACCCACGTGGAAGCGAAAAAACGTACACTCCCCACGTAAAAATGGAATATAACGAGGAAAAAATGTGGTATGTGTCCGACAATATTGACAAAGCGCAGGGTGTTATAATAACCTATGGCAGAATGGGTGCGCTGGCAAGCGATGTTGTGGAAAAATTAAAGGACAAGAATATTGCAATAATCAGACTTTTAAAGATATTCCCGATAGATTATTCTGAGCTAAGGGCGCTAACCGCCAATGCAAAATGGATTTATGTTTTAGAGGAAAGCTTTAAAACAGGAGGACTTGGCGAAAAGCTAAGCGCTAACTTGGACAGCACAAGGGTAAGGGTTCACGCAATAGAGGACTTTGTTGAGCATGGCTCACTTGAAAGTATAATGAAGGCGTGCAAATTTACCACTGAGGACATAATTGAAGAAATTAACAAAATATAAAAATAGGCAGACATACACGCATATATCTGCCTGTTTTTATGCTGTTAACAAAAAATTAACAAATTGGCGCATTTTTGTTAAGATTGACCAAATCAAAAAAATTACCCCTCGGACAGTGGCTGAAAAAGCAAAGCAAAAAATGGAAAAATGATATTTCCCACGCGATTTTTTGTTAATTATATACAAAACAAGATTTTTAATAATTTTTTTAATATTTGACAATATATAGCGCGTGTGATAAAATTACATAATAAAAATATATTATATACTAATGTCCTTATTAAAAAAGGGGAAAGGGAGGTAGCATAATGAGATACACCAAGCCTAAGTACACAAAAGAGATTATCGAAACAAACGACATTATGGAAGAATCCGTAGCGTCAATAGTACATACAAAGGAGCCCGTGCTTGATGAGGGTGGAAATCAAATTGGCGTTGTAAACAAGGGCACAGGCGTTGTAGATATCGGTAGCCTGTTAGACTTTTAATCAATTCAATTCAGAATTTATTTTAATTTAAGATAAATATATAAAAAGGAGAAAAAATATGAAAAAGAAGCTTTTAATGATGCTTTCCATCATGGTAGTGCTCGTTTGTGCTCTTGCTATCTCAGTAAGCGCAGAAGCAAGCGACTATTTTGGCGAGGTTGAAATTATCGACCTTGACAATGATGGAGTAAGTGACATCGCAATTACCGACAAGATACCTAACATTTTAGAAGAGGGCACTGACGATAAAGGAAATAAAACCTTTGCAAGTGCCGATGCGCGTGTAACTATCAAATGTGGCTGTGAGGCTGGAGAGCACACCTTCCCGGCATATTATGTTACAACCACAAAAGATGGCAAATGCTTTTATAGATTTGACTATGCAAAGCTAAATGAGCTTTTGCCAAGCTACTGTGAAGGTGCTTATACTGTTAACGGAACTCATATTTTAGCCATTGAGGTTCCAAATGGATATGAAACTATCTATTCCGGATTTTTCTATGAATCAATAGATGGTTCAACCAAAATGGCAGCCACATCACTTGAGTATTTTAGTCTTGCAAAATGTTCAACAATTACCTATTTCAATGCAACATCTACTGGAAAAGACTGGTTCAAGGGCTCATCTATTGAAGAGGCTAACTTAGGTATATATGTAAATAATATACCGGTGTGCTGTTTTCAAAACTCTTCACTTCAGAGAATAACTATTCCCGACAGTGTAGTTACGATTGGTAGACTATCTTTTACTGGGTGCACATCACTCACAACGCTTAATATTTCTGAAGCCTCACAGCTAACAACCATTGAAGCTGGAGCTTTCCAAAGTTGCTCAAGCCTTGGTGCATTTTACATACCAAGTAAAATAACAACCCTTGGTATAGATGGCTCTAACCAAAGCCCATTCCAAGGCTGCACAAGCATGTATTTTGTAAATAAACCGGGTGAAGAAAAGCCGGACGTATATTATTTACCATCAACAGTAACAAGCGTTATTGGCGAAACATTTAAGGGCTGTAAGGGCTTGAACAATGTTATTGTATTTCACGAGGGTATAACAGAATTAACCGATGGTTGGGCTTTTTATAGTTCTAACGCTATAACCTTGGTTTTCCTTGGCGATATGACTAAAATATCTACCACAGACACTAAATGGACAAAGCATACAGCTATTTATTTCTGTAATGAAAATGACATTGATAGCTCCTGCTATGAAACTAAAACAAGTGATATTGCAAGCACCTTTGTTTACTGCAATGCACAGGGTAACGAAACACACTTGTCAAGCCCTAAGGATGCAGTATTGTCAGATGCAGACTGCACAACCCCAGAATCAACAACCTTCTACTGCTTCTGCGGTAAGGAAATGGGCACAGAGGTTACAAGCCCAGCCCTTGGACATACACACGAGGACGCAGTAGCATACGTTTCCATTAACTATAATGGCAACTACTTGGCAAACGGATATTACGTATATGTATGCTCAAGATGTAGCGAGAATTACGATGATGAAACAGCAGATGCACCGGCGCTCTTT
>JAGBEE010000013.1 GCA_017937135.1 Clostridia bacterium | reverse complement strand
TCTCTCTTTATTTTTTTTAATTTTTTCTCATATTTTTCCATATTTTTTTATAAAAAAGTTGAAAATGTATATAATAATAAGAAGAAATTTTTCAAATTTGTTGACAGATTAACACTTGTATGTTATAATATTATTAACTATAACTATAAGTATATTCACACGCGCGTTATATATGCGTGCGTGAGAGAAAATTAAAATTTTTGATTTTATCATTTTTGCTCTTGAAAGGAGGAAAAATATGGCTCCTAATTCCTTAGACCTTGAAAGCATTCGCTCTCTTTTAATTGAGATGATGCTTGAAAAAAATTCATCAACTGCAGTTAACCTTTGGTTTGGAGATTTAAAGCTTGCTTCTCTTGATGAAAATGAGGCAGTTTTTGTTTCTCCCTCTGACTTAAAAAAGAAAATTATTACACAGCGCTTTGCTATTGATATGGCAGATTATCTTCGTGAAATTTTAGGCTATGAGCCATCTGTTGTAATTCATTCAAGCGAGCACGGAGAGGTTGACTTATCTGCACATAATCTAAAAACCTTTGAAAAAATTGAAAAGGGTGAAATAAAAAAGTCATCTATAAATAATATAGAAATTCCCGAAAATTATCGCTCTGAATATACCTTTGAAAATTTTATCGTAGGCTCATCTAATAAATTTGCTAACTCAGCAGCAGTTGCAGTTGCAAATCAGGACTTTAATTCCTTTTCAAGAAAGGATTACAACCCACTATTTATTTATGGTCCAAGCGGAGTTGGTAAAACTCACTTGCTTTATGCAATTGTAAATAAGATTTCTTCAAATCATCCCGACAAGAAAATTATTTATATTAAGGGTGAGGAATTTGCTAATCAATTATTTGACGCAATAAGAAATAAAACAACTAATCAATTTAAGGAAAAATACAGAACAGCAGATGTTTTGTTAATTGACGATATTCACTTCGTTGCAGGTAAAATCTCAACTCAAGAGGAATTTTTTAATACCTTCAACGCAGTTTATGATGCTAATAAGCAAATTATATTTACCTCTGACCGTCCACCACACGAGATGAAATCATTAGAGGACAGGCTCAGAACAAGATTTATGGCTGGACTTATAGTTGATATTCAATTGCCGGACTTTGATTTAAGATGCGCTATATTACAGCAAAAATCAATTACTCACAATCTTAATATTTCTCCCGAGATAATAAGCTACTTAGCAGAGAATATTACCTCATCTATAAGACAGCTTGAGGGAGTTATTAAAAAGCTTGGTGCAATTCAGCTTTTAGAGGGCGTTGATATTACTCTTGAAAGAGTTAAAAGCTCTATCGGAGAATTTGTTCAAAAGAAGGAGTCCGACTCTAAGAAAATGGACGACATTATTTTGGCAGTTTCTAAAAAATTCAATATTTCAAGAGATGATATTTTATCAACCAAGCGAAATAAGGAAATTGCAATTCCAAGACATATATGCGTTTACGTTGCAAGGACTCAAACAAAGCTTTCACAGGAGCAAATAGGTAAATCTATCAACAGAGATAGAACAACCGTTATTTCAAGTGAAAAGTTTGTTAAGGAGGAAATGGCAAGGGACCCAGCCTTCGCATACGAGGTAAACGATATTATAAGACAAATTTCCTCTACTTAATTCCACAATTTATCAACAGCTTAAAAATCGTTATAGGACAAGCACTTAAAACGATTTTCAACCATTTATTTTCAACAGTTGAATAAAAGTTTATTAAAAGGGGAAAAATAAAAGGTTAAAAATTTAAAATGCTTTTAAAAAAAGCCAACACCTTTCAACAGCTGTGTGTTGATAAAATTATGGTAAAAATACCATATCTATTGACTCTTGGGACTTTTCCCCAATTTCAACCTCCCCTACTACTATTACTACATAAAATAGATAAATTTATTTATAAAAAAAGAAATTAAAAGAAAAATTTCTCAAAATTAGAATTTTCTTAACTCAAGCGTGGAAAATTCATTTGATTTGAAAGGATTTATTATGATAGCTATTTTTGATAAGGACACACTTTTAAATGCACTTGTTCCTGTAATGTACACAGTATCAGGAAAAAATACAATGGCTTGTATTGAGGGTATTCATATGACCTGTAAGGATGACGGACAATGTATGCTCCAATCCTACGACCTTGAAAAGGGAATGAGAACCTTTGTTGAATGTGAAACTGAAAGAGAGGGCTCTTGCATTATAAATGCACAAAGACTTTTTCAAATTGTTAAAACAATGCCTAAAGGACCTATTAAAATAACAGTTGACTCATCCTATAAAACAGTGGTTGAATCAGCAAATGGACTTTCCCACTTTGATATAAAATCATTACCTGGCTCAGAATTTCCAACCTTGCCTGAGCTAAAGGGTGACCGTGGCTTTATGTTTCCACAGCATCTTTTCAGAAAATTTGTAAACAGAATACTTTTTGCAATAGGACAAAACGATACTCGCCCTGTATTTAACGGAGCTTACTTCCAGATAACAGGAAATAAAATGATTTTAGTTTCCTGCGACGGTAATCGCTTGGCTTATTGTGAAAATGATATGGAAATTGAAAACAAGAATATAGCTATTGGAAGCACCTTAAATCTTAAATTTATAGTACCTGGCAAAACTCTTGTTGAGGTTTTAAAGCTTGTTAAGGACACAGAGGAGGAGATGGAAATTCGACTTACTCTTAAATACGTTCTTTTTAAAATTGGAAAATATATTCTTTTCTCAAAAACAATTGACTCTGAATATATAGACTATAACAGAATAATTCCTAAAAATCAAAATCTTGAATTAACTCTTAATGCAGAGGATTTAAGAGGTGCGCTTGAAAGAAGCTCACTTATTATCGAGGATCGCTTAGCAGGTAGTATTCGTTCATATGTTAAATTTACAATTGATGAGGCTCTTTCAGTTTCAACACAAAGTGCAAATGGAAACGTATATGACGAAATTGAAATTGAAAAGCTTTCCGGTGATTCACTTACAATTGGCTTTAACTGCAAGTTCTTACTTGATGCATTAAAGGTTTGCGATGACGGAAAAATGAAGCTCGGCTTTGTAAATCCGCTTATGGGAGTTTTGATAGAGCCACAAAGCAAGGAGGAGGGAAAATACCTCTACTTTGTAATGCCTATCAGAATGAATAACTAATGATAGTAAAACAAATTGAGCTTAGCGATTTTCGCAATATCGAAAATGAAAAAATAGAATTTAGTGAAGGTATTAACGTAATTTACGGTGAAAATGCGCAGGGCAAAACAAATATACTTGAGGCAATTTATCTTTTTGCAAGGGGAAAAAGCTTCCGTGCATTTAAGGATAAGGAGCTTGTAAGATTTGGAAGTAATACAGCTTATGCCAAGCTCTCGTATGTAAAAAAAGAGGGTGAAGGGCTTTTAGGAGTTGAAATAAATAAAAATACTCCAAAAAGATTTTATAGAAATAAGGTAAGGGTAAATAAAACCTCTGAAATAATTGGAGAATTTAGGGCAGTTTTATTCTGTCCCTCTCACTTAGGTATAATTAAGGATTCAGCATCTGTAAGGCGCAGATTTTTAGATGTAGCAATATCTCAGCTTCGTCCGATTTATATAAAAATGCTTGCAAAGTATAATAGCGTTTTAGAAAATAGAAATGCTATTTTGAAAATGGAAGAAGAACAAAGAGATAATTTAATGCTTGATGTTTATTCAGAGGAAATGGCTTATCTTTGCGCTGATATTGCATCAATAAGAAATGAATACATAAAAAAGCTTGATTATTGGGTTAAGATTTTCTTTGAGGAAATGACAAAGGGCAAGGAAGCCCCAAAAATCACCTATGAGGTAAATGTAGGTGAAAATGACTTTGAACAAAGAGAAAGTCTTAAAAATAGATATTTAAGTCTTTTAAAAGATAATATTGATAGAGAAATAAAATACGGAGTAACGCTTTTTGGTATTCATAAGGATGATTTAAAAATTGAATTAAACGGTAAGGATTCACGCTTTTACTCCTCTCAGGGACAGCAAAGGTCCCTCTCACTCGCTATGAAAATGGCAGAGGGAGAAATAAGCAGGGAATATAGTGGAGAATATCCTGTGTTTTTATTCGACGACGTTTTAAGCGAGCTTGATGATTCAAGAAAAAGATATATTCTTTCAAATATAAAGTCAAGGCAGGTTATTATAACAGGCTGTGATAAGGGAGTATTTGAAAGCACAGAGAAATGTAATTTCATTAAAATTGAAAATGGAAAAAGAATAAACGCTGACATTTTAGAAAATGAAATTATAGGTGAGGAATAGTATGTACGTTCATATAGGTAACGATAAGGTGGTAAGAAAAAAGGACATATTAGGAATTTTCGATATAGATTCAAGCACAGTATCTATAAATACTCGAAAATATCTTAAAATGGCTGAAAAGGAAAAAAGAGTATTTACTCTTGGCTACGATTTACCAAAATCCTTTGTTTTAATGAAGGATAAAAGGGTATATCTATCCCCTTATAATTCCTCGTCAATAAAATAAAGCTTTGATAGGAGGTATTTATGGATTTAACTAAAGTAATTGAAGATTTAAAGAAAAATTATGAAATAATGAAAAATACCACCTATCAAAAATGTGCAAAGGACTATTTTTTAAAGGAAATGGCAATAAGCATTTCTCACTTTAGAAAAGCTGTGCGAATATATAGACACATTAAATAAAGAAATAGAAGAAAATAAAAGGCTGATGAAGGAAGAAAACATAGATTGGTATAGTCTTTTTCACAGCTTGGCAAGGCATCATATAGAATTTGAAAAAATTCATCCATTTGTAGATGGAAACGGCAGATGTGGTAGGCTTTTATTAACCTATGAGTTAATTTATTTGGGATTTTTACCCATCAGCATAGAAATAGAACAAAGAGATACCTACAACAGTAGCTTAAAAATATACGACACAAAAAAGAAAAGAAGCACAAGAAAAGACAGTGAAACAGAAAAAATGTCTTGTCTTTTAGCAGAGTGTGAAAATGAATCAATAAAAATATTGAACATAATAAACAACGAAGGAGAAAAGCATGGAAAACTTAGAAAACGTGGTTGAAAGAGAGTATGGCGACGAGCAAATACAGGTTCTTGAAGGACTTGAGGCTGTTCGCAAGCGTCCCGGTATGTATATCGGTACAACGTCTATAAGGGGACTTCATCATCTTGTATATGAGATAGTTGATAACTCAATAGATGAGGCTATGGCAGGTCATTGCGATAAAATTGAGGTTACCTTGAATAAAGACGGAAGCGTATCAATACAGGATAACGGACGTGGTGTACCAGCAGGAATAAACCAGAAAACAGGAACACCAACGCTTGAGGTTGTTTTCCTTGTTCTTCACGCAGGTGGTAAATTCGGCGGTGGCGGATATAAAATTTCAGGAGGACTACACGGTGTTGGTGCATCTGTTGTTAATGCCCTTTCTGAATGGCTTGAGGTAGAAAACTGCCACGACGGAAAAATGTACACAGAAAGATTTGAAAAGGGAGAGGTTAAGCGTCCATTTGCTTGCGTTGGAGAAGCTCCAAAGGGTAAGCACGGTCTTTTTGTAAGATTTAAGCCGGATGCTACTATTTTTGAAACAGTTGAATTTGAATACGAAACTCTTCTTACAAGATTAAGAGAGCAGGCATTTTTGAATGCAGGCATTAAAATTGTTTTCCGCGACGAAAGAGGAGAGGAAATAAGAGAAGAGGAGCTTTATTACGAGGGTGGAATTAAGGAGTTTGTACAGTTTATTAACAAAAACAAGGGTGCAGGCTTAATTCACGATGAGGTAATTTATATGAAGGCCCAAAAGGGAGATATTACTGCTGAGGTTGCAATGCAGTATAACGACTCCTATACTGAGGCAATAGTTACCTTTGCTAACAATATGTCAACCGTTGACGGTGGAACACATGAGGTTGGCTTTAAGGAGGCACTTCGTAAGGTTACAAACAATTACGGTAAAAAGCTTGGCTTCTTAAAGGACGGAGATAAGCTATCAGGTGAGGATACAAGAGAGGGACTTTGCGCTGTTGTATCAGTTAAGCTTCCTGATGCTCAATTTGAAAGCCAAACAAAGGCAAAGCTCGGTAATAGTGAAATAAGAACTATAGTTGATAATATAGTAAGCGAAAAGCTTAGCGAATATTATGAGGAAAATCCCGACGTTGCTAAAATAATTATAGATAAATCCTGCGCAGCATCAAGAGCAAGAGAGGCTGCAAGAAAGGCAAGAGAGCTTGCAAGACGTAAGGGTGTATTTGAGGGCTCATCACTTCCCGGTAAGCTTGCTGACTGTCAGGACAGACGTATGGAATATACAGAGCTATTCTTGGTAGAGGGAGACTCTGCGGGAGGTAGCGCAAAGGACGGACGTGATAGTCGCTTCCAAGCAATATTACCATTAAGAGGTAAGGTATTAAACGTAGAAAAGAGTCGTCTTGACAAGGTATATTCAAATGAATCACTAATTCCTATTATACAAGCTCTTGGCTGTGGAATAGGAGAGGACTTTAATATTGAAAAGCTCCGTTATGGAAAGATTATTATAATGGCGGATGCCGACGTTGACGGCTCACACATTCAGGTTCTTCTTTTGACCTTCCTTTACCGTCATATGAGACCACTAATAGAAAATGGTCACGTATTCCTTGCAAAGCCACCGCTTTACAAGATTACAAAGGGAAAGAGTGAAAGATATGCCTTCTCTGACGAGGAAAGAGATAAGATTTTCTTAGAGCTCGGAGGAGGACAGGCTGAAAGATACAAGGGTCTTGGAGAAATGGATAAGGAGCAGCTTTGGGAAACAACTATGGACCCAACAAAGCGCACCATTATTAAGGTTGAAATCGGTGATGCTATAAGATGTGACGAGATATTCTCACTCCTTATGGGAGATAAGGTTGACCCAAGACGTGAATTTATCGAAAAGAATGCCAAATTCGTTAAGAATCTTGACGTATAAGGAGACAAAAATAAATGAGCGATAAAGTATTAAATAACTTAGATTATGAAAATGTCGAGCAAATGATTGTCGGCAGAAATATAGAGTCAAGAGTGCCAGAGGCTTTTCTTGAATACTCAATGAGCGTTATTGTAAGTCGTGCCTTGCCTGACGTACGCGATGGTATGAAGCCCGGTCAAAGACGTGTTATGTATGCTATGTATGAGGACCATCTGACAAGTGATAAGCCCTTTAGAAAATCAGCTACAACCGTAGGTAACGTTCTTGGTAGATACCATCCACACGGAGACCAGTCCGTTTATGGAACTATGGTAAGAATGGCACAGCCCTTCTCACTCCGTTATCCATTAGTTGACGGTCACGGTAACTTTGGTAACGTTGACGGTGACGGTGCTGCTGCTTACCGTTATACAGAGGCGAGAATGTCCAAGCTTGCAAACGAGCTTATGAGCGACATTGAAAAGGATGTTGTTGACTTTATACCTAACTTTGATAACTCCCGTAAGGAGCCAACAGTATTACCCTCACGCTTCCCCAACTTCTTAGTAAACGGTAGCGTTGGTATAGCTGTAGGTATGGCAACAAACGTTCCACCACACAACCTCGGCGAGGTAATAGACGGAACTGTATATTTAATGGACAACCCCGATTGCGAGGTTTTGGACCTTATGGAATACATAAAGGGTCCCGACTTTCCAACAAGCGCAACTATATATGGTAAAAGAGGTATTTTAGAAGCATACACCACAGGACGTGGTCGCGTTATGGTTCGCTCCAAGGCAAGAATTGAGGAGGACCACCGAAGAATTATTGTAACCGAAATTCCATATATGGTAAACAAGAGCATGCTTATTGAAAAAATGGCAGACCTTGTTAAGGATAAGAGAATAGAGGGCATTACAGACATTCGCGACGAGAGTGGCCGTGCGGGAATGAGAATAGTTATAGAATATAAAAAGGACGCAAATCCTTACATTATTCTTAACCTTCTTTACAAAAATACACAGCTTCAGGACACCTGCGCTGTAAATATGCTTGCTCTCGTGAACGGAGAGCCAAAGACTCTTAGCTTAAAGGAGGTTCTAAATCACTACATATCCTTCCAGGAGGAGGTAGTTTTAAGAAGAACTAAGTTTGAGCTTGCAAAGGCACAGGCAGAGGCTCATATTTATGAGGGCTACAAGATAGCAATTGACAATATTGATGAAATTATTTCAATAATTCGTTCAAGCGAAAGTACACCTGTTGCTAAGGAAAATCTTAAAGCAAGATTTACCTTGTCTGATGAGCAGGCACAGGCAATAGTTGAAATGACTCTTGGTCGTTTGTCAGGACTTGAAAGACAAAAGGTTGAGGAAAGACTTCTAAAGCTTTATGAAACTATAAAGGAGCTAAACGAAATCATTGGCGACGAAAACAAGCTAAAGGCTCTTATTAAAGAGGAGCTTTTGGAAATAAAGAGAAAATACGCAGACCAGCGTCGTACAGAGATTCTTGATAACGAGGAGGAAATCGACATTGAGGACCTTATCGAAAGACATGAGTGCGTTATTACTCTTACTAACTCAGGCTATATAAAGAGAATACCCGCAGACACATATTCAGCACAAAGACGTGGCGGAAAGGGACTTATCGCTATGCACACTAAGGAGGAGGACTTTATTGAAAAGGTTCTCGTGGCTAACAGCCATTCATACCTTCTTATGTTTACTGACAGTGGTAAGATTTTCGTAAGAAAGGTATATAGAATACCTGAGGCATCAAGAACAGCTAAGGGCTCTAATATAATCAACCTAATAGAGATAGAAAAGGGCGAAAGAGTTACTGCTATGATAGAGCTTGCCGAGTTTACTCACGGTGAGTATCTTACTATGATTACACAAAACGGTGTAATCAAGCGTACTGATATTAAGGAATATGAATATCAGCGCAAGGGTGGTAAGATAGCTATAAATCTCGACGAGGGAGATAAGCTCATATTTGTTGGACACACAACAGGCGATAACCACATTCTTATTGCTACAAGAAATGGATATGCAGCGCGCTTCCACGAGAACAAGGTTTCAATAGTTGGAAGAACGGCAAGAGGTGTTCGTGGTATTGACTTAAGAGAGGGCGACATAGTTTGTGGCGCTGTTATCGTAGATAATGATAAAAAGCTCCTTACCATTACCGAAAACGGATATGGAAAGAAGAGCGAGTTTAACGAGTTTGAGGCAAGAAACAGAGGTGTTATGGGTGTTATTATTCATAATATCAATGAAAAGACAGGTAAGCTTGCTTCAGTTGCTTGTGTTGATGAGAACAAGGACGTTATGGTAATTACTAACGAGGGTGTTATCATAAGAACAGCAACAGACGTTATTCCTACCTACAAGAGAAGCACAACGGGCGTTAAGATTATGCGTCTTGACGAGGGTGCAATCGTAGCAAATACAACTCTTGTAGATAAAGAGGAGGAGACTGACGAGGAGATACAAGCTGTATCCACCGAGGCACAGGAAAATTCAGAAGCACAAAATGAAGAGGTAGTAGAAAATACCAATTCAAATAACGAGGAAAATAAAGAGTGAAATTCTTTAAAGCCTTATTAAAATCGCTACTTTGCATAATGCTTGTGTCAATAATCGGCACAGGCTTATGCTCCTGTGGCACAAGAGTTACCGACGAGGGAGCAAAAAACGTAGTAAATGAGCTTGTTAAAAAATCGTACGAATTAAATAGAATATATTTTGGCACAGGCTTGAAATATATTGATAGCGAGGAATACAAGGACTCAAAATATGCTCCAATTAGTGAGGAAGAAAAAATAAAAAATACAACAGATTTAAGAGAGGAAACAAACAAGGTTTTCTCAGAGGAGTATTCTAAATCCATATTGACTATGGCGCTTTTTGGCGCATCAAGCGGAGATGGACAAGCAGCACTTTTTGCAAGATATGTAGAAAAGGATGGACTTTTAACCGTTTATAAAAATTACAAGCCCCTTGTATTAAAGGACGGGGAATTAGTTCCAAGCGAGAAGAATTTTGAAATAAACGAATACGACCCAACAAAAACTGTAGTAACAAAAAATTCAAGAAATTTCATAGAGGCAACTATAACCTCGCTCGACGGTGAGACGATAAATATAACTATTGTATATGAGGATAATGGCTGGCGCATAGACAGTCCAACATACTAAAATACATAACAGAGTGTTTATAATCACCTGTTTAAAGGTAGGAGAGAAATATGGCAAAGAAATCAACAAAGACCACAAAGCCCGAGGCAAGCGGTGTTTCTGCTGACGACAAAAAGAAGGCGCTTGACACAGCCCTTTCTCAAATCAGAAAGGAATGTGGAGAGGAATCAATAAGAAGGCTTGGAGAAAAGGCAGAGCTTCAAATCAGCGCTGTTTCAACAGGCTCTCTAACTCTTGACCTTGCGCTGGGAATAGGTGGGCTTCCACGTGGTAGAATAATAGAAATATATGGACCTGAATCATCAGGTAAAACAACAGTTGCGCTCCACTCAGTAGCAGAGGCTCAAAAGCTCGGTGGAACTGCTGCATTTATTGACGCAGAGCACGCGCTTGACCCTGTTTACGCAAAGGCAATAGGTGTTAATATAGATGAGCTTTTAGTATCACAGCCGGACAACGGAGAGCAGGCTCTTGAAATTACAGAAAAGCTTGTTAGCTCGGGCGCTGTTGATATTGTAGTTATCGACTCCGTTGCTGCGCTCGTTCCAAGACAGGAAATAGAGGGCTCAATGGGTGACTCACACATGGGACTTCAGGCAAGACTTATGTCACAGGCGCTTCGTAAGCTTTCAGGTGCTATTGCAAAGACAAATTGTATAGTAATCTTTATAAATCAGCTCCGTGAAAAGCTTAACGTAATGTATGGTAACCCGGAAACAACAACAGGTGGACGCGCGCTTAAATTCTACGCATCTGTAAGAATCGATGTAAGAAAGGCAGATACGCTTAAAAACGGAAGCGAGGCGTACGGTAACCACGTTAAATGTAAGGTTGTTAAAAACAAGGTTGCACCACCCTTTACTACTGCTGAGTTCGATATAATTTACGGAAAGGGAATTTCCAAGGCATCTGAAATAATGGATATTGCAATTGAGCTTGATATTGTTCAAAAGAGTGGCTCTTGGTTCTCCTATAACGGACAAAAAATTGCACAGGGTAAGGATAACGCAAGAAAATACTTTGAGGACAACCCCGAGCTTATGAAGGAGCTTGAGGAAAAAATTAAGACAAGAATAGCAAACGGAGAGTCAATAGAGGGGGATGAGTTCGACCTCGACTCTGACGACTTTAATTTGGACTCACTCAATTTGGACTAATCTATGGAAAAAGAAATATATTACAAGGTAGAAAAAATCAAAAAAACTCCGGCTGGACGAATCTTTTGCATAAAATCTAATATGAGGACTGCGTTTGAAATGCTTGTTTCCGAGGAGCAATACGAAAGATTTGAGGTGGAGGAGGGCGATGTCATTGATGATAAGCACTTCCTTCAAATAAGAGAGGAAATGCTTTTTGACAATGCAAGGCGCACTGCATTTTCCATTCTTTCCTGTGGAGAAAATAACAAAAAATCGCTTATAACCAAGCTTCAAGCCAAGGGCTATTCCTACGAGCTTTGTAAAAATATGGCTATTTATATGGAGCACAGAGGCTATATCGACGAGAAAAAGCAGATAGGACTCCTTTGTGATACTTTTTTAAGAAAAAAATATGGCAAGCTCAAAATCATTAACGAGCTCGTATTAAAGGGCTATCAAAGAGAGGACGTTTCTGAGTATATAAAGGAAAATTTAAGTAAGGTAAACTTTACCGAAAACTGCGCCTTTATTATAGAAAACAAATACTCCCCCTTGAAAAATGACCCAGAAGAGCTTAAAAGGATGATGGGCGCGCTTATGAGATATGGTTATAGCTTTGTTGAAATCAAGGATGCAATAAAGCTCGTTTCCGAAAGGAGCGAATGAGCGTGAGCAAGATAGGCTTTGTATCTCTTGGCTGTCCTAAAAATTTACTCGATACCGAGGTTATGCTCGGACACGTGGTTAAGGCTGGCTATGAAATAACTCCCGAGGACACTGAGGCAGATATTATAATTATCAACACCTGCTCGTTTATAAACGATGCCAAGAAGGAATCAATTGATAACATTTTAGATATTGCTTGGCTCAAGGAAAATGCCAATCTGAAGGGAATTATCGTCACGGGGTGTCTTGCACAAAGATACAGGGATGAGATTTTAAAGGAATTTCCCGAGGTTGATGCAGTTCTTGGTACGGGTAGCGTGCATAGCATTGTCGATGCAATTAAGGCTGTTGAAAAGAAAAGAAAATTTTCTGAATTTAAGGACGAAAACGAGGTTGCCTTGGGTGGTGACAGAGTGGTTACAACAACAGAAAATGCCTTTGCATACCTTAAAATATCAGAGGGCTGTAATAATCGCTGTACGTATTGTGCAATACCTAATATTCGTGGAAAATTCCGTTCAAGACCTATGGACAAGATAATTAGCGAGGCTAAGGAGCTTGTACAAATGGGCGTTAGTGAAATTGTCGTAATAGGACAGGACACTACTGCATATGGTATTGATATTTATGGTGAATATAGGCTACACGAGCTTTTGTCAAGGCTTGAGAAGGAAACCGACGTTAAGTGGCTGAGAATTTTATATTGCTACCCGGATAAAATTACCCCCGAGCTTATAAATGAGTTTAAGGTTAATAAAAAGCTGGTAAAATATATAGACATTCCTATTCAGCATATAAACGACAGAATTTTAAAGAGAATGAACCGTCGTGGAGATGGCGCTTTAATAAAGAAGGTAATTAAGGACCTACGCCAAATTGACGACATGGTTATTCGTTCAACTGCAATAGTTGGCTTCCCCGGGGAAACCGAGGAGGAATTTATGGAGCTTCTTGAATATATAAAGGAAGCAAAATTTGAACGCTTTGGCGCGTTCTCCTATTCAAGAGAGGAGGACACTCCTGCATATAATTTTAACGACCAGATAGATGATGAGATAAAGGAAAAAAGGCTTGAAATTATAATGCGCGAGTCAAACGAGATTTTTGAAAATTATAACCAAGAGCAGATAGGAAAAGAGAAGACGGTAATAGTAGAGGGCTACGATAGAATCGAAAAGGTGTATATCGCCCGTTCACAGAGTGAAGCGCCCGAAATTGACGATATAAAGCTTCTCTTTACATCAAAAGAAAGACACGTCCCGGGCGATTTTGTAAAGGTTAAAATACAGGACGTTGACGACTTTGGCTTTTTGGCAAAAGAGGTTTAAGGGAGCCTTAGTGGCTTTGCCACAACACCCTAATTTACATATATAGCTTAATGGAGGAAAAAAATGAATCTACCTAACAAACTGACAATTTTGAGGGCAATTTTAGTGCCTGTATTTATCGCGTGCTTGCTTTATATACCTAACGCGATAATCTGTGGTCTTGTATCAGCAGCTGTGTTTGGAATAACTGCCTTTACAGACTTTCTTGATGGAAAAATCGCAAGAGAGAGAAAGCTTGTGACTAAATTTGGAAAGTTTATGGACCCACTTGCTGATAAATTTATGGTATTTTGCGCGCTTTTGGCAATAACCGTAAAAATGTTCCAATATGGAATAACGATAATGGGACACGTTATGGTATGGTCTTGTGCAATAGTTTTCCTCCGCGAGCTTGGCGTAACCTCACTTAGAATGGTAGCAGCAAAGGAGGGTGAGGCGCCAATTGCCGCAAACTTCTTTGGCAAGGCAAAGACTGTAACTCAAATTATAGCTATTGTCGCTATCCTTCTTGAATTTGCAGTGGTTGTCGGAATTGGCTTTAACACATACTTCATTTTGTCCTATGTTGCAATTGGAGTAATGCTATTTATGACAGTTGCCTCCGGCATTAACTATTTAAAAATCTATGGAAAGCACATCGACCCTAACGAATAATAAGGGTAGAAAAATAGAGCTAATTTAAAATAGCAAATTTATATAAGCAAAGAGAAAGAGAGAACAAATCGGCTTTTACGCCGAAATGCTCTCTCTTTTTATATTAGTATAAAATTGAAATTATTTGTTGGCACAAGGAGTGATATTTCCCCTACAGGACCTCCAAACCTCATTTTTCAATATCGTTAAAATATTCTCTGTCGAAAAACTCTGCAAGAGTAATGCCAGCTCCTTCACAAAAACGTTTAACCGTAATTACCTTAGAGCACCTTGTTCTTCCCTTGACTAAGTCATATATTGCCGACGGCGACATTCCACCTCTCAAGGATGCATCTCAAATATTTAAACCCTTTTCCTTGCATATTTCGTTTATTCTCGTGACAATTGCATCATTTAGCTTCATATTCTTGCTCCTCAAGACGCTTTACCTCTCTTAGAATGTTGGTTGCTTGAAGAGGAAAACGACCTAAGTGGTCGGGACCTATATTTATAAGATAGTTAATTCCAAGAGCGTTTAGCTTTTTCTTGTTTTCGTAAATTTGCTCAGCGCTTTTCCAGTTGTTGTCAAGCGAGGTGTAGCCCCAAGAATCGTTTAGAGTGCACGCAGATTCATACAGCCCATATGGGGATGGCTTAAAGCCTTCAATGTCATTGTAATCTACATTTACCCCGTCAATTATAGACACTGTGTCGGGAATTTCGTTGTCTCCTAAGGAAACATAGTCATATTTTCCGTTGCCAAGACGCGAGTTAACAAGACAATTTGGCTGATATTTTTTAACCGTTTGGTAAATCTGCTCGCTTTGCTCGGCTGTAAGAGTCATTGGCATATCAAACCATACAAGGCAAATATCTCCGTATTTTGTCATTATTTCCTTTATTTGTGGTAGAATTTTATTATTGAAGGTTATATTAAAGTCCTTTTTGTCCTTGTTTGGAAAATCCCATGAGTTGTCCCAGGAAACGCCGGCACAGCCAACGGGCTCTGATTTGTAGCCACCTCCGTTTTCCTCGTGCCAGTCAAGGTCCTGTGAATAGTAAAGACCTAATTTTAATCCGTGCTTTTTGCACGCACCGGCAAGCTCGCCTATTATATCTCTTTTAAATGGAGAGCTATCGTAGCAGTTAAAGGAGTCTGCCTCTGATTTGAATAGGGCAAAGCCCTCGTGATGCTTAGAGGTTATTACGATATACTCCATACCACATTCCTTAGCAAAGAGGACCCACTCCTCGGCATCAAAATAAATAGGGTTAAATATTGATGCCAAGCGCTCCGTTTCGCTAACCGGAATTTCAAGCGACGACTGAATCCATTCGGCGTAGCTTTTGCTTTTTTTGCCCTTATAGCTGCCCTCTAATAAGGAGTACAAGCCAAAATGAACCATAAGACCGTATTTTGCATTTTTAAACCATTTTATATTTTCCATATAAGCCCCTTTAAAAGGGCAGAATTTAAAATCGCCTATGGCTATTAAATCTGCCCGTTTTTTAAATTAAAGTGTATTAGCTGCCAATTTTTCAACAGCCAAGCCCTTTTTGTATTCTGCTATAAAGCGCGCGAATTTTTCCTTTTCCTCGCTGCTTGCTACAACCGTTTCCTTTTCACAGTCCTTAAAGATATTACCTAAAAAGTCATCAAGGGTTATATCACTGCAAAGCTCATAAAGAGCAAGCAGGCTAACTCCCCAAGCGCCACCCTCGCCTGCGTTTTTCATAACGGTTATAGGTGCGCCAAGCGCTGCGCTCATTGCGTTTGCGCCAACGAATGGAGTTTTAAAGAAGCCACCGTGTCCACAAATGTCTTCAATTTGTACGTTTTCCTCGGCAAGCGCCTCCATGCCAATGCTCATTGCGCCAAGGGCAGAGTAAAGCTGTAATTGCATAAAGTTAGCAAGAGTCAATTTTCCACCCGGCTTTCTTAAAACCATAGGAATACCTGCTTCCATATCAACAATTGGCTCGCCAGAGAGGAAGTTGTAGCCAACTAAGCCACCAACATCTGAGTCACTCTTTGCTGAAATCTCATATAGTCTATCAAAAAGCTCACCCTTTTTAATGCTTGCGCCGGCAAGAGAGATAACCTCCTCAAAAAGATTTGCCCACGCGTTAATTTCAGAGGTAAAGTTGTTTGCGTGTACCATAGCAACCGTCTTTCCCGTTGGAGTGGCAACCACGTCAATTGTGGTGTTTACCTTGGAAAGAGGCTTATCTAATACCACCATAGCAAAGGCAGATGTACCTGCTGAAACGTTACCTGTATGCACCTTAACAGCATTTGTCGCAACCATACCCGTGCCTGCATCACCCTCTGGTGGGCAAAGTGGCGCGCCAGCCTTAAGAGTGCCTGTTTTGTCAAGTAGTCTTGCGCCCCTTTCGGTCAATTTTCCCGCAAACTCTCCTGCATAAAGAGCCTTTGGTAAAAGCTCCTCTAATTTCTTATCAACTCCGTGCTTATTTAAAAGAGAGTTGTATATTTCTAACTTTTCCTTGTCGTATGTATTGTCTATTGTAGGGAACATACCGGCAGCGTCGCCAATGCCAAGCACCCTTTCGCCTGTGAGCATCCAATGAACGTAGCCTGCAAGAGTCGTTAAAAATGTAACGTCCTTTACGTGCTCCTCTTTGTTTAAAACTGCTTGATAGAAGTGAGATGCGCTCCAGCGCTGTGGCATATTAAAGCCAAGCGCACTTGTAAGCTCGGAGGCTGCCTCGGCAGTATTTGTATTTCTCCAGGTTCTGAACGGAACTAAAAGCTCATCATTTTTGTCAAAGGCTAAATATCCGTGCATCATTGCAGAAATGCCAATTGCATCAAGATTTTCAATAGGCTCCTTATAATTTTGGCAAAGAGACGCGTACGAGGAGCTAAGCCCCTGCCAAACGTCATCTAAGGAATATGTCCACAAGCCGTTTTCAAGCTTGTTTTCCCACTCGTGTGAGCCTTGGGCGATAACCCTTGCGTTTTCATCAATTAAAACAGCTTTAATTCTTGTAGAGCCAAGCTCTATACCTAATATTTTTTTCATTTTTCCTCCAAAAATTCCTTATATTACATATATTATAATTGTAGCATACTTTTTTTAATAATGCAATTACTCTTTTTTATAATGCGCTTATAATGCAAAATTTCTTGAACTTGACAACATTTTTTGGGAGTGATATAATAAAAATAAGAACAGCGCAAAAAATAAAAGGAGGAGAGAAAATATGAAAAAATTATTTAAGGCGTTTTTACTTTTGGCGCTTTCAATTTTATGCATGGCATTTGTAGGCTGTACAGATGAGGAGCCGACACCAAGTGGGGATGTGGTTACAGAGTACACCTACGACTTTAAAATAGGAGATGAAAATCTTTCCTATGTTTACAAGGAAATAAAAAGCGACTCTGGCGAATCAACTAAGCTGGTGTTAAAGCTAAATGGCAAGGAGCTGCCCTTTGAATTTATGCCAAGCGTATCTGATTCCGAGATAGGTATTGGTGCTATGGTGTTTACCAAGAAGGATGGCAAGCTCGTATTTTCAAGCCTAAGAGATGGTGGCTATGAGGAAATACAAAGCTACGAAATCCTTGGTGGCACGTACAAAATGCAACAGGGCATGGACATTGGAGGCTACGAGGGCAACACTGACCTTGTTTTGAATAAGGACGGAACAGGAACGCTGCTTGGCTTGGCACTTAAATACTACCCTGTAAAATCTAATAAAATAATGGTAGTTTCAGAGGACAACGATGGGTTAGTAATAGATTTGAACGTGCTAAACGACACCTATCAAACTGCAAGAGGAAATTTAGCAACAACAAGAATAAATATTGATATTGGTGATTATTACGAAATAGTTTATTCAAATAGTGAGCGCTATTTTGGCAAAGACCTTTGCTCAAGCTACGGAAGCCTTTATATTATGGGCGACAAATTTGCGTTTAGCGATTACATTTACGCAACAGGCAAGGCTGAGGTAAGTGGAAATACAGCAAAATTGACAATAACAAGCACCTCGTCAAGTGGTGAAACACACGACGAGACAGAGGAGTTTATAATAGACAAGGAAAATGATGGCTTTGACTTTGAGCAAGAAAAGCTATACCAAAGCGGCGACAAGAAAATTAAGGTTTACAAAAACGGCTCGGTATATGCAAGCGTAGCATTTGGTACAGGAGAATATATAGCGCTTGAGGATGCAGTAAGGAATGATGTTCCTGCATTTTACGACGAGTACGCGGACACAACATATGTATTTGACAAGGAATTAAATGTGATTTTACGTCTTGAAGGAAGCTTCTTTGTTGACATTTCAAAATACAATGAGTTTAAGCACGCTACATCAGAGGAGGGGCAGGTTGACCGTCGCCTTTACTTAGATGAGGAAAAGAACGAAATTTACTTGTATAACGACCCAATGACAGGCGAGGATGCTCCGATTGTGTCAAAGCCAAGGGAGCAAATCTGTTATGATGGCGTGTTTGCTTGCGCGGACAATGTGCTTTATCTTATGAAGGATGGAATTTTCTTCGACGATTACATATCTAACTTAGCAGATTTCTATATGTACGACTGCGAGCTTGAGGTTGAATTAAATAAGTACGATACATATGAATATAAATATAAGTACACGGGAAGCAATCACGACCTCCAGAAGGAAACCGTAGAGGATGTTTACATAGCTACGCTTAAATGGGAAAACGGAAAATTTGCAGTTCTTACAGCAATGCTTAGCGAGTATGATGGCGTAAAGAATCAACACATTGGTGGATTTGTAGGAAATTATATTGGTGAAAATGGCAATATTACAGCTATGTATAACTATTACGATTTAACCTTTGTTCGCAAGGGAGAGGGCGTTTTTGAGATGGCGCGCACTGAGCTATCGCTTAATAATCCACAGCTTGAGGATTTCAACGACGGCTTTATCACCATAAAGGATATGGGTATGAATTACATCTATGCAGATGATTTGCTTATTGAATTTGTAATTGATACTCCAGATTACGATGGCGTTTCTGGCAATCGCTTTATTAGTCAGGCAGGGGCACAGGATGAAGAGTTTGAGGCAATCTATGCTTACTATGGTGAAATTATTCTCGACGAGCAAAATAAAAAGGTGTATATTCCAACCACCAATATTGAATTTGACGTATTTGAATATATAATATATAGCTATGAGCAAATTGACGTCGTAGATGAAATGCTAATAAGCTACGAGGCAGAAAAAACCGAATACCTGCTTATTTCAAATGATGGCTATTATCCAGCATCGCTCGGCTCTTCAATTCCTGATTACAGTCAGCTTGCAAGCTTTACTTTCGCACAAAGAAACACATATAGTGTAACTAAAGATGGGGAGGGCTACAAGCTTGCTATTGGTAGGTATAGCTTAGAGGATCAAGAATACGCCTTAATAGTTAAGTATCAGCTAACAGAGCTTGAAAAAACCGACTCTTATATATCAAGTGCAGATGCGTGCTTTGAAATAGTAAAATTCGGCGCGCTTGCAGAGGTTGACCAAAATACATTAACCGTTGCAATTTCTTCAAATGAGGTATATACCATTACAATAGATGGAGAAAATGCAACTATTACACAAAATAATAATTAAAGCTTAATTTATTAAAAAACGGAGCAGGGCATTTGCCTTGCTTCGTTTTCTTTTTTATATAAAAATAATTGCACTAATTAAAATTGTATGCTATAATTAAAATATATTATTATTTATAGAGGGAAACACTATGAAAAGATTATTTAATGAGCATGAAGCAAGAAAAGTACTTGACCTAAATGGAAATTGGCAATTTAAGCTTGACAGCGAAAATGTGGGAGAAAGTCAGGGCTGGCAAAACGGTCTTACAAATGGTGAAACCGTAATTGTCCCATCTTGCTTTAATAACGAATTAAGATTACTTAACTATGAGGGTTGTGCTTGGTACGAAAAGAAATTTAAAACAAATGGTGGCACACTATGTTTTGAATTTGGAAGCGTAATGACAAAGGCAGACGTTTGGCTTGATGGCAAATGGATAGGTGAGCATTACGGAGCATTTACGCAGTTTGAGCTTATCGTAAATGACGTAAGCGCGGGTGAGCATACACTTATCGTACGTGCAGATAGTCGCTTAGACGCACTATCCTTCCCGCAAAGATATACTGACTGGTTTAACTATGGCGGTATAGCAAGAGATGTTTACCTAAACGAGCTAAAGGGAATTTCTATTCTTTCAAATCATATAGAAAACGAGCTATCAGATGACCTTAAATCTGCTAAGGTAAACGCAGTAATAGAGCTATATAACGCAAATAGCACTTCCACTACCTCAAATGTGTCTGTAACGGTTGGCGATACAGTGATTTATAATGAGGCTGTTTCCTTAGATGGCTATGAAAAAAAGACAATTGTAACTCCTAATATCGTGCTTGACAATATTGAATTGTGGAGCACAAAATCACCAAGGCTTTATACAGTAGTTGCCAAAACGGAAACGGACGATTTAATTGATAAAATTGGCTTTAGAAAAATCGAGGTTAAGGAAGGCAACATTCTTTTAAACGGCAAGTCCATAGAGCTTCTTGGCGTAAACAGACACGAGGAGCATCCCGATTGGGGCTTTGCTTTCCCATCAAAGCTAATGAAAAAGGATATTGATTTAATTCTTGATATGGGCTGTAATACAGTTCGTGGCTCACACTATCCTAATTCAAGAATTTTTGTTGATATGCTTGATGAAAAGGGCATTTTATTATGGAGCGAAATTCCTATGTGGGGCTGTGGCTTTAGCGAGGAATCACTAAAGAACGAGGAGCTTATGGAAAGAGGCTTCAATATGCATAAGGAAATGGTTAAGTATTACTACAACCACCCATCAATTATAATTTGGGGTATGCATAACGAAATTCCTACATATTCAAAAAATTCATATCCTATATCTGAAAAGTGGAGTAAGTATTTAAGAGAAAATGGTGGAAATAGACTAATTACTCACGCCTCCTGCCATCCAATGCGTGATGGAGATATGGGCTTTGACGATATTATCTGTATAAATATTTATCACGGCTGGTACAGATATGGTGGCTATGATGGAAATCTTAAAGACTGGGATAAGATGATTGAGCAATTTGATGCTCGTCGCAAGGAAAAGGGCTGGGAAGACAAGCCTGTTGTTATGAGCGAATTTGGTGCAGGCGCCCTTGCTGGCTTCCATTCTCATTTTGACACAGTAAAATGGAGCGAGGAATATCAAAGAGATTTAATTGAATATACTCTTGAGCTATTCCATAAAACACCTTATATGAGAGGTACTTATATTTGGCAGTTTGCTAATATTAGAACCTCACCATCAACCGACCTTAATCGTGTTCGTTACTTTAACAACAAGGGTATTGTTGATGAATACAGAAATCCAAAGGCTGCATATTTTAAAATAAGAGAGCTATACAAGCGCTTTGCAGACGAGGAAAAATAGAGGAATTACAATGGAGAAAATAACTTTAAATAAGCCGAAAAGACCTGTAAAAATTATTCAGTTCGGTGGGGGAGTGTTCCTTCGTGGCTTTTTTGACTGGATGCTACAAAAGGCAAATGATAGTGGCGTATATTCGGGCAATGCAGTTATAGTTCGCTCATTAACAGGAGGGATAGACCCTCTAATGGAGCAAAATTATAACTACACACACTTAGCGCGTGATGGCAAGCACAATGACGTTACCTTGGTTGATAGCATTTGTGGCTCAGTTAATGCAAGTGAGAATTACGAGGAGTTTTTAGCCCTTGCTAAAAACCCCGACACAGATGTAATTGTTTCTAACACAACCGAGGCGGGAATAGTGTATGAAAAATGCGAGTATCCAGAAACTGCTTGTCCAAATAGCTACCCTGCAAAGCTATGCGCGCTTCTTTATCAAAGATACAAAAGCGCTCTTGGCAGTGTCTTGATTGTGCCCTGCGAGTTAATTGAGAATAACGGAGATAGGCTAAAGGAAATAGTAAAAAAGCATGCAATAAGCTGGGGACTTGATAAGGGATTTTTAAGCTATCTTGACTCCTGCTCATTTAGAAACACGCTTGTTGATAGAATAGTGTCGGGCAAGCCTGATGAGAAAATAGAGCTTGGCTATGTAGATAACAATGTAAACACAAGTGAGTATTTTCACCTCTTTGTAATAGAGGGCGAGAGCGATTCGCGCCTGCCCTTTGACAAAATAGGCTTAAATGTGCGCTATGTGCCATCAGTACAGCTATATCGTACAATAAAGGTGCGTATTCTTAACGGAGCGCACACCTCGATGATACCATACGCACTCTTAAATAATGTAGAAAGTGTCGGAGAGTGTTTGAAAAACGAGAAAATCAGCGCGCATTTAAGAAATTGCCTTGAGGAAATCGTTGACTCCTTGGATGTTGACAGAAAAGAAGCTGAGGAGTATAGAGATTCCGTAATTGAAAGGTTTTTAAACCCATATATTCACCATAGGTGTCAGTCAATTGCGCTAAGCTCTGTAAGCAAGTTTAAGGTAAGAGTGCTCCCATCTATTCTTGACTATGAGAAAAGATATAATAAGGCGCCAAAAAATCTTGTCTTTGCGCTTCATATGCTTATAGAATTTTACAAAAGAGGCACACCAAGTGATAGTGAAGAGGTAATTTGCAAGCTGAAAAACGGTAGCGTAGAGGAAATTCTTAGCGATGTATCCCTTTGGGGCGAGGATATTTCACGCTTTGCAAATATGGAGTGAGGCTTTATGCAAATTCATATAAATGATAATGTAGAAATTCGCGAAAACGGGCACAAATATGCCCTGTGCGACATAAAATGTGGCGAAAATATCATTAAATATGGCGCGCCAATAGGACACGCCATAGCTGATATTAAAAAAGGCGAGCACGTGCACACCCATAACCTGAAAACAAATTTAAGTGGCACGCTTGAATATACATATTCCTATAAGGACTATGGCATAAAAAGAGTACAGAGCAACTTAACCTTTGATGGCTATGTGCGTGAAAACGGCGATGTCGGCATACGCAACGACATATGGATAGTAAACACAGTCGGCTGTGTAAACAAGGTGGCACAAAGGCTTGCTGAAAAAACAGGAGCTAAGTATTTTTCCCATCCATATGGGTGCTCTCAGCTTGGTGGCGACCACGAAATAACAAAGAAAATTCTTTGTGGAATGATAAAGCATCCAAACGCAGGTGGCGTTTTGGTGGTTGGCTTGGGCTGCGAGAATAACAATATAAAGGAATTAAAAAAGACTCTTGGCGAGTACAATGAAAAAAGAGTGAAATTTCTTAATTGTCAAGACGAGGATGATGAAATTGCCAAGGGAGTGTCGTTAATTAACGAGCTAAAGGAGTACACAAGCACCTTTAAAAGAGAGAAAATTAGCATCTCACGCTTGCGTATTGGCTTAAAGTGTGGTGGAAGCGACGCTTATAGTGGAATTAGTGCTAACCCCTTAGTTGGTAGTCTTTGCGATAAAATGGTTTCATATGGCGCAGGCTGTGTTTTAACCGAGGTGCCCGAGATGTTTGGCGCAGAGCATTTACTTATGGAAAGATGCGTAAGCTATGAGGTTTTTGAGAAAACTGTCAAGCTAATAAACGACTTTAAGGAATATTTTACAAATCATAATCAGGTAATTTACGAAAACCCCTCGCCGGGAAACAAGGAGGGTGGAATAACAACTCTTGAGGAAAAGAGCCTTGGATGTGTACAAAAGGGAGGCCTTTCCCCTGTTGTTGACGTTCTTAATTATGGGGAGATGGTTAAGAAAAATGGTCTTTCGCTCCTTAATGGCCCTGGCAATGATATTGTGGCAGCTACAAATCTTATGGCGTGTGGCGCACATATGATTTTATTCACCACGGGCAGAGGAACGCCGCTCGGCACAGGCGTGCCAACTGTAAAAATATCAACTAATAAGGCGCTTGCAACAAAAAAGCAGAAATGGATAGATTTTGATGCCTCGCCTATTCTTGATGGAGCTAAAATGGCAGATATGACAAATGAGCTATTGGAGCTTGTTTTGCAAATTGCCTCAGGCAAGGAAGCGAAAAACGAGGAAAACGGTTTTTGCGAAATAGCAATTTTTAAGGATGGAGTTACATTATAATGAGTTATATTAAAAATGATTTTTTACTAACAAATAATACAGCAAAGGAGCTTTATTTCTCATATGCCAAGGATATGCCGATTTTTGACTATCACTGTCATTTGTCGGAGTATCAAATACTTGAAAACAAGCCCTTTAATGACATTTTTGAAATCTGGCTTGCTGGCGACCACTACAAGTGGCGACTTATGAGAAACTATGGGGTTGACGAGGAATACATAACAGGAAATAAGTCCAACAAGGAAAAGTTTGTAGCCTACTGCACCGTGCTTGGCACAGCCTTTGGCAACCCACTTTACCATTGGTCACAGGTTGAATTAAAGGAATACTTCGACTGTGAGCTTGAGATAAACGCAAAAAATGCACAAAAAATTTGGGACGAGTGCAACGAATATATTAAGAAAAACAATATAACACCATCATCCTTAATTGAAGGCTCAAGCGTAACGCACGTGTTTACTACAAACGAGGTTTTTGACAACCTTGATGTGTTTGAGAAAATCAAGGAAAAGGGCTATAAATTTTCTGTAATTCCTGCCTTCCGTGCTGATAAGATAATGAATATTGAGGCAAAGGGCTATCTTACCTTCCTCGGAAAATTAGAGGCGCTAACAAATAAAATAACCTCAATTGACGAGCTTGAGAGTGCACTTGAAAATCGCTTAAAGGCATTTTTGTCAGTTGGTGCAAGAGCAAGTGATATAGCGCTTGAAAGCGTTTATAAGGTTTATGACAGGGAAGAAGCCAATGAGGTTTTAAAGAAAGTAATAAATGGTAATTTGCCAACACAAAGGGACTCCGAGATTTTTAAGGGCTACCTTACATATTATTTAATGAAGCTTTATGCAAAATACGATATAGCAACCGAGCTACACATTGGCGCTATGCGTAATAATAACGCTGTAATGCTTGAAAGGCTTGGACTTGACACAGGCTTTGATAGTATTTCTGACACAAATAGCATTTCAATGCTTTCTCGCTTAATGGATAAATTAAATAGCGAGGGACTGCTGCCTAAGCTAATAATCTTCAACCTAAACCCAAAAATGAACGCAGAGATAATGGCAATTATCGGTTGCTTCCAGGGAAGCGGAGTAAGAGGAAGAATACAATATGGACCTGCTTGGTGGTTCTTAGATAACAAAATAGGAATGGAGAAGCATTTACAGGACCTTTGCGCAACAGGACACCTCGGCGCATTTGTCGGTATGCTAACAGATAGTCGCTCGCTCATTTCATACCCAAGACATCACTATTTTAGAAGAATTTTGTGCAACTATCTCGGCACGCTTATCGAAAACGGTGAAATGACAAGCGATATGGAGCTTGTATCAAGCGTAATAAAGGACATTTGCTACAACAACGCCATAGCATATTTTAAAATATAAAGCTTTCAATAAAAATGAGCAAGAGTAAAGGAATTTTCCTTCATTCTTGCTCATATTTTATTTTTCTAAAAGCTCGCCTATGGCTTGCCACACCTCGTTTGGATAGAAGCTATGTCCACCGTTTCCAATGACAAAGCGCAGGTTATTTTGCGCGCCTAAGTGCTTGTAGATTTTTTCTATGCGCTCGTATTCACGCTTAGCGCCCTCAATTGGGAACCACCTATCATTGGTTGCACTTAAAATGATTAGCTTTTTGGGCGCTATCATAACTGCCAAATCTCCCATATCGAAGTATTTTGCAATATTTGGAATATAGTTGCAAATACAATGATCAAGCGCTACTATTGAGTCAGCAAAGCTACATAGAGCAACGCCGGGCAAAAACACCTCAAAGCGATTTTCAAGGCAGGCGGTGTAATAGGTCGCTGTGCCACCACCCGATGTGCCAATAAGCAACGAGCCCTTCATTGTAATAATATCTCCAAAATAATCCAAAATGGCATCGAGCACTCTTTGTATGTCCCATACTCTTTCGCCAATTAGCGTACGTCCAAGTAAATAAGCGCCTGTCTGTGCGTGCGTGCATTTTGTGTGTCCTGTTTCGGTGTCACCACCATTTTCGCCATAGCCACGCTGCTCAATGCTCAAGCCAACAAAGCCATAATCAATGCACTGCTTAGAGTAGTCGAAGTGGTCCTCGTTTATATACATTTTGTCATAATCAAATTTTTCGATTCCCAAGCCAATATGCGCACCGCTGACGTGTCCCTGTAAGCCCATGCAAAGAGGTAATTTCTCACTTATTCCTTTGGGAACAAGAAGGTGGGCATTAACATAGTAATCCTTTTCTGTCTGCACAAGAAAATGTATATGCTTGCATAAGCCAAGGGTGCTTTCGCTGACAATTTTTAAATCAGCCTCGCATTTTTCAAATGTGTCAAGGCCTAAAAGCTCCGATAGCTTTTCTTGACAGGTAATGCGCCACTTATCGATTGGTGTTTTTTCGTCCCATCTAAGAGAGGGGGTTATTTTATCAAATAGCCTTTTATGAAGCTCCACAGGAGAAGAGTTAAGCATAGAAACCTCCGAATTTTTTAAAATTTATGCACATTGTGGGATTTGTTAAGAATGGCAATATATAGAATTACACATATGTTAAAGTTAAAAATGTGGCAATTCTATTCCCCAAATACTTGTGGCAAGCATTAAATTTACATAAGCCATTGCTAAAACAAAAAACACAGCAAACAAGTCAAATATGATAGAATCTATTCCTTTATTTCTGCTTCTTGCAAAAATAACAAACGGTTTTTTGTGAAAATCCAAATTATCTTGAATCCTTGAAAATATAACCATAAACGCCGTTAGCAGGTAAAGTAAAATATTCAAGGGGCAAAGAATCAAGGACATTTCCTTTATAAGACCTGTAAGCAAGGTTAGAGCAAAAAGCGATACATAAAGAATTGTAAAAGCTTTATTTATATAATAAAGAATACCTAAATTCACTTCTTTATGTAATGCTACGTACCACCAAAAGTTTTTCTTGCCCTTGGTTAAATTTTCAAATTTTGAATTACTGATGCGTCGCGAGCGTTTCAGCCAAGAGCCAACGCTAAAACGAAAATATACATAGAAAAGAGCAGGTAAAAGCATCATAAAAAGAGAAACAAAATAATAAATAGAAACATTTTGGTTATAAAGATGTGGATTATTCACCATAAATATTGAAAGCGCGACGAGAGCGCTGCCACCAAGCAAACAAATTGCGGTTAATTTATGGCCAAGATACTGATGAATAAAAGCAGCAACTATATTGAAAAGGCCAATGCCTATAATCAAGCACCCTACAATAGCAAGCGCTGGCCATCCACCAACGCCTTGGTCCTGATCAAAATGGGATATGTATATAGAGAAAATAATTAAAGGAAGAAGAAAGGCCGTTATACCACAGATAACCAATATCCAATATCCAACCGGATGCTGTTCTTTGAAGGCTTCGTCGGATTCTGGAAAGAAGAATTGTAATGCGTTCTTAGGAGCTTTTTTAGAAAAATAAGGATAAATATTATTCATATTCTTGAAATAAGCTTCACCGTATTTTTCTCTAAATAGTTTGATTTCCTCGTGAAAAGAATAAAAATTGCGTTTGCCCAAATATATATCAGGAATATTATGAGCTAAATCTGCAAAATTAGATATTTTTTCCTTGTTGTTCTCTTTTATTACTTCAAAAAGAGTGTCTATGCAATAGAGTAACAGCGTACGCTCTTTTTTCTTGGCATGTTTTAAAATATGCTTTCTCGACGTCTTTAGATTATTCGTAAGTGCATTTAGCTTGCTATTATCCAAAATACTTTCTTGGAAAACAAGGCGAATTTCAGCAAAGAGTTCCTTGAGCTTATAATAAAAGTCTTCTTTCATGAATTCCTCCAATTTAATAAGGTTGCTTAATGCATTATTCCATGAAAATTATATCATACGCAAAAGGAATTTGCAATATAACGTTATAATACGTTTTAATAAAAAGCGGGTGAAATTTTATTTGTTGAATCAAAAACCCAATATAATATCAACACCAACACGAGTTTTGTCGCATTAAAAATATTTTGTTATGTTTGTTAAGTAAAGTCAACACACAGGCTTTGAAATTATAAAAGCAAATGAGACAAAATAAAATAATTAAAAAAACATATTGACACAGAACAAAAAATATGCTATCATATCTATGCAATTTTGAAAAAGATAGCAAAAATAATGCTAAACGCATCATAAAAAGCAGTAAAGAAGCAAGTTGTGAAATAAATTCACAAGCCACATCTCTTTGCCCTGCATATATGAATGCGTAGAAGCAAAATAAAAAAACAAATAATGCATACGCATCATTACAGGAATAGCAAAGCAGAGCTTTGTGCATCGGCTATCGCTTGTGAGCGAGCTCCCAGACGATATAGCCTCGCATACGAAGCGAATTGTGAAATAAATTCACAAGCCACATCTCTTTGCCCTGCATATATGAATGCGTAGAAGCATTCATATATGCAGGAATATCGAAGCGGTCACAACGAGGCGGTCTTGAAAACCGTTAGGCCAAAAGCCACGGGGGTTCGAATCCCTCTTCCTGCGCCATAAAAGGGCGATGAAAAAGATATCGTCCGCAAATCCCTTGATTTTTCAAGGGATTTTTGCTTTTTAAGGGGCGGATTTTTACAGTTCGATTTTGTAGATGAAAAGCGGATATTTCCCGATACTGAATAGATTTGAACTCCCGTGAGAACAAAAATCGCCCCCAAAGCTCTACCCGAAAACAAAAAATTTAATAAGACATATTGAGTCGAGTGATAGAAATATCCTCGGCTTTTTTTATTTCAAAAAACAGGAGGAAAGAAAATGAATCTTACAAGAATTGAACAGGAAACCATCATCCTCTTTAACGAGGGTGAAAGCGCAGCGGAAGTCTATACGCACAACGCAAAACTAAAAAAGAAGCTCAAGATGGCGATGGAAAAGCACCCCGATCTATACCGTCTAAAAGCAACGAACAAATACGGCGGTGTGACCTATATTTTCCCGAAGAAATACCTAACGATTATCTTCCGTGGGGATATTAGCGAGGAAGAACAAACCGCTCTTGCAAAACGACTTGAGGCAGCGAGAGCCGTTCAAAATGCTGATGACATTCGGGCAAATTTGCGAAATGGTCGCAGGGGTAAGGCAAACACCCAACTAAACGAATAAGGAAACGGAAAACGCACAGAGCCTGTGCGTTTTTTAAGACCAAAACAGCACAAGAACGCCCTCGGCAGAGGTAGTACCGAAAGACCGAGAAAACGGCAAAATGAGGGCAAAATTCGGACGGTGTGGAAAGCACGGATCGAGAGCAAAAACTCTGATTTTTGCAGGGTCGAAAATCAAGCAGGTTAAAGCGTCTGGGTCGTAAACGCCTTGCCGCACATCACAACAGACGGCAACGCCGACTGTTTTCAAGGGATTTTCGCACTTTTTCCCCGAAATTAACTGTGGGTCGGTAAATGACCTATGGAGTCGGTACTATGGGTTAAAAATGAAAAACGCCCACAATACAAAGAAAAATCTGTGGTCTTCAATGTGGGTTGCAAGGAATTACTCGAAATTTTATACTTCACTACCAAGGGCGTAGCCTGCCTATACGGTGGCAGGTGGTACCTGTCATCATGGTAGGAGAAAGTGAACTACCCACTTTAAGAGATTACAGCAGAAAAGAAGATATATAGGTTTTTATTAGAGAGGCTTTCTTAAAAGCAAATACGGACGAGAAGAAAAGGCGTTGATGCAAATTCAATACCTTTTTTCTTTCTGCCGTACACATAAAGAACAAGCCTTTTTCTGCGCGTAGGTGTAAAATATTATTATTAAAATTCGCCCATTCGCCCACAAAAAATCAACGTAAAGGAGAACAGCAATGAAATATCAAGAATGGCTCATCAATTGGCTCAATAATTATATTCAGCCGTCCTCAAAGCAAAGGACATACACACGGTACAGCGAGATCGTGAATCAACACATTATCCCGAAGCTCGGAGAGCTTGAACTCAACGAACTCACACCGTTTACGCTCCAATGCTTTGTGACGGAACTACTCAATAGCGGAAACTTAAAGACCGGAAAGGGGCTATCCCCGAACTCTGTAAACGCAATCATCACGGTGATGCAGAATTCGCTAAAGACGGCATACGCACTCGGTTATATGAACGATTACACGGCAGATAAAATCAAGCGACCTAAAACGGGCGAAAAGAAGGTTGAGTGTTTTTCTTCTGCCGAGCAAAAGAAGATGGAACAGTATATCATGGGCAAGGACAAGCCGAAGCTGTTCGGGGTTTTCCTGTGCCTATATACAGGACTCCGAATAGGCGAATTGCTTGCACTTGAATGGACGGACATTGACTTCGTAAAGGGCGAATTACGAGTGAACAAGACCTGCCATGACGGAAAGAATCAGGACGGTACATTCGGAAGAATAACGGATATACCGAAAACACAATCCTCCATCCGAACAATCCCTCTCCCGAAACAGTTTATGCCTCTGCTCCGTGAAGCTAAAAAGAAAAGCCACTCGATATACATTGTATCGAATGGCGAAAAACCCATTTCAATCAGATCATACCAACGCACCTTTGCTACGTTGCAGAAGAATCTCGATATACCGCATCGGGGCTTTCATTCTCTGCGCCACACCTTTGCAACGCGCGCCCTGGAATGCGGAATGGACGTGAAAACGCTGTCCGAGATACTCGGGCATAAGAATCCAACCGTAACCCTTAACCGCTATGTTCACTCGCTTATGGAACACAAGAAAGAGATGATGAACAAACTCGGCAAATTGTTGTAAAACCTTATTCAGCATCTATTGTTATAATAGTGGGATATATTATATCACATTTATAGGGATATGTCAATATTTTCGGGGATATATCGCAAGAAAAACAGGCAATTATGCGATTTGTAGGTGAATTTTTATGTATTTTTTGTACGCCTATTATAACAATAGGCGTACAATTATGCGTGTAAAATATCCATCTATAACGAAGGAAGGAAACGGAAAATGATAGGAGAAATATACCGTGTTTCCTTTATCGGTCATAGGCAAATTGACCGTTTTCGCTTTGTCGAAGAACAACTCGACAGGATAATAAGCGAACTACTACGCAAAAAAGAATATGTGGAATTTTATGTCGGGCGAAACGGAGATTTTGACACAATGGTTGCTTCTGCTGTCAAGAGGGGGCAGAAAGCCTACGGCACGGCAAACAGCAGCTTGATTTTAGTTATTCCATATTCCGTTGCAAATATGGATTGTCTCGAAAAATTCTACGATGAAATATGGTATCCCGAAGAACTCTATGGAATACATCATAAAGCCGCCATCACCAAGAGAAACGAGTGGTTTGTGGAACACTCCGACCTTCTCGTGGCATACGTGGAATGGGATAACGGCGGTGCAGCTGTCTGCTTGAAAAAGGCAGAAAAGAAAGGAATAGAAATAAAAAATATCGCCCTTGAAGAAGAATAACTCTCTTTTTCAGGTGCGATTAAACAAACATCTATTAGTGTAATAGGCGGTAGGAATACACAATAATTATATCATAATATAATTAGAATTTCAAGTTTTTTCCTATAATATCTTAATTTTTTGCATCTTAAAGTTCATTTTTGCGGTAATAGGTGATAAAATCTCTGTTTTGTGAACACCTATTACACTAATAGGCGTTCAAATAAAACGAAAATAAGTCATCTATAAGGAGGTAACGAATGTGTGAAAACACGTTGATAATATATATTTCAGAATCAAAAATTAAACAAAAGCAATGTAAAATGAATCAGGAGGTTTCAAAATATGATTAACAAGAAACGATTAACGACGATAGTTCTCTGCTTGATAATGCTTGTTTTTAGCGTTTTTTCACTTGTTGCCTGTGGTGACAAAGTTGAGAATTTTGACTTAACCTTCAAGGTGGACGGGGAGAATTATTCTACCATAGGAACAAGCGGTCAAGAAGTTATATCTATTCCGGAAGATCCTGTTAAAACAGGTTATTCTTTTGATGGATGGTATTGGGATGAAAATGTATGGAGCAAACCATTTTCTGCAAATTCTTTACTTGATGCTCCCATTTCAAGCAATATGTCTGTCTACGCAAAATTTGACCTTATTTCTTATGATATAATCTATGAGGCAAATGGTGGATCGCATAATAATCCTGCACTGTACACGGTGGAGGATGATTTTGCTCTTTCTAACGCAGAAAAAGAAGGCTATAATTTTTTGGGTTGGTATTCTGACGAAGATTATACCAATAAAGTATCTACCATATCCAAAGGGTCGACTGGCGCCATTACGTTATATGCAAAATATGAGGTGGCTACATACAGCATATCCTATGAAAACACGAAAGATGCCAATAATAGCAACGCAATATCTTATACCATTGAGAGCGAAACTATTACCCTTGTAGATTTAGAGAAGCTCGGCTACACCTTCGACGGTTGGTATAACGGTGAAACCAAAGTAACGGAGATTTCTACGGGTAGCTATGGCAATATCACCCTTACCGCAAGATGGACTCCTGTT